>CALVWV010000030.1 GCA_944368065.1 uncultured Clostridia bacterium | reverse complement strand
GAACAGCTCGTTTTATTGCTTGTTTTTCACCTTTTTAAGGTGCGCCATAAGTCCGCCGTCGGTTATAATTTCCTGAATGAACGGGGGGAATGGTTCGGCTTTGTAGCTCTTGCCAGTAGTCTCGTTTTTAATTATGCCCTCGCCGAGGTCGCAGGAGACGGTGTCGCCCGCGCTTATTCCGGCAACAGCTTCGGGGCATTCGAGTATGGGAAGTCCTATGTTTATGCTGTTGCGGTAAAATATCCGCGCGAAACTGTTGGCAATGACAAGGCTAACGCCGCTGGCTTTTATTGCAATCGGCGCGTGCTCGCGCGAGGAGC
This sequence comes from uncultured Clostridia bacterium, assembly GCA_944368065.1. Classification (GTDB taxonomy): domain Bacteria; phylum Bacillota; class Clostridia; order Christensenellales; family Borkfalkiaceae; genus Coproplasma. Next base: position 28,626 of record CALVWV010000030.1, on the reverse strand, counting down.
CGCAGCCGAAGTTATCTTCAGCGACTATTATGTCGCCCTTGCCGACTTTTTTTACGAAATCGGGGTCAATGTCCTCCATGCAGTGGCTTGCAAGCTCTTGCTCGGAAGTGGTGTTGAGGTACCTCGCGGGGATAATTACGTCGGTGTCGACGTCGTTTCCGTATTTAAAAACTTTGCCTTTTACCAGCATTTCAGACCTCCTCGGGCGTTGCAAGTCTGCCCGCAACGGCGCTTGCCGCGGCTACGTAAGGCGAAGCCAGGTAAACTTCGCTGGTTATATGTCCCATTCTGCCCACAAAGTTGCGGTTTGTGGTGGAAACGCACCTTTCATTTTCGGCAAGTATGCCCATATGCCCGCCGAGGCAGGGACCGCAGGTGGGGGTGGATACAATCGCGCCCGCCTTTATGAACGTTTCTACAAGCCCTTCTTTTACCGCCTGAAGGTAAACTTCGTTGGTGGCGGGTATAATTATGGTGCGCACGCCCTTTGCAACTTTTTTGCCTTTAAGGACTTTTGCGGCAATCCTCAAATCAGAAATTCTGCCGTTGGTGCAGCTGCCTATAACTACCTGGTCAATCTTAATATCGCCCCATTCCTCGGGCGTTTTTGTGTTTTCGGGCAGGTGGGGGAAAGATACGGTGGGCTTAAGCGCTGAAAGGTCTATTTCATACTCTTCGTCGTACTCCGCGTCGTCATCCGCCATATAAATTTTGGGGCTGCGCTTAAAGCGCCCGTTCATGTATTCGAGGGTAAGCGCGTCAACGGGGAATATGCCGTTTTTCGCGCCCGCTTCAATCGCCATATTGCATACGGTAAACCTGTCGTCCATGGAAAGGTGCCTTACGCCGTCGCCGTAAAATTCCATTGATTTGTAAAGAGCGCCGTCGACGCCTATCATGCCTATGATGTGCAGTATGAGGTCCTTGCCGCATACGTTTTTCGCGGGTTTGCCGCGCAGCACGAATTTGATTGCGGAGGGCACTTTGAACCAGCACTCGCCGCTGAGCATGCCCGCCGCCATATCGGTCGAGCCCACGCCCGTGGAAAACGCCCCGAGCGCGCCGTAAGTGCAGGTGTGGCTGTCAGCGCCTATCACAAGGTCGCCCGCACCGACGAGCCCCTGCTCGGGGAGGAGTGCGTGTTCTATGCCCATAGTTCCGACGTCGAAAAAGTTTTCAAGGTGCTGTTCTGCGGCAAAATCGCGGCAGAGCTTGCACTGCTGAGCGCTTTTAATATCTTTATTGGGCGCAAAATGGTCCATAACCAGCGCAACTTTTGCGCTGTCTGCAACCTTTTCCGCGCCTGCTTTTTTAAACTCCTTGATAGCGACGGGACCGGTTATGTCGTTGGCGAGCACCAGGTCTAACTTGGCCTGTATAAGCTGCCCTGCCTTGACTTCTTTAAGTCCTGCGTGCGCCGCAAGGATTTTCTGCGACATAGTCATCGGCATAGTGTATTTCTCCTTATTGTAAGCCGCGCACATAGCGCGGGGTGATATCGTGTAATTATTTTAAGTCGCGCAATTTAATTGCGGCTTTTGCCGCCGCGCCGTTTTTACGCGCGCGCTTCTTCCCTGTATTCAAGCTCTTCGGCTTCGTTGAATCTGGGCGGATTGGAAAAGTCGAGCACTACGCTGCCTTTTGCCGCGCGCGCCCTTATGGATTTGCCGCTCGTGGAAAGATTGTCTTTACCGCTGACGGCTGCGCCGTCGAGCGCTATTGTGTATTCGCTTTCGCAGCCTAACATGCTTGCCGCTATGTTGCCCTCTTCGGAGTTGAGCACGGCGAAGTCGCAGGCGGAGTTGCAAAGCCCTATATTGCCTTTTTTGACTCTGCATTCTGCCTTTTTGCAGAACGCTTTGTCAATTTCCACTCTGCCGTCGGCGGCGAGGGCGCTGGAAAGATTTTTAACGAGTATGCCGTCTGCCGAAACGTCCAGTTCGTCGGCCTTTATTTTAAGGTTTTCGAATGCGGCGGAGTTTATTTCCGCCCTGATTTCCCTGCCGCTTATCACGGCGTCGTTGTATATTCCCCCGTTGATTTTAAGGTTGCACTTTTCCGCCGTTAAAGTAACGTCGGGAACGTTGCATTCGGGCACGTAAACGGTGAAAAAGGGGCGCAAGAAGGAAGAAGTAAGGCTTTTGCGCTGTTTTAATGCAACTTTTCCGTCTGTTTCCGAAATTATGGGGCGCAGATTTTTTGAATATTCTATGTAAAGATTGGGTTCAGCCGTGCTTACGATATTTATCTCGGCATTGGTTGTATTGATATATATTTCAGCGATGTCCGCTGCGGCGCGGAAAACCGCGGTTTTTTTAAAATTAAGCATTATATGAAATGGTTACTCCTGATAATCGGCGGCGTCTGCCGCCTTAGTGCGCTGTAAGCGCAAAAACATGTTCTCCGCACGATTGCGGCTCAAAAGCCCTTTGCGTTGGCTGTTCATTCTTTTTATATATCTTTCTTTGCTTGCGCCGCGCAGATTTGCGCGCGCCCTGTGTGGTTAATTTTTAACGCGTGAAAAGGGCGGAAGTACAGTTTTATTCTGTCCGCGGCTGAATTTGAGTCAGTCCGCGCATTTTCGTATGCTTGCAATATATATAAAATTTTAGTGCGCCTTAAGTATTTTAAGGCGGATTTTGCTCTCTTTTTGTAATTTTGCGCGCCGCGCCTGCAGCGCGGCGCGCGCATTGTTCTGTCCCGCGCCTTATATTATATGCTGCGCGGTCATGTTTTACTATCTGCGGAAAATTGCGCCTTCGGAGGCGGAGGTAACGCTCGCGCGGTAGCGCGCAAGGTATCCGTCCACGGGCTTTACGAGCGGCCTGAACTCGGCGCGCCTCTTTGCAATTTCTTCTTCGCTTACGCGCAGGTTGATTGCGCAGTTTTCAATGTCAATGTCTATGATGTCGCCGTCTTTTATAAGGCCGATAAGTCCGCCCGCCGCCGCTTCGGGGCATACGTGACCTATCGCCGCGCCGCGCGTCGCGCCGGAAAATCTGCCGTCGGTGATAAGCGCGCAGTCTGCGCCCAGTCCCGCGCCTACGATGGCGGAAGTGGGGGTGAGCATTTCGCGCATGCCGGGACCGCCTACGGGACCTTCATAGCGTATTACCACAACATCGCCCTTTACAATCTTGCCCGAAGATATGGCTTTCATCGCGTCTTCCTCGCTGTCAAAGCACTTTGCGGGACCGCTGTGCTTGTACATCTTGGGGTCTACCGCAGACTTTTTGACTACCGAGCCTTCGGGTGCAAGGTTGCCCTTTAAAATCACAAGTCCGCCCGTCTTTGAGTAAGGCTTTGCAACGGTGTGAATAATCTCCTCGTCGCGTATGACGGCGTTTTTAACCGTCTCGGCAAGCGTTTTGCCGCCCGCGGTCATAACCGAACCGTCCAAAAGACCGTTGTCGAGAAGTTCCTTCATTACGGCGGAAATGCCGCCCGCTTCGTTGAGCTCTTCTATGTAGTGCTCGCCTGCGGGCGCAAGTCTGCAAAGATTGGGCGTTTTTGCAGAAATTTCGTTCATTAGGTCTATGGAAACTTTGCCTTTGAGCCCGGCTTCGTTGGCTACCGCCAGAAGGTGGAGAACGGAGTTGGTGGAAGCGCCTATAGCCATGTCTACTGTTTCGGCGTTTTTGAACGCCGCCGCCGTCATAATGTCCAGCGGGCGTATGTTCTTTTCAAGCAGGTTCATGACCGCCGCGCCCGCTTCTTTGGCGAGCGCAAGCCTTGCGGAGTATACGGCGGGTATTGTGCCGTTTCCGGGAAGAGCCATGCCCAAAGCTTCGCAGAGGCAGTTCATGGAGTTTGCCGTGAACATTCCCGAGCACGAGCCGCAAGTGGGGCACGCGCCGCATTCGAATGCTTTAAGCGTTTCCGCGTCGATTTTACCCGCGTTGTACGCGCCCACTTCCTCGAACATGGTGGAAAGGGAGGTCTTCTTGCCGCGCACGTGTCCCGCGAGCATGGGACCGCCCGAAACAAATATTGAGGGGATGTTGACCCTCGCGGCAGCCATCAGCATGCCGGGGATAATCTTGTCGCAGTTGCCAATAAAAATTGCCGCCTGAAATGCGTGCGCGCGTATTAAAATCTCCGCGCTGTCGGCTATTATTTCGCGCGAAGGGAGGGAATATTTCATTCCCGCGTGTCCCATTGCAATGCCGTCGCAAACGCCTATTGAGGGCACGATGACGGGCTTGCCGCCCGCGGCTATAACGCCCTCGGAAGCCGCCCTCGCAACTTCGTCAAGGTGCGTGTGTCCGGGTATAATCTCGCTCTGGGCGCAGATTATTCCGACTATCGGTTTTTTCATTTCGTCATCGGTCCAGCCGAGCGCGCGCAGTAGCGAGCGCTGCGAACTCATGTCGTTGCTGTCAGAAAATATATTCTTCATAATAACTCCGCTGTAATGTAACTGCGGCGGTCGCCGCAGCCTGGCTGTCGTGTACGTGCGGCACTGCCGCCGTCGCAAAGTTTTTGAAAACAAAACTTAGCAAAAATCAGATATTGTCGCCGTAGCATTCCCTGTCCTTGAGGGTATGCCTGCCGCGCGCGAGGACGGTTACGCCCGTGCGCTGCATCTCTATTATGCCGTAAGGCTCTATGACCTTTAAAAAAGCGTCGAGTTTGGAAGGTATGCCGGTAAGCTCCAAAATCATTGTGTCTACGGAAAGGTCTACAACTTTCGCCTTGTAAATTTCCTTTACTTCAACAATCTGACTGCGCGTTTCGGGCGTGGCGGGCACTTTTACAAGCAGAAGTTCCCTGTAAACGCAGTCAAGCTCGTCGGCGCAGCCTATTTTTTTGACGTCGTCAAGCTTGTCCATCTGCTTTATCATCTGGTAAAGCATGTACTCGTCGCCTATCAAAACTATCGTCATGCGCGAAAGTTCGGGGTCTTCCGTGGCGCATACCGAAAGGCTTTCAATGTTGTACCCGCGCCTTGCAAAAAGACCGCTTATTCTTGTGAGGACGCCGCTTTTGTTGGAAACGAGCGCCGCTATCGTGTTCTTTTTAGGGTCCTTTCTGTATTCCGCCATATCAGTTTTCCTCCATTTTAAGAAGTTGCGTGTCGTACGTCATGCCGGGTTTTATCATGGGCAGAACATTTTCGTCCGCAGAGATGCGGCAGTCGACAAGCACGGGGCCTTCGCCCTTTTCCATATAGGCGAACGCCTCTTTGAGTACGGGCTCAACGTCCTTTTCGCTCTCTATTTTCAGACCCTTTGCGCCGAAGCTTTCGGCAAATTTAACGTAGTCTGTCTTCTTGTGCAGCGTCGTCTGCGAAAAGCGCCTGCCGTAGAATATTTTCTGCCACTGGCGCACCATGCCTAAAACGCCGTTATCCATGAGAAGAATGACTATCGGCGTGCCCTGGGTTACCGCGGTGGAAAGCTCGTTTAAATTCATGTTGAAGCAGCCGTCGCCGGTGACAAGCACCGCGGGCTTGCCCGAACCGAAGCACGCGCCAATCGCCGCGCCCATGCCGTAGCCCATTGTGCCCAGTCCGCCGGAAGAGCAGAAGAGGCGGGGCTTGTCCACGTGGTAGTGCTGCGCCGTCCACATCTGGTGCTGGCCTACGTCGGTTATTACGGGTATTTCCTTGGGCGCAAGTCTGCTTGCCGTGCTTATTATTTTATATGCGAGGAAGTTGGTATCCTTCTTCAGTTTTTCGTTTGCTTTGTATTCGTCTACTTCGTCAAGCCACTCGTGCCTGTCAGCCTTTCCGAGCTCGGGCAAAAGGGTGGTAAGCGCTTCGTGCAGGTCGCCCATAACGTGAATGTCGGAGCGCACGTTCTTGTCTATTTCGGCGTTGTCTATATCGATATGTATTACCGTCTTGTTTTTGGCGAACAGGTCGCGGTTGAGCGCAACCCTGTCCGAAAAGCGCGTGCCGAGCGCAATTACGGTGTCGGCATTCATAAGCGCCTTTGCCGCCGCAACCGTGCCGTGCATGCCGAGCATTCCGAGGCAGTGTTTGTCGCTGTCGGGTATGCAGCCCTTTCCCATAAGGGTGTAAACAACGGGGCAGTCCTGGCTTTCGGCAAGCTTCTTCAAAAGGGGAGAAGCGTCCGCCGAAATTATGCCGCCGCCTGCAATGATAAGCGGCTTTTTGCTCGCCTTTATTGCTTCTGTAGCCGCGGCAAGTTTTTCCTTTTTAACAGGCAGAGGCTTGTACGCTATAGGCTTTGCGGGCTCGTATTCGCATTCGTCTATCTGCACGTTTTTAAGAATGTCTATAAGTACGGGACCTTTTCTGCCGCTGCCCGCAAGGTAAAAGGCTTTGCGTATTACGTCTGCAAGCTCTTTTACGTCTTTTACTATAAAGTTGTGCTTTGTAATGGGCATGGTTATGCCGCAGATATCTATCTCCTGGAACGAATCTCTGCCAAGCAGGCTTAAGCCTACGTTGCCGGTGATTGCTACCATGGGGATGGAATCCATGTACGCCGTGGCGATGCCCGTTACAAGATTTGTCGCGCCGGGGCCGCTCGTGGCAAAGCATACGCCCGTTTTGCCCGTTACGCGCGCATAGCCGTCCGCTGCGTGCGCGGCGCCCTGCTCGTGCGCGGTAAGTATGTGGTTTATCTTGCCGTTGCGGTACAGCGCGTCGTATATATCGAGAACCGTGCCGCCGGGATAACCGAAGATTGTGTCAACCCCCTGTTCTAAAAGGCAGTTGATAAGTATTTCCGCTCCTTTCATCTTCATAGCCAAAACTCCTTTGCGCGGCGGAATATCCGCGGGCGCATTGTATAGTACCACATTATATAATTAGGTTATTATATCTATTTTAAGATATCAATGCGCCTATGTCAACAAAAATTTGATACAAAATATTTACATAGTGCATATATTTTCATAATCGTTTATAAAAATACGCGCGGCGGCGCGGAAAATCAAAATCCGCGCCGCCGCGCGTATGCCGATATTCACGGCATATATGCGCTTTAATTTTAATTTATTGTATGTGTGCTTTTTGCGGTATGGCGGCGAATAACGCCGTTATTTTCGGCATATTGTGCCGCTAATTTACAAATTTTTGTAATCGGCGCCTATCGCGCATAAAATTTCCTGCGTTTCGTGGTCGGTTTTTACCTTTTCGGAAATTTCCACCCCGAATATTATAAGAACGTCGCTCCTGTCGCAAAGCAGGGGAATGCACTTTCTCAGCCTCAGCGGAATTTTTTTGTCAGTGAAAAAGTCGCCGAGTTTCTTTGTCCCGCCGCCGAATTTGGTAAACCTGTCGCCCGATTGCATGAAGCGTACCACGCAGTTTAAGGGCACTTTGGCTTTGTCGAAGAACAGCGTTTTGAAAGGTATGTCGGGATTGTATTCGCCAAGGTAGTCAAGCTGGCTGTGCTCTTCGCCCTCGCGGCATATATCCGCAGTCTGACCGCAGTAAAGGTTGGTCTTGCCGCACAGAAAATCCTCGTACGGCGAAGCGGCATCGTCGGAAGGGAGTCTGCTGTCGGTTATGCAGATTCGTCCGTCTTCCTTGAAAGCGGTCAGGTTAAGGAATTCAAATTTTTTTCCGTTTTCCGCAAACTGAAGGGAGTAAAGCCTTTCAAGGTGCTCCGTGGTATAGTCTTTTTCACCCCGCCAGCGCGCAATTATCTCTGCGGCGGCGCGGCGGAAGACTACTTTTTCTTCGCAATGTGAAATATAATCCCCGTATGGTTCGCAGCGCTTGATGAGCGGCTTTATCTGCCTTGCAAAATATTCCTCGTCCTCTGCCGCCTGGCGCGAAAAGCGGTATATCGCCTTTGCGGCACCGGGAACGGCGGCTTCAAGCGCGGGGAGAACGGTGTGGCGTATTTTGTTGCGCGTGTAATCGTCTTCAAAGTTGGTTTCGTCGTCTACGTACGGTATGCCGTTCTGGGTGATGTATTCTTCTATTTCCGCACGTGAGCAGGCGATAAAGGGGCGTATAAGTCTGAATTGTTTTCCCGCGAGCTGACTCATGTCCGTGTCGCATATGCCTTCCATGCCAGCAAGCGAAGTGCCGCGCGCAAGATTAAAAAGCACCGTTTCGGCGTTGTCGCCAAGGTGGTGGGCGGTGGCGATGCAGTCGCAATTTTCTGCTTCCTTAAGGTAGCATTCAAAAAGCCGCCACATGCGCGCGCTGCCTTCGTCCGTGAATTTTCTGTCCGCAACGTAGCGCGAAAGGGGTATGCCCGCGTTTTCGCAGTAATCGGCTACGAAAGCGCTGTCGCGCTCGGAAGTTTCGCCGCGAATGCGGTGGTCGCAGTTCAGCGCGGTCAGCGTAATATTATATTGTACGGCGCGGGCGCTCAGGTAGTGCAGAAGCGCCATGGAGTCGCGTCCGCCGGATACGGCAACGCATACTTTCAGCCCCGCGTATTTTTTAAGGTTTACGTTCATACCGTTATTTTAGCATGATGGCAATGCTTTTGCAATAGCGTATCAGGTATTTTAAGGCCGCGGTGCGGCAAATTTTGCCGCACCGCGGCTTTAGTGCGGGTAAAAATAAATAATAAGCCATTTATCTTAAAAAAATTTTAAAAGCTGATGTAAAAACGGTTGACAAACGCTTATTAATTTAATAGAATAATAAAGCTTTACAAATGAGTTTGTAAATTCATCGCGGGGTAGAGCAGCCAGGTAGCTCGTCGGGCTCATAACCCGGAGGTCGTAGGTTCGAATCCTGCCCCCGCAACCAATCTGGATGCAGGTTTAAACACGTTTAAATCTGTGTTCATATAAAAAGTTTGCCGCAGCGATGCGGTTAACAAAAAGCATAACGTGCGCTTAACGTGCGGGTAGCATAGGCCGCCATTAAACGCACGCTTTTAATGGCGACGTAGCTTAGTTGGTCTATAGCGGCCGGTTCATACCCGGCAGGTCGGCGGTTCGAATCCACCCGTCGCTACCAACACAAGAAAAAACCGTATGTGCGGTTTTTACATAGCTGAGCGGTAAAGAACTACCGCAAGGTATCAAGGCCCCATGGTCAAGCGGCCTAAGACATCGCCCTTTCACGGCGGTAACCCGGGTTCGAGTCCCGGTGGGGTCACCAAAAAACGAGGCAAGCACAGCAGTGTTTGCCTCGTTTTCTTTATATATGCCCTGTGAACTGATGAGAGGAACGGAAAGGACTAAAGCTGTCGTTCAGAGGCATTACCAGCGAAAAAAACAGCAGACAGTAGTTGTTTTTTTGTGATGTGCTCGAGCGATTTGCGTCAGTTGCGGCACGCGTAGAGTATTTTGCCGGTAAGAGATTTGTTTAAATGTTTACTGAGGAGGAAAATGACTTGATAGTTTTTACAACAAAATTACCTTTAAAAAAGGATATAGATTACAGGACTGTATTTGATGTAATAAAGAAGTGGTTGATGGAAAGTCCCCATTATGACATAAAAGAAATAAAATATGACTTTGAAGAAGAACTTGACATAAGCACTTCATCAAATACAGCGCTTAAAATATTAAATACATCAGTGAAAGAAGATAAGGTTTTTGCTGTCAGATTTGAGAATTATGAAGAAAAAGCCATCTGGCGAACCGATTGTGTGTTTATAGAAAAAACACATGAATTCTTGATACAGCTTTCATGCGAAAGCAAGTCTTATACAACAAAGCTTCCAAAATTGCATAAACCGCATATAATTAAGTTGCTTTTTGAACAAAATATGGTAGCAGAGACGGGAATTTATCCGATCACAGATAAGCCTATACTGTTAGCGGATGAAAACGATATTGAAAAATGCGCAAAAATAATGCTTGGAGAAAGTTCAACTTATTTGCCTGTCGTATATTTAAGCTACAATTCATTTTGTTCATTTAACTATGCTGTAGACCCTGAAGCAATAGCCATTAAACTCGCTGGTGTTGCCCATGTTTTAGTTGAACCTGATATTGAGTTTTCTAAAAAAGTAAAACAGTTAAGCGATGGTAATAATGCTTATAATGGTTTTATCGGCGTCTACTTCCCCGGTACAAAATATCGTGACTATATTTCATATAACGAGTATTTAAAAGATGGATTTATCGACAAAAAAACTATTGGCGATGCTGTGCGGTATGCAGTACAGCAGGCGGCATTAAATCATTGTAATGTGGATGATTGGTCATGGGATAAGATCGTGCTTGAAAATGCAAAACAAAGATTTTTGCAGCAAGCTAATGTGACGAGCGATACTCAAAGAGAGTTTGATGATTATGTCGCAGCTTTTGATGTGGAAAATGAACGGTTAAAAGAAAAAATAGAAAGTCTTACCAAACAGCTTGACAGTAAAACTGCACAATTAGAATCTTACAGAACTAAAGATAATCAGGATGTAAAGATACGTCTGCAGTGTGGAATTCAGGAATTTTATGCGGATGAATGCTATGATTTTGTCTTAAATGTTTTATCTCAGGCTAAAGCGAGGCTTGTAGCAGGAACGCGATCTTACGAGATAATTGATAACATTTTATGCGCTAATAATCCTTGCAATCACGGCAAAGAAATATTTAGAAATATAGAACAGGCGTTACGCGAAAAATCACTGACAAGGAGGAGAAAGCTGTTAGAAGATTGCGGGTTTAAAGTGGAAGTTGGTCCGCATGATAAGATTACTTTTCACGATAATAAGTATATGTTTACTCTTTCTAATTCTCCAAGTGATTACAGAAACGCGGATAATATTTATAAAGAAATAATGAATCTGTTGGACATATATCGAAAGTTTTAAATTAAAGGTTGGCGGGCGCTTCGCAAGAAGCGCCCGCTGCTATTTAAACAGGAGCAAGAATTCTTCGCTGAAAAGGCATTGCACAATGGAACCCAAAGCGAGAGTTGCTTTTATTCCCCGGTTATAAAAATTTTTTTTCGGCTCATAATAAGGATATGAAAAAGAAATCTTTCGCAAACAAAAGCAAACGCTCGGGCGGCGACGCTCTGCGCGCAGACGTTGTAAGCGCCAACGAATACACGGGTTTTGTCCAGCATATTCCCGTCACGAACGAGGATATCGAACTTTATAAACGCATGTACGGCGGCGGCAGTTTCAATACCGACGATATCGGCAGCTGAAAAGAAAAAAGTAAGTAAAAAGGACTTGCGTCAGAATATGGCGCAGGTCTTTTTTTGTGCCTTTTTTATGATTTTTTCAGGCTGAAGAAACACTTTTGCCGCAAAATTGCGCAGATGAAAAATAAGTTTGTTCACTTTTTACAGGCGTTCAGCATATGCTAAATGTACCGATGAAAAATTTATTCAGCGGGCGCGGGGCGCATTTTTCTGTCCGCGCTCTTAAAAAAATGGGCGCCGAAGTATATGGCGAAGGTGTTATCGTTAGCAGTACGGCAAAAATCTGGCGCGGCGCAAAACTTTACGGCCCGTGCTTTATAGGCGGAGCTTCAACCGTTTGCGAAGGCGCGGAGGTGTATCCGTTCAGTTGCGTGGCCGACAGTTTTATAGGCCGCGGCGCCTGCGTCCGCGCAAGCTTTGTGGAAAATTCGCGGGTCGGAGAAAACAGCAAGGTAGGACCTTACAGCTACATACGCGGCGGCGCCGTTGTCGGTAAAAACTGCCGCATAGGCGACTTTGTGGAAATCAAGAACTCTGCCGTCGGCGACGGAACAAAAGCGGCGCACCATGCGTACATAGGCGATGCAAAAGTCGGCAGTAACGCAAACATAGGCTGCGGCGTTATTTTCTGCAATTACGACGGCAGAGAAAAGTTTAAGACGGTGGTGGGGGATAACTGCTTTATAGGCAGTAACTGCAACATAGTCGCGCCCGTAAACATAGGCGACGGCGCATACGTTGCGGCGGGGACTACGGTGACGACAGACCTCGGCGCGTGCGATTTCTGCATAGGCCGAAACCGCGAAACCATTAAGCCGCGCGGCGCGGAAGGGAGGTACAAAAACGGGTAGATATTTCGGTACTGACGGTTTCCGCGGCAGGGCGGGAGTGAGCCTTACTGCAGACAAAGCTTTCAAAATAGGAATGTTTTTAGGCTGGTATTTTTCCCGCGTGTCAGGCAAAAGGTGCAGGGTAGTAATCGGCAAAGATACCAGAAGATCTTCGTATATGCTGGAATATTCCCTCGTTTCGGGGCTTACGGCGTCGGGAGCGGACGCGTACATAATGCACGTGACTACGACGGCATCCGTTTCTTACATAACGCGTACGGACGGATTCGACTGCGGAATAATGATTTCGGCAAGTCACAATGTTTTTTCAGATAACGGAATAAAACTCATAGGTCCGGGCGGTGAAAAACTCGGGGACGAAGTGATAGCATTGCTCGAAAATTACCTTGACGGCGGACTGCCCGAAGGGGAGGAACCGAAATACGCCTCGGATGAGGATATAGGCAGTTCGTTCGACTATGTGTGCGGGCGGAACAGGTACATAGGCCACCTGATATCCCTTTCCGTATGCTCTTTCAAAGGGCTTAAAGTGGGGCTGGACTGCGCCAACGGCAGTGCATGGCAGATTGCAAAATCAGTATTTGACGCGCTGGGTGCAAGGACATACGTGATAGGCGGCGACCCCGACGGCGTAAACATAAACGAAAGCGGTTCAACCCGCCCCGAACGGCTGTGTGAAATGGTAAAAGAGCGCGGGCTTGACTGCGGTTTTGCGTTCGACGGCGACGCCGACAGGTGCATAGCCGCCGACGAGTGCGGCGAAATCATCGACGGCGACGGTGAGCTTTACATTCTCGCAAACAGATTAAAATCGCTTGGCGAGCTCAATGATTGCGGCATAGTAGCCACTGTAATGACGAATTCGGGACTTATAAAAAGCCTTGAATCACGCGGCGTGCCGTGCGCGGTCACTCAGGTGGGCGACAGGTTCGTGTATAAAAAAATGTGCGAAACGGGCGCGGTTTTGGGCGGCGAAAAATCGGGTCACATAATAATTTCCAAGTACGGTGCGTCAGGCGACGGGCTGGTTACGGCAATAAAAATACTTGAAGCCGCGGCGGAGCGCGGCGTTCCGCTTTCGCAACTGGTGCGGGGATATGCGCCTTTGCCGCAGGCACAGCTTTCCGTGCGGGTGCGCGATAAGGAGCGGCTTTTTGAAGGCGGCGCGCTTGAAAAGTTTTCAAAGTCTGCCGCCGAAAGAGCCGAATGCGTGCGCGTCAACGTGCGTCCTTCCGGCACGGAGCCGGTGGTGCGCATTATGGCCGAAGGCGGAAACTGCGCGCAGTGCGTGACTGAAATAGCGCGGTATTTAAGGGATATACAGGGGGTAATCTGATTTAATGTGCGGAATTATAGGTTGCACGGGCGTAAAATGCGCGGCGAAAACGCTTTACCGCGGTCTTGAAGATCTTGAGTACCGCGGCTACGATTCTGCCGGCATAGCCGTGCTTGACTGCGGCGGAATAATAACTGTAAAAAGAAAGGGCAGAGTGGCGGCACTCCTGCCTGCCATAGAGGAACTCGGCGGAACTACGGGCATAGGCCATACCCGCTGGGCGACGCACGGCAGACCTTCGGACGCCAACGCCCACCCGCACACCGCGGGCGCGTTTTCTGTGGTACATAACGGCATAATCGAAAACTATGCCGAGCTTAAAAAAGAGCTCGCGGACGAAGGGTGCACTTTCTTTTCCCAGACAGACAGCGAAGTTGTCGTTCACCTTCTGAACAAATACTACCGCGGCGATCTTAAAGAGGCGGTGCTGAGCACGGTCCGCCGTCTCAGGGGCGCGTTTGCGCTGTGCATACTCTGCAAGGATTATTCGGGTTTCGTCGCCGTGAAGTACTGCAACCCCATAATAGTGGGCACGGGCGGCGGCGCGCTGTTTGCCGCAAGCGATATGCCTGCGCTGTGCGGCCTTGCCGAAAACGTGGCGGTAATGCAGGACGGACAGATAGCTTTCGCCGCGGAGGGCAAGATTACCTTCTGCGATTTTTCGGGCGAGGCGGCAAGCCTTACATTTTCAACTCTGCCCGTCTCCGCGCGCCCTGCAAGACTGTGCGGCTTTCCTCATTACATGATAAAGGAAATAAACGAAATTCCTGCCGCAATCAAGGCCACCGCTTCGGCGTTCACTTCTGAAAACTGCGCCGAAAAACTTGCGCGCATTCAGAAAAAGCGCGGCGGCTTTACCGATGTGGTCGTATGCGGCTGCGGTACCGCCTTTCACAGCGCGCTCGCGGCGGCGTACTGCGGAGAAGAACTTTTAAAAATACCCGTCCGCGCCGAAACTGCGGGTGAATTCCGCTACAGAAAGAGTTCCGCGGGCGCGGGTACGTTATTTATCGCCGTAAGCCAGAGCGGGGAAACGGCAGACACGGTGGAGGCGGCGCGCGCCGCAAAAAGGTTGGGCGCCTGCGTGATTGCCGTAACAAACGTGGCGTATTCCGCCATAACGGGGGTTGCCGATGTAGTCATTCCCGTGCGTGCGGGCGTTGAAATATGCGTGGCTGCCACCAAAAGTTACTGCGGCCAGATAGTAGCCCTCGCGCTTACGTTTGCCTCGCTTTGCCAGAGCAGTTCTGCTTTAAAAAGCATGCTCAAGGAGCTCAAAACGCTCGGCGCAGCCTGCTCCGCCGCCATAACCGATTGCAGGGTGGAGGATGTGGCGCGGGCGTGCGCGTCCTCTTCGGGCGTGTATTTTATAGGCAGGGGCATGGATTATCCCGTGGCTCTCGAGGGCAGTCTCAAGCTCAAGGAAGTTTCGTACGTTCCCGGCGAAGGGTATCCCGCCGGCGAGCTCAAGCACGGCACGATAGCGCTCATTGACGGCGGCACGCTGACCGTGGCGATAATTACGGATAAAACGCTCGGCGAAAAAACGGCTTCCGCCGTAGAACAGATATGCTCGCGCGGAGGGCGCGCGGCGGTTGTCTGCTTTAAGGGCTGTGCGCCGCTCAGCTTAAAGGAACGCGCCGAATTTTTCATAGAAGTTCCCGCGTGCAGCGCCTGCCTTTCGCCAGCGGTATCGGTTATCCCGCTTCAGCTCATAGCCTACCGCACGGCGGTAATTTTAGGGCGCGACCCCGACAAGCCGCGCAACCTTGCAAAGAGCGTTACTGTCGAATAAATTGATTTTCAGATACAGCCGCGCGGCTTCAGGCCGCGCGGCGCATTCATGTTCAGATGTTTTTGTCGGGGGAGCCCGCCCCGGAAACAGATTTTGCGGCGCGTGCGAAAACTGTTCCGCGTTGCCTTTCTTTTTTCTGGTTTATATATGCGTGCGCGCGGCGCGGCCGCGCGCACGCATATATTTTATGTGTCAGACATAAATTGTCGTTTTTTCGCCCTGAATGCCTGCCCCGATTTTTGTCTATCTGTTGACATATCGGCCCGCATACTTTATAATTGAATTGTCGCGTAAGGCACAGAGCGCGGCAGAATAAAGGAGGCTACTGTGGAAAATATACTTGTTACGGGCGGCGCCGGATATATCGGCAGCCACACCGTGGTGGAACTGCTTCAGAACGGCTACGGCGTCGTGGTCGTGGATAATCTTTCCAACTCCAGCAAAGAAAGTCTTAAGCGCGTTAAAAAGATAACGGGCAAGGACGTCGTTTTCTACGAGGCGGACGTGCGCGACCGCGCGGCTATGGAAAAAATATTTTCCGAAAATAAAATTGACTATGTAATTCACTTTGCGGGGCTCAAAGCCGTAGGCGAAAGCTGCGTAAAGCCCATTGAATATTACGATAACAACCTCGGCGGCACACTTGTGCTGCTCGACGTAATGCGCTCGCACGGCTGCAAGAAGATAGTTTTCTCTTCTTCGGCGACTGTGTACGGCACTCCCGAAAGGCTGCCTCTGGACGAAACCTGCCGCACGGGCGGAACTACCAATCCTTACGGCACGAGCAAATATTTCCAGGAAATAATGCTCGAAGACGTTTACAAGGCGGATAAGGAGTGGACTGTTGTGCTTTTAAGGTACTTCAATCCCGTAGGCGCGCACGAAAGCGGACTTATAGGCGAAGACCCCCGCGGCATACCCAACAACCTTACGCCTTATATCGCAAAGGTTGCGATAGGCGAGCTCAAGGAAGTTGGCGTGTTCGGCAATGACTATCCCACCCCCGACGGAACGGGCGTGCGCGATTATATACACGTTGTGGACCTTGCAAAAGGTCACGTTGCCGCTATAGGTCACATAAAGGACAGCGGCGTATACGTTTATAACCTCGGCACGGGCGTAGGCTACAGCGTTCTCGACGTCATTCACGCGTACGAAAAGGCCTGCGGTCACGCAATACCTTATGTCATAAAGCCCCGCCGCCCCGGCGACATAGCTGCATGCTATGCAGACGCTTCCAAGGCGGAAAGAGACCTCGGCTGGAAAGCGCAGTACGGCATTGATGAAATGTGCGCGTCTTCGTGGAACTGGCAGAAAAACAACCCCAAAGGATACAGCAAAGATTAACTGCCGCGCATTGAATTAACGCGGCGGTCTTATAGGCTTTTAAATAAGCGCGCCCCGCAGATTTTGCCATGCGGAGCGCGCTTTTTTACAAATATTTTACAAGCATTGCTTAAAAATCAGTATGTAGCGCCTATTGCTGTAAAAAATTTTACAAATTTATTACAAGTTTGTGAAAGTTATATTACAGCTGACTGATAAAATAGTTATAGCATCAAAGGAGAAATTAAATGGATTTTGCAGGATTAGACCCGGCCTCGAGTGTAATACTCTTGTTGGTCGGGCTGGGCGTTTTTTTGCTCGGCTTCAAGTTCCTCGGCGACAGCATTGAAAAGCTGTCCGCAAGCAAGCTCCGCGCGCTTTTCAATAAGGCGGCGGGCAACCGCTTTGCAGGCGTCGGCATAGGCGCTCTCGCTACAGCTATCGTTCAGTCATCGTCTGTCACCACGGTTATGGTCGTCGGCTTTGTAAATGCGGGCGTAATGACGCTCATGCAGGCGGCGGCTGTAATTATGGGCGCCAACATCGGTACCACGATAACCGGCTGGCTTGTATGGCTCAACCAGTTCAACGTCATGATGTACGCAATGCTTTTAACGCTTGTCGGACTTGTCATGACGATGGTCACCAAGAACAACAAGGTAAACACCGCGGGTACGCTCGTCGCGTCGCTCGGCCTCGTTTTCGTCGGACTTGAAATAATGTCCGGTTCGATGGCGGGCTTTGCGGAAAACGAAGGCGTAAAGAACGCGCTCCAGGCTGTTACAAATCCTATCCTGCTCCTTCTTATAGGCGCGGGCATAACGGCGGTAGTGCAGTCTTCAAGCGCGGTTACATCCGTGCTTATAGTAATGGCGCAGTCCGGTCTTGTCGTAGGCGGAGGCGGCAACGGCATACTTTTCGTCGTAATGGGTACAAATATAGGTACATGCATAACGGCGGTAATCTCTTCCGTGGGCGCAAACACCAACGCGAAGCGCGCATGCCTTTATCACCTGCTTTTCAACGTGATAGGCACGATTATTTTCTTTCCGTTCATATGGGGCTTCAGCGGCTTCTACGAAGACGTGCTCATGAAGTGGTTCAATAATCCCACTACGTGCATAACATTCTTCCATACGGCGTTCAACGTAATCTGCACGGCGCTTTACCTGCCTTTTATCAAGTACCTTGTAAAGCTTACCGAAATAATAATTCCCGACGGCAAGAAGAAGAGAAAGAATACCGAAAACGAAGGCTTTATGGATAAAAGGCTTCTCCTTACGCCCTCGCTTGCCATAGGTCAGCTCGTAAAGCAGACGACGTATATCGCGGGCATTGCGGTAAAAAGCCTCAACGCGGCGGTTGAATCTCTCCTGATGAGGGACGACGACAAGATTGAAGGCGTAAAGCAGGACGTTGAAAAGGTAAACAACCTTTCCAAGGAAATTACCGATTATCTTATAGAAGTCTCCGCAAAGGATATTTCCCTTTCGGACGAAAAACTTGTAAATACGCTCCATAAGGACAACATAGATATCGTGCGCATTGCGGATATAGCAAACAACATCACCGGCTATACCGTAAAATCGATAGAGGAGACCGTAATATTCTCCGATACCGTAAAGCGCGACATAAGCAGGCTCATGGGCATGATAAACGAGCAGTACGAGCTCGTTGTCGACATAGTAGAAAACAACAATATAGTAAAAATAAAACAGTCTGACGAGATAGAGCAGGAGATAGATTCCACCAAGAAGAGGCTTATCGACGAGCACATTCAGCGCATGATACGCGGCGAATGCAATGCGGAAAACAACAGCCTTTTCGTAAGCCTCATTTCCAATCTGGAAAGGGTGGGCGACCACTTAAGCATTATGGCTCATTCGGTGGAGGAGGTGGCCTGACGTTCTGTCGCGCCGAACGGCGGAGGATATAAAAATGAACGGAAAGGTTTTTGCGCTCGAAGACGACGCAAGCATAAGCGGACTCATAAGGGTCGCGCTTGAAATGAACGGAATTAATTTTGAAGCGTTTTCAAACATAAAGGATTTCAACGCCGCGCTGGAAAAGTCGCAGCCCGACGTCGCGCTTCTGGATATAATGCTTCCCGACGGCAGCGGGCTTGACGTCCTGCGTGCGGTAAAGGCGCGCTATCCTTCGGTATCCTGCATAATGCTGTCCGCGCTTTCAAAGGAGGAGGACAAGGTCAACGGACTCAACCTCGGCGCTGACGACTATGTGGCTAAACCTTTTTCCGTACTGGAGCTTACGGCGCGCGTGAATGCCGCTCTCCGCCGCAAAAAGAAGTCGGACGCGATAACAATAGGCAACCTTTCATTAAACTGCGAAACAATGGAAGTCACGCTTGACGGTCAGCGCCTGGAGCTCAACAAAAAGGAGTTCGAGCTTTTGAAGTACTTCATGCAGCACCCCGGCAAGGTGCTTTCAAGGGATGTCATTCTCCTTGAAGTATGGGGCTATGAACAGGGCGAAACGCGCACGCTGGACAACCATATTTCCCGCCTCAGAAAGCTCGGCATAACCAACCTCGAAACAGTTTTCGGCGTAGGTTACAGGCTTAGCGTATAACCTGCCGCAGAAGCGTTGAACGGCGCATATGTGCGGCTGAATATAAAAAAATAGGGGCGCTGCCGCGCCTTGCGCTTTAAAAGTGCGGTAGCGGCGGCGCTTTGCGTTAATGTTATGAAATTAAGAATACTCTGTATTTCCGTGCTGATAACGTTTGCGGGCATTCTCGCCTATTCGTTCGTCTCCGCGGAACTGTATTACGATTCGTCTGTGGACGGAATGAGGGGCACTCTCTCCGTATACATGAACGCTTTCGACGAAAGCTATTATGCGCTCGACGCCGACGCTGCGGACGCCTTTTCGCAAAAGCTTGACGGCGCGCGCATAACGTTTATTGCGGAAGACGGCTCGGTGCTGGCTGACAGCGCGGCAGCCGAGATAACGGAAAATCATCTCGGGCGCGAGGAAGTAAAAAACGCCGTAAAGGACGGCGAAGGATATGCCGTAAGGCGCAGCGCTACCGTCGGCATAGACTACGTCTATTACTGCCGCAGATTCTCTTACAGTCAGTCTGCCACAAGCGTTGCGCAGGGTAATCAGGCGGACGCAGCCGCGGCAGGTGCGGACTATTATATGGTGCGCATTGCCGTGCCCGTGGCAAGCGAATGGGCTATGTTTGCAGACACTCTTCCAACGGTGATAATCTACCTCATAATCGACCTTTTCGCGTGCGTGATTTTTACATATGTGGCCACCTATTTCATTTTAAGGCCTGTGGAAAACCTTACGCGCCAGGCCGCGCTTTCCGACCGCATAAACACGCGATTCAAAGAGCTTCAGCCGCTCGCTGAAATACTCGATGACCGCAACAAGGACATTGAAAGAAAGATGAACGAAATCAAGGAAGAAAAAGAGCTGGTTGAAAAGGCACAGAACTCCAAAAACGAGTTCATATCCAACATCACGCACGAGATGAACACGCCGCTCACCTCCATAAGGGGCTATGCCGAGCTTCTCGCTTCGGGCATGATGAATAAAGACCAGCAGGACGCGGCATACAAAACCATTTTAAAGCAGAGCGAGCGCCTTACAAACCTTATCGCCTGCATAATAAACTACAACGAAATAGATAACAGCGACGTTCCCGCGTGCGACGTGGACCTTTCAAAACTCGCCAAAGAGATGCTCGCCGTCGTTAAACCGGAAGCAGACAAGCGCAAGGTAACGCTTATCGACAAAATTTCGGATAACGTTATAGTCCAGAGCACGCACGAACGCATGAGCGAGATGGTCGGCAACCTTATACGCAACGCCATACGCTACAACAAAGAGGGCGGCAGCGTCACCGTCACGCTCGATATAGACCATTTCGAGGTCGCAGATACCGGCATAGGCATTTCTGAAGAAAATCTCAATAAAGTATTCAGCAGATTCTTTACCGTGGACAAATCGCACAGCGGCAAAAACGGCGGTTTCGGACTCGGGCTTGCAATGGTCAAAAAAATATGCCAGCGCGAGGGCTGGCGCATATCCGTAAAAAGCAAGGAGGGCGAAGGCTCTGTATTTACGGTAAAATTTTAAAAAATAATCAATTTTCAGACTTTGAAAATTTAATTGCATTTTTATAAAATCTTAAAAAAGCGCTCCGCTCAAATTACGGCGGGGCGTTTTTTTGCCGTCTTTTTCAGAAGGAGGGAAGCATGGCTTGCGCGATGTAAAAGCGCGTCGGATTGCGGAAAATATTGTCGTCTGCATAAAAAGGCATATGCGCTCAAAATAATAATTGAACGGTACATATGCCGCAATCAGCACGTGCCTGAGCATATATATGCCGTATAAAAAATTTGCCTTAAAGCGCATATAAAAGGGGGGAGGAGGGGCGGGGAAACATATTTTCAACGGTTTTGCTTTCAGTCATATGTCCTTTGATTATTTTAAATTTTATTTTAAGTACGCGCGCACGCATATGTGCGCGCGTACTTGTATAATCGCACTTCTTGTTACTCAAAATAAACAATGAATTACAGTCAGAATATATGCGCCCCCGCGCTTATAAAAAAATTTAACGTCTTTTTTACAATGCGGCAAAAAATAATAAAAATAACCTTTATTTGTTACAAAATTATTACAAGTGAGTGTAATAGTTTTTTACAACTGTTTGTTATCATTTAACCGTCGAAAGGAAAAGAAATAAAAAATATCTTTTAAATCAAGGAGTTAAAAGAACAAGTATGAAGAAATTTGCAAAAGTATTTGCAGTAGCAGCGGCGTGCGCCGCACTTACAGGATCTGTCGCAGCGTTTGCAGGTTGCGGCGGCAGCGGAACTACCCTCAACATTACGGGCTCTTCGTCGGTTACCCCTCTTATGCAGAAACTTGCTGCAGCTTACGAAGAAGAGCATGACGATATAACAATCCGCGTACAGCAGTCAGACTCAGGCACGGGCATTTCCGACGCGAAGAACGGACTCAACGATTTCGGCATGGCATCCCGCGACCTCAAGGACAGCGAATCGGGCGTTACCGCCGTTAAGATAGCTATCGACGGCGTTGCACTCATAACCAACGTTGCAAACACCACCGTTACCAACGTAACCAGCGCAGAACTTTACGCCCTCTATGCAAACGGCACGGCTATCCAGTCCGCGATAACCTCAGGCATCACCCGTGAAGACGGCTCCGGCACCCGCGACGCATTCGACAGCCTTATAAAGGACGCCGATGGCAACAAGCTTGAATCTGTTGCAACTCTCGCTTCCGCAATTACTACCCAGAGCTCGACAGGCAACGTCATGACGGCTATACAGTCTGACAGCAAGGGCAACACGATAGGTTACATCTCCATGGGCTCTATCGAAGAAGCTAAAACCAAGTCCTGCAAAGTCCTTACCTTCGAAAACGTTGAAGCTACGGCAGAAAACGTATCCAACAAGAGCTACGCCCTTCAGAGGAACTTCAACATAGTTTACAACACGGCTGCAGGTCTCAGCGAAGAAGCTCAGGCATTCCTCGACTTCATTCTCAGCGACGAAGGTCAGGCAATAGCCGTTAAGGAAGGCTATATATCCATAGCGTAAAGCATCTTAGAAATTTCAAAGTAAACTTCCAAGGCTTTTTTTACAGGATAAATTAAAATTATGCACAAAGTAAACATCAAAAAAAGCCTTGCGAACGCCTTTTCGAGGGATAACCTTGAAAAGGCGTTCAGCAAGGAAAATATAATAAGGGCTGTATTCGTTCTGTTTGCGGCTGTATCTATAGTGGCGGTATTCGGCATAGTATTTTTCCTCCTGTACACCAGTATAGAACCGTTCAGGGAAATTGGCTTCTTTAAAATATTATTCGGCACGACGTGGGATCTCGGCGACTCCTACAGCGACGGTCAGTACGGCGCATTCCCCATGGTTGTGGGTACCATAGTTTTAACGCTTTGTTCGGTGCTCATCGGCGGCACTATAGCCGTATTCGTAGCCATATTCATGGCATATTACTGCCCCAAAAAACTTAAGGGCGTTTATAATCAGATAATAAACCTGCTTGCAGGCATACCCTCAATCGTGTACGGCTTCTTCGGCATGATGGTAATAGTTCCCGCATTAAAGAACGTTTTCGGCGTATCCAGCGGCTACGGTCTGCTTGCCGGTACTCTGGTTCTTTCAATAATGCTTATTCCCACGGTTGCGTCCATTGCGCGAAACAGCCTCGAGGCTGTGCCTTCCAACTATTATGAAGGCGCGCTCGCCCTCGGCTGCAGCAAAAACCAGGCCGTGTTCAAAGTCTGCGTTCCCGCGGCTAAAAAAGGCATAATAGCCGCGCTCATTCTCGGCGTGGGCAGGGCTGTAGGCGAAACTATGGCCGTGCAGATGATAATCGGCAACTCCGTCAACTACTATCCCGACGGTCTTTTCCAGGGTTTCGCCACGCTCACCTCTACCATAGTCCAGCAGTGGAGCTATGCTTCCGCAGACGCCCGCAATATTTTAATATCGCTTGGCTTTATACTGCTGTTGTTTATTCTCATACTCAACTGCATACTGCTTCTCGTAAGGCGCAATACCATGGCGGGCAACAAATACTTCACCCGCAGGGTAAAAGGCGAAGGCGATACCATAAAAAGTTCTTTAAGCTACCGCAAGACGGGCAGCGTACAGGATATACTGTGGGTAATCTCATATGCACTTGCTATAATCGTTGCAGCGGTTATGCTCGGCATAGTAATTTTCATGCTCGTAAAAGGTTTGCCTCATTTGTCGCTTAACTTCCTTTTCGGCAAGAGCGGCAACTCCGGCGCAACGCTCGCGCCCGCATTTGTCTCCACGGGAATGCTTATAGGCCTTGCGCTGCTGATAGCGCTGCCTTTAGGCATAGGTGCGGCAGTATACCTCAACGAATACGCTAAAAAGAACAGTATATTCGTAAAAATTGTCCGCCTTTTCGTTGATACGCTTTCGGGCATTCCCTCTATAGTATTCGGCCTTTTCGGCTATGTCTTCCTCGTAATACCCATGAAGAAGTACTCGCTTTTAGCGGGCGGCATAGTGCTCGCGCTCATGATTCTGCCTACCATAATAAGGTCGGTGGAGCAGTCGCTTTCCGAAGTGCCCGATTCCATGCGCGAAGCTTCTTATGCGCTCGGCGCGGGCAAATTCAGAACCATATTCCTTGTGGTGCTTCCCTCGGCAATAGCGGGTATCGTGACTTCCATAATACTTTCCATAGGCCGAATTGTATCCGAAAGTGCGGCGCTTATATTCACCGCCGGTTCGGTTGTGTATATGCCCGGCAGCTACCTCGATTCAGGTTCAAGCTTCGCAGTATTCATGTGGGCGTTCATGGGCGAAGGTCTGTATGTGGACGAGTGCTACGCAACTTCCGTTGTGCTGCTTGTGATAGTCATTATTCTTAACCTCCTTGTAACGCTTGTGGAAAGGCTGGGCGATAAGGACAAGGGCAAACCTCATCCCATCCTTGCAATAAAAAATGGCTGGAAATCATTTGTGGCTACATTGAAAAAGAGAGAGAAGACAGGCGAAGAAGAATCCGCCTCAGGCAAGGCAGAAGTATCCGAAGAGTAAAAAATAAAAAGAAGAGTAAAAAAAGGTGTTATAATGTTGTTTAAAAAGAATAAGGCAGATGGCGGAACGGTCACGGCAGAAGTTGAGGATGATGCCGCAAGCGGCTCAAAAAGCATAAAAAGCAAAAAGGTCGAAAACTTCAGCATCACGGACGGCATAGCCATTAAGATAAAAAACATGAATCTTTTTTACGGCAGTTTCCAGGCGCTTAAGAGCATCAACATGGAAATTCCCGAAAAGAAGATTACGGCGTTTATAGGCCCTTCGGGCTGCGGCAAATCGACGCTCATAAAGTCGCTCAACAGAATGAACGACCTCGTCGAAGGTTGCAAAATCACGGGCGAAATTTATATCGGCGATACGAATATTTACGACAGAAAGACAGACCTTGCCCGCCTCAGAAAAAATGTGGGCATGGTGTTCCAGCGCCCCAATCCCCTTGCGATGAGCGTCTACGATAACATCGCTTACGGTCCCCGCACGTTCGGCATACGCTCCAAGTCCGTTCTCGACGGAATAGTCGAAACGTCGCTCCGCGGCGCCGCCATGTGGGACGAACTCAAGGACCGCCTCGGCAAATCAGCCCTCGGACTTTCCGGCGGACAGCAGCAAAGGCTCTGCATTGCGCGCGCCCTCGCCGTAGAACCCCAGATACTTCTGATGGACGAACCTACTTCCGCGCTCGACCCCATTTCCACGGGCAAGATAGAGGAACTCTGCGCAGAGCTCAAAAACAGGGTTACCATAGTAATGGTTACGCATAACATGCAGCAGGCGTTCAGAATTGCAGACAAAACTGCGTACTTCCTTCTCGGCGAGATGGTTGAAATGGGCGACACAAAGGAACTGTGGGCTCATCCCAAGAATAAAAAGACTGACGATTACATCAACGGCAGATTCGGTTGATTTATTTCCCGTTGGTGCGGTCAGAGTTTTATTTTGCGGAAAATGCGGAATACTCAATATGTTTTCGTATGTGCATACAGGCACGGCGGCAAATGTTCATGTTTGCCGCCGTGCTTTATGTTTATGCTTATTTTTTGCAGCAAATTTTGCCGTATGAGTTTGTTTGCAAATTTATTTGTGTTGGTGTTATAATGATAGAAAGCGGTCGGCGTGCGCTTGACCGCGTTTTTACGAGAGGATAATATATGATTGTTGCAATGACGGGCGTCAGCGGCAGCATGGGGCGCGAGGCATTCGCTCAGACCATGGAGCTCGCATTTGTGGAACGCATAAAAATTCTGCTTACGCCCAAACACAAAAACGATAAACTTGAACGCGAAATAAAGCTGCGCTGCGGCGACCGCGTTGAAATTATACGCGGTTGGATTTCCGATTCCGCCTCGTGCGAAAAACTTGTTGACGGCGCCGATATCGTAATAAATATGGCAGCCGTCATTCCGCCGCATTCGGATAAAAGCGCAAAAGCCAGCTATCTTTGCAATCAGCTCGGCACTATGCGCCTTACTGACGCTATAGCGGCTATGAAGAAGCAGGCGAAATTCATTCACACGTCTACTGTCGCCGTATACGGCAACCGCACTCTCGCTCATCCCTGGGGCAGGGTGGGCGACCCACTTCTTCCCGCCGTGTTCGATAACTACGCAATGCACAAAATGATAGCCGAAAGGTACGTGCTTGAAAGCGGTCTTGAAAATTTTGCCGTGCTCCGACAGACGGCAATGCTATACGAAAAGATTATTTTTTCAAACATAAGCGACGGGCTGCTGTTCCATACTACGCTCAACGGTCCGCTCGAGTGGGTCACCGCGCGCGACAGCGGCTACCTCATAAAGCGCATATTGGAGCGCGAATATGAGGGAAGCAACGCAGATTTCTGGAACAAGGTCTACGATATAGGCGGCGGCGCGGAAAACAGGCGCACGGGCTACGATACTTTTGCCGACGGCTTTTCCATTATGGGCGGTTCGCCAAAGGCGTATTTCAAGCCCAACTGGTGCGAAACGCGCAATTTCCATGGCTTATGGTTTGCCGACAGCGAGCTCGACGGTATGTTCGGCTACAGGCGCGATACTGTAGAAGGGTTTTGGCAGGCGATGGGCAAAAAGTACAAAGCGTTTAAAATGGCGCGCATGCTGCCTTCATCGGTCATAAGCCTTTTTGTGTTCAGAAGACTTCTTAATGACGATAACTCGCCTATGAAATGGCTTAAAAACGGCGACGAGGCGAGAATTACGGCGGCGTTCGGCAGTATGGAAAAGGCGCGCAGTCTGCCTTCTGACTGGAAGCATTTCAAAGTCGAAGACGCAAAAGCTTACGGCTGCGAAGAAGAAAAGCCGCTCGAAGCGTTCAGGGATAAAATGCTCTCCCACGGGTATGACGAAAGCAAGCCGCTCGATGAGCTCGGCATATCGGATATGCAGGGCGCGGCTGAATTCCGCGGCGGCAAGTGTCTGTCCAAGGAAACGGGCGCAACGCCTTATAAAAAACTTTTGTGGCAGTGCAGCGAGGGACACACGTTTTCTGCAACCCCTTACACTGTTTTAAAGGGCGGGCACTGGTGTCCGTTCTGTCAGCCTCAGCCGTGGAATTACGACAGGCTTGCAAAAAAATCTCCGTTTTATGCACAGGTGTGGTATGACAGCCACTCCCCCGAAGAGGATGAGGTATATTCTTTCGGCAACGACGGCAAGGCGCGCATGGAACGCAGCGAAGAGGAAAAGGCATGAGGGCTGTATTCAATGTGTTTTCCGGCACGGGCAACACGCATAAAATTTGTCACGCGATTATGGACGAGTGGTGCAAACGCGGCGTTGAGTGCAAATATGTAAGTATAGAAAAGGACTGCGAGGTGCGCAATCCCAACGAGTTCGACCGCATTGTAATAGGTTACCCAGTACACGCTTTCAACGCGCCTCAGCCTGTTTTTGATTTTATAAAACGCCTGCCAGAGTGCAAAGGCGAAAGGCTTGTTTATCTTGTAAAAACTTCTGGCGAGCCGTTAAAATTCAACGATGGTTCATGTGCGCACGTGTACGACTTGCTAAGGAAAAAGGGATATAAAGTTGCGGGCGAATATCATTACGTAATGCCGTATAACATGATTTTCCGCCATTCGGACGGCATGGCGGCGCGCATGTGGCAGGCGGCGGAAAGGAGAATACCTTTCGAGGCAAAGGATATGCTCGACGGCAAGGTCACGCCGCTTAAAAAAGGGCCTTTCAAAAGATTTGTCTCTTTTATTTTCCGCATAGAGCACCCCGCAATGCATCTTGTAGGCAGGGCTTTCAAGGCGACGGATGCCTGCATCGGTTGCGGAAAGTGCGCGCGCGGATGTCCGCAGAAGAATATAACTATGGCGGGCGGCAAACCTGTTTTCGGCAAGAACTGCATAGGCTGCGTAAAGTGTTCGTTTTCCTGCCCTGAAGATGCCATAAAAATAGGCGTGCTCAACGGCTGGCGGGTAAACGGCAGCTATAAGTTTGACGGCGTGCCCGCAAAGGACGACGAGGTGTGCCGCTATTGCAGACGTTCGTATATAAAGTACTTCAGGGAGGCGGAAAAGTATCCCCTTCCCCAGGAGGCGGACAAACAGTAACTGTCTGATTTCATATAGTGGTCTGAAAGCGAGCATTATTTGAATAAATGGCGCATACTGTGCGCTCAATATATGCAAAAATGAAAAACTGCGCCCGTGCTTATATTCGCACGGGCGCAGTTATTATATGCAAGTAAAAGGGAGGACGCGCTGCCGTTCATGTTGAGCGCGTTGCAGTTTTATTTGCCGACTAAAAGCAGCATCAGGCGGCGATAGTTGTTACAATCTCCTCGCGTGAACCACAGGAATTCATGTTCCCCTTATTTCCACGCAAAAAGGCACCTTGAGGTCTGGTAAGGGGAATCTGCCGTTTCCCTGCGGGAGCCTCGGCAGAGGTGTGTCATTTTACCGCAAGGCAAGTTATACTAATATATTATGTTTGCTTTGCGTGCATATCCATTGAGGTAAACTGTCATTTGCTGTTTATGTCTTTGCTTATTATTTCGTAAAATGTTTTTCCTTCATAATCAAATGCGTATTTTTGATTGCCTGTCATTTTCTCATATAACATGACTCTGATATTTCCTTCGTTAATCAAATCGTCAAAGGCATAGGAAAGAGCGTCATACCATTTGTTGCATTCTGACCTGTTTGTATGTTGTGCGATATATTCTTTTAATCTCTTTTCCGCTCCTTGCCATTCGCCATCATAGATATACAGATAATATAAAATTTTTTCTTTAAGTTCTTTTATATCCATTTCAACTCTCACTTTTTTAAATAATAAAAAAATAACAAAACTTTACCAAAACCTGTTCAGTTTAGTGTACTACTTGTAGGGGTAAGGGGAATCTGCCGTTTCCCTGCGAGCCTCGGCAGAGCTTCGTCGGCAAGCCTACTCGCGTGAACCACAGGAATTCATCGTTCCCCTTATTTCCACGCAAAAAGGCACCTTGCGGTGCCTTCTGGTGGACACAAAGGTGACGTGTCCGAACACCCCGTTAAAGATAATTCCCGAATGGTTTTATCGGGATCATCCTCTGCCGGCGGCATATGATTGAGATAGTTGTAGTAGATTTCAAAGCGGTCGTCGTACAGCACGATTTTCTGTATCAGGTTCTTTATCAGCAGTTTCGGTTGCTGCTTGATGGTATGCGTCAGAAATTCGACG
>CALVWV010000029.1 GCA_944368065.1 uncultured Clostridia bacterium | reverse complement strand
TTTAGTGCTGCTATATCCCTATCCTGACACGGTTCGCAGCTTCCGGTTGCATAAGACCTTGCGATCAACGCCCCTTACAAAGCGCGGCCTTCCATCTGCTGCGTCGAGAGAGACATTCGGTCCTGCTATAGCGGATTGCAGGTACAGGGCACCGCTAACTCCCCACCTAGCACAGCTTAATTATTTTAACAGAAAAAGCCTTTATTTGCAAGCGATTAGTTTAATATTTTTGCGCAAAATATGTAATGGCTTGACTTTTTGTGTTGCTTGGCATAAAATTATCAGGTAAAAGTTTTCCGCCCGCATATTTTCGGGCGGCTGACATAAAAGGAGATTTTATTTTTATGGCTGAAAATTGTTCGCACGATTGCAGCTCCTGCGGGGAGAACTGTCCCTCGCGCGAGGGCGCGAGCCTTAAAAAACAGCCCCACGCCATGAGCGATATCAAGCGCGTCATAGCTGTGGTAAGCGGCAAGGGCGGCGTTGGTAAATCCATGACGTGCGCATTGCTTGCAGCTGCTTCGCAGGCAAAGGGCAATGTAACCGCCGTTATGGACGCCGATATAACAGGTCCTTCCATACCCAAAATGTTCGGCGTGCACGACAGGGCGAGGGGAGATGAGCTCGGCATTTATCCCTGCGTAAGCAAGGACGGCGTGCAGATGATGAGCATGAATTTATTGCTTGAAAACGAGGACGATCCCGTCGTATGGCGCGGCGCGCTTATTTCAGGTACTGTGCTTCAGTTCTGGACGGACGTAGTATGGCAGGGCGTAGATTATATGTTCGTCGACATGCCCCCCGGAACTGGCGACGTGCCTCTGACGCTTTTCCAGAGCATTCCTCTCGACGGCATAATAGTTGTAACCACTCCTCAGGACCTCGTCGGAATGATAGTGGCAAAAGCTATTAACATGGCTCAGATGATGAACGTGCCCATACTCGGCATCGTTGAAAACATGAGCTATCTTACCTGCCCCGACTGCGGCAGAAAAATAAGCGTTTTCGGCGAAAGCGTTGCCGATTCCATAGCGCTCGAGCACGGCATTCCCGCCGTTGCAAAAGTGCCTATCGACAGGAATCTTACGCTCGCCGCTGACAGCGGTAAAATTGAAGAAGTCAAAAATAATTACCTTTCCGAATTCTTTGACAAAATTGTCGCCGAACTTGACGAAAAAGATAAGACCAAAAAGGCTGAAAATAAGTAAATCAAATGATATAAAAATAGCGACCCGCGGCTGTGCCGCGGGTCGCTATTTGTCGCTAAGGGGATTTATATAAAATGTGTATGCGCTGATTGATTTTTTTACCTAACGCTTTTCGTCGTTGGGTTAAAAATGTTTTATTTTCATTTATCCGCCGCCAGGACGTCGTTTACTCTGTCGGGCTGTTTTTTTCCGGCAGAAATTTCCAGTACCTTACCGGCATATAGCCCTTCATCTGCTTTTCGTGGGGACGCTCTTTTATGTTTACGCTCGAATAATATTTTTTCCACAGATTTTCGAAGGTGCGTTCGTATTCTGAAAGATAAATTTCTGCCTCTCCGACTTCAGCCATGAACCATTCCTTGCCGTCGCACAGCGCCGCTTTTTTTCGCTTTACGTCGTGAATGACAAATTTCTGCATGCCAAGCCGCGCTTTGAAGTGCGGCGCGATAAGGTCGGTTATGTCGTTATCGGGGGAGTAGGGGGCGTACAGCGCCCCGCTTTCCGTTTCCATAAACCGCATGAACCCTTTCATATTGTGCAGTTCGCTTTTGACGCGGTGTATTATATCGTTAAGTTCAATCACGGCGGGCAGCGAAAGCATTTTGCGCACCGCGCGCCCGTTCTGTACGATAAGTTTTATATATTCGAACGCCGCCTGTTCTTTGAGCGAGTCGCCGCTTCTTAAAGCGAGGTCAATATCTCCCGCGGCGTATCTGTCAAGCTTGTCAAGCCTGGCGCGCACGCGCCCGGCTTTTTTTGCGTCGGCGGAAATATTTATAATTTCTGTGTCGAAGCTGAGCTGTCTGTTTTCCTGCGAAGTGATTATTGCGCCCTTTTCCGCATAGGCGACAAATACCGCCGTGTAGAACGCTTCCGCCGTGCCGTCAGTAATAAAAACTTTCATAATTCACCCGTGAGGGCGCTCAGCGCGACGGAGGGGGTGGAAAACAGCGAAAGCTGTTCGTCCGTTCTGCTCTTTTCGTCTATAAGCAGCGCCGCCTTAAGCGCGCCGCCCTCCGAGCCGTAAAATCTGCCTTTGCAGGTTATGAAGTGCCGCGCCCTCTTTAATACTATGCGCATTTTTGCAAGATTATCGAAGTCCAGTGCGGCAAATCTTCTCGCTTCGATAATTTTGTACGCGCTCTTTGCGCCTATCCCGGGAACGCGCAGCAGCATTTCAAGCGGCGCTTTGTTTATTTCCACGGGGAAAAGGTGCATGTTTCTGAGCGCCCATGCGCATTTCGGGTCGTATTCCGTGCTCAGGTTTTCGCCTTCGCCGCAAATTTCGTTTACGTCGAAGCCGTAAAAACGTATAAGCCAGTCTGCCTGATAAAGCCTGTGTTCCCGCAGAAGCCCCGTCGGGGTCGCAGGCAGAAGCGGACTTTCAACTACGGGAATGTACGAGGAGTAGTAGACCCTCTTCAGGTCCATATGCCTGTAAAGATATTCTGTAAGGCGGAGTATCTGCCCGTCGCTTTCGGGCGAAGCGCCGACAATCATCTGCGTAGTCTGCCCCGCAGGCAGCACTTTGCCTTTTTTTACTTTGTTTTCCCTGTCGTAGACTATTGCCGTCTGCAACTTTTTCATTGGGGTTATAAGGCTGTCCTTAGTCTTTTGCGGAGCAAGAAGTTTAAGCGACTTTTCAGACGGCAGCTCTATGTTGTAACTCATTCTGTCAACGTATTTAGCTGCTTTCATCGCAAGCGCGCTGTCTGCGTGCGGTATGCCCTTAAGGTGAATGTATCCGTTGAAATTGTACTGCTTTCGAAGTTTTATAACCGTTTCCGTGAGCAGTTCCATTGTTTTGTCGGGAGTGCCCGATACCGCGGAGGAGAGGAACAGCCCTTCTATGTAATTGCGCTTATAAAAATTGATTGTAAGTTCGCATATTTCGTCCGGGGAAATGTGCGCGCGCCTTACGTCGGCAGAGCGGCGGTTGGGGCAGTACTCGCAATCGTAAACGCATTCGTTGCTCATAAGTATTTTAAGCAGGGAGATACACCTCCCGTCGGGGGTAAAGGAGTGGCAAATACCTCCGACGGAAGCGTTGCCCAGCCCGTCCGCGGTGTTCGCCCGTTTTGAACCCGAGGACGAGCAGGACACATCGTATTTAGCGCTTTCTGTAAGAATCTGTAACGTCGTTGCGTCTAACATATCATGTATCCCGTCCGTGCAAATGCTGCGTCCGCCGGCTTGTAAAACCCGAATTCAAAGCCCGCAAACGCTTACAAACATTTGTTTAAACGGATTATATCACCCCGCGGCAACTTTGTCAAACGTTTGTTTGTAGTTTTTTATAAATTTTTTTCGGAAGATTTTTCCTGTGCAACGCGCGCAGGCAAATGCAAAAGGCAGCCTGAACGGCGCTGAATGTATGGGATAAAATTGCGGCTGAAATTTTCGTTGCGGCAGCTGACGTAATTGTCGCCAAAACGTGGAGGAGGGGCGGCGCGCGGCGCATCTATATGCGCCGCGCGCCGTTTATGCAAATTTCACAAACATTTCATTGATATCTAAAGCAAAATTTATATAATTATGTTAAAAGTGTTTTAACAAAGCTTTTTACAGGTTAAAAATAATTAATAACACCTTAAGGCGGATATACTATGAAAGTTCTTATTGTTGACGACGAAGATATGATACGAAACGTGCTTAAAGAGTACGTTGAATTTGAAGGCAACGAGGCGTTTGAGGCGGCAGACGGCATGGAGGCCGTGCGCATGTGCCGCGATAACGATTACGACATTATTTTAATGGACGTAATGATGCCAAAGCTTGACGGATTTTCCGCCGTCAAAGAGATAAGGAAGACAAAAGATACGCCTGTCATAATGCTTTCCGCGCGCGGCGAGGAATACGATAAGCTTTTCGGCTTTGAAATAGGCGTAGACGACTATGTTACAAAACCTTTTTCTCCGAAAGAGGTGATGGCGCGCATAAATGCCGTAACCAAGCGCAGAAGTGCCGCTACGGAGGAGGTCAAAACCGACGTTTACAAGTTCGAAGGGCTTACAATAGACATGGCGGGAAGAAACGTATACGTAGACGGCGAAAAGGCAGAGCTTACTCCCAAGGAATACGAAATACTTTTCTACTTTGTAAAGAACAAGGGCATAGCGCTTACGCGCGAAAAGCTTCTGATGGACGTCTGGGGCTTTGATTTTTACGGCGACGACAGAACGGTCGACACGCATATAAAGATGCTGCGCGGAAATCTTAAACAATACAGAAAATTCATTGTAACCCTCAGGGGTCTGGGGTATAAATTTGAAGTCTGAAAAAAAGGGGCTTAAAAGGCTGAGAAGCCTCAACCTCACGCTGTGGAAAAATTTCTGTTTCCTGGCATTTTTCATAATATTGCTCGTCGGCGTTATCTGCTATCTTATAATGCAGAGCGCATTTTCTTCGCTGACGCAGGAAAAGGTGCGCAACGTAGGCGTTTCGGTAAGTAAGCGGCTGGAAGAAACGGCAAACGGTTCCATTCAGTCCTATCTTATCATGGACGAGTATATAGAGAGGGAGTCTTTTGAAAATAACGTCAACATAGCCGTAATGACTTCTGACGGCGACATTCTGTTGCCTATAGAACAGCGCCTCAGCGACAGCGAGCGCGAATACTGGGCGGCCGTGCACGAAAGCGTTATAGACAGACTTTCCGATTTCGAAGGAAACAACATTCAGTTTGTAAACGGTAATGTGTATACATACGCAGAAACTACGCCGTTTGCTTCGGCAATGCAGCCCGTGGGGCAGCCAAACTATCTTGTGGTGCGCTACTCGCTCGACCTTGCAAACAATACCATGAGCGCCGTGCAGCGCTATATGATAATAGTGAGCATTTTCGTAGTGCTCATAGCTTTTCTCATTTCGTACAGCCTTGCGCAGAAGATATCCGACCCGCTCAAAAGTCTTACCGCCACGGCCAACAAAATGGCTAAGGGCGATTATAACGTAAAATTTGCTTCGGCTGAATATCAGGAAATAGCTCAGCTTTCAGATACGCTTAACTACGCCTGTGCGGAGATAAAAAAGACGGACGGCTTCCAGAAGGAACTGCTTGCCAACGTATCGCACGACCTTAAAACGCCGCTTACGATGATAAAGGCGTACGCTTCCATGATAAAGGAGATTTCGGGCGATAATCCCGAAAAGCGCAACCAGCATCTTCAGGTCATAATAGACGAGGCGGACAGGCTGGCGGGACTTGTCAACGATGTGCTTAACATGTCAAAGATAAGCTCTGATATCAACCAGATTAACAAAAAGGTATTCAATCTCACCGATTTCTTGTACGGCATTATGCAGAAGTTCGAATACCTGCGCGATATGCAGGGATACGACTTCATCGTAGATATCGACCCCGACCTTTACACGTGCGCAGACGAAGGAAAGATAGGTCAGGTATTGTACAACCTTATTTCCAATGCGGTAAACTATACGGGCGAAGATAAAAAAGTTTACGTAAGCCTTAAATACATCAAGGAGCAAAACCGCATACGCTTTACCGTGCGCGATACCGGCAAAGGCATTTCAAAAGAAGACCTGCCTTCCATATGGAACAGGTATTACAGGGTCAAGGAAACGCACGCCCGTCCCGTCAAAGGTACCGGGCTCGGCCTTCCCATAGTCAAGACCATTCTCGAAAAGCACGCCTTTGACTTCGGCGCCGATTCAGAGATAGGAAAAGGCTCTCAGTTCTGGGTGGATTTCCCCGAAGTCCCCGCAGAAGCTCCCGAACTTCCCGCCCCCGAAAAGCAGACTGACGAAGGGGATAAGAGTTAAATTCTGCATCTGCAGTCATAAAATCAAAATAAATTTCCGCAAAAGCGTCATCTTTTGCGGAAATTTTTTGTCCTTTTTTTGTCTTTGCACGCTCGGCAATTGAGCGAGGTTTGATAAATTTGTTTTAAACAAATGTTCGCTTTTAACAATGGCGGCAAAGCGCGCAATATTGTTGTAAAACGCGCGTTTTGGGTTTATAATTAAATGGAATAATGTACATGCGGCAATATGCGCAGAATGATACGGTAAGATATGGATTTTAAACTACACTCAAAATTTCAGCCGACGGGCGACCAGCCTCAGGCTATTGAAAAGCTGACGGAGGGGGTGCTCGACGGCATACGCACGCAGGTGCTTGTCGGCGTTACGGGCAGCGGCAAAACGTTTACTATGGCGAACATAATTAAAAACGTAAACCGACCCACGCTTGTCATAGCGCACAACAAGACGCTTGCTGCCCAGCTCTGCAACGAATTCAGAGAATTTTTCCCCGAAAACAGAGTTGAATACTTTGTTTCGTATTACGATTATTATCAGCCGGAAAGCTACATTCCTTCCACGGACACATATATCGAAAAGGATATGAGCCTTAACGACGAAATAGATAAGCTGCGCAACTCAGCGACGGCTTCCCTCGGCGAAAGGAAGGATGTGATAGTTGTGGCTTCCGTGTCCTGCATTTACGGTCTGGGCGCGCCCGAAGAATATTTCAGGCTTTCCATATCGCTGCGCCCCGGCGACGTGATGGAGCGCGACGAGCTTCTGCGCAGACTGGTTGAAATTCAGTACAGCCGCAAAGACGTGGATTTTCAGCGCTCGTCCTTCCGCGTACGCGGCGACATTGTGGAGATTTTTCCTGCCAGCAATTCGGAAGTTGCCGTGCGCGTTGAATTTTTCGGCGACGAAATAGACAGAATATGCGAAGAAGACGCGCTGACGGGAAATATAATATCTGAGCTCAAGCACGTTCTCATTTTCCCCGCCACGCACTATGCGGTAGGTTCGGATAAGCTCGGGAATGCGCTTGCAATGATAGAGCGCGATATGAAGGACGAGGTAAAGGCCTTCCGCGACGCGGGTAAGCCGCTCGAGGCCGAAAGGCTTGAACAGCGCACCACGTTCGACATGGAAATGATACGCGAGATAGGCTACTGCAGCGGCGTTGAAAACTACAGCAGATATTTCGACGGAAGAAAGCCTGGCGAGCCTTCTTTCACCCTTCTGGATTATTTTCCTGCAGGGCAGTTTCTCGTGTTCATAGACGAAAGCCATATGACCATTCCGCAGATACGCGCAATGTACCACGGCGACAGAAGCCGAAAGGAAAACCTTGTAAACTACGGTTTCAGACTTAAGTCTGCATACGACAACAGACCGCTGACTTTCGAAGAATTCGATGCGCGCATA
Organism: uncultured Clostridia bacterium; assembly: GCA_944368065.1. GTDB lineage: Bacteria > Bacillota > Clostridia > Christensenellales > Borkfalkiaceae > Coproplasma. The sequence goes on along the minus strand of CALVWV010000029.1, from coordinate 10,013 downwards.
CCGCAGCTCATATGCGTTTCGGCAACGCCTGCGCCTTACGAACTCGAACAGTCGGGCAACACGGTAGAACAGCTTATCCGTCCCACGGGACTTCTCGACCCCGAAGTCGAAGTGCGTCCCACAAAAGGGCAGATAGACGACCTTCTCGGTGAAATAAAAAAGGTTATTGCTTCTCAGGGCAGGGTGCTGGTTACCACCATGACCAAGCGCATGGCTGAGAGCCTTACCGATTATCTCAAAGAACATTCGTTAAAAGTCAAATACATGCACAGCGACATTGACGCGCTCGAGAGGATAGATATAATAAACGGCTTGAGAAGCGGCGAATTTGACGTGCTGTGCGGCATAAACCTTTTAAGGGAAGGCCTTGACCTGCCCGAAGTCAAGCTTGTCGCAATACTCGACGCTGACAAAGAGGGCTTTTTGAGGAGCGAAACGGCACTGGTGCAGACGATAGGCCGCGCCGCGCGAAATGCTGAAGGCAGAGTTATAATGTATGCCGATACCATAACGGGCAGCATGAAGCGCGCCATAGACGAAACGCGCCGCCGCCGCGAAATTCAGGATAAATACAATAAGGAACACGGCATTACGCCTAAAACGATAATAAAAGAAGTCAAAAGCACGATAGGCATAACGGGCAAAAAGAAGGTCGGCGATGACATAAAGGCCGCCGACATCCCCGCCGAGATAGAAAAATTAAAGGCGCTTATGGCTGTTGCTTCCGCACAGCTTGACTTTGAAAAGGCTATCGAAATCCGAGATACCATAAACGGACTCAAAAAGCGCATGCGCACGGCGGGCAAGAGCGTGCCCAAGGGCTGATTTTAAGGTAATATATGAAAGACGAAATTTTTGTAAAAGGCGCAAAGGAAAACAATTTAAAAAATATAGACGTACACATACCCCGCAACACGCTTACCGTGTTCACGGGTCTTTCGGGCAGCGGCAAATCCACGCTTGCGTTCGATACCATTTTTGCCGAGGGGCAGAGGAGGTATATAGAAAGCCTTTCTTCGTACGCCCGCCAGTTTTTGGGACAGATGGAAAAACCCGACGTGGAATCGATAGACGGACTTTCTCCCGCCATATCAATAGACCAGAAGACTACTTCGCACAACCCGCGCTCGACCGTTGGCACCGTCACCGAAATATACGACTATTTCAGACTCCTTTTTGCAAGGGTAGGCGTGCCCCATTGCCCCAAGTGCGGCAGGGAAATACGCAAGCAGTCCGTTGACGAAATTGCAGACCGCGTCATGGCTATGCCTTCCGGCAGTAAAATAATGGTGGAAGCTCCGATTGCCCGCGGCAAAAAGGGCGAGTTTGCAAAGGAGCTTGCAGGCTTCAAAAAGAGCGGTTACGGCAGGGTCAAAATAGACGGCGCCGTGTACGACCTTCAGGAAGAAATACACCTTGAAAAGAACATAAGGCACAACATATCCGTAATTCTGGACAGGCTGGTAATCAAAGAAGGCATACTTAAAAGGCTTACGGACAGTCTTGAAGCGGCGCTCAAACTCGGCAACGGGCTCGTCATAATAGACAGCGGCGACAGCGAAGAGCTTTACTCTTCTAACTACGCCTGCCCCGACTGTGGCATATCCATAGAGGAGATAGAGCCGCGACTCTTTTCTTTCAATACTCCCTGGGGCGCCTGCCCCGAATGTTCTGGTCTCGGGTTCAAACAGGTGGTTGACCCCGACCTCATATGTCCGGACAAAACGAAAACTCTGCGCGAGGGGGCTATCAAAATAAGCGGATGGAACCTGGACAGTTCTTCTGTTACCCAGATGTATATAAATTCGCTTGCCAAGCACTACAATTTTTCGCTCGACGTGCCCGTCAAAGACTTGCCTGAAAGCGTATATAATCTTCTGATGTACGGCAACGGCGGCGAACAGATAGAGCTTGCTTACAACGCATACCGCTTTACGGGCAGTTACAAAACGGCGTGGGAAGGATTTGCCAACAATCTCCAGCGCCGCTACAACCAGACATCGTCCGACAGCGTCAAATGGGATATCGAGCGGTATATGCGCGTAACAGACTGCCCCGTATGCCACGGCAAAAGGCTTAAAAAGGAGGCGCTTGCCGTAACGGTCGGCGGCAAAAACATTGCCCAGGTGTGCGATATGGCGGTTGATGACCTTGCCTCGTTTGCGGATTTTTCCTTCTTTACGCCTACCGAGCATATGATTGCCGACAGCATAATAAAAGAAATAGACAACCGCATCAGTTTCCTTAAAAATGTAGGTCTCGGATATCTAACCCTTTCGCGCAGCGCGGCTACCCTTTCGGGCGGCGAGAGCCAGCGCATAAGGCTTGCCACGCAGATAGGAAGCGCGCTTACCGGCGTCCTTTATATTCTTGACGAGCCGAGCATAGGTCTGCATCAGCGGGATAACGAAAAACTTCTTAATTCGCTCAAAGGTCTGCGCGATCTCGGAAACACGCTCATAGTCGTGGAGCACGACGAAGATACCATGCGCGCCGCGGACTACATCGTTGATATCGGTCCCAAAGCGGGCGTCCACGGCGGCGAGGTGGTGGCGTGCGGCACGCCTCAGGATATAATGAACGAGCCGCGCTCCATAACGGGCGATTATCTTTCCGGCAGAAGAAAGATAGAAGTTCCCGCCGTGCGCAAAAAGCCTGACGGCAGATTTCTTACGGTAAAAGGTTGCAGGCAGAACAACTTAAAGGGCATAGATGTTGAAATCCCCGCGGGGCTGATTACTGCGGTAACGGGCGTTTCGGGTTCGGGCAAGTCAAGCCTCGTGAACGAAATAATATATCCCTATCTCGCCAACACCCTCAACGGTGCGCGCCAGCCACAGGGCAAGTTCGATAAAATAGAGGGACTTGAATATTTCGACAAAGTGATAGCCATAGACCAGCAGCCGATAGGCAGAACGCCGCGTTCAAACCCCGCGACTTATACGGGCGTATTCACAATGATACGCGACCTGTTTGCCGCGACGCCAGACGCCAAGGAGCGCGGATACAAGAGCGGAAGATTTTCCTTCAATATAGCAGGCGGCAGGTGCGAGCATTGCGAAGGCGGCGGCATAATTCAGATAGAGATGCATTTCCTGCCCGATATCTATGTTCCGTGCGAGGTGTGCGGAGGCAAGCGCTACAACAGGGAAACGCTGGAAGTGAAATACAAGGGCAAGTCCATCTCCGACGTGCTCGATATGACGGTGGAGGATGCCGCCGAATTTTTCAGGCCGATAGGCTCTATTTATAACAAACTTTCAACCCTCGTTGACGTGGGGTTAGGCTATATAAAGCTTGGTCAGAGCGCGACAACCCTTTCGGGCGGCGAAGCGCAGAGGGTAAAGCTTGCTACCGAACTTTCAAAGCGCAGCACGGGCAAGACTTTCTATATCCTCGACGAGCCTACCACAGGTCTGCACAGCTACGACGTGGACAAGCTCATAAAGATACTCGCAAGACTCAGGGAGGGAGGAAATACGGTGCTCGTCATAGAGCATAACCTGGACGTTATAAAAACTTCCGACTGGATAATAGATTTGGGACCCGAAGGCGGCGACAAGGGCGGAACGGTTATAGCCTGCGGCTCGCCAGAAGATATTGCCGCTCATCCCGAAAGTTACACAGGTCAGTTCCTTAAAAAAGTGCTTGAAAACTGAAAAATTCAGGATGTAAAGCGTTGTTGCGCATATGTAAATACTTTGCGGTTGAAATCATACGTCGTGCGCAGTATAATGAGCTCACAATAAGCAAAAATGAGGAATGAAGTTTATGAACTTTTCGGAAAAGTTTTTGCGTCTGCGCAAATCCGCGGGGCTTTCTCAGGAGGAGGTTGCAGACAGGCTCGGAGTTTCGCGCCAGGCTGTATCGCGCTGGGAACAGGGTTCGGCTCTTCCCGATGCGCTGAATATATCGTGCATCTGCAAAGTGTTCGGCATATCGGCAGATTACCTGATAAATAGCGAAGAGGACGCTCGGAGCGAAATCAAAGCGCATTTTTCTGACGGCGCGCGTGCGGAAAGCGGCGCGGCCGTTGCAGAGGCAAACCGCGGAAGAAATAAAAGAATTCTTTATGCCTGCACAGGTGCGCATATTCCCGCACTTGCAGCGGAGCTTATCGCAATAATATGTTTCATATGCTCGGCGAAGACCGCCTTTTATGTTCTTCTGTGCCTCGGCATTATAATATCTGTCTGCGCAGTAACCGCTTTTGAGGTTTTGTTTTCCGATAAAGAAAGCGATGTGCGCACATTTTACAGAAAAAAATATTACGGCGTTTCTGTGTGGCTTTTACTTCCGCTCAAGCTTCTGATTGTTGCTATGGCGATATGTTACGCGGCAATCAGCTCGGCGAGCGGCGGCACATTACCTGTAATTTCAGTTACGCTTATAAGTTTTGCTGTTTATTTTGTTATCTGTATGGCTGTGGACTTTGCCTTATCTTGCAAAAAATAAATTAATATATTTTAATATCTGCGCGGCGCCCGAAATTTTGCGGGCGCCGCGCAGGTTTTTTCTTTTGTCGTTGCCAAAAATCTGAGCGGAAGAATATGCTGATATTACGACTTAAGTTTAAAGGAGTAAAATATGCCATCACCTCTCACCGCAAAAGAACCTTTTCCCACAACAGACGGAATTTGCCCCGACGCATATTCGCTCAGGGTAATTTCTCCCGCATATTCAAGCCCGACGGGCGAACTCAATGCAATACTGCAATATACATACCACGCCTTAAATTTCAAAGCAAAGGGATATGAAGAATACGCGAAAATCATAGAGGATATTTCCATTGCGGAAATGCTTCATTTCGAGCTTCTCGGCAGCACCATACTTGCACTCGGAGCGGCTCCTGTATTTACGGCTAACCCTCCCGGAATGTACAACTTTTACTCTGCAAAATATGTGACCTATTCGCGTACGCTGGTATGCATGATAGAAGACGATATACGCGCCGAAAAGCAGGCAATACGCGGCTATGAACGCATGCTCTGCCTTTTAAGGAATGAAAAGGTAAAAGATATAATTTCGCGAATACTTGAAGACGAGCGGCTGCATCTTGTCGCATTCGAGAAGATTTTGTGCGGCCTTAAAGGCTGATAAGGCCTTAAAAGTTGACATAAGCGGCGGCGTATTATAAAATTAAATAAAAAAGATTTTATAATTTATAATATGTACTGCGATGTTGCTATAGTAGGCGGCGGCGCCTCGGGGCTTGCCCTCGCGGCGCTTTTAAGCCGCAGAACAAAACTTAATATCTGCATTTTCGAAGGAGGCGCGCGCCTCGGGAAAAAACTTTCCGCAAGCGGAAACGGACAGGGAAATGTGTCTAACGCCGAAATTTCTGAAAACAACTATCACGGCGGCGGAAGGAAAATGGCATTTGCTATTATAAGCCAGTACAAAGAGGTGTACAAACAGCTATTTTACGGCAAATTTTCCTGCGACGAAAGGGGCAGAATTTACCCCGCGGGAAGGCAGGCTTCATCGCTTACGGACTGCCTTATATCCGAAATTTCGCGCGCGGGGGTAAAGGTCTTCACCGGCGTTAAAGTGCTGGATGCCAGAAGCAAGAAAAACTTTTTACTCACTCTCTCTGACGGCAGCTGTGCACAGGCAAAGTATCTCGTGCTGTGCGTGGGCGGCAAGGCTCAGAAGCAGTTCGGAACGGACGGTTCTTCGTATGCGCTCACAGAAAGATTCGGGCATAAAATAACGCCGCTGTATCCGTCGCTCGTGCAGCTTAAAACGGATACGGCTTATATAAAAACTTTGCGCGGAATCCGCGCCGATTGCGTAGTTAAAGCCGTCGTCGGCGGCAAGGAGGTAAAGGAGAGCCGCGGCGACGTTATATTTACAGAATACGGCATTTCAGGCAACGCCGTGTTTTACGTTTCGTCCGCGTTTGCGGGCAATTGCGGCGAAGTCCGCCTGGAGTTTGCCCCCGACTTTACCGCGGACGAGCTTGAAGAGGATATGATGGCAAAGAAATCTTTAGGCTATCCAGAAAGCGAGCTTTTATCGCTTACCCTCAATAATCAGATCGGCAGAGCTATAATAAAGCGCGTGGGTTCGTCCGACCCGAAAACTATAGCGCGCACGGCAAAAAACTTTGTTTTGCCCGTTTCAGGCACGCTCGGCTTCGATTATGCGCAGGTAACGCGCGGCGGTGTCGATATGCGCGACGTAAAGGAAAATCTTGAAAGTTCGCTTTGCAGAAATCTTTATTTTGCAGGCGAAGTGCTGGACGTGGACGGCGACTGCGGCGGATATAACCTCACCTGGGCGTTTGCCTCTGCGGCGAAAGTTGCCGACTCGGTTGCGGAGAATGAAAGATGATAAAACGGCTTGATAATATAAAAATTCCCGCGGGAGAAGGCGAGGACAAGCTTTACGCGGTAGTCAGAAAGAAGGCGGGCGGCAGGCTGGGTTACTTTAAAATTTTAAAAAAATCCCTCGACGCGCGCGATAAGGGCAATATTTTCTGGCTGTATTCGGTTGCATATTCCCAAAACAGCGAAATTGCAGAAAAGCCTCAGCTTGAAAAGCTTGAAGATGCCCCCGCGGTGTGTGTTATAGGTTCAGGGCCCGCGGGGCTTTGTTGTGCCGTGCGGCTCTGTCAGCGCGGATATTCGCCTATAATTTTAGAGCGCGGCGGTTGCGTTGAAGAGCGCGAAAAAGCTGTAAATACATTTTTTACGCAAAGGAAACTTGATGTGAACTGCAACGTGCAGTTCGGCGAAGGCGGCGCGGGAACTTTTTCCGACGGCAAGCTCAATACGCAGACAAAAGACGGTTATAACCGCGACGTCCTTGAAATTTTTGCGCATTTCGGCGCGCCCGAGGAAATTTTATACATAAATAAGCCGCATATCGGCAGCGATAAATTAAAAGGCGTGCTTAAAAACATCCGCTCGTATATTCAGTCGTGCGGCGGAAAGTTTTTATTCAATAAAATTTTCTGCGGATTGAGTAGCGTTGACGGAGCGCTGCGCTCCGTAATTTACAAAGACGCTGAAAGCGGCAAAGAAGAGGAACTTGAAGTCAGCGCCGCCGTGCTTGCGGTAGGACATTCCGCGCGGGATACATTCAGAATGCTGTCGGCGAACGGTATTTATATGGAGCCGCGCGACTTCGCCGTCGGCGTGCGCGTCGAGCATCTTGCTGAAAAAATAAGTTTTGCGCAGTACGGCAAAAGTTACAGGTTGTTGCCGACCGCAGATTACAAGCTCGTTTCGCACGCGGGTGAAAGAACGGTATTTACCTTCTGCATGTGCCCGGGAGGGGTGGTAATTCCAGCCGCCAGCGAAGAGGGCGGAGTAGTAGTAAACGGAATGAGCGACTTTGCTCGCGACGGCGTAAATTCTAACTCTGCGCTTATGGTTCAGCTCGGCCGCGGCGATTTCGGAGAAGGGCTTTTCGACGGAATGGAATTTCAGCGCAGCATAGAAGAAAAGGCGTTTGAAGCGGGCGGGAGAACTTACCGCGCGCCCTGCCAGCTTTACGGCGACTTCAGAGAAGGAAAACTTTCTTCAAAATTTGGCGAGGTGTTGCCAACCTATGCAGCTGGCGTGCAGTTTGCGCCGCTCGGCGAGGTTCTTCCCCCTGTTGCGGTTGAAGCTTTGAAAGCGGCGATGCCCGATATGGGCAGAAGGCTCAAAGGCTTTGATTGTCCTGACGCTCTCTTTACGGGAGTCGAAACGCGTTTTTCATCACCGGTGCGCATAGTCCGAGGGGAGGACAGGCAGAGCGTTTCGCTCAAAAATTTATACCCCTGCGGCGAAGGCAGCGGCTATTCGGGCGGCATAACCAGTTCGGCGGCAGACGGAATCAAAACGGCGGAATATATATATAATCTGCATAAAAACGGACAAAATAATCATTAAAACGCTATATTGTTTTCATACGCTTAACACATTAAAAGGTTATAATCTGACTGTAAAATGAATTGGGGCAGAAAAGCTCGTTCATTTATAGCCTCCATCATTTTAAAAGTCAGACCACACATAACTTTTTTCATATTCTCTCGACGGGGTTGCATTTTTATGCAACCCCGACCCCTTTGTCGCGGTTTAAGTCGCAAAGAGCGGCGTGGCACAATGATTGTGAGATATTGCAAATGAGTGTGGGGAGACAATAAAGATTTTAACTTAAAACGAGCAGGTTAAGCTAAAAAAAAGCCTGCGGCTATATGCCGCAGGCTTTTTCAGTTTCAGATTAAAATGTCAGATGGTTTCTACATTTATAAGGTTTGCGTTGCCGCTCTTTCCGTTGGGCTTGCCGCCTGTAAGAACGATTTTATCGCCTTTCTTTACAAGTCCGGTAGCAATTGCCGCGCACTTGCCGAAGTGGAAGAGCACGTCCACGGAAGAGAATTCTTCGCTCATCAGAGGAATAACGCCCCAGCTCAGAGCAAGTTTTCTGTAAGCGCGTTCGTCTGTTGTCATTCCGATTATGTCTATCATCGGGCGGAAACGCGATACAAGCTTTGCGGTGTATCCCGAGCGGGTGCAGGCAACTATGAGCTTTGCACCTATATCTTCCGCAAGCGTGCACGCAGAGTGCGAAAGCGCTTCGGAAAGCGATTTGATGTGGTACTCTTCGGGTTTGATGTAGCTGATGAGATTGGTGTTTTCTTCAGCCTGGGTAGCTATTCTTGCCATAGCCCTGACAGCTTCAACGGGATGTGCGCCCGCAGCCGTTTCGCCCGAAAGCATTATGGCTGAAGAACCGTCGTAAACTGCATTTGCAACGTCGGAGATTTCCGCGCGGGTAGGGCGGGGGTTCTTTATCATGGATTCGAGCATTTCGGTGGCGGTAATGCTTCTCTTGCCCTGTACGCGGCACTTGTGAATTATTGTCTTCTGAATGCTGGGAAGCTCTTCGAAAGGCACTTCAACGCCGAGGTCGCCGCGGGCAACCATTATGCCGTCGCTTACATCGAGTATTTCGTCGAGGTTGTTCACGCCCGCGCGGCTTTCGATTTTGGCGATAATCTCTATATCGCCTTCGGGAGAACCGCACTCTTTGAGGAAATTCCTCACGTCGATGATGTCCTGTGCGCGGGAAACGAACGAGCAGGCGATGTAATCGATTCCCTGCTGAACGCCGAAAGCTATATCGGACTTGTCCTGCTCGGAAAGGTAAACCATTTTGAGCTCTTTATCGGGGAAGAACATTGACTTTCTGTTGGAAAGTTCGCCGCCCTCGATAGTTTTGCAGATAACTTCGGGCTTCTTGACTTTTACTACTTCAAAAATCATGAGACCGTTGTTAAGAAGTATTTTATCGCCGGGGTTAAGCTGCTCGCATATTCCGCCGAACGAAACGGAAACTTTTGACTGATCGCCTTCGATTTTTTCGGTGGTGAAGGTAAAGGGGTCGCCGTCTTTTAACGTGATTTTGCCGTCCTTGAAGGTGCCGATTCTGAATTCGGGACCTTTGGTGTCGAGCATTATAGCAATGGGAACTTTCTTTTCATCCCTGACTTTTTTAACTTTGGCTATTTTTGCGGCATGTTCTTCGTGGGTCCCGTGCGAAAAGTTTAGCCTTGCAACGTTCATGCCCGCATCGATGAGATCGGAAAGAATCTCCTCTGTGTCGCTGGCGGGGCCGAGCGTGCATATTATTTTTGTTTTCTTCATTTCAAACTCCTCAAATTTTTGTCGGTATATATTTTAAGATAAAATAAATAAAAAAGCAAATAGTTGCTGAAAATAGTTACAAAAATTTTTCAAGTGTGTTAAAATAAAAAGGAATCCGAGCTGGTTATACGGTCGCGGGCCGCTCAGGCGGCGTGAGGAAAGTCCGAGCATCGCAGGGCAATGATGCCTGCTAACGGCAGGAGGAGGCGACTCCAAGGAAAGTGAACAGAAATATACCGCAGCAATTTTGCTGTAAGGGTGGAATGGCGAGGTAAGAGCTCACCGTCGCTTTGGTAACAAGGCGAGCCAGTTAAACCCCATCAGATGCAAGATTGGGATAAGGGCTGCGTTCAATCGCAGGGCTGCCCGTCC
>CALVWV010000028.1 GCA_944368065.1 uncultured Clostridia bacterium | reverse complement strand
TATTTATAATTGTAGTTGATAAAAAAATATTGATTCAAGGAGAATTGTATTTTATGAACAAGATGTCTGTAAAAGACCTCAAGGATCTCAAAGGCAAAAAAGTACTCGTCCGCTGCGACTTCAACGTCCCCATGAAAGACGGTAAGATAACAGACGAAAACAGAATACAGGGAGCTCTTCCCACCATCAAATATCTGCTTGAAAACGGCGCAAAGGTAACGCTTTGCTCGCACCTCGGCAAACCCCACTCCATTTTCTCGGCTGCCTTCAAACTCAACAAGAAGGACAAAAAGAAGGTTGAAGCAGGCGAAACCACCGCTGAAGCCATCGAAGCAAAGGCGCGCAAGGAAGAGCCCGTAAAACTCACCCTCGCACCCGTTGCCGCAAGACTCAACGAACTGCTCGGCGGAAAGGTTGCTTTCGCCAAGGACGTTATAGGTCCCGACGCAAAAGCAAAGCGCGACGCGCTCAAAGACGGCGAAGCCGTACTTCTTGAAAACCTCCGCTTCCACTGGGAAGAAGAAGGCAACGACGAAACTTTCTGCAAAGAGCTTGCTTACGACGCAGAAATTTATGTGAACGACGCATTCGGCACGGCTCACCGCGCACACGCTTCCACGGCGGGCATCGTTCAGTACGGCATCATAAAGACCGCAGTCTGCGGCTTCCTTATCGAAAAGGAACTCACCGTAATGGCTGACACGCTCGAGCATCCCGTACGCCCCTTCGTTGCCATTCTCGGCGGCGCAAAGGTTGCAGACAAGCTCAACGTTATAAACAACCTGCTTGAAAAGTGCGACACGCTTATAATCGGCGGCGGCATGGCATACACCTTCCTCAAGGCGAAGGGCTACGAAGTAGGCACTTCACTCCTCGACGAGGAAAAGATAGATTACTGCAAGGAAATGATGGCTAAGGCTGAAAAGCTCGGCAAAGAGCTCCTTCTTCCCATCGATACCGTCGTATGCGACGCATTCCCCGATCCCATCGACGCACCCATAGAAGTTGAAACCGTGCCTTCCGACTCCATTCCCGCAAACAAGATGGGCATGGACATAGGCGAAAAGACCAGGGAACTTTACGCAAGCAGAGTTCACACCGCCAAGTCGGTTATCTGGAACGGACCCATGGGTGTGTTCGAGAACCCCACCCTTGCAAAGGGCACGATAGCAGTAGCTCAGGCGCTTGCAGACGTTTACGGCAAGTGCACCACCATCATCGGCGGCGGCGACAGCGCGGCAGCTATCCAGCAGCTCGGCTTTGCGGATAAGGTTACGCACATATCCACCGGCGGCGGCGCTTCGCTCGAACTCTTCGAAGGCAAAGTGCTTCCCGGCATCGCCTGCCTCAACGACAAAAACTGAATTCTGTAATTAACGTTGCGGCGGCGGGAAAATCCTGCCGCCGCATATAAAGATATTGCAAAAGACCGCATACTATATGCGAAATAACGCTGTTTAAGGCAGCATAATAATAAGGCAAAAAATTGCCCGTGCAGAAATGAACGCACGACATATTTCAAAGGAGTCAGCTTTATGGAAAGGAAACCTTTTATTGCAGGAAACTGGAAAATGAACATGACGGCGGAAAGCGGCGCAAAACTCATAAAGGAGCTTGCACCCCTCGTTAAAGACGCGGACTGCGACGTAGCACTCTGCGTTCCCGCTATACTTATACCCGCCATGACGGAAGCAGCCAAAGGCACGAACATCGCCATAGGCGCCGAAAACATGCACTGGGAACCCAAGGGCGCATACACGGGCGAAATTTCAGCCGATATGCTCAAAGAATACGGCGTTAAGTACGTAATTATAGGTCACAGCGAAAGAAGACAGTACTTCGGCGAGACGGACGAAACCGTGAACAAGCGCACCAAGGCCGTTCTTGCCGCAGGCATGACCCCCATAATGTGCATAGGCGAAACGCTTGAACAGCGCGAAGGCGGAATTACCGAAGAAGTGCTTTCGAAACAGCTTGGAACCGATCTTGCGGGCGTTGAAGACGTAACCAAAGTAGTTATAGCTTACGAACCCGTATGGGCTATAGGCACTGGCAGAACCGCCACCGATGAGCAGGCTCAGGAAACCATAGCTTTCATACGCAAAAAGATAGGCGAACTTTTCTGCCCCAAGTGCGCGGAAAAAGTTATCATACAGTACGGCGGCTCAATGAATGCCGGCAACTGCAAGGGACTTATGGCCCAGCCCGACATAGACGGCGGTCTTATAGGCGGCGCTTCCTTAAAGCTTGACTTTGCTACCATAGTAAACTACAACAAATAAATTTTAACGGCGTAAAATTTTTGTGCGCCGCGCCGTTTCTGCGGCGCGGCGCACGGTTATAATTATATTGTAAATGTAAGCGGACATACTTGATTACAGCAATAGTTGCGGCATATGTGCCGCCCTTTCCGCTTTATGACGCGACAAAAGAATTTTTTTCAAGGAATAAATTTATGTCAAAAAAACCTTATGCGATTATTATAATGGACGGCTACGGCCTCGCCCCCGCAGGCGCAGGCAACGCAATCTCCATTGACGGAAGCAAAAACGTAAACCAGCTCATGAAAGATTACCCCTCCGCCACCCTCGGCGCGAGCGGCCTTTCCGTAGGTCTGCCCGACGGTCAGATGGGCAACAGCGAAGTCGGACACCTCAACATGGGTGCAGGACGTATAGTTTATCAGGACCTTACAAAGATAACCAAGGAAATTCAGGACGGAGATTTCTTTAAAAATCCCGCTCTTTTGAAGGCTATGGGAAACGCCAAAAACAACGGCAAAAAACTGCACCTTTACGGTCTTTTGTCCGACGGCGGCGTGCACAGCCACATAACGCACCTGTTTGCCCTTCTGGAAATGGCAAAACAGCACGGACTTAAAGACGTTTACGTGCACTGCTTCACCGACGGCAGGGACGTTTCCCCCACTTCGGGCGCAGGCTTCGTGCGCGAGCTTCAGGCTGAAATAGATAAAATCGGCTGCGGCAAAATCGCCTCGGTCTGCGGCAGATATTACGCAATGGACCGCGACAACAACTGGGACCGCGTTGAAAAAGCTTACGACATGCTCACCTTAGGCGAAGGCATAAAGTGCGAAAACGCCGCCGACGCCCTGAAAGAGAGCTACAAGGAAGGCGTAACCGACGAATTCGTAAAGCCTACCAAAGTTTACGAAAACGGAAAACCTGTAGGTCTTTTGGAAAAGGGCGACAGCGTTATCTGCTTCAACTTCCGCCCCGACCGCGCAAGGGAGATAACCCGCGCCGTATCGCAGAAACAGTTCATTGTACCCAAGGGCACGGCATTTGAAAGAAAAACAGGTTTCCTCGACCCTGTATACGTATGCTTCACCGTATATGACGCAGAGTTCGAAGGCGTTGAAATAGCATTCCCCAAGACCCACCTTAAAAACACTTTGGGCGAATACCTCGCTTCGCTCGGCAAAAAGCAGTTAAGGATTGCCGAAACGGAGAAATACGCGCACGTAACGTTCTTCTTCAACGGCGGCGTGGAAGCTCCCAACGTTAACGAAGTGCGCGACCTCATCCCCTCGCCCAAGGTTGCAACATACGACCTTCAGCCTGAAATGAGCGCTTACCTTGTGACCGATAAAGTCATAGAAGAGCTTGAAACGGGCGAATTCGACGTAGTCATTCTGAACTTTGCTAACTGCGACATGGTAGGTCATACAGGCGTTATACCCGCAGCCGTAAAGGCTGTGCACGTCGTGGACGAATGCGTAAAGCGCGTGCTTGACAAAATTCTTGAAATGGGCGGCTCGGCTCTGCTTACCGCCGACCACGGCAACGCGGACAAGATGCTCGACGAAGAGAACAAGCCCTTCACCGCGCACACCACAAACCGCGTGCCCGTAGTGCTCGTTTCAAACGAATACAAGAACGCAACGCTCCGCAAAGACGGCATTCTCGCCGACCTTGCACCCACTCTTCTGACGGTTATGGGCGTGCCCGTTCCCGAAGAGATGACGGGAAAGAGCCTTATTGAAAAATAAGCCTTATATATGCTTGTGAAAAAGCGGCGGCAGATATTTTGTCTGCCGCCGCTTTGTTTTTTCTGCCGTACAAACCGCACAATAACAGCCTTTAGTAAAACATCGGGGCAAAAATCGTTTGCAAAAAATTTTATCGGGGCATATAATCATTACCGAAACATACCTTTTTGCGCATCGGCGCATATTTTATTGTAATGGTTAAATTCAACCCCGAAAAATTTTTTTCCAAAAATTACGTCGTCGTAATCGGCGCGCTTATATGCTGCATGCTTTGGGGTAGCGCGTTTCCGTGCGTAAAACTCGGATATACGCTGTTTGACGTAAACACGGCTTCCTATGCGTCCCTAATTCTGTTTGCGGGCGTGCGCTTTACCCTTGCAGGCATGCTGGTGCTGCTTTTCGGCTCTTTGGCGCAGAAAAAAATTCTTCTGCCCAAGAAGAAAAACATATGGCGCGTTGCCGTCGTGGCAGTATTTCAGACGGCGTTGCAGTACACCTGTTTTTATATAGGTCTTGCAAACCTTACGGGAGTAAAAAGCTCGGTGCTCAACGGGCTCGGCGTATTCTTTACGATAATCGCCGCGTGTTTTATTTTCAGAACGGAAAAGTTCACCTTCATCAAGCTTTTGGGCTGCATTTTAGGCTTCGGCGGCGTGCTTATAATGAACCTTGACGGTCTGAATTTTGAATTTTCGTTCACGGGCGAAGGTCTTATAATAATGAGCGGGCTTTCCGCGGCAATGGCGGCGGGATTTGTAAAGATATTTTCAAAATACGAAAACACCACCACGCTGTGCGGCTGGCAGTTTTTCTGCGGCGGGGCGGCGCTTATCATCATAGGCGCGTGCGCCGGCGGAAGCATACGCCCTGAAAGCGGAGCAAGCTTTGCAATGCTTTTTTATCTTGCATTCCTCTCCGCATGCGCGTTTACCCTTCAGGGATATCTTCTGAAATATAACCCCGTTTCCAAAGTTGCCGTTTTCAAAAGCACCAACCCGCTTTTCGGCGCGCTGTTCTCCGCCATAATTCTGAGCGAAACGGCTCAGCTTTTGCACTACACCACCCTCATAGCGCTCGCGCTTGTGTGCGGCGGCATACTTGTAATAAACCTTCTGGGCGAAAAGCGCATATTCAGAAAAATGCCCGCTATTCAAGAGGCAGGCGAGACGTCCGCCCCGCAGGAAAGTGCGGCGCCTGACGCATACGCCGACGGTTTCAAAGCGCAAGCAGAGAACAATGCTGCCGAAAGCCTTGAAAATGCCGACAAAAACGAGGCTCACAACCCGCAGTGCGGCGACAAGCCGACAGACGACGAAAATTAGTGCAAAAAGCGTAAAAAATTTTTTTGTTTGTGCCGTTTTTTGTTTGTACAAACGCGCGCTTTATGATATAATTCTTGTTGCTTAAGAAATTTAACGAGGTAAACAATGCTTACTGCACTTCTGGCTCCCGCAGGAATGACGGACGCCGAATACACAATTTATATAACTTTCACGTTGCTTTTTATGGCACTTATGTTTATAGCCGCAATAATAGCCATTCTTGTGGTACTCTTCCAGAAGAGCAATTCGGACGGCATTCAGGGTATTACTGCGACGAGCGAAACCTTCTTCGGCAAGAATAAGGGTCGCAGCATTGAAAGCAAGCTCAAGAAATGGGCATGGATAACGCTTATAGTTTTAGGCGTGCTCTCCATAGTTGTTTATATAGTGCAGGTAATGCTTGCATAACTGATATTTGCATAAAAAGCGGCTTGAAATTAAGCCGCTTTTATTTTTACAAAAAATTTCAGACAGTGCGGGCAACGCACAAAATACTGTTCACCGCCATTATTTACCTTATCAAAAACACATCAAAGCGCGCTTTTGCGCAGAAAATAATTTTATGAATGTAAGAGAAAAAATTACTCAGCTTTTTGAAAGCGGAAAGCTGCAGTTCAAAACGGAAAAACAGATATGTTCCTACCTCGGCATAAAGCATGCCGAAAGCAAGGCGGCGAAAGCCGTTTTAAAAGCGCTTGAGGACGACGGAATTATTATTAAAAACAATATGGGCGAATACTGCACTCCCGCACAGATTGGAGCAGTCAGCGGAATTGTTCAGGGCAACGAGCGCGGCTTTGCCTTTCTTATACCGGACGACAAGACAAGCGAGCCCAAAGACTTATTTCTGCCAAAGCATTCGCTGCACGGCGCACTGGACGGCGACAGAGTGCTCGCCGTAAAAATCAAAGGCACTGAGGACGAAGCCAGTGTATTGAAAATCATTGCGCGCGGGCGAATAAACGTTGCGGGCACTTTTGAAAAAATCGGCGGCGCGTGTTACGTAATCCCCGACCAGACGAGGTTTGCACCGCGCATTTTTGTACCCTCCGCCCTTTCCCTCGGCGCGGAAAGCGGCGACAAGGTGGTTTGCCGCATAACGGCTTACCCGCACGGAAAGGCGCCAAACGGAAAAGTTATTGAAATACTCGGAAAGAGCGGGGATTTTTACGCCGAAGAACTTTCCATTATAAGAAATTACGGACTTTACGAAGAATTCCCGAAAGACGTCGTAAAGCAGGCCGAAAGCGTTGCCGCCGAAAAGATTGAAAAGGGCGGAAGGCGCGATTTGCGCGGCGAGCTGACCATAACGATAGACGGTGATGACACGCGCGACATAGACGACGCAGTATCGCTGAAAAAAGAGGGCGAAAACTTTATTCTCGGCGTGCACATAGCCGACGTGGGACACTACGTAAAAAAAGGCGGAAAGCTTGACGAGGAGGCATACAGGCGCGGAACAAGCGTTTACTTCCCCGACAGGGTGCTCCCCATGCTGCCCAAAGCGCTTTCCAACGGCGCGTGCAGCCTTAACGAGGGCGAGGACAGGTATGCCTTAAGCTGCGTAATGAAGATATCGCCCGACGGCGAGCGGCTTGAAAGTCAGATTTTTGAAAGCATCATAAAAAGCGACCACCGCACCACTTATAAAGAGATTACCGCCCTTATACAGGGCGACGCCGAAGCGAAGCAGAAATATCCCGACCTCATAGATATGTGCGGCGATATGAAAGAGCTGTGCGAAATACTTTCGGCGCGCCGCGACAGGCTGGGAAACATTGACCTGAGCGTGAAAGAGGTGCATATATACCTCAACGAACACGGAGATATCGTCATTCCCGACTACGAACGCACTATATCAGAAAAGATAATAGAGCAGTTTATGATATGCGCGAACGAGGCCGTTGCAGAAAAAATGGAAAAGCTTGGCGTCCCCTTCATGTACCGCGTTCACGAACCGCCCGCACCTGAAAAAGTTGCGGCATTCCTTGCATTCCTTTCAGACATCGGAATAAACGGAAACATCAGCCAGGAAGAACCCGAACCTTCGCAGTTCCAGAAAATACTCAAAAACATTGCAGGCAGACCGTGCGAGGGCGCGGTCAACAAAGTTATGCTACGCACAATGCAGAAGGCGCGCTACTTTGAGCGCAATTTGGGGCACTTCGGCATAGCAAGCGAATGCTACTGCCACTTCACTTCCCCCATCCGCCGCTACCCCGACCTTTTCATTCACAGAATAATAAAGGGCGTGCTGCACGGCGAAACAGACCTTATGCGCGCAAAATATGCGCCCCTCGCCGCCGAGGAAGCGGCGCACTGTTCGCTGTGCGAAAAGAACGCAGACAGCGCCGAACGCGACGTCGACAATCTTTACAAGACTGTGTACATGAGCGACCGCACAGGCGAAGAGTTTGAAGCGACAATATCCGGCGTGACGGCGTTCGGCATATTCGCAGAACTTGACAACACCGTTGAAGGGCTTATAAGAATAGAAAAACTTCCCGGCGGCAGCTACGAGTACATCGAGGACAGGTTTACGCTTAAAGGCGAACGCACATTCCGCCTCGGCGACAGAATAAAAGTGCGCGTCGACGGCTGCGACTGGGGAAATATGAGACCGGAATTTTCGCTTGCAGACCTCCCTTTGCGTGCAGACGGCGAAGTCAAAGTTTACTCCGAAAGCGCCGAGAAAGAAAAAAATATGCGCTCGCGTCAGGGCAAACATGCAAGAGCCGACGGGCGAAGAACGGAAGGCAGTCATTCAAAAGGCGGTCGCGGCAGCGACAGGCGCGGCAACAGTCAAAGCAGCAGTAACAGCAACAGTCACGGCGGCAGTAACGGCAACAGTCACGGCGGCAGTAAAAGCGGCAAAAAGCGCGGAAACGGTTACAGCGGAAACGACAGGCGCGCGCACGCCTCCACCGCGAAATTTGTAAAACATAAGCGCAAAGGCGGCAGAAGGTGAGCCGCGGCGGGCAAAAAAAGATGTTTACAAGCGCGCAATTTATGGTATAATAAAATATATTTATAAAGGTCGGATTTATGAGAAAGACGATAACCGTAAACAGACAGGCTTCGTACGAATATTTTATAGAGGACAAATTTGAAGCGGGAATAGTGCTCGAGGGCGCTGAAGTCAAATCTTTAAGAAACGGCAACTGCAACCTTAAAGACAGTTTCTGCTACCTTACGGGCGGGGATATCTATATAAAAAATATGCACATAGCCGTTTACGACAAGGCGGGCGCGTTCAACTCGCACGACTCCAAGCGGGACAGAAAACTGCTTTTGCACAAGTCTGAAATAGCAAGAATTGCGGGCAAGGTAAACGCAAAGGGAATGACAGTCGTCCCCCTTTCGCTGTACTTTTCAGACGGTTTGGTCAAAGCCGAAATTGCGCTTTGCCGTGGCAAACAGAATTACGACAAAAAGCGCTCCATTGCGGAAAAGGACAGAAAGCGCGAATTAGAGCGAGAAATCAAAAACTACGGTTAAAGGAAAAAACATTCAATGCCTATTGTCATAGATAAGGAAATACCCGCGTTTAAAATACTAACGGGCGAAAGGTGCTTCGTGATGGACAAGGAAAGGGCGCACTCGCAGGAAATACGCCCTATTGAGATAGCCATTTTAAACCTTATGCCCACCAAGGAGACAACCGAAACGCAGTTTATGAGGCTGCTTTCCAACAGCCCGCTGCAGGTAAACATAACGCTTATAAAGACGGCGACTTACCGCAGCACGCATACAGAGCTTTCTCACCTTGAAAAATTTTACAAAAACTTTGAGGACGTACAAGAAAAGCGCTTCGACGGCATGATAGTAACGGGCGCACCCGTTGAAAACATGGAGTTCGAAGAGGTTGCATACTGGGAAGAGCTTAAAGAAATACTCGACTGGACTGACACCCACGTTACCTCCACCCTTTTTATATGCTGGGGCGCGCAGGCGGCGCTGCACTACTTTTACGGCATAAAAAAGCACCCGCTAAAGCAGAAATGCTTCGGCATATTTGCCCATACACGCGTGCGCGGAGAAAATCCCGAACCGCTGATGCGCGGCATTTCAGACGAGTTCCATATGCCGCACTCAAGGCATACCGTGGTCTACGCTAACGACATAAAGCACATAAAGGAGCTTGAAATTTTAGCTTATTCCAAGCGCGCGGGAGTTTCCATAATAAAGAGCACGGACAACAAGCGCGTATTCGTAATGGGTCATATGGAGTACGACCGCGATACGCTTAAAAACGAGTACGAACGCGACCTTGCCAAAGGCATGGACATTCAGCCGCCCGTAAATTATTTTACGGACTCCACCCACACAAAGGTAAAGATGAACTGGACTTCCACCGCCAATCTGTTTTATATTAACTGGCTTAACTATTACGTTTATCAGGTTACGCCTTATACCCTCAACTAAAAAAAATACGCCCCGCAGATTGCATGCGGGGCGCTTATGTTACATTGCCTATATTTTGCGCTTATATTTTTGCGGCGCGGGGGCTTGCCGCCCCCCGCGCCGCATTGCTTTATCAAATTAATTCATCAGTTATAAGATGTAAAGAATGCCTGGGTGGAGTACACGAAATAAGCGTACATTTCCACACCGCCGCGCTCTATGACAAGTTCGACGACGTCGCCTTCGCGCACGGCAAACATGGCGTCTGAAATCATATACTGGCGGGTAACGTCAAACGAGCACTGACCGCCGTCCACCGCTCTGCTTTCATCGTAAGTCATGGTAAAGTCAGAGGCCTTTTCTTCAAGAATGCAGTTTTTTGTTACCGAAGAGCAACTTCCTATCGAAAACTTTTTAATAACGTCGCCCGCACGGAGCACTCTCACCGCGGCGCTGCCGTACTGCACGCTTTCTACGGTGACTATCTCTGAAAGTTTTGTAACCCCGGCATCGCCGTCGTAATACGCGTAAGTATTGGAAACTGTGGAAGTTATGCCTATCAGCGCCTTCTGAACCGAACGCGAAGCCGTTCCGCTGCTTTCGTAGCTGTCTATCATGGACTGAACTATTCTGCGCGCGTACGTGGAAGGAAGGGCGAAAGCTATGTTGTCCGAATCGGCATTTTCATTCTTTGAATTGACTATTCCCACTATTTCTCCGTCGGAATTGAAAAGTCCGCCGCCGGAATTGCCGCCGTTTACAGCGGCGTCCGTGCGCATTACGCGGTAATCGCGCACCTCGTCTATTTCAAGCGAAATGTACTCGGAATCGCGGCTTATAATGCCGTCCGTCACGGTTAGTCCCGCACCTTCGGGGTTGCCTACCGCATACACCTTTTCGCCCGCATAAAATTCTTCGTCCTTTGCAAACGAAGCGGCGACCGCGTGACTGTTCTTAAGCACTTCGCTGCCCGTAACTTTGAGCACCGCCAGATCGTAGTTGAGCGATATGCCGATAACTTCTATCTCCGATGAAGGTATTCCGTTATAATTGAGGACGCCGGTATTTGCAAGGTCGTAATCGATAAACTGTTCATCGTTCCCGTACAGGTAGGCATAAACCGAATCGCAGTATTTTTCGCTTGAAGCAGGTTCGTAAACGACGTGCGCGTTGGTAACTATATACGCGTCGCCCGCCTCCTTGTCAAGTTCGACTATAACGCCCGAGCCGGCATACGACTGGTGCGTGGCTGAACCTAAAAACGAAGAGCTGCCTACGGTATAGTCTGAAATCAGCGCAACCGAGCTTAAAAGCGAATAATTCATCACCGCCTGCTCTTTCACCGCCTCTTCAGCTTCTGAGGAGATGTAGCCGAAGTATTCCTTTACAAACTCGCTTACGGTAAGAGGCTGCAGTCCGTCCGCCGCGCGCTCAGCATTTACGGCGTTGTATACGTCGTAAAAATCGAGATCCTGACCCATAGGACCTGCAGGACCGGCAGGGCCTTGAACGCACGCCGACAAAGCGGCAACCGAAAAGGCGGCCGCAATGCAGCTTATAATGCAAGCCAGGCGTTTTACTGATTTTTTCATAACAGTTTCCTTTTAACAACGCCGCCCGCGCCGTTTACGGTGCGGGCGGCTTTATAATCTTTTTTATTATATGCCGCAAAACCAGAACAAAATCATTCTGACGATTAAAGTTTTACGCCGTTTTTGATAAGAAGCGCGCGAGCAGACTCAACACTGTCGACGCCGGTCTTGTTCTTTACGGGGGCAAATTCCTTGTCGCGCACAATTTCCACCGCAAGGCAGTTTTCCATAAGCTTTATCATGTCGAGCACGAGATATTCAAATTTATAACCGTTGGGCTCTTCAGGCTTTACAAGCTGTCCGTCTTTTATATACGGTATTTTTTTGAACGAAAGGTGCACGGGAAGCTTCTTTTCAAGCGTTTTGTTGAGAAGTTCAACTTTGAAAAGGTAGTTCAGAATTACGCCGTACGCAAACATGAGTTCGCCGTCAGGCCTGCGCATTGCGGCTATATCGGAAGGCATTTCGTAATATTCTACTATCGCGGGCTTGCCGTCTTCCATGCAGAGCACGCCGACCTTTTCTTCGGGCGAAACCTTCTTTACCACCTTTGAAGAGCAGTTGCACCCGCTTTTAAGCGTAGCGCCTATGAATACGGGGTCGCATATGCGCTGGAGAACGTTATCCACGCTGTATACGTTGAGCCACTCTATGCCCTCGCGCTTTAAAATTTCGCCGTCGCCGTTTTTGATGAGCGAAGCATACCAGCCGCCGTTGCCGTTGGGCGACGTGGAGATTTTTCCTTTTTCGGCAAGGAAGATTTTTCCATTTACGTCGCACGTGGGCGCCATATCCTGTATGAAGAAATGTATTTTATCTTCGGGATAGCCGAAGAAGTTCTTTTCCTTGAAAAATGCAACCGTCTTATCGTTGTTGACTTCGCTCGTCATAACGAAAATATGGAAATATGCGCCAGACTTTTTTGTTACTTCTTCGATATTGGCAAACTGCCTGGAGAAAATTGATACTTCGTGCGTGATGCCTATATCATACATGCCCTTGGGGTTATCGCTGCCAAGGCGTGTACCCTGACCGCCCGCAAGCAGAACTGCCGCAACTTTGCCCGCCCTTATCGCCTCAAGTCCGAGACTTTCATACTCCTCGCGGTTGCTTTCAACCTCCGCAGCGGTGACTGCGGGAACGGGCGCAAGGTTGCCTATCTTCCTTTCGGAAGATGCGTCAAGCTCGTGAAAAACAGAAAAATTGATGTTTGCTATCTGCGAAAGCAGCGACTTTTTGCCCTCTTCGGTAAGTTCATCGTAGTATTTTAAAAGATGTTCCTGACCGTGCTCTCTCAGAATTGTTTCAGCTTCGTTAAAATTCATACAAAAATACTCCCGCTTATCATCTTTTGTTTGTTATTTTTCTTGAATTCATTATATATTATACGAAAAAATATGTCAAGCCGCTGTTAAATTTGCGTTAATTTATTGAAAAAATCAAAATAATGTTTTATAATAATTGTATATGTATATAAAATAAAAAAGATAAAACAGCCGCAGCAAAACAACAAGCTTTACCTTAGGCACAGCGCGGCGAAGAGAACAAGAAACGCATCAAGGAGGACAAATTAATGTATTGCGTAGAATGCGGGGAAAAACTCACACTTATGTTCAACCACAGGGAAGGACTTGTACCCTTCTGCAAAAAGTGCAACGAATACCGTTTCCCCCAGTTTGCAACCGCGGTAAGCATGGTTGTGACCAACAGAGCGAAAGATAAAATTCTGCTTGCAAGGCACAAGGACCAGCCCGATTTTATCCTGTTCGCGGGATATATTAAAAAAGGCGAAACGGCGGAAAAGGCCGTCACCCGCGAATTCAAAGAGGAAACGAAGCTCGGAACGGTTAAATTCAAGTTCATGAGCTCGCGCTATCACGAGCCCAGGAACGTGCTCATGCTCAACTTCTTAATCATGGCAGAGACGGGCGAACCCGAAATAGACGCCGAAGAAATCGACGAAATAAAGTGGTTTACATTCGACGAGGCGCTCGAAGCTGTAAGGAAGGAAAGCACGGCGGAATACTTCCTTAAGAACGCTATCGCGGAGCTCAAGAAAAATTCGTTATAATTCATGGGAAAGAACTTTAAAAATATATAAGCTGCAAGCAATATATAAACTTTAAGCGGCGGGGCGCATTTTATGCGCCCCGCCGCTGTCCGTTTTAGCATATTAATATTTCAGAAACAGATATGTGCCGCCGAATGCAAAGCCGCGAATTTTTACTGCGGAGGATTGAAGCCTAAACTTATCAGAATGGCTTTATCCACCTTGTTCATAGTATTTTCGTTAAGCTCGCCGATGCGCTCCTTAAGGCGGCGCTTATCCAGCGTGCGTATCTGTTCCAGCAGAATAACGGAGTCCTTTACCAGACCGTACGCGCTTTTGGGCAGCTCTATATGCGTAGGCAGTTTGGCTTTGTTTATCTTGCTCGTGACCGCCGCCGCTATAATAGTGGGCGAATATTTGTTGCCCACGTCGTTCTGCACAATAAGCACGGGGCGCACTCCCCCTTGCTCGCTGCCCACCACCGGCGACAGGTCGGCGTAGTATAATTCACCGCGCTTGACGTTCATATCAACCTCTCGGCAGCCCTTTCAAAGCGGTAAAACCGCCTTGCCATATACTTTATTATATGTAACCGCCCTTTTTTATTGTTGACAAATCGGCGGAAAATATACAGTACGTCACTCCTCTTCGCCGCAGGAGAGCATAAAATTTTTAACTGCCTGAGGAATTTTTGCAAGCACGTCGCCCGCTACCGCGCAGTATTCGGTAAACTCGCCCGCGGCAAGCTCCGCCGCCGCGCCCAGAGTGTACGCGGCGCAGGCAGCTCCTTCCATGGGTGAAAGACCGCGCGCAATGCTTCCGCACATAAATCCCGCAAGCATGTCGCCGCTGCCCGCCTTAGAAAGGGCGGAACACCCCCTTGCGTTAATAACGGTGCGCCTGCCGTCAGTTATTACCGTACCCGCGCCTTTGAGCAATACGATAACGCCGTATTTCTTTGCAAATTCCTGCGCAATCGCTATCGGCGAGGATAATATTTCATCTATATCCCTGCCCGAAATGCGCGAAAACTCCTTGGCGTGCGGAGTAAGAATTACCGTGCATTTTTTATCCTTCAGCGCGTCGACGCCGTACTGCGCTATGCTGTTTATGCCGTCCGCGTCTATGATAAGCGTGCCTTCGTACTCGCGCATTAAGTGGGCAATGCCGTCATACAGCGCGCGCGAAGCGCCGCAACCCATGCCTATGGCTATCGCGCGGGAAGTAAGGTCGCACTTTGTAGTGAATACCGTCTGCGGAAAGTTGGGCACAATCGCATTTTTCACGACCTCCGCACAGACGACTTTCACGTATCCGCAACCCGACCTCAACGCCGCGGCAACGGAGAGAACAGCGGCGCCTATATACTGCGGACTGCCGCTCATAAGCGTTGCCGTGCCGAACGTGCCTTTATGCGAATTGCGCGGGCGCGCGGGAAACAGTTTTGCTATGTCTTCATCTTCATACACCTCGGCAAAACTGCTTTTGTCAAGGCATATGCCTATGTCTTTTACCGTTACCGCGCCGCAGCAGTCAAACCCGTCCGCAAGTGCAAAACCTGTTTTGAGCGCGCCTATCGCCACCGTTTTATCCGCCTTTACGGCAACGCCCATCGCCTTTCCGTTATCGCCGGAAAGTCCGCTGGGGATATCTGCCGAAATAACGTAAGCGCCGCTTGCATTTATAGCTTTTATAACCGAAGCAGCCTCGCCTACGACTTCGCGGCAAAGTCCCGTACCGAAAATGCAGTCAACAATTATGTCACCCACAATAGTTTGGGCATATGTGCCACTGAATTTACCTTTTTCCCTTTCGCAATCGGCGGAAAGTCTGCCGCTTAAAGCGTAAACTTCCACATTGAATCCGCGGCGCAGAAGTTCGCCGGCGCACACATACCCGTCGCCGCCGTTGTTGCCCGTGCCGCAGACTACAAGAATTTTATCTTCCGCCTCTGCCATCGCCGCAACCTCTTCGGCTATGCCGAGTCCCGCCCTCTGCATAAGCTCTTCAGAAGGAATTCCAAGCGTTTTTATCGTATAGTCGTCCGCCGCGCGCATCTGCGCGGATGTATAAAGTTTTAACATTCAATCACCTTTAAAGTCGTTATATGAATCGGCGTCATAAAAGCGGAAATTTCCGCAATTTCGAGCCTTGCTCAATGCAAATTCTGAGCTTTGCGCAATAAAAAAGCTCTGCTTCTATGCACTTTTCTTCTTTTCCGCGCCTTTGCCTTTTTGCGCAACTGCGCCGAGGTAAAAGCGATACCGTTTTAATCCTCGTCGGGAAAATCGACGGCGGCTTTTGCCGTATCGTAAGAAAACCCGCGCGAAACGAGGTATTTGTAAGCCTTATAAATATTTTCCTTGGTCTTTTCCTTGCCGCGCAGATATTTTATGGCAACGGCGCGCGCCTCGTCCTCGTCCTCTTCGCATTCAGAAAGGGCGCGCTCTATGGCGTTCCTGTCCGCCCCGCGCTTTATGAGCTCGGCTTCGATAAGCCGCTTGCCGCGGCCGCTTGTCCCTGAAATGTATGCCTTGCAGTAGGCGTAATCGTCGAGAAAACCATAGTAGCGCATTCGCTCGAGCACGTAAGCGCAGACCGCTTCGGTATAGCCTTTTTTGCTGAGGAAATCGCTGATCTGCTTTTCCGTCTTCATTGTGGCGGAAATGTGGGTGAGAGCTTTATCCAATGCGGTATTCTTTTCCGTTTCGAGCTGGATTTCGTCGAGAAATGGTTTGTCCACGTGCATGCCGACCTTAAGGCGGTACTTTAATGCCGCCTGCAGGGTAAGACCGCAGTAAAATCTGCCGTCTATAAAAATGCTGCACCTGTTTTTATCCTTTTTCTGCGGCTCGATAGATGTGATTTCCGCCATAAAACGCCTCCGTCTGCTTTAAGTCATTTTAACACGAAACGCAATTTTTTGTCAATCGGGAATTGACAACGCCGCGGCGCAGTTGTATAATTATACCTAATAATAATAAATATAACGCCGCAGAAATAAAGCGGCGCAAATTTTAATACAGAGGTGCTTTATGGGCGCAAATCTTGACTGGGGTAACCTGGGTTTTGCTTATGTCAGAACCCCCTACCGCTATGTAAGCGATTTTAAAGACGGCAAATGGGACGAAGGCAGACTGACGGGGGAAGATAAAATCGTCATGTCTGAATGCGCGGGCGTTCTGCAGTACGCGCAGACGTGCTTTGAAGGACTTAAGGCATACACCACCGCGGACGGAAAAATAGTTACTTTCCGCCCCGACCTTAACGCGGAGCGCATGGAAAATTCCGCAAAGAGGCTGGAAATGCCCGTATTCCCCAAGGAAAGATTCCTTGAGGCGGTAGATAAAGTTGTAGCCGCCAACCGCGACTACGTTCCGCCTTACGGCAGCGGCGCCACCCTTTACATCAGACCTTTCATGTTCGGCTCTTCCGAGGTTATAGGCGTTAAGCCCGCAAAGGAATATCAGTTCAGAATGTTCTGCACGCCCGTAGGGCCTTACTTCAAAGAGGGCGTGCGCCCCATAGTTATAAGGGTTTCCGACTTCGACCGCGCCGCTCCCCGCGGAACGGGGCACATCAAGGCCGGACTCAACTATGCAATGAGTCTGCACGCAATAGTCGACGCGCACAACAACGGGTTCGAAGAAAATATGTACCTCGACCCCGCAACCCGCACTTACGTTGAAGAGACAGGAGGCGCAAACTTCATTTTCATAACCAAAGACGGCAAGCTCGTCACCCCTCTTTCCGATTCAATTCTGCCTTCAATTACAAGGCGCTCTATCTGCTACGTTGCAGAGCACTATCTGGGACTTAAAGTAGAGCACAGAAAGGTTAAGTTTGAAGAAGTCAAAGACTTTGCCGAATGCGGTCTGTGCGGCACTGCGGCAGTAATTTCGCCCGTAGGCATAATAAACGACCACGGCAAGGAAATAAAACTTCCTTCGGGCATGAAAAAGATGGGCGAAATCACCAAGAAACTTTACGATACTTTAACCGGCATTCAGATGGGCAAAATTGAAGCGCCCGAAGGCTGGATAAGAGAAATAAAGTAATCAGCTTTAAATTTTAACCAAGCTTTTAAATTTTTTATGAAGCGGCGCGGCAACCACAGGTTGCCGCGCCTTAAATTATTTTAAAAGCGCGCCGCGTAAAGCGGCGTGCTTTTTTACTTATAACAGGGGCAGATTAATGCCAGAAAATTAAGTTCAGTTGAAATCGGGGCGCACATATGCCCGAAATAACAGGTTTTTTACACTCTGAAACCGAAGTAAAATTCATTCAGTTTGCAGATTTTTACCCTGCCGTTCAGCTTATCGAAAAGCGTTGCGTTGAATTTTTCCGCAAGCTCTTTTTTAACATCGACAATATATGTCACATCGGAAAGATATACGGTATTTTTCAACTCGCAGTCATTCAGCGAAAAATAGCGCGCGCACGCGTCGGCATTTTCGTAGCCTACGGTGTAGGAGTACTCCTCGCACGGGAGGTAGTTGAGCTTTACCGCCGCGTCGAGATTTTCCGCGGTGCAACCCGAATATGCGCGAACCAGTCCGCCCGCGCCAAGCTTTATGCCGCCGAAATAGCGCGTCACCACCACCGCCGTGCAGAATATTTTTTTGTTTTTAATAACTTCCAGAATGGGCATTCCCGCCGTACCCGAAGGCTCGCCGTTATCTGAAAAGCGCGGCGAATTGCCTGTTGAATCGGCTATATATGCGTAGCAATTATGCGTTGCGTCCTTATACTTTGCCGAAATGCGCGCGATGAATGCCTGCGCTTCTTCCTCGCTTTCAACGTGTGCGGAAGTTGTGATAAAGCGGGAACGCTCTATCACCTTTTCGGTGGAAAGCTCCCCGCTTACAGAAATATATCCCATTACTTAAGAATTACCTTTATGTGCTGTTTTTTGCCCTTGTGAATGACGTCGCCGCTCTTTACGGGCGCATTGATATCGGTAACCTTTGAATCGTTGAGCGATACGCCGCCCTGCTGAATGAGCCTTCTCGCTTCGCCGTTGGACGCGCAGAGCTTTGCCGCAACGAGAACGGGAATTATCGTCTGCGTTTCAACGGATACCTCCACTTCGGGGAGTTCGCCGCCGCCGCCGAATGCCGCCTTGGCCTGAGCCATAGCCTTATCCGCCTTTTCCTGTCCGTGAACGAGCTTTGTAAGTTCGTATGCAAGAATTTCTTTCTTTTCGTTGATGCGGGAAGCGTCCCACTTTTCCATTTCGGCAATGGTTTCAAGGGGAATGAACGTGAGCATTTTTATGCACTTCATGACGTCCGCGTCGTCCACGTTGCGCCAGTACTGATAGAACTCGTAGGGCGATGTCTTGTTTTCGTCAAGCCATACGGCACCCTTAGCCGTCTTGCCCATCTTCTTGCCCTCGCTGTTCAAAAGCAGGGTTATAGTCATGGCGTATGCGTCCTTGCCGCTCTTTTTGCGGATAAGTTCGGTACCTGCAAGCATATTGCTCCACTGGTCATCTCCGCCGAACTGCATGTTGCAGCCGTAATGGGTGTTGAGGTACCAGAAGTCGTACGCCTGCATTATCATGTAGTTGAACTCAAGGAAGGAAAGACCCTTTTCCATGCGCTGTTTGTAGCACTCTGCGCGGAGCATGTTGTTTACGGTAAAGCATGCGCCTACATCGCGCAGAAGTTCAACATAGTTGAGCTTTAAAAGCCAGTCGGCGTTGTTTACCATAACGGCTTTGCCTTCGCCGAATTCTATGAAGCGCTCCATCTGCTTTTTAAAGCATTCGCAGTTGTGATTAATTACCTCGTCGGTCATCATCGTGCGCATATCCGACCTGCCCGAAGGGTCGCCTATATGACCCGTGCCGCCGCCTACGAGAACTACCGGCTTGTTGCCCGCCATCTGAAGTCTTTTCATAAGGCAGAGCGCCATGAAATGCCCCACGTGAAGGCTGTCCGCCGTGGGGTCGAAACCTATATAAAAACGAGCGCCGCCGCCGTTGATAAGCTCCCTTATCTCATCTTCATCGGTGACCTGAGCAATAAGTCCGCGCTCTTTGAGTTCTTCATAAATACCCATAGTATAATTTCCCTTTTTTAAATTTACTATATCATTTTAACATCAGAAAGCTTAAAATGCAATAAAAAAAACGGTCCGCCCGCAGGCAAACCGCATTTTTTAAGGCAAATATATGCTTGTTTTATACATTGCACGGCAAGCGCCGACACGTATACGCTCTGAGCTGATAATATGCGACCTTAATCAGTCTGTAAAAAAATCTTCGCGGTTGAGGTTTGCGCGCGCCTTTTCTATCGCGCGCTTTTCTATGCGGGATATGTAAGAGCGGGATATGCCGAGCTTTTTTGCCACTTCGCGCTGAGGATGCGGACAGCCGTCCTCTAAACCGTAGCGCATGGAGATTATGGCAAATTCGCGCTTTGAAAGTATTGCTGAAAGCAGCTTTACAAACTTTTCGCGCTGAATGGATTTTTCAACCTGGGCAAAAACATTCTCCTCCTTTTCGGAAAGAAGGTCAATAAGCGTTAGTTCGTTGCCGTCCTTATCCACGCCGACGGGCTCGGTCAAAGATACGTTGTTTTTGTGTTTTTTGCTGCCGCGGATAAGCATTAAAATTTCGTTTTCGATACAGCGGGCAGTGTATGTGGCAAGCTGAGTACCCTTGCCCTCTCGGTAAGTGTTTATGGCTTTTATAAGCCCTATAGAGCCTACGGACAGAAGATCGTCCGTTTCCGCCGCGCCGCTGTATTTTTTTACTATGTGCGCAACGAGGCGCATGTTGTGCTTTATTAAAATATTTTTAGCTTCTTTATCGCCTGCGTGTGCGGCGGCAAGATACTTCTTTTCCTCCTCCGGCGATAGAGGTTTGGGGAACGAGCCCTTGCCCTGCACCGCGCCCGTAAAAAAGAAGATTTTGCCGAATAAAAGACTTAAGAAATCAAAAAACATAAGCCCCTCCCTTACAGGAATTAACTTATGTTTCTGACAGGTTGTACTATTCTGTAATTATAATTTTAAAACTTAATTGCGGCAAAACCTAAAAGAAACAATTCGCGGAAGACAGCGCAGCGGCCTGCGCTTCAAGTCTTCCGCGGATTTAAACTTATTTTATCTTCAGCAAGTTTAAAACAATTTACGCCGAGAAAAACGCAAGGCGGAATTTACTTCCGCCGTTAAGCGTTTTTCCGACAATATTCCCTCACCGCAAAGATTTTGCCCCGGCAAAAGATTTGCGGCGAATAATGTTGCGGCGAAATTCAGCGCTTTTAAGAAGCGAGCAAGACGCGGAGCCCGAGCATTGCCGACGGGGAGTTTACTAAGAAGTAAATGACCCGAGGCAAGCGCAGGGCGACAATGTATTGCGAAGCTTATAAAAAGCGCGTTTATTCAAGCTCGAATGCGCCCGTATACAGCTGATAGTACTGCCCCTTCTGTTCAAGCAACTGCTCGTGCGTGCCGCGCTCTATGATGCGACCGTGGTCGAGCACTATGATTACGTCCGAATTCTTTACGGTGGAGAGTCTGTGCGCTATTACAAACACAGTGCGGCCTTTCATGAGCGCATCCATGCCGCGCTGAACTATCGCTTCGGTACGTGTATCTATCGACGAAGTCGCCTCGTCGAGAATCATTACGGGAGGATCTGCGACAGCGGCGCGGGCTATGGAAAGAAGCTGCCTCTGTCCCTGCGAAAGGTTAGCTCCGTTGCCCGATATGAACGTGTTGTAACCTTCGGGCAGGCGGGTTATGAAGTCGTCCGCGCCCGCAAGTTTTGCGGCGGCAATGCACTCCTCGTCGGTCGCGTCGAGCTTGCCGTAGCGGATATTATCCATTACCGTGCCTGTAAACAGGTTGGTATCCTGCAATACCATGCCGAGAGAGTGCCTTAAATCGGCTTTCTTTATTTTGTTTATATTGATTCCGTCGTAGCGGATTTTGCCGTCCGCGATATCATAAAACCTGTTTATGAGGTTGGTTATGGTAGTTTTGCCTGCGCCCGTCGCGCCGACGAACGCCACCTTCTGC
This sequence comes from uncultured Clostridia bacterium, assembly GCA_944368065.1. Taxonomy (GTDB): domain Bacteria; phylum Bacillota; class Clostridia; order Christensenellales; family Borkfalkiaceae; genus Coproplasma. Next base: position 14,517 of record CALVWV010000028.1, on the reverse strand, counting down.
CCGGGTTTTGCATAGAGCGAAATGCCGCGCAGAACGGGTTTGCCGGGCTCGTATTCGAAGTCCACGTCGAACATGCGCACGTCGCCGCGCAGCCGTGTGTAGGTAACAGTGCCGTCCGCCTGATGGGGATGCTTCCACGCCCACATGCCGGTGCGCTCCTCGCACTCTTTTATTTCTCCGTTTTCTTCCTTGCAACGCACGAGGGTAACGTAGCCGTCGTCAACCTCGGGAGGTCTGTCGATAAGGTCGAACACGCGCGCCGTGGCCGCAATGCCCGTCACTACCTAGTTTACCTGCTGGTAAACCTGGTTGATGCTGCCCGTAATCTGTTTTGCCATATTGAGGAAAGGAACGACAACGCTTATGGATATAGCCATGCCGGAAAAGCTTACGTTGTGCACGCCGAGTTCGGGAATAAGGAATATGCCGCCCACGACAGCGAGCACGACATAGAGCACGTTGCCTATATTGAAGAGCGCGGGCGCAAGCATATTGGCATACCTGTTTGCGCGGCTGCTTGCGGCATACAGGCGGTCGTTAACGGCATCGAAGCCCTCTTCCGCGGCCTGTTCGTGGCAGAAAGTTTTGATTACCTTCTGACCTACGAGCATCTCCTCAACGTATCCTTCTTCCTCAGCTATGACCTGCTGCTGCTTCATGAAGTAGCGCGCGCTTCCACCGCCTATACGCTTGGTTACAAGCAGCATTACCGCCGTGCCTGCAAGCACGACGAGCGTGAGCCACAGGCAGTAGTAAAGCATTATGAAGAACACCGAAAGCACGGTTATTGCCGAGATGAGTATCTGGGGACAGGACTGCGAAACGAGCTGGCGGAGTGTATCAATATCGTTGGTATAATAGCTCATTATGTCGCCGTGACCCGTCGTATCGAAAAAGCGTATGGGCAGTTTCTGCATGCCGTTGAACATTTTGTCGCGCAGTTTTTCAAGCGTGCCCTGCGTGATTATGGACATCATCTGACCGAACGCCGTGCCCGTCGCAAGCGAAGTCACGTACAGCGCGATAAGTATATACACGTCGCGCATTATGGGCCCGCCCGCTTCATCCCACGAAGCGCCCGATTCGAAAGCGTCTGTTATGCCCTCTATAACCCTCTGCATGAAGATTGCGGGAACGGCGCCTACTATCGCGGTAAGCGTTATGCAGGCGACCGCCACGGGCAGAAGTACGGGATAAAATGAAAATACCGTTTTGAAAAGGCGAAGAAGTACGCCCTTTTTCTTTTCAGTCTTCAAGGTCGTGTCCCTCCTTGTTCTGCGAGGTATAAACTTCGCGGTAGATGGCGTTGCGCCTGAGAAGCTCGGCATGCGTGCCGATATCGTCTATTCTGCCGCCGTCCATAACTATTATTCTGTCCGCGTCCTCGACCGAGGCCGTGCGCTGGGCAATTATTATTTTGGTGGTTTCGGGTATGTAATCCCTGAACGCCTTGCGTATTTTAGCGTCCGTATGGGTATCCACGGCGGACGTGCTGTCGTCGAGGATAAGTATTTTAGGTTTTTTAAGGAGAGCGCGCGCTATGCAGAGCCTCTGCTTCTGTCCGCCCGAAACATTTGCGCCGCCCTGATCGATGTACGTATCGTACTTATCGGGGAAACGCTCAATGAATTCGTCCGCACAGGCGAGGCGGCAGGCCTCGGCTATCTCCTCGTCGGTGGCGTTTTCATCGCCCCAGCGCAGATTTTCCTTTATCGTACCCGAAAAGAGCACGTTCTTCTGAAGAACCATTGCGACGCTGTTGCGGAGCACTTCCATATCGTACTTTCTTACGTCCACGCCGCCGACCTTTACCGCGCCCTCGCTCACGTCGTACAGCCTTGAAATGAGCTGGACGAGCGTTGACTTGGAAGAGCCCGTGCCGCCTATTATGCCTATCGTTTCGCCCGACTTTATGTGCAGGTTTATGTCCGAAAGCGCATTCTTTTCTGCCGAAGCCGAGTACTTGAAGCTAACGTCGTCAAAGTCTATCGAACCGTCCTTTACTTCAGTCACGGGATTTTCGGGATTTTTGAGCGTGCTTTCTTCGGTGAGCACCTCCACTATTCGCATGCCCGATTCGCCCGCCATGGCTATCATGGTGAACGCCATGGAAAGCATCATAAGGCTGTTGAGCATCATGAAGCCGTACGTAAGAATGGAGGAAAATTCGCCGACGTTGAGTTCAAGTCCCGCGCTGGTTATGATTATGTACGAACCGAAAGACATTACCACGCACATGACCACGTACAGGCAGAACTGCATTATGGGCTGGTTTAAGGCGAGAATTCTTTCGGCTTTCTGGAGGTCCATTCTGAGCACGTGCGAAGCCTTGCCGAATTTCTGCTGTTCGTAATCTTCGCGCACGTAAGATTTGACCTCGCGCGCGGCCTTGACGTTCTCCTGCACGGAGTTGTTGAGTTTATCGTACTTGCGGAACGCTCTGCGGAAAAGCGGCACGGTTTTTACGACTATGAGCAAAAGACCGATTGCAAGGACGGGCACCACCGCGACGAAAACCCACGCGAGGCTGCCGCCCATAACGAACGCCATTATGAAGCTGAAAATAAGCATGAGCGGCGAGCGGATTACAAGGCGGATTATAAGCATGTAAGCCGTCTGGACGTTGGTCACGTCGGTAGTCATACGCGTTATGAGCGAAGATACGTTGAACTTATCTATATTCTGGAAGGAATAAGACTGGATTTTGTAGAACATATCCTTGCGCAGATTTTTGGCGAGACCGCTCGAAGCTGCGGCGCACATCGCGCCGGAGAGCACGCCGAACACGAGCGAAGCCACTGCCATTGCCACGAGCACGGCGCCGTACTTCAATATGACGTCAAGCTCGCAACCGCGCTGAATTTCATTCACGAGCTTGGCTATGACGAACGGGATAAGGCATTCGAGCAGCACTTCGAAAGTGACGAATACCGGAGTAGCTATAGAAGGGCGCTTGTATTCCCTTAAACTTCCGGCAATTTCCTTTACCATAAAACCTCCTGTATTTTTAAGCTGATTTTTTTCTGTACAACCCCGCTTGGGTTATCCCTTGCGGGAAAAATATGCTGCGCGAGCTGTTGTTTAAGCCATATATGCGGCTCAATCGAAGGAGCTGCATATATGTCGGAAATTAAAAACAGCGGCGGCGCGCATTAAAAATCAAAGCACGGCGCAGGCAATAAAGCTTGCCACGCCGTGAGTTAAAACAACCGAATGATACCAAAAATATATTTAGATGTCAAACAATATTTTCACATCGCGCGCACGCGGCAGATTTTCTGCGTTTTGCACAATTATTTTGTTAAATGCAAGCAAAAGCCCGTTTACAAACGCGCCGCGGCGTGATACAATACGTGTATGAAAAAGTGCAGAATTACCGTAATGCGCATCGCGCGGCACGAAGATTTAAGCAAAATTTACGAAAATCCCATTGAACACCCCTGCGACCTGAAAGAGGGCGATGTTTTCATGGCAAACGGCTGGGAACGCCCCGAAGGGCTGTGCCGGAGCGCGTGGGAGAGCATGTCGCAATTCGTTCTGGCGCTCTCCAGCGGAGGTGAAAATTTATACGACGGCTGGATGAAAAATCCGAAATCCGCCATGATATCCTGCAACGACGGCTTCAGACCTGTAAGTTTTTACATAGAAGCGCTCGATGAAGACGCAGACTGAAAAGATAAGGGCATATGTGCGGGGCAATTTTAATTGCCCCGCACATATGCCCGATTTTATATTACCCCGCACATATACGCGTTTTATCGCAATTTGCTCCCCTTAAAGAAAAAAAAGAGATAAGACGCGCCGTCTTTTTCGCAATGCGGTAAGCGTTAAAGTCATATAAGCGTACAAACAGCGCCAACACATAACCGCATATACGCACATAATGCGCAAATATCACCCCCCCGCATAATTACAATACGCGCAAGCGTTAAAGCCGCAGAAGAATGCAGAGCCGCAGGCATAAACGCGCCCCGAGTTCAAGCGCACAAACCGCATAAGACGCCGCGCATCAGCAAGAGCAGGCATGGTGCAAAAAATCCCCGACAGGCTTGTCGGGGATTTTTGATTTTTCTGGTGGACCTGCAGAGAGTTGCACTCTGGTCTTACGGGGTTCGCACGAGCTTTCTACATACTTAGTTTACCTTTAAACTTACTCCGCCACTCCCGATAAACGGGGAGGTGCGGCAGCATGCCGGAAAATCAAGGCACAAAGGGCGCGGCAACACCCCTTATACCCTTACCGCCTGAATAACGCCCCGCGCGCGCGGCGGCAAAGCGCGAAGGACGGACTGCTTAAGTTAAGCAGCGCAAGCCATTGCAGCCCTGTTTACAGGGAAAGCAACAACTTTGGAATCTTTTGATTCTGCGTTTGAATTTAATTTCCGTTTTTACAAAGACGAGCCTTTGGTATGCTTACATCGCTCTCCGCCCGCAATCGAAACTGTGTCAGGCCCGAAAGCTTTTACCCTGTACGGGAATTTAATTATAACCGCGCCCGCAAAAAAATGCAAGCAAATTTTTTGTTTATAATTGTCGGCAGAATAAAGCTTTCCCCTCCCGCTCATATAAAGGCCCGCCGCATTTTTATTTTTTATCCGACTTTCTCAGCGGCAAAAAAGATTTTCCGTACGCGCGCACATTAAAATGGCAGGCGCAAAGAATTTTGGCAATATGCCCAAAAAATAACCGCCGTTTTTAAACTTTTTATTGACATTTCGGCTTAAATATTATAAAGTTAATTGTGAAAAAAATTTATGCCAGACCGTGCACAAAAAATTCCAGCCCCGCGGCAAAAAAGAGGAAAAATGATTTATACAGTTACGTTCAATCCCTCGCTGGATTATTACGTAAAAGTAAATAACCTTAAAAGCGGCATTGTAAACCGCACATCTACAGAATACATTACTGTTGGCGGCAAGGGGCTCAACGTTTCGCTCGCGCTCAAAGAAATGGGCACGGAAAGTTTTGCGTACGGCTTTGTTGCGGGCTTTACCGGCAAAGCCATAGACGAAAAAGTTACCTCTATGGGGTTAAAACACGACTTTATAGAAGTCGGCGGTCAGAGCCGCATAAACGTAAAAATCAAATCCATAACCGAAACGGATATAAACGGCATAGGCGCGGACATAACGCTTTTTGACGTGCAGAAACTTACCGAAAAACTTCAGTCCACGCTTAAAGAAGGCGACTGGCTGATTATCTGCGGCAGCGTACCCGCTCCGCTCGGCGATGACACATACGAAAACCTTCTTAAGAGCATTAAAAACATAAAGAACGTAAACGTCGTGGTTGACGCCTGCGGAAAACTTCTTACAAACACGCTCAAGTACAGGCCTTTTCTTATAAAGCCCAATATTTTTGAACTGAGCGAAATTTTCGGACTCAAAACATTGCCCGACCCCAAGCAGATAGCGGCATGCGCACGCACCCTGCAAAAGGAAGGCGCGCGGAACGTAATAGTTTCCATGGGCAGCGACGGCGCGATAATGGTCAGCGAAACGGACCAGTCGATGTATGTGCGCGCGGCGCGCGGTCAGCTTGTAAACTCCGTTGGCGCGGGCGACAGCATGATAGCCGGGTTCGTGCACGAATACCTCGCTTCGGGAAATTATTTTTCGGCGCTCAACTATGCCACGGCGGCGGGCAGCGCGTGCGCTTTTACCCAGCACCTCGCCACGCGCGAGCAGATTGAGTACATCGAATCGCTCATGCTATGATAAGCCTCTATTTTTTCAGAACGAACGAGCGCGAAGACTTTGTGCGGCGGGCAATTGCCGCGCACGCGGGGAAAGAGCATAAAATTCTGCGCACCCATAGCGGCAAGCCATACATCGAAGGCAACCCGCTGTTTTTGAGCATTTCACACAGCGGAACGCTGTGCACGCTTGCCCTTTCGCCTTTGAAAACAGGCGTTGATACAGAGCTTGTGTGCCATAAAAATTACAACGCGGTACTTTCATCCTTTTCCGAAGAGGAAAAAAAGGAAATAAAGTGTCCGCGCGATTTTTTTATGCACTGGACCGCGCGGGAAGCTTACGTGAAGTACCTCGGCGGCAAAATATGGAACGATGTGAAAAAGATAAGCTTTTTGGGCGGCGCGCTTTATTATTGCGGCAAGCCCGTTCCCGAAAAAATAGACTTCTGCTTTGAAAACGGCGCGGTTACGGCGTTGTGCGCCCTCAACACAGATTTTGAAATTAAAACTTTGCAATAGCTGCATTATCTGAATATATAACTTTGCAATAACTGTTTTAATGCCGTCCGGACAGCGACAAGGATGCGCTGTTCGGGCGGCATTATTTTTTTGCTGGGCGCAGGCTTTATGCCGTCAAAAATTTGCGTTATGCCAACGCGTTTGGTATAATAAATACATGATTTGTTTTGTAATAGCGATGGAAAGCGAAGCCGCGCCCGTTTTAGCCAACATGCAGGGTGCGGAATGCGAAATTATATGCGATAAAAAAGTTTACCGCGGCAGCCTTTGCAACAGAAAATGTGCAGTAATCGTATGCGGCGTGGGCAAAGTAAACGCGGCCTGCGGCGCGCAGCTTGCCGCCGATAAATTCGGCGCGGAAGCGATAATCAATATCGGCGTTGCCGGCGGGCTCAACCAGAGTCTTAAAGTCGGTCAGATTTATTCGATTGAATACGCCTGCCAGTACGACTTCGACCTCGTACAGCTCAACGGCACGCCGCTCGGCACGCTCAACGAATTTGAAGGGCGCTGGATGACGCTGGAAACGGCGGGCGGATATCAGTTTAAAAAACTTGCCACGGGCGACAGGTTCAACGACGACAGGCGCGACTTTTTAATGCTTACGGAAGCTTTCGGCGCGGACATACGCGACATGGAGGGCGGCGCAATTGCCCAGGCGTGCATACACGCGGGCATCCCCTTCTTCTCCTTCAAGGCAATTTCCGACCTTGCGGGAAGCGGAAGCACTACCGAACAGTTTTTAAAGAATACCGCGCTCTGCGCTGAAAATCTTAAAAATAACATTGCGGACATATTCGACGCCGTGTGCGCAAAAATCGGAACGAAGACCGAACTTTAACGCGCAAAGGAGAAATGCATGGAAAGAATACCTTCCTTTTCGAAAAATCACGACCTTATAAAGCCCGGGCTTTACGAATGCGGCACGAGTCACGGCGTGACGACGTGGGATTTGCGCTTCAAAAAGCCTAATGCGGGCGACTACATAGAGCAGAAAGCGCTGCACACGATAGAGCATATCGGAGCGACAATACTCAGAAACGGCGAATGCAAGGATAACATTATATATTTCGGACCGATGGGTTGCCGCACGGGATTTTACCTCCTTACGTGCGGACTTGACTCGGCGAAGGTGCTTGAGATGCTTAAAAAGTGTTTTAAGGACGCGCTTGCGTTTACCCAAATCCCCGGCAGCAAACGCGAAGAATGCGGAAATTACCTTGAACACGACCTTGACGGCGCGAAAAAAGAGTGCGCGGAATACCTTGCCGTGCTGGAGCAGTTATGATTTCGCTCGGCGGAGGTTGGGACGAAGCGCTTAAAGAGCTTTTCGAGGACGAGCGCTACAAAAAAATACGCGAGTTTTTGAAGTACGAATACAGCCACTACGTCGTATATCCCGACATGTACGACCTTTACAACTGTTTCCGCTACACCCCGCTCGACAAGGTGAAAGCGGTAATTCTCGGGCAGGACCCCTACCACGAACCCGGTCAGGCGCACGGACTCTGCTTTTCCGTAAAGCCCGGCGTTCCCCTTCCCCCTTCGCTTAAAAACATCTTCAAAGAGATTGAAAGCGACCTCGGAATAAAGGAGCCGCCCTGCGGCGACCTTACCGCGTGGGCGAAGGAGGGCGTTCTTCTTCTGAACACTACGCTTACCGTGCGCGAACACCGCGCGAACTCGCACGCCGCCTGCGGCTGGGCGTGGTTTACTGACAGCGTTATTAAAATAATTTCAGAAAAGACGAACAACACCGTGTTTATTTTATGGGGCGGGAACGCCCGCTCCAAGCGCGGGCTGATAGATACGGGCAAGCACCTTATACTTGAAAGCGCGCACCCTTCACCCCTTTCCGCGTACAACGGATTTTTCGGGAGCAGATGTTTTTCAAAGTGCAACGCTTACCTTTCATCTCACGGCAAAGATCAGATAAACTGGGACCTCAATGCACCCAAAGAATGAATTGACCGCATACTATGCCGCAATTAATCAGGTTTCTGACTGAAACGCAATGCATTCTGCGAACACATGGAGCGGCTTGAATCAGGCAAAAAATAAAGGCGCGAGCGCCTTAATAAAATAAATAAAGGTATAATATGAAATACGCAGTAGTTTTAGGCGACGGAATGGCCGACTGGAAAATCGAAGCTCTCGGCGGAAAGACCTGCCTCGAATACGCAAAGACGCCGAATATCGACGCGCTTGCGCCGCATGCGGAAACTGGACTTTTCCGCACCGTGCCGAACGGACTCAAACCGGGAAGCGATGTTGCAAACATGTCCGTTATGGGCTTCAATCCAAAAAAATACTATACCGGCCGCAGCCCTCTGGAAGCGGTTGCCATGGATATATCCCTCAAAGATACAGACGTGACCATGCGCGCCAACCTTGTAACCCTGTCCGCGGACGAGCCTTACGAAAATAAGACCATGGCGGACTATTCTGCGGGCGAAATAACTACGGAAGAAGCCGCCGAGCTTATTGCCTTCCTTAAAAAGGAGCTCGACGAAGACGGCTTTACCCTTTACCCCGGCATATCATACAGGCATTGCCTTGTCGCGGAGAACGGCGTAACGGGGCACGACCTGACCCCTCCGCACGATATTTCAGATAAAAAGATAACCGACTATCTGCCCAAGGGGCCGAATGCCGGAAAATACCTTGAAATGATGAAAAAGAGTTACGGGATGCTGAAAGACCACCCCGTAAACTTAAAGCGCATAAAGGAAGGCAAAAATCCCGCCAACAGCTTATGGTTCTGGGGCGAGGGCACAAAGCCCATGCTTGACGACTTTGCGCGCAAAACGGGGCTTAAGGGCGGCGTGATTTCCGCAGTCGACCTCGTGAAAGGCATAGCTTTGCTTGCGGGAATGAAGTTCATCCCCGTCAAAGGCGCTACCGGCAACTACGACACCGACTTCAAAGCAAAGGCGCTTGCCGCGGCAGACGGACTTATGAACGGCGGGCTCGACTACGTTTACATTCATATGGAAGGTCCCGACGAATGCGGACACCACGGCGACGTTGCGCACAAGATTTTTTCGATAGAGCAGATTGACAAACTTGTTGTAAAAACGCTAAAAGAAAAGTTTGAAGAGGCGGGCGAGGACTACTGCATATTAATCTGCCCCGACCACCCTACCCCTTGCGCAATAAAGACGCACGTTTCAGACCCTGTGCCCTATCTTTTGTACACAAACATAAAAGACCTTGGCAACGGCGCCGCGCGCTACACCGAGGACGAGGCAAAAAAGACGGGAATGTTCATCGAAGACGGATTTACGCTTATAGACAGAATGCTTTCAATAACCAGATGATAAACCCGCCCGCCCCGCAAAAATTGCGGGGCGGGCTTTTTCTTATTGCACAAATGCCGTTGGTTTAATGGCAAATTTCCGCTCGTTTAACTGTAAGATGCCGTCATTTTGCCTTGAAAATACCGCCCGAAAAAGCATATTATGTTTTATAAAGATTAATCTTATTATTTAAAAGATTCGGCATATATGCCGTTCAATTCAAATCAGGCAGCCAATTTGAGCATTTAAAAAATCGGCCGCGCGCAAAAACGCGCGGCCGATTTTGCCTCCTGGAAATTTATTTACAAAAAATGCCCGCACGATGCGTACGGCAATTTACTCACGATGCGTACGGCAATTTACTCACGATGCGTAGGGCAATTTACTCACGATGCGTACGGCAATTTACTTATGCAAAAATGCCCGCACAAACTTGTGCGGGCATTCAAATTACAATTTCAATCAGCCGTCCTGCCTTACCTGAGCCGACTTCCAGAGCACGGCAACGGCGCCAGGCCCCACGTGCGAACCTATTACGGGTCCCATAATGGATACGTCGGGCTTTATTCCGCACTTAGCCTCTACCATTGCGGCGAGCTCGTTTGCCTCCGCCTCGGCATCGGTATGTACAACCCACACGATGGGATTTTCCTTTACGGGCGGGAATTTATCCATTTTGTCCAGCGCATACGCAAACGCGCGCTTCATTCCGCGCACCTTATCAATAACGTTGAGCTTGCCTTCGCTCGTGAATGAAAGAATGGGCTTTATTCCGAGCATGGTGCCGGCTATCGCCGCCACGGATGATACCCTTCCGCCGCGCTTAAGATAATTGAGGTCGTTTACAGCAATCATGTACTGTATTTTAAAGCGCAAATCTTTCACATAGGCGACCGTCTCTTCCGCAGTTCTGCCCTCGTCGCGCATTCTGAGCGCTTCGCGCACGAGCGCGCCCTGACCTATCGTAGCCGAAAGCGAGTCCACGGCGTACAAATTGAAGTCGGGGTACTGCTTTTTAACGTCTGCGGCAGCCTTTTCCGCAACAGTCACCGTAGGCGAAAGACCGCTCGATATAGTGAAATGAACTACGTCTTTTGCCCCCTCTTCGGCAAGCCGCATGAAATGGGTCAGGTGACTTTCGTAATTCAGCATAGACGTGCGCGAAAAACTGCCCGCGCGCAGTTTGTTGTAAAACCCGACGTACTGAGAATAATCAGTAAAATTGTCAAGTCCGTCCGTAATCTTACCGTTCTTGTCTTCAACCGTGTAAGTAAGGCTTACAAATTTGATGTCGTTTTTCTTTACGAAATCGGCATACAAATCGCAGGTTGAGTCGGTAGAGAGCGTGAATTTTTTCTCCATACTGTACCTTTTAAAATTCCTGAATAAAAAAACTTTTCCGCAACGAAGCGGTTCTGTTTCTATTATAACGCATTTTCAGCATAATTGCAACTAAAGACTTAAAATTATAATCGCTTAAACTCAATACGCGCTTGAAAAGATAAGACATAAGACATATTAAGGCACCTTTAACTATTATTTGCGCCGCCTGCAATTGACATTTTTCAAAGTCGGGGCTATAATTGAGTTGAATGAAAAGGCAGAAAATAATATCGGTTTCGGGCAGGGTTTGCGCGGCTGTAATGCTTGTTGCGGCGCTCTTGCTCACATTCACAGTATCCGATTATTACATATTCAACAGAATAAGCGTTTACGGGGTGTTTGCCATCTCGCAATGGGTGAAAAAGGCGGGACTTCTGCTTATACCCGCGGCGCTGTTTTTTGAAAACAGGCGGTGCGCGGACTGCGCAAAATACCTTATGCCCGTTGCTGTAATAGTTTCGGCGTGCACCTTCGGCACATTCTTCGATATAACCAAGGTTGCCCAAACTCCGTCGCAGGAATTTTTAAATTCGGTCAATCTGTTTATGCCGAAGTGGGCGCACATCGCTCTTTTTGTGACGGAAAGCGCGTGCATGCTCGGCGCGTGCGCGGCGATATTTTTAACTTACGGTTTTACCGTTCGGGCAAAGAGCTTTATTTATCTGCCGCTTGCACTCCTTGCGGCAATGCCGCTCAACGTATTTGAAAACTTTTTCGATATAAACTCCGTTCCCGAAGGCAGTTTTTTAAGGTTCAGAAATTTTACGGTATGGCACTTTCTTGCGATAGCCGTGCTTGCAGGCTCAACAATCGGCGCATACTTCTTCCTTAAAAACAAACCGAGGGACGAACAGTACCGCTGGCTGTGCGCGGCGGCGGGAGTTCTTCTTCTGCAATACCACAGCAAAGACAGCATGGTCATGGGCGACGGCTATAACGTTTACCACACGATTTTTGCCTGCATACCGCTGTTTATATGCAATATAGGCGTGTACATATCCTCTCTTTCGGTATTTCTGAAAAAGAAGGCGCTGTACGCAATTTCCTTTTTCATACACGCTGGCGGAGCCATATCGGTATTCGTATATTTCGGCAAAGACAGCATGTCGGACTACGGCATATTCTGCAGTTATTCAATACTTTATTTCTGCCTTACGCACATTATATTGTTTATGCTGTGCGTACTGCCCACCGCGCTCGGCATGTATAAATTCCGCATAAAGGATTGCGCGATACCCCTTGTTTACTACTTTGCGGTTATAATTGTTGCAAGCATTGCAAGCGCCGCCGTTACAGGGTACTCCATTTCCGCAGGCATGGAAGGCGAAGACGTACTTATGCCGAACTACGCGTTTACTCAGATAAACCCTCTTCCCTTCGAAGTGCCGCCCGTGCTCACGCTGAACCTTTGGGGCTACGAACTGAATATACTTTACATACTCGGCTTGTATGCGGTATATGTGGCTATCTTTTTTGCATTTTACGGCTTGTACAGATTGTTTTTATTTATACGCGGAAAAGTGCTTGCAAGATTTCCCGCAAAGCGCGTCAGAAGCGCAAAAGCTGAGAATGGCGCACACTATGCAAAAGATGAAGCCGCATTCGCCGCGGAAAATTTATCGGCGGACATCATGAATGCGGATTTATCCGCAGACATCATGAATGCGGACAAAACTTTGGAAAATCTATGAATCGGGCGGCACATATGCCGCAACCAGAGAGTTTTAACAGAAGAAATTATCATGGATGTTGTCAGGAAGAAACTGAACAAAAACTTTATAAATATCCGCATTGCCCACAGGGGACTGCATTCGGAAAAAGTGTGCGAAAATTCCATGGAAGCGTTCAGACTGGCAATAGAGGGCGGCTATGCGATAGAAATTGACGTGCACCTTACAAAAGACGGCGACCTTGCCGTCGTGCACGACAGCTTCCTTTCGCGCGTTACGGGCAAAAGCGGCGTGGTTGAAAGGCTTTCGGCAGAAGAACTGAAAGATTACAGGCTGCGCGACGGGCAGAGAATACCCATGCTCACCGACGTTTTAAGGCTTGTGGACGGGCGCGTACCCCTTCTGATAGAACTTAAATTCAGGCGTTCGTTCAACGAAAAGCAGGCCGACGTGCTTCTGGCTCAGCTTGAAAGCTACAAGCGCAAGGATATGATTGCAATGCAGTCTTTCCACCCCAAGGCGGTCAAGTACCTCAAAGAGCACACCGACGAATATTCGGTGGGATACTTAAGCTCTTACGGGCTGATAAAAAATCATAATTTCCTCAACTATATGCTGAAGTCGCTCAGGTTTTACCGCTACATGCACGCCGACTTTGTATCCTACGACATAAACTATCTGCCAAACAAATACGTGAACGCAAAAAGAAAGCGCGGCGTGCAGGTGCTCGCCTGGACGATTAACAGCAAGGAAAAGGAATGCAAGGCGCGCCGTTATGCGGACAATATGATTTTTGAGCACATCATTCCCGACAAATGGGAACACTTTGACGAAAACAGCGATGATTAAGGCATATATGCGGCTGTTTTAAAATATCCGAACTGAATTATATTACATACGCATAGCCGCGCGGCTTAAATTCAAGCCGCGCGGCTATGCGTTTTTTTACCTTATTTTTACCCTTATATTCAAGATTGATTACTTAAATTTTTACAGTCGGCTTTTCAGCTTATATAAAGCGAAGCCATGCCGGCAATGTCGCTTAAGCTTACCAGGCCGTCCGCATACGCTTTATCCAAAGGCACAAGTTCCCCGTCGCCGTAAAGCCATAAAGAAAGGCTTGCGTTTTCCTCGCATATGGTAACCCCGCCGACGGAATAATCATATTTTTCGCCACCGTCCTTGTTGTCGTCATAAATCTGAACGGCGATATATCCGCCATATACGCCAAGATTCTGAGTAACCGCAATATCCTGCACAGGCACTCCGCCGTCGGGATACACAGCCCCGCGGTACGCTTTTGTTATGCCGAGCACCTGCTTTTGAGTAAGCCCGTAAAAATTCACCGTGCCGAGCATTCCGTCGACAATCAGCCTGTCGCCCTCGAACCGCACCGCGGGTCCGTCCAGTTCGTTGAATCTGCGGGATATGTCAAGGATATCCTTATCCGACAGCATGCCCGTATCGCATGCTGTCTGCAATCTTGTAAAGCCGCCGTCTTCCACATTATCCTTATCGTAAACGACGACGTCGTACAAAGGCGTGCCCGTTTGCGCGACAAAAATTTCGTTCACAAGAATTATCTGCACTACGCACGGAACAGCAGTTTCTTTGTCAACAATGTACTCAATCACGCCGACGTCGCATCCGCTGAAAGTGCCTATATGTTTTATAAGTTTCCATTTATCGCCCTGCGCGCAGGCAGAAGCGGCAAATGCGAAGGTTATCAGGCTGATAAAAAATATCGTCTGCGCAAACAGCAAAAATCTTTTCAGTCTCAATTTCATTTTTTCCTCCTGATACAATATATTTGACCGAGAAAGTGCGGGATTTGGATTGGCACTTTCCAAGTTCCGTTACCTAAGCTATAATGGAAAGGTATTTAAGGTCTGACGGATTCCTCCTTGTGCTTGCGCGCACGTACCAAAAGACTGTCAGCCGGCTTTCCATT
>CALVWV010000027.1 GCA_944368065.1 uncultured Clostridia bacterium | reverse complement strand
CTTGGAGTTATAGACGGGATCGGGCAGCACGTCCCTTTTGGGAACGTTACCTCTTCTGGGCATAACTTATCTCCTTTTTTTATTTTTTCGTTAAGGGTTAAACCTTAAATAAGCTGTTACTTGCCTTCGTACGCCCGCATAAAACTTTGTGCGGGGCGAGGAAGGTAGCAATCCTTCTCCGCCCGTTTGCCGTAAGTTGCGGCACGCGGCGAATACTGCCTACTTTTATCGGTTAAGGGAAGATATATTCCGAAACAAGTAGGTTGAATTTTTAAGATGCGGCTTCAAGCCGCAAGACATTAAGCCTTGGGTCTCTTTGCGCCGTAGCGGGAACGAGCCTGCTTGCGCTTTGCAACACCGGCGGTATCGAGGGCGCCGCGTACGATATGGTAACGAACGCCGGGCAGGTCTTTAACCCTGCCGCCGCGGATAAGCACGGAAGAATGCTCCTGAAGGTTGTGACCTTCGCCGGGAATGTATACGGTACCTTCCTGCTTGTTCGTAAGGCGCACACGGGCAATCTTTCTTATAGCCGAGTTAGGCTTTTTAGGCGTGGTCGTGGTAACCGAAAGGCATACGCCGCGCTTCTGGGGGCAGTTGTCGAGTATAGGCGACTTGGATTTGTAAATCTGCTTCTCCCTGCCGTGCTTTATAAGCTGATTGATGGTGGGCATTATAGTTCCTCCTTGTTTTACTCGATCCTTGAAGGACCTGCGGAATATATCTTTAATCCGTATCACCCCTTAAATGAATACGAAAAAAAGGACTTATTTTTTTGCTGTTTGCGGTCCACCTGAGCATAACGACCCAAGTTAACCATAACAGCAAAGGTAATTTTACCAAAGGACTTTGGTTTTGTCAACAAAATTGAATAAGTTTTATACATTTATGCTCAGCGAGCAAACCGATAATGCACTTTTTGCAATATTTTTTTTAAGTTTTGCCTGAGCGACCCAAGCGGGCGGACGGGTTTTATGCATAAAACCCGTCCGCCCTGCGAATGCCCGCTTGCAGATGTACGCTCTGCAAATGTCCGTTCTCGGCGGAAAATGCGTATCAGTAACGGCGGGCACAGGCAAACGCCGACGAAACAAAGCGGCTGCGGCTTAAAAAAACTGCCGTGCTTAAAGCGCACGGCAGTTTTAATTTTATTGTTATAACTTTGCTCAGGCGAGCAAGGCGCGGCGCGCGCGGAAAGCTCAAGGAAGTTAAATTAATCAACGGCGCAAGCAGGGTTTCCCTGCGCAAGCGCGACTCAAGTTGTCGCGCAAACGAGCTCACCGGAAGTGAATTCGCGCGACCATGTAATCGCGGGCGCCTGAAAGTCGCGCGAAGAGAAACCTGGTTTCTCAGCTCACAGATAATGCCGCGCAAGAACAATGCGGACAAAACAAACAACGCCTGTCGCGCCAGACGGCGCGACAGGCGTTGAACCCTTATTATATTAACTTTGCAGAAGCGAGCAAGGCGCGGCGCGCGCGGAAGGCGCAAGGAAGTTTACTAAAACGTAAATGACCGAGCGCACCCGTAAGCGCAACAAAGCATTGCGATGCTTATGCAAAGTTTGGCGGAGCGTGCATCACGCAGAAATCAATCTACGCCCATAATCTCCTGTATAAACTGCTCATAATCTTCCCTGCCCGCCTTTATGAAATCTATAGCGGCGTATGGGTGAACGTTGTACAGCCCCGTAAGAAGGTACGCGGTATCGTAACCCCACTTCACCTCTTTGGCGAGGGGATTCATGTACTCGCGTATGAATTTAAGGACGGGTTCCATTTTATATTTAGGATTTTTGAGGAAGCCTAAAAGCGCTTCGGTATAGCAGTTGCCTGCTCCCCTGCCCATGCCGCATACGGTGCCGTCGAGATAGTTGACGCCCTTTGCGCACGCTTCGATGGTATTTGCAAACGCGAGCTGCTGGTTGTTGTGAGCGTGTATGCCTACCTGCTTGTTGTATTTTGCGGCAACGTCGAGATAAATGTCGCACACTCTGCGGATTTCTTCGGGGTAGAGCGCGCCAAAACTGTCGACTATTACCATAACCTCGGCGGGGGACTGCGCGATTATTTCAAGCGCCTGCTTTAAATTGCTCTCCTGAGTCTTGGATATAGCCATTACGTTGCAGCTCGTCCTGTAGCCCATCTTGGTGCAGTACTCTATCATCTCTATCGCGGAGGGAACCTGGTGAACGTACGTTGCGATGCGGTACATATCTATCACCGAATCCTTTTTGGGTATGACTTCGTTCTTCAAATCGACCCTGCCGACGTCCGACATTACGCTTATCGCCATATCAGTCTTGTTTTCGCCGACTATGGCGCGGATATCCTTTTCTTCGCAGAACTTCCACTTGCCGAACTTGGAGGTATCGAACAGCTTTTTGGAAACTTTATAGCCGAATTCCATGATGTCGACGCCTGCGGCGAGGTTGGCTTCGTAAAGAGCCTTTACGAAATCATCTTTGAAATAGAAGGAATTGACTATGCCGCCGTCGCGCAATGTGGCGTCCAGCAGCTTTACGCCCTTTCTGTATGATTGAAGGTTGCCTACGTTTTCCATAAATATATCTCCTGTTGCGGTTCAATCAGTCTTTTTGTAATGTAATTTTTATTATAACAGAAAAGGCATTGTTTGTCAATACCCGAAAAAAATGCCGCCCGCCGCGCAGATTCAGCGCGGCGGGCGGCAAAATATATTAATGTTCAATCAATTGAAAACGCAGGTTCAGTCAGCGGCAAAACAAATTATTGTTCAATCGATTGAACACGCAGGTTCAGTCAGTTGAGCACGACGTCTTCGAGCTTTTTGTATTTTTCGAGCGCGGCGGCGCGCAGAGCGGTTATTTCAAACCCGCCCGAGAACGCCTCGTCCGTAATCGCCTTCGCCGTGAAAATAACGCTTGCGGGGAACTTTAAGTTGCGTATTTCCGAAAGCACTCTGCCGCTCTGGCGCGTGCCCATAAAGTCGCCCCCTCCCCGAAGCTCCAGGTCGGCTTCGGCAATTTTGAAGCCGTCCGAATTGTTCTTTATGACGGAAAGTCTTTCGCGCGCCTGCGGCGTATCCGAACCCATAAGCAGAAAGCACCAGCTTTTTTCCGAGCCGCGTCCTACTCTGCCGCGGAGCTGGTGGAGCTGCGAAAGTCCAAACCTTTCCGCATTATATATAACCATTACGGTGGCGTCGGGCACGTCCACGCCTACTTCTATTACAGTGGTGGATACGAGGCAGTCGTACTTTTTTGCTTTGAAGTCCGCCATCACGGCATTCTTTTCCGCCTCCTTCATTTTGCCGTGCAGAAGGGCGAGCCGCACACCGCGCATCTTTGAAGAAAGGTCTTCGTACAGCTCGGTAACGGACATAACCGTGCCCTCGTCGTCGCCCTCTATCTTGGGGCAGACGAAGTAAGCCTGTCTGCCGAGCTTTGTCTGCGAGGCGATATAATCGAGCATGTCGCCGTATTTGCTTGAAGGGATTACGGCGGTGGTTATCTCCTGCCGCGCGGCGGGCTTATCCTTTATGGTAGTTATGTCCAGGTCGCCGTAGAATATGAGCGAAAGCGTCCTCGGGATAGGCGTCGCCGACATTATGAGGACGTCCGCCCCCTCCCCTTTTTCGGAGAGCGACGCCCTCTGCGCCACGCCGAAACGCTGCTGTTCGTCGCAGACGACGAAGGCAAGGTTTTTGAACAGCACGTCCTTCTGGATTACTGCGTGAGTGCCGCAGATAACGTCAATTCCGCCGTTTTTAAGCTGTTTTTTTATTTCGCGCTTTTCCGCCGCGGGCGTCGAACCGACGAGAAGGGCGCAGTTGTAATCGGGGAAATAGCGCTCAATGAGCGCAAAATTCTGGCGCGCGAGCACTTCGGTAGGGGCGAGCATAACAGCCTGAAAGCCAGACCTGAGCGCCATGAAAATGCCGGTGAGCGCCACAGCCGTCTTGCCGCTGCCAACGTCGCCCTGCAAAAGCCTGTTCATCTGCGACGGGGAATGCACGTTATCGTAAATTTCGCGCACGGCGGACAGCTGACCGCCCGTAAACCTGAACGGGAAGCGCGACATAAAGTCGGAAACGTCCTTTTCGGTGACGGAATAGGTGTTGACGCGCACCCTGTCGCCGTAACCCTTTATCACGCGGAAAGCAGATATCAGCAGAAAATACTCCTCCAAAGCTATGCGCGACGAAGCTTTTTTTACGTCCTCCATGCTCTGCGGATTGTGCAATCTGCGGTAACTTTCCGAAAGGGAGACGAGTTCGTACTTTCTGCGGAGCTGTTCGGGAATGAAGCTTGAAGGCACAGTTTTTGTGAGCGCTTCCCTAACGGCGCTGCGAACCACGCTTTGCGTAAGTCCGCCCGCAAGCGGATACACGGGGATTACGCCCTTTAAATTTCTGTTTTTATCGGCGGGCTCGAACGAGGGATTGACCATAGAAGCGCCCATTCCGTACCTGTTCTGCACTCTGCCGTAAAAGAGGTACTGCCCCGGCTTTAACTTTTGCGCAACGTACGGCTGGTTGAACCATACCGCGGTAAACACGCACCCCTGCTGCTGGCAGAGCGCCTTTACGTAAGGTCTGCGCGCAAAACGGTTGAGCTCGGCATTGAGCACCTCGCAGGAGACTAAAATCTGGCTGTTGTGCTCAGCTTCAGATATCAGCGAAACTTCCGTAAGGTCGAGAAAGTCGCGGGGATAAAGGCGCACGAGGTCCTCGCACGAGTAAACGCCGAGTTTTGCAAAATCTTTCTCGCGCTTTTCAGATATAAATTTAAGTTCGGTAAGTTTCATATCCGCCTTATCCCTTTAAATTCAAACGGGGAAAGACAACGCCTTTCCCCTTGCATAATCAGTTTTTATCAAATAATTTTTAAGCTCTGTAAATTTACTCCATGGATACCATATAGTAATATACGGGCTGACCGCCGTAATGGAAATCGACGTCGCATTCGGGGAACTTTTCGGCAACCTTTGCCGCAAGAGCCTCGGCGTCCTCTTCCTTTACGTCCGCGCCGTAGTAAAGCGTTATCATCTCGTGGTCGTCCGTCTTCATAGCCTCGATGAGCTTTATGGTGGTTTCGTCTATAGTCGTACCCTTTGCGAGAATCTTTTTGTTGTCCAGACCTATTATGTCGCCCGTTTTAAGCTTGAAGCCGTTCATCGTGGTGTTGCGCACGGCGTACGTCACGAGGCCGGAAGTAACGTTGTCTATAGCGTGGGTCATATTGGTTTTGTTGACGGGCACGCTTGCTTCGGGGTTGAACGCGAGCGCCGCGGCAAAACCCTGAGGAACGTTTTTGGTGGGTATTACGTGTATCGTGCGGTTGGTAACAAGGTCCTTTGCCTGCTCCGCCGCAAGAATGATGTTTGAGTTGTTGGGGAATACGAACACGTTGGAAGCGTTTATCTTCTGAACGGCGCTGGCTATGTCCTGCGCGGAGGGGTTCATCGTCTGACCGCCCTCTATTACCCTGTCGCACATGAGGTCCTTGAATATTTCCGCAAGACCTTCGCCCGAGCAGATGGCAAGCATTCCCATCTCCTTCTTTTCAGCTTCGAGCTTAGCTTTGAGCTGGCGGTTTTCTTCAAGCATGTTTTCAATCTTTATTCTGTCGAGCTCGCCCAGCTCAAGTGCATACGATAACGCTATGCCGGGGGTGTTGGTGTGCACGTGCACTTTTACGAGCTCCAGGTCGCCTATGCAGATTACGCTGTCGCCTATCTGCATGAGCTTTTCCTTTAACCTGTCTATATCGGCGAGCGTGGTCATCTGCTTTAAATGAATGATGAAATATTCCGTGCAGTACGCAAATTCTATTTCGCCGAGGTCTAAGTTTATTATATCCGAATTGTCGCCGAAGTCAGCTTCCTTCTTGGTCTGCTGGGCGTCGGTGGGTATGTCGTCCGTGCCGATGTCCTCGCCCGAAACTGCCGCGAGGAAACCGCGCATTATTGTCATGAGGCCTACGCCGCCGCTGTCGACTACGCCGGCTTTTTTAAGCACGGGCAGAAGCTCGGGAGTGTGGGCGAGCGCTTCGTCGCCGACTGCGATGAGCGCGTTGAAAAAGTCTACAAAGTCTTTATTTTTGCTTGCGAGCTTGGGCGCAGCCTCGCTCATGAGCCTTACTACTGTTAAAATTGTACCTTCCTTGGGTTTGGAAACGGCGCTGTAAGCTACTTTAGTGCCCGCCTCCATAGCCTTTGCAAAGGTTTTGGTATCTATGCCCTGCTGGCATTCGCGCACGACCGAGCAAATGCCGCGGAAAATCTGGCTGGTTATAACGCCCGAGTTGCCGCGCGCGCCGCGCAGCGCGCCCTTGGAAACGGCGTCGCATATTTCCTGGAAACGGTTGGACGAGCAGGCGTTCATCTCGGAGATGGCCGACTGCATGGTAAGCGACATATTCGTACCCGTATCGCCGTCAGGCACGGGGAATACGTTGAGGGCGTCCACCTTCGCCCTGTTTATTTCAAGCATTCTCGCACCGCTGGAAACCATTTTTCTGAAATCGGTGCTGTTGATGATTTTCTGCATATAACTCCTCAAAGACCAAATGCGCGTCCGAAAAATTCAGGCGCGCTTAAACGGAAAGGGTCAGAGTTTGACCCCCATGATATTTACATTCACCGTATCTACTATCATACCCGAAAAACGCTCTACCTTGTACTTGACCCCCTCTTTGAGCGCTTCTGCGACGGCGTTAATGGATACGCCGTACTTGACTATGACGTACACGTCAATAAAAATTCTGTCGCCGTTTGTTACGACTTTAATCCCCTTGCCGCCTGCGGGCTGCTTTTTGAAAAGCTCCGCGAGGGAATCCTTGAAGCGGCGGGATACGAGTTCTACGATGCCGTAACATTCCATAGCGGCGTACGAAGCCACTTTGGAGAGAACCTGATCGGATATTGAAATTTTACCGTAAACGTTGCTTGTGTTGACTGACATAATAACTCCTGTCAAATGCTATTTTATACTATTTGCAGACGTTTTGCAAGCCTTTCCTTGAAATTTATTGTATATTTTGCCCTGCAAGACCTTTTTATTTTACGGTAAAGGCAAAAAATTTTGCAAACAGACGCTTTTTTTGATTGATTTTTTTTAAAAGGGGTGCTATATTAGTATAGCCGTTTTTGAAAAGCGGCTTTTATTTACATTTAATTTTTTTGTAAAATCCACCACGGAGGTGTTAAAATTATGTCAAGAGTTTGCAGCGTATGCGGTAAGGGACAGGCGTCCGGCAACAACGTAAGCCACTCCAAGAGAAGAACGAGGAGAACTTTTAAGGCCAACGTGCAGAAAATAAGCTATATAGACGCAAA
>CALVWV010000026.1 GCA_944368065.1 uncultured Clostridia bacterium | reverse complement strand
AGGCGAAAACGAGTCCGTTGAAAGCGCTATCAAAAGGTTCAAAAGAAAGTGCTCGCGCGACGGCATAATCGGCGATCTCCGCAGGAAGGAATTCTACGAATCCCCTTCGGTAAAGCGCCGCAAGAAGTCCGAAGCGGCAAGAAAACGCAACAAGAACTAAGCTAACAAAAAAGTCTGGCTGACGCAACGTCGGTCGGGCTTTTTCTTTTTATTTTAATGTCGCATTGCGGCGCAAAAGGAGTTATTATGGAAAGTATCAAAAGCATTGCACGACAGGCAAAACAAAGGCTGAAAAATAACTTCTGGGAAAACTGCAAAACAAACATAAAGCAGGGCGAGCTACAGGCGAAAAATTTAGGACTCAACGAAAGCAAGGTAAAAAGCTATATAGGCGTAAAAGTACAGCGGCAGATAAAGGGCTCCGCGCCCGATGAATTTTACTTAAGGGTAAAGGCTATGCTGGATGAATGCGGCGAAGTCTCCGACGCAATCGGCAGACTTACGGACAAGGCGTACTATGCAACGCTCTCTTACGAAGAAAAGCAGAGGTACAACCTCGAACTTTCCGCAAAGTATCTCGCCGCGCTCGAACGCTACAGAAAGGAACGCGAGCTCCCGCTGGGCTGATTATGTCCGCGGCAGGCCGCGCGCAAGGCTGCGGCACGTTTTTCACGGCGAGGATTCTTATTTTTAATCTCCGCAGCCGACTGCGGCAGAAAAAATAATGATGCGGACTTTTCCTTTTCAAAAGTGCCGCCGCCCGCGCCGCGGGCGGCGGCATAAACCTTTCAAATGCAAAGCATAAACCTTTTGCGGGCGCGGCAAATTACCGTTTCAATAAATTGTAATTTCGCCGCGGCTGTGGTATAATATTGCGGATGGACGAGATATTAGATAAACTTAATTCAGAACAGATAAAACCTGTACAGGATACAGAGGGAGCAGTGCTCGTGCTTGCGGGCGCGGGCAGCGGCAAAACGCGCGTTCTTACCTCGCGCATAGCCTACATACTAAGGCAGGGACTTGCGTCCCCCCGCCAGATTCTTGCCATAACTTTTACCAACAAAGCTGCGGCGGAGATGAAGGAGAGGGTTCGCCTCGTCTGCGGCGACGTCGCGGATATGTGGATATGCACCATACACTCAATGTGCGTGCGCATACTCAGAATGTACACTGCGGAAGCGGGCATAAAGCCCGATTTTTCCATATACAGCGAAACCGAGCGCAAGAACATAGTCAAAAAAAGCCTTAAGGAGCTCGACTACGACGACGAAAAAATGCTTAAGAACGCTAAGTTCCACATAGGCAACGCAAAGATGCTCGGTCTCGAGCCCGACCAGTATGCGCGCAAGCACGCCCACGAGGACAAGATGGACGACTATATGCGCGTCTATAAGCGCTACGAAGAGCATCTGCACGAAAACAACGCGCTCGACTTCGACGACCTTCTTTTGTATACCCTGCGCCTTCTTCGCGCCAATGCGGAGGCAAGGGAGTACCTTTCGGACAGGTTCAAATACGTCCTTGTCGACGAATTTCAGGATACCAACGCCGTCCAGTACGACATCGTAAAGCTCCTCACAAGCGTGCACGGCAACCTCTTCTGCGTAGGCGACGACGACCAGTCGATATACGGCTGGCGCGGCGCGGAGATAGAAAATATTCTCCAGTTCGACAGGGATTTCCCCGACGCAAAAGTCTACAAGCTCGAGCGCAACTACCGTTCTACGGGCAGCATTCTAAAGCTCGCCAACGAGATTATAAAAAACAACGCAGGCAGAAAGGGCAAAACGCTCTGGACGGACGTTGCGGACGGCGTAAAGCCGCAGTACTTTGCCGCCGAGGACGAGCTTTCCGAAGCGTTGTTCGCCGCGCGCACAATATCCGACCTCGTTTTGAACAGCGGATACAAATATTCTGATTTTGCCATACTCATGCGCATAAACGCGCTTACGCGCTCATTCGAACAGGAGTTCAACAAATACAACATTCCGTACAAGGTGTTCGGCGGCCTTAAATTCTTTGAAAGGAAGGAGATAAAGGACGTGCTCGCATACCTCCGCCTTATAGCAAACCCCTACGACGGCGAAGCGCTCATGCGCATAATAAACGTTCCGCGCCGCGGCATAGGCGGAAAAACTCTCGAGGTTATGGAAAGCTACGCCGCGCAGAACGGACTTTCTCTGTACGACGCCGTGCTCGACTGCGACGAGCTTCCGCTGAATGCCGGCATGAAAAAGCGGCTTTCAGACTTCGGTTCAGTAATAAAAAACCTCGTCATATCCTCGCTGGACAGCCCCGTAAATTCCTTCGTGCGCGAAGTGATTGCAAAAACGGGTCTCAAAGAAGCGTACGAGGACGAAAACGACATAGCCAACGTGGACGAATTTGTTGCCTCCGTGGACGACTATTCAAGGCTCAATCCGCAGTCGACTTTAAGCGAATATTTAAGCCAGGTAACCCTTTATTCGGATACCGACGATATGGATGAAAGCAACTATGTGACGCTTGCCACCATACATTCCGTCAAAGGTCTTGAATTCAGAGCGGTGTTTATAGCAGGCCTTGAAGAGGGCATAATGCCTTCTTCCCGCGCGGAGAGCGAGGGGAGGGAGCTCGAGGAAGAGCGCAGACTGATGTACGTAGCCATAACGCGCGCGGAAGAGCGGCTTTACCTTACCCGCGCCAAGGAGCGCAACTTATACGGCCGCCGCGAGCGCACTGCAATGTCGCGCTTTTTAAAGGAACTTTCAGGTCAGCTCGGCATAAAGGACACGCCCGTTTTTGCAGGCAACCGCAACGCAGGTTACGGCAGGGGCGACTACGGTTCGCAGCGTTACGGCGGCGATTTTTACGGCAATTCCTACGGCCGCAGCTCTGGCAATTCGTATGGCAATTCCTACGGTAACTCTTACGGCAATTCCTACGGTAATTCCTACAGCAACTCTTACGGTGGCTCATACGCAAAGAGGGACGATTCCGCGGCGGAAGAAAGGGGATATTCCCGCTCGCTTTACTCCGACGGCGGCGACTTTGAATCGCGCCCCGCAAGCTACGCAAGTCCGGCTAAATCTTTTTCGGGCTTTTCCGGCTTTTCAGGTCAGGCGCAGAAGCCCGCGGCAGGCGGAAAGTACCGCGTCGGCACAAAGGTGCGCCACGCAAAGTTCGGCAACGGCACGGTGGTAGCCGTCCGCAACGGCGGCACGGTAATAAACGTCGCGTTCGAGGGGCAGGGCATAAAGGAGCTTTCAGCGTCTCTTGCGCCGCTTACAATAATAGGCTGACCCTTCTTTCGTTGCGGCATATTTCCCCGCGCAAAGGGTGCGGCGCAGAATGCGGATTTATGTTTCCGCGCGTACAGAACGCGGAGCAAATCTTGCCCCGCACGGAAGGCAAAGTAATCTTACCGCGCGAAGAATGCGGCGGTGTTTCCCGCGATAAAAAAGCAATTCACCCGCACATATGTGCGGATTAACGATAATTTAAGGTGTTTTTATGGACAGAATGCGCGAGCTTGTAGACATTCTAAATAAATGGGCGTACGAATATTACGTGCAGGACAACCCCTCCGTGCCGGACAGCGAATACGACAAGTATTACGACGAGCTCAAACGGCTGGAGCAGGAGACGGGCACAATTTTACCCGACAGTCCTACGCGCAGGGTGGGCGGCGAACCGCTCAAAGCGTTTGCCCGCCACGAGCATATTTCCAGGCTTTACAGCCTCGATAAGGCGGTCACGTCGGACGAGCTCGACGCCTTTTTCACAAGAGTTAAGAAGGTTGTGCCCGACCCCGAATTTACCGTCGAATATAAGTTTGACGGACTTACCATGTGCATAACGTACGAAAACGGGCAGTTTGTGCGCGCCACCACGCGCGGGAACGGCACGGTAGGCGAGGATGTTACTGCGCAGTGCCTTACCATAAAAACTTTTCCCCTCACCATATCCTACAAGGGCACTATAGAGGTTAAGGGCGAGGCGGTAATCCGCCTCAGCGTGCTTGAAGAGTACAACAAAACTGCGGCAGAGCCTCTGAAAAACGCGCGCAACGCCGCGGCTGGCGCTATACGAAACTTAGACCCTTCTGTCACCGCAAAGCGCAGGCCCGACATCTATTTTTACGATATAAATTATATGGAAAGCGACATGCCGGCAACCCAGGCGGATTGCTTTGCCTGGCTTAAGGAACACGGCTTCAAAGTCTTTCCTTTTTACCGCCTGTGCAAAACTGAAAGCGAGGTCGTGGACGCCATAAACGAAATAGAGGTGGAGCGCCGCAACATAGACGTGCTTACGGACGGCGCGGTTGTAAAGCTCAACGATATCTCCGTGCGCAGATTGCTTGGCAGTACGGATAAATTCCCGCGCTGGGCAATAGCTTATAAGTTCGAAGCGGAGGAGTGCGTGACCACCGTGCGCGACGTAAAGTGGCAGGTGGGCAGGACGGGCAAACTTACGCCGCTTGCAATACTTGAACCTGTAGAGCTCGCGGGGGTAACCGTGCGCAAGGCTACTTTGAACAACTTCGGCGACATTATAAGAAAGGACGTCAAAAAGGGCAGCAAAGTTTTAATCCGCCGCTCCAACGAGGTCATACCCGAAATTTTAGGCACTGTGGAGCACGTTGCGGGCAGCGCTGAGATTGAAAAACCTTCCGTTTGCCCCTTCTGCGGCAGCACGCTTACAGAAGTCGGCGCAAACATATTCTGCCCCAATGCCGATTGCACCCCGAGGATTGTGCAGAAGCTTGCCCACTTCGCCTGCAAGGACGCGATGGATATAGAGGGCTTTTCGGAAAAGACTGCCGAACTTCTGCACGATAAGTTCGGTTTGAAGTTTGCGTCCGAGCTTTACGCGCTCACCAAGGATAAGCTTTTAACTCTCGAAGGCTTCAAGGATAAAAAGGCGGAAAATCTTATAAATTCAATAAACAAAAGCCGCACCGTTACGCTTGAAAAGTTTATTTTTGCGCTCGGCATAGACGGCGTCGGCAAAGTCGCCGCCGCCGACCTTGCAAAAACGTTCGGCGATATTAAGGTGCTCGCCGCCGCCGACAAGGAAAAGCTGCTTTTGCTCGACAATATAGGCGAAGTAACGGCGGAGACTATAGTCAGATGGTTCCGCGACGAGGGCAACGTTTCAGAGCTTGAAAAATTGCTCGCCGAGATTGCGCCGCAGGTTAAGCAGGTTGCAAAAGGCGGCGTTTTCGAAGGTCAGTTCGTAGTGCTTACTGGCACGCTGCCCACATATAAGCGCAGTCAGGCGCAGGAGCTTATAGAAAGCAACGGCGGAGTGTGCCAGTCCTCGGTAACTTCCAAAACCACTCTGGTTATCGCGGGCGAGGAGGCGGGCTCAAAGCTTGAAAAGGCTAAAAAGCTCGACATAAAAATCATAGGCGAGGAAGAGTTCAAAGCCATGCTCGGACTTGATTGACCCGCATATATGCCGCAACCATTGGCGTATATATGCTTTAAATTGCAATTAAAAAAAGCCGCGAAGCGTAAGCTTCGCGGCTTTTTTATTAATGCGTCATATTCTCTTTATCGGTGAAAGGTTTGTATTCTACCGATGCGGCGGTTACAAGGAAGACTGCTTTTGCTCCCGCAGAGAGCAGCTCGCTGCAAATCCCGTCTGCCGTCGCGCCCGTTGTGAGCACGTCGTCCGCAAGCAGCAAGGTTTTGCCTTTCACCGCGGCGCGGTCGCAGACGCGGAAGCAGCCTTTAAGGTTTTCTGCGCGCTCTTTAAGGCTCAGGCTCTTCTGTTCGTCGGTGTCGCGCCTTTTTTCAAGCGCGTGAATGAGCGGAATGTCAAGCTTTTCGGAAATAACCTTGGCAAGAAGCTCCGCCTGATTGTAGCCGCGCTGTCTTCTGCGCTTTTTTGTTATCGGTACGTATGTCACGGCGTCGCAGGGCGGAAGCTTTTTTGCCTTTTCCGCCATAAGTCCGCCCAGAAAGTCCTTAAGGTATTTTGCTCCGCTTTTGAATTTTTTTATGAGCTGAGCGCCGCCGCCCGAATAAACCAGAACCGAAACGCCCTTTTTGTATCGCGGCGCGCACGCCTTGCATTCCGCGCATATTTCTGCCCGCTTCGTCTTTCTTCCGCAGACGGGGCAGACAGTCTTGTCGTTATATGTTATTGTTTTTTCGCACTTTGCGCACAGATGTCCGCCGTCAAAAATTTCCGCGCCGCACAAATCGCACGTTATGTTCTGCGGAAATATGAGGTCGCGGATTTTTACGAAAAACTGCCTTGTCTTCATTGCGGATAATTCCTTAAAGGCGGCGCGCGGAAGTTTCCGCGCGCCGCCAAAATACCCGGGCGCGGCATTTGACCTGCGCCGTAACATATTTTTGTTTTTCGCTCAGAAAACGCCCTTCAGGCGAAAAAGCAATCAGTTGTTTTTAAGGTACTTTTTAAGGTCGTCGACTCTGTCCGTGCGCTCCCAGGGGAGGTTGGGTTTGCCGAAGTGACCGTAAGCCGCCGTCTGCAGGTATATGGGTCTGCGCAAATCAAGCGTCTCAATAATGGAGTAAGGTCTCAGGTCAAATTCTTTTGTAACTATGTCTGCAATCTGGTCGTCTGCAAGTTTTCCCGTGCCGTATGTGTTCACGTAAACCGAAACGGGCTTGGAAACGCCTATCGCGTACGCCACCTGAAGCTCTATCTCGTCCGCAAGCCCCGCGGCTACAATGTTTTTGCATACGTAGCGCGCCATGTACGCGGAAGAACGGTCAACTTTGGTGGGGTCTTTGCCGGAAAAAGCTCCGCCGCCGTGCGCGCACCTGCCGCCGTAGGTATCCACTATTATCTTTCTGCCCGTAAGTCCGCTGTCGCCTTCGGGACCGCCTATTTCAAATCTGCCCGTAGGGTTTATGAAATACTTTGTGTTTTCGTCGAGCAGATTTTCGGGAATGACGCTGTCAATGACGTATTTTTTGATGTCCTTTCTCAGCATGTCCTGATTTACGTTTTCGTTATGCTGGCAGGAAACGACTACCGTGTCAACGCGCACGGGCTTTTTGTCGACGTATTCCACGGTAACCTGCGTTTTTCCGTCGGGGCGGAGGTAGGGCAGAAGGCCGCACTTTCTCACGTCAGCAAGGCGCTTTGCCATTTTGTTTGCAAGGTAAGAAGTCATTGGCATGTATTCCGCCGTCTCGTTGCAGGCGTAGCCGAACATCATGCCCTGGTCGCCCGCGCCTATAAGGTCGTTGAGCTCCCCGCCCGAGCGGTTTTCAACCGAGCTGTCGACGCCCATGGCTATGTCGGGGCTCTGCCTGTGAAGCGCAAGCGTTATCTTGCAGTTGTCTGCGCGGAAGTTGCCGAACGTATAGCCTATTTTTGCCATAATGTCGCGCGCGACTTTTTTGTATTTGACTTTTGCGGTGGTCGTGATTTCACCCATTATAAGTATCTGGTTGTAAGCGGCGCAGCATTCTATAGCGCAGCGCGCCATATTGTCCTGTGCTAAAACGGCGTCCAGAATGCCGTCTGAAATCTGGTCGCACAGTTTGTCGGGATGTCCTTCGGTAACGCTCTCGCTTGTAAAAAGTTTTTTCATAGATATATCCTGTAAGTTAAAATTTATTTCAGATTTAATCATATATGCGCCGTTATGGCGCTGAAACGGGCGAATTTAAAAAATTTAAAAAAGGGCAAAATAAAAGCCCCGCGCCCGCGGAGCAAACAAATCCTGAATATTTACCCCATCGGTACGGCATTAGCACCTTGCATTGCAGGTTGCTGTGTGGTCGACGGGCCGTTCCCTCGCACACTCTTTATAGGTTGTAGGGTGATTATATCATTCTCCGTGCGCGCTGTCAAATTAAATAGCCGCTTTATTTGCATTCCTTTGAATTTTGTTTTATAATAGTATGCGCGGCTTTAAAAGGCCGCGGGCGCGGTGTATTATCCGAATCGCGCGGACTACAAAACGCACTGCCGAAGGAACAAATATGAACTGTACGCAATGCCCCGTATCGTGCGGCGCCGACCGTTCAAAGAACAAGGGCGCGTGCTCCGTGCAGGGGCTTAAAATAGCAAAATACTATCTTCACCCGTTCGAAGAACCTCCCATCTCTTTTAAAAATGGAAGCGGCTGCATATTTTTCTGTGGTTGTCCTTTAAAGTGCAGGTTCTGCCAGAACTTCGAAGTATCGCGCGCTCAGCGCGGAAAGGATATTTCCGTAAAGGAACTTGCCGATATTTTCAGGGAGCTGGAGGATATGGGCGCTGACAACATAAATCTTGTAACCCCCACGCAGTATCTTTCTGACATTGCGGAAGCGTTTTCAATTTACAAACCGCACATTCCCGTAATATACAACACTCACGGCTATGAAAAGATTGAAAGCCTTAAGATTGCTGATACGTTTACCGATATCTGGCTGCCAGACCTTAAATTCATAAGTCCGGAGCTGTCTGCGCGCTACACGTCCCGCCCCGACTATGCAAAGTACGCTCTGCCCGCGGTAGAGTTCATGGCGCAGAAGCCCGCCGCGTTCGACGAAGACGGCAAAATGCTTTCGGGTTGCATAATAAGGCACCTCATAATGCCGCTCGGCGTGGAGGATTCAATAAACATAGTAAACTTCGTGGCTGCGCTTCCGCGCACGGTGTATTTCAGCCTTATGAGCCAGTACACCCCGTGCGGCGACATAAAGGACATACCCGAACTAAACCGCAGAATCACCTCGCGCGAGTATAAAAAAGTGCTGGCGGCGGTGGAGGCGGCGGGGCTTGAAAACGTATTCCTTCAGGATAAGAGCAGCGCGGAGCAAAGTTTCATTCCAAAGTGGGATTACTGATTTTTAACTGGCAGAATTTTCCGCCGCATTATTTTTGTAGCGGCGGTTCGGTGTATATATAATTATGTTAGTAACTTTTTCGGGCGTAAATTTTGCCTATGCGGGCAATCCGATACTCAACAACATAACGTTTACCGTCAACGAGGGCGAGCGGGTTGCGCTTATAGGCGAAAACGGCGCTGGCAAGACCACGCTTTTAAAGCTCATTATTGGCGCGCTCTGCCCCGAAAGCGGCGACATTCAGAAAAAGAACGGCGCAACGACAGGCTTCCTCGCCCAGACGGGCGGACTGGAAGCGGACGGCACTGTGTATTCCGAGATGCTGGAGGCGGTCAGACCTCAGCTCGACGCGATATCCCGCCTTGCCGAGCTTTCGCAGAAAATTTCCTGCGCGGAGTACGGCGGCGCGGAGTATAAAACGCTTTCCGCGAAATATGAATCGCTTGAAAAGTACATAGCCGCGCACGATTGCTACAATGCCGAAGTGCGCGTAAAAACAGTGCTCGGCGGCATGGGCTTTGCGGGGCTTTACGAACAGAAAATTTCCACTATGTCGGGCGGGGAAAAGACGAGGCTGAAACTTGCGCGCCTTCTTCTGGAAGAGCCCGACCTCCTCATTCTGGACGAGCCGACGAACCACCTTGACATAAAAACTCTGTTCTGGCTGGAAGATTACCTTTCGACCTTCAAGGGCGCGGTGCTCGTCGTCTCGCACGACAGGTATTTTCTCGACCGCACCGCGCAGAGGGTGCTGGAGATTGAAAACAAAAAGCTTTATTCATACCCCGGCAACTATTCCAAATATAAAATACTCAAGGCTGAAAGGCTAGCCCTCGAGGAAAAGGAGTACGAGCGCCAGCAGGAAGAACGCGCTAAACTTCAGGATTACGTGGACAGGAACATAGTGCGCGCAACTACCGCAAAGTCGGCGCAGAGCAGGGTGAAGCAGCTCGAAAAGATGGAAATTCTTGAAAAGCCGTACACTCCGCCTTCGCCGCCCAGGTTTAAATTCGTATTCCCCGTACAGAGTGCGGAAATGGTGCTGGACATTAAAAATCTCGATCTGGAGATAGGAGGCAAGCGGCTGTTTACGGGCGGCAACCTTCAGCTTTTGCGCGGAAGAAGGCTCGCCATAGTCGGCGAAAACGGCGCGGGCAAGTCTACGCTTTTAAAGCTCATAGCGCGCGGCGGCAACGAAAACTGCGTTCTGGGCAGGTTTGTGCGCGCGGCTTACTACGACCAGGAAAACCTGAACCTCGACCCTGAAAACACCGTGCTCGCCGAACTGTGGAAAAGGCACGTCACCTCTTCGCAGACGGACGTAAGGGCGGCGCTTGCAAGGAGCGGACTTTCCGCCGAGGATATGTATAAAAAGGTAAAGGAACTTTCGGGCGGGGAGCGCGCCAAACTTTCGCTTTGCGTAATGCAGGCGGAGGAGGGAAACGTTCTCCTTCTGGACGAGCCGACAAACCACCTCGACCTCCCCGCGAGGGAAAGCCTTGAAAAGGCGCTTTCGGAATTTGCGGGCACGGTAATTTTCGTAAGTCACGACAGGTACTTTATTTCCGCTCTCGCAGACTGCGTTGCGGAGATAGAGGGCGGAAAACTCAGCTTTACCGCGGGCGGGTACGAAGCCTTCCGCGAGGTTAAAAAAGAGCAGGCGCGACTTGCCGAAGAGGAGCGCGAAGCGGAGGAAAGAAGAGAGTTCGCCGAGCGCAAAAAGGAGGGCTACCGCTCCAGAAAGGAGCGCGCGGCGGAGGCGGCTGCAAAAGCCCGCATAAAGCAGATTGAGGCGGACATATCCTCGTTTGAAGCCGAGGAAGCGGAAATTCAGACTCTGCTTGCAGACCCCGCAACGACTTCCGATTACAAAGAGGTTGAAAAGCTGTGCCGCCGCCTTGAAGAGATTAAAAAGATGCAGGAAGAGCTTTATTCGGAATACGAAAAGCTTGTATAAATAAATTGCAAAAACGTGCGCCGCGTGTCGCCAAAGCCAGGCGCACCGCAAAAATCAGGTGCGGTAAAAGATAATTGCGCCGCCAAAGGATAAGCGCGGCGAAAGAAAAGAGCGGCGCAAAAATCAGACGCGGCGCGGCTTAATAAAAAGCTGCGCGAAAAAGCGCCGCATAAATGTAAAAGACCAAGGTAAAAAATTATGGACAAAAAGCAAACGGAAATAAAGGCGGAAGAACCCGCCGAAGAGGAGTCTGAGCGCGTCGTCCGCCATACCATATCCGCGGAAGAAACTTTCACGCTGGCAAAAGACGTGTTCGACCTTCGCTGTTTTTTCAAAAACGTATATTCCAACCGCGCGGTTATAGCGCGCAGGCTGAATATCTTTTCTCTGATATGCAGCCTTATATTCACGATGTTTTACACGGGTTACACGGTCTATTCCGTGCTTACGGGTAAAATAACGCTGCCGCTGGAAATTACGATATACTGCATGCTCGGCGTTTATGCGGTGTTCGTGATACTCCTCGTTCTCGTCACCATATTTGCGGGCGACGCAACTACAAAGACGGTCAAAAAGTACAACAAGGCGCTTAAAATTTTTCGCTTCTGCATAAGAATTATTTCTATCGCCATGGCGATTGTGGCTATCGCGATAAATGCGGGAAAAACGGACAGCGCGCTTGCAGTCGCGGCGCAGACGGTGCTCGTCATAATTTCAATACTTCTTATAATCATTCAGGCAATACCTCTGCTGTTCGGCGGTTTTTCCAACCTTGCGCGCTGGGCGCTCGCCCCCGCAAAGGGCAGGGCGCGCTTTTCTGTGGTGCTTTTGGAGTGGTACGAGCTTGTAAGAAAGGGCACGGCAACGCTGCGCTCCACAAGCAAAATTTCACCCAAATATGTAAGCGACATAAACAACTGCATAGACAGCTATCTCATTCCTTCGCTCGGCAAAAAGTACATAACGGACATCAACGCGCAGGACATATACGACACTGTTGACGCCGCGCCCGAAGAACTCAAAGAAATAGCCGAAGGCATTTTCAAGCGCGTTTTCGACTATGCCGAGGAATGCGGGTATGTCAACAACAATCCTGCCAAAGTGATGGAGCTCGGCGATACGCTTGAAGAGCCCGAAAAGAAGCCCCGCCGCACAATAAAATCCAGACTTATGAACTGGGGCAAAAAGATAGGAAAATCAATAGTAAAAAGCTATCTCGACGGCGACGACAATAAGTAAATTGCCCCGCACATATGCCTTAACCAAATCAGAAATGCCGCCGCCCGCAAAATTATTTTGCGGGCGGCGGTCTGCATATTATAATCCTGAATGTAAAAGCCGCCCGCGCGTTATTTCGGCGCGTTTTGTGGGCGTGCTATGGTCGGCGCGTTTGTGTAGGAGGCGCGGTGGGCGCGGATAATCCGGGCGGATAACGTCGGCGTATTATAAAAAATGAGCCGCCCGCGCAAAACTTTGCGCGGGCGGCTTTTTAACCGGATAAATTTATTTCAAATCAGAACTTCGTAAGTTTGGTAAGGTAACCTTCGAGCTCGTCGATGTTTATCCTTATCTGCTCCATGCTGTCGCGGTCGCGCACGGTTACGGTGTTGTCTTCAAGCGTCTGGAAGTCAACCGTTATGCAGCAGGGCGTGCCTATCTCGTCCTGTCTGCGGTAGCGCTTGCCTATGGAGCCAGTCACGTCGTAAGTTACGGAAAAGCTCTTTGCAAGTTCGGCGTAAAGCGCCTGAGCCTTTTCGGAAAGGTTTTTCTGAAGGGGCAGAACTGCCGCCTTGTAGGGCGCGAGGAAGGGGTGGAGGTGGAGCACGGTGCGCACGTCGTTCTTTTCCGCGTCAAGCACCTGTTCGTCGTAAGCGTCGGTAAGAATTGCAAGCACCATGCGCTCTACGCCGAGCGAAGGCTCTATGACGTAAGGTATATACTTTTCGCCCGTTGCGGGGTCGGTGTATTCCATGCTTTCGCCGCTCTCGTTCTGGTGCTGCGTAAGGTCGTAGTCCGTTCTGTCCGCAACGCCCCAGAGTTCGCCCCAGCCAAACGCGAAGTTGTACTCGAAGTCGGTGGTTGCCTTTGAATAGAAGCAAAGCTCTTCGGGCGAATGGTCCCTGAGCTTTAAGTTCTCTTCCTTAAGTCCCAAAGAAAGCAGCCAGTTTTTGCAGTAATCTTTCCAGTAGCCGAACCACTCGAGGTCGGTGCCGGGCTTGCAGAAGAATTCAAGTTCCATCTGCTCGAATTCGCGCACGCGGAAAATGAAGTTGCCGGGCGTTATTTCGTTTCTGAACGACTTGCCTATCTGACCGATGCCGAAGGGTACGCGCATGCGGGTGGAGCGCTGTACGTTCTTGAAATCCACGAATATGCCCTGGGCCGTTTCGGGGCGGAGGTATACGGTGTTTACCGAATCTTCTGTTACGCCCTGGAAGGTTTTGAACATAAGGTTGAACTTTCTTATGGGCGTGAAATCGCTCTTGCCGCAGACGGGGCATACAATTTTATGCTCGGTGATGAAGGCTTCGAGGCCGTCGTTGTCCATGGCTTCGACTTTGACGTCGAGGTTGTGCTTTTTGCAGTAATCTTCGACGAGGTTGTCGGCTCTGTGGCGCGTCTTGCAGTTTTTGCAGTCCATGAGGGGGTCGGAGAAACCGCCGATGTGACCGGAAGCTTTCCAGGTGCGGGGGTTCATGAGTATTGCGCAGTCAAGACCGGTGTTGTAAACGTTCTCCTGCACAAATTTTTTCCACCACGCTCTTTTTATGTTGTTTTTGAGCTCGACGCCGAGGGGGCCGTAGTCCCAGGTGTTGGCAAGTCCGCCGTAAATTTCGCTGCCGGGGAAGATGAAACCTCTGTTTTTGCAAAGTGCAACCAGCTTTTCCTGCGTTACGGCTCTCTTTTTATCAGCCATAGTAAAGTACTCCAAAATGACGGCGCGGCAATTTCGTGCGCGCCTTAAATTATTTTTTAAATAGATTTTAGTAAAAAACGCGCTTCAAGTCAAGCGATTAAGCGGCGCTTGCCGCCCTTTGGCAAAATAAAGCCGCCCCTTAAGGGGCGCGCATAAAAAAATTGTCCATTCTTTCAAAAATCTTTCCGTAAACTATGTACTTTCACCCTCAAGGTGTGCTATAATTGATAAAACTGTGAAATTTAGCATAATTTTTTTTAAGGTGAAAGATGTTATCCGATATTGAAATTGCTGAAAGCTGCACAATGCAGCCCGTCACCCGAATAGCTGCAAAGCTCGGCCTTAAGGAAGACGACCTGGAACTTTACGGCAGGTACAAGGCCAAAATCAATCTCAGGGAAGTAAAGCCCAAGGCAAAACTCGTTCTCGTTACTTCCATAAACCCCACCGCGAGCGGCGAGGGCAAGACCACCGTATCCATAGGACTTGCCGACGGCATGGCAAAGCTGGGCAAAAAAGTCTGCCTTGCCTTAAGGGAGCCTTCCTTAGGTCCCGTATTCGGCATAAAAGGCGGCGCGGCGGGCGGCGGCTACGCCCAGGTAGTGCCCATGGCGGATATCAATCTTCACTTCACGGGCGACCTTCACGCCATAACTTCGGCAAACAACCTTCTCTGCGCCGTTATAGACAATCATATTTTCCGCGGCAACGAACTTAAAATAAAGGACGTGTATTTCCACCGCTGCATGGACATGAACGACCGCGCTCTGCGCGACCTTACCATAAGCTGCGAAGCGGGCAGAATGAAGAGCTGCACGAGCTATACGAGGAAAGAGCGCTTCGACATAACCGCCGCGTCTGAAATAATGGCAATTTTATGCCTTGCCACCGACCTTGCGGACTTAAAGCGCAGGCTGGAAAACATAATAGTCGGCGAGGACGAGGACGGAAACTTCGTCTATGCGCGCCAGCTTAAGGTGGCGGGCGCAATGGCTACCCTTCTGAAGGACGCCATAAAGCCCAACCTCGTGCAGACGCTCGAGGGCACTCCCGCGATAGTTCACGGCGGACCTTTTGCAAATATCGCACACGGCTGCAACTCCGTGCGCGCGACATACACGGCGATGACGCTCGCCGATTACACCGTTACCGAGGCGGGCTTCGGCGCAGACCTCGGCGCGGAAAAATTCCTCGACACAAAGTGCAGGGTTGCGGGCATAGAGCCCGACTGCATAGTGGTTGTCGCCACCGTCAAAGCTTTGAAGCTTCACGGCGGAGCGGATAAGAACAATCTTTCGGAAGAAAATCTCGAAGCGCTCAGGGCGGGACTTCCCAACCTTTTGAAGCACGTCGAAAACATGAAAAAGGTTTACTCCAAGCCCGTGGTTGTCGCCATGAACAGGTTCGCAAGCGACACCCCCGCGGAAATTGACGCGGTAATATCCGCCTGCGACGAAGCGGGAGCGCCCGCGGTGTTCACCGACGTGTTTTTAAAGGGCGGCGAAGGCGGCCGCGCGCTTGCGGAAAAGGTTGTCTGGATGTGCGAAAAGCCTTCAAAGCTCACCTATGCATACGACCTTAACGCAGACATAAAGACAAAGATAAACGACATAGTAACCAAAATTTACGGCGGCGACGGGGCGGAGTATTCCGAAGAAGCCGAAAAGAAAATTGCCGATATAGAGGGCAAGGGAATAAAGGGACTTCCCGTTATTATTGCAAAAACGCAGTATTCCCTTTCCGACGACCCCAAAAAGCTCGCCCGTCCCACAGGCTTTAAAATTCTTGTCCGCGATATAATGTACAAAGGCGGCGCAAACTTCATAGTCGCCGTCGCCGGCGACATCAACCTCATGCCCGGGCTCGGCAAAGTTCCCGCCGCGGAGAGGATTGATATAGACGCGGAAGGCAACATTACAGGTCTTTCCTGATAACTGCGCAAAAAGGCAAAAAAGCCTGGCGAGCAGACCGCGCATTAAATCAAAGCAGACTGCGCTCTGCATAAAACTTGAAAATATAAGGTTAAAAGGAATTTCAAACGGCATTCATATGGCAGACAAAGAGAATATCACCTTACCCGAAGCATCCAACTTTATCGAACAGATAATAAACGAAGAACTTGCCGCCGGCAAGTTTGAACCTGTCGGCAACAAAATAAAGGTGCGTTTCCCGCCCGAACCCAACGGCTACCTTCATATAGGTCACGTAAAGGCGCTGTGCATAAACTTCGGCGTGAAGGAAAAGTACCACGGCGAAATAAACCTGAGGATGGACGATACCAACCCCGCCAAGGAAGATTACGAATATGTCAATTCCATAGTGAAATCTCTCGAGTGGCTGGGCTTTAAGTACGACCGCCTCGTTTTCGCATCCGACTATTACGATAAGCTTTACGAAATCGCAGAAAAGTATATAACTGACGGCAACGCGTACGTGTGCGACCTCTCTGCCGAGGAGATAACGGCTACGCGCGGCACGCTTACTGAGCCGGGCATACCTTCGCCCTACCGCAACAGGAGCGTGGAGGAAAACCTTAAGCTCTTCCGCGAAATGAAGGCGGGCGTTTATCCCGACGGCGCGAAAGTTCTGCGCGCAAAGATAGACATGTCTTCGCCCAACATCAACATGCGCGACCCCGTAATTTACCGCATAGCGCATGTTTCCCACTACCGCACGGGCGACAAGTGGTGCATCTATCCTATGTACGACTTCGCTCATCCCATATCCGACGCGATAGAGGGCATAACGCATTCGCTCTGCTCTCTCGAATTTGAAAATCACCGCCCGCTCTACGACTGGGTTATCGAAAAGGCAGGTTTTCCCGCTCCCGTGCCCAGGCAGATAGAGTTTGCAAGACTGAACATAACCAACACGCTTATGTCCAAGCGCTACCTTAAAAAGCTTGTGGACGAAGGCGTGGTAAGGGGCTGGGACGACCCCAGGATGCCCACTTTGGCAGGACTTAAAAACAGGGGCGTGCCCGCCTGCGCATTGAAGAAGTTCGTGCAGGACGTAGGCGTTGCCAAGGCGTATGCCGTAGTAAACGCCGCCCAGCTCGACAGCTGCGTGCGCGACGAGCTCAACGAAAACGCTGAAAGGGCAATGGCAGTGGTCAACCCCTTAAAGCTCACCATAACAAACTATTGCGGCGAAGAAAAGCTCAGCTTTGAAAAGAATCCCTTAAAACCCGAAACTGGCACGAGGGACATAGCGTTTACGGGCAGCGTGTATATCGACCGCGACGACTTCGCGTTAGTTCCTCCGCCCAAGTACAAGCGCCTTACTGTAGGCGGCACAGTCCGTCTCAAGGGCGCGTACATCGTCCGCTGCGACGAAGCCGTTCAGGATGAAAACGGCGAAGTTACCGAACTTAAGTGCACATATTTCCCCGAAAGCAGGAGCGGTTCAACCGAGCCCTGCGCGGTAAAAGCCAAGGGCGTCATACAGTGGGTGGACTGCAAGTACGGCAAGGACGCGGAGTTCAGACAGTACGAAAGTCTTTTAAAGGACGAAGAGTATCCTGACCAGGACTATGCGGAAAGGCTCAATTACGACAGCGAGCATATCTTTGAAGGCAAGGCAGAGCCTTACCTTGCGGAGGCGGAGGAAGATACTCCTTTCCAGCTTCTGCGCACGGGCTACTATAAAAAGTGCACCGAAGGCGGTAAGCTCATCTTTTCCGAAATAGTTTCCTTAAAGGACAGTTTCAATAAATAAACAAGCAAACGGATGCATAAAAATGCACATTGGTTCAGGCATATATGCGGGGTAATCTGTTTGTGCGGCGCGCTTTCGGCGCGTTAAAATAATCTTCAGAATATAATTTTCAGTAAAATAAGCAAAAAGCCGTGCGGGCGATATCAGCCGTACCGCCGCGCTGCCTTCGTCATTTTGCGGAGGGGAGGTGTTTTATGTTATTGATAGTTGCAATTTCGGTTTTTGCGGCATGCCTCGTAATAGCCCTTATCATAGGGCTTGTCAAGGGCTACACAAAAACCAGAACTTGGGCAACGGAATATCTTTTCGCCGTTGTTCTTTCGGCGCTTATTTATGCGCTCGCCGACCTTTCGGACATGAAGCCGTGGCTTTCCGCCTCGCTTAAAATAGGTACGGCTGTCGCGTTCATACTCGTATTTGCATTGCTTTCGTGGCGCGGCAAAGCGCTTTTCAGTAAATGCATTGCAAATGCAAGAAAGCGCTCTTACTACGAGCAGTACGGCGACAGGGAGGAAAACACCCTTCAGATTCTCGACGCCATTGAAAGCGGAGACGCCAAAGAATATAAAAGGCTTACCAACCGCAAATTCAAAGAAAACAGCGGAGCGGCGGGCGTGGCAAACAGGATTTGCGGCGCGCTCACGCTTATGATAAAGATTGCGGTAATATTAGGCATGATAGCGCTCATCGCGTTCGTCGTGATGGATTTTACCCATCTCAAATTCGTGTCCGATTACTTCGGCAAAGTTTATGAAAGCGGACTTTGGAAGTTTGTTTCCAAATTTGCAATGGATGCGTTTGTAATCGGCGTCATATTCGTAGCCATAAGAACGGGTTTCCGTTCTGGCGTTGTAAGCGTACTCTGGGCGCTCGCCGTGCTCGGCATGATAGGCGGCGCGGCATACCTTTCTTACGGACTTTGCTTCAACATCGCTGCCTTCAGGGATACGGCTGAAAGCCTCAACGGCACGATAGGCGGGGTAACGGGCGCTATAGCCGATATGGCGACTAAGTTCGGCATGAAAAACATCACGGGCGAAAAGATAGCGCAGATTGTGCTCGGCACGGGCATATTTATTCTGCTTCTGATAGTAGTGATTATTGTCGGGCTCGCAGTTTCGGGCATGATAAGCAGGGCAAGGGAAGGCAAGGCGTTCAGTACTGTCGACGGCGTTATAGGCGCAGTCGTTGCGTTTGCGGTTGCAACGTTCGTAATGCTTTTCATAGGTGCAGTTCTCTGGACTCTCAACGACCTGCCTTTCATGGGCGACCTTAACGCTTATATGTTCTACACATCGTCCAAGGGCGAGCTCAAGCCTGCGGCGATAGCTTCCGTGTTCTACAGCAAAAATCCTTTAAGCGACTGGTCGGTAATACAGAATCTTCCCGTGCGCGGCTGGTTCAAATAATAAATACATAATCATAATAAATAAAAACAGCGCGCCGCGCGGCATAATATGCCGCGCGGCGCGCATTTTAAATTGCAGTCAATCAATAACGCTTTTCTGCATAGCTTTCGCAGCAGGTGCACTGTTCGCTGCCGCAGCCTATCTGAATCTTGTTAAGCGTGCAGTTTACGCCGCCTTCGTTGTACTTGCAGTTCTTTACTTCGCAAGCTACACCCTTATTTACGTTATCCATCATATAAAAATACCTCCGATGGCGGCTTTGCCGCCCTTTCTTTAGTATTGTGCACAAGTTTGCCGCATATTATACCTTTTTATAATGCAGCTATATTTATATGCGCGGCTGTATTTTCAGAAGAACAACGTTAAGCGCAGCTGCCGCTGTTTTAATATTTGTGCGCATTGACAAAACATTGCACCCGTGTTATATTTATTTAAACATATTATATACTGCGGTGAGGAGGGGGATATGCGCAAGTCGGCTTTGCTTAAAGTGCTGTGAGCGGCGCTGTTTTTTGCTTTTTTTGTCATTGCGTCGGCGTGCGTGCTTTCGTCCTGCACCTCTTCCGAAGGCCTGAACACAGGCTCTGGCACGAAAGATGAGGATAACGATACGGTAATCGTTTCGGTTATTCCTGAGGCAATAACTTTTATGGGTGAAGTTTATAATGCTGATACATCGGCTGATTCGCGTGGCGAGGTCATAAAAGGCGGGTTTGCAGGCTATCTTATAAACCGCGCAGACTTTGAAAAATTCAGCGCGGAATACAGCGGCGCGCAGTTTGCCGTAGACGAAGAAAATTCAGTGATGTATGCATACGGCGAAGATATATTTCCGTTGTACTTTGCAACTCTGGCAAATGAAAGTGTGCTCGCCGTAGAGCACGCGGGCGCGCTCAGCGTATATGTAAAGGCGTAAAGCCGAACTCACCGCGCTAAACCCAGCGCGCAGAACTTTCGCGCCGAACTCACCGTGCTGAACCCG
This sequence comes from uncultured Clostridia bacterium, assembly GCA_944368065.1. Classification (GTDB taxonomy): domain Bacteria; phylum Bacillota; class Clostridia; order Christensenellales; family Borkfalkiaceae; genus Coproplasma. Next base: position 42,305 of record CALVWV010000026.1, on the reverse strand, counting down.
CCGCGCCGGATCCGCCGCGCCGCGCTTTGAATTAACTTGCTTTGAATAAAATGGTTTAAAAAAATGGCGCGGCCTGAATAAATGTCCGGTTTAAATCGCGGGTCGGATAAAATAAAAGCGCCGCGGGCTTAAAACTATCTTTATTTTTTGTTTTTTATTTAAATAGACGGGCATTAGTGTCCGCCGCTATTGACAAAACGCCTCCAAATGATATAATATATAAAAAATAAAAATCTTCCTTAAAGGAGCGGACATATGCGCGTAATACTTTTAAAAGACGTAAAAGGCCAGGGTAAAAAGGGCGACGTGGTTGACGTATCGGACAGCTACGCGCGCAACTATCTTATAAAGGGCGGCTATGCCGAGCAGGCTACGGCCGTAAAAATCAACGATATCGCACAGAAGAAGGCGGCGGCTGACTTCCATAAGGCGGAGGATCTGAAGGCCGCGCGTGAAGTTGCCGCACAGCTCAAGGGCAAAAAATTCACGCTTAAAGTAAAGGCTGGTGCGGGCGGCAAGCTGTTCGGTTCTGCCACGGCGGCAGATATTTCCGATGCGCTTGCCGAAGCGGGCTTTACCGTAGACAAGAAAAAGATTGTTCTTCCTTCGCCTCTCCGCGAGGTAGGCGAATACGATGTTGAGCTTCGCCTGTTTGAAGGCGTCTCGGTAAAAATCGTAGTAAAGGTAGAAGCCGTTCAGCAGTAAAAGGCGTAAGCTGTGCGGCGGAAATTGTTAAAAAGTATAAAGCGCGCCGCAGCAAAATGCTGCGGCGCGCTTATGTTTTATGCGAAAATAAATAATAAAATAAATTAAAAATATATTTTTTCATTTAAAAAATTTGTTTATTTATAATATAAAAATTTATTATATATTTTTCCTTATAAAACGTATTTACTTATATGTATTGACAATTACCCCGCACATATGTATAATCTAATTATAATATTTTGCGGAAGAGCATATCTTCGCACAATAAATAATTACAGATTTTTTGTCGGATTTAATTTAACCGCAATAAAAAATCTTGTTCAAGGGGGCCTGAAAGCCGCTTTTGCGGCAATGTTATGAAAAGTTTATTTTTATCTGTATTTTCAGATATTTCTGCGTTCGTCACGGAAAATCTGACAGCCGTTCTTATTGCGGGCGGCGCAGTTATTGTAGCTGTCGCGCTTATCGTCATAATTGCTTGTTCGGTTAAAATAAGCAAGGAAAAGCGCCGCAGAAAGCAGGAAAAGCTGAATGCTGTTTCCGAAAAGAAAGCGGTTTCGGAAGAAGTTGCGTCGCAACCCGCAGAAGCGGTTTCGGAAGAAGTTTCCGCCCAGTCCGTTGAAACCGTGGCGGAAGAAGTTGTGGCACAACCTGTTGAAACCGTGGCGGAGGAAGTTGCGGCACAGCCTGTTGAAACCGTTGCGGAAGAAGTTGCGGCACAACCCGCAGAAGCGGTTTCGGAAGAAGTTGCGGCACAGCCCGCAGAAGCGGTTGCTGAAGAAGTTGTGGCACAACCCGCAGAAGCCGTGGCGGAAGAAGTTTCCGCGCAGCCTGTTGAAGCCGTGGCGGAAAACACTGAAAATCAGTCTGCGGCGACTGCCGCACCCGAAAAGCAGAGCGTTACGGTAAATCTGACCGCCGAGGAGCGCGCCGAGATAGCCGAGCAGGCGGCAAAGGGCAATGTTACGGTAATCCGTCCCCGCCCCGGCATGTTTATCCGCTACCGTTACAACCGCAGTTTTTCGGCGAAACTCATTCAGGCGGACGAAAAAGTCAAGCGTTACTATTCAGAGCTTAAAAATACGATTCTGCAATATAAAAAGGTAGTTCCGCGCGTCAGCTGGAGGCACGAATCGTTCAGATACGGCAGACCTTCCGTCGCAAAATTTGTAATACGCGGCAAAACGCTTTGCCTCTGCCTTGCGCTTAACCCCGCGGACTATGCCGAAAGCAAGTACATTGTAGACGATATGTCGCGCTACGCAAAGTTTGCAAACACGCCGCTTTTATACAGAATAAAGAATGACAGGCGTTGCCGCTACGCCAAGGAGCTGATAGCAAAGCTTTTTGACGGCGCAGAGCTTTCCGACCACGAGGAGGAAGATTTCTCCGATATTCCTTACGAGGAGACTCAGGCGCTCGTGGAAAAGGGACTTATAAAGGTCGTAAGCTACGAGGAGGTTGCCATTTCCGAACAGCCCGAAGAAAATATTGCCGAAGAATTTGAAGATGACGACGATTTTGAAGGCGAGGACTTCGAGGACGATGAGGACGACGAACTTGACGAAGTCAGCGCGGCTGACGTCGGCTCGCTTATGGCGGACGATAAGGCTAAACTTCGCGTACAGCAGGGCGAAGAGCTTTCCGATAAGTCGAAAGCAGGCGTCGTGAATATCGATACTTTAGGCCAGTTCTTTGAAGAGGGCGAAAAAGTTACTATCGCGGAAATTAAAAAGCGCGTTCCGTTCGTAGCCAAAAACCTTACATACATAAAGGTTCTTGCGCGCGGCACTCTGAACAAACCGCTTGTAGTCGTTGCGGACGACTTCTCGCTCGAAGCCGTCAAAATGATAGTGCTGACGGGCGGCAGAGCAATACGCACCAAAAAGAAAAACTGAAAAATAAAGCAAAAGAGCGGTGCGCGCCATAACGGCGCGCACCGCTTTTCTCATCAGCTTATAAGGCTGTCCGCCGCGCAAACGGCATAAATTTGCATAATCCGACATAGAATGTAACATCACACAGAATCGGGGGAACATTTTATGTGGGAATATATGTCGCGGCGCGCGAGGGAGTGCGCCGAATACATACTTGAGACGGGCGCAACTGTAAGGGACTGCGCCAACCACCTCGGGATAAGCAAATCCACCGTGCACAAAGACGTTACCGAGCGGCTTTACGAAGTGGATAAAGAGCTTTACGCGAAAGTGAGGAAGGTGCTGGACAAAAATCTTTCGGAAAGGCATATCCGCGGCGGAATTGCTACGCGAAACAAATATCTCAGCCGCCGTTCGTGCGAATGCCGCGCAGATAAAAACGCAAAAAGCGGTAATAATTGCGCGCGTTGCGGCGATGGAAGTTGCGCGAAAAACGGAAATGGCGCATGTGCTTGCAAAAATTCGTGCGGGGAGTGCGCCTGCACCGACTGAAAACGCCCATCATTTACCGCGCCATTGTAAATAAAGAGTCTGAATTTGCTTAAAAATACTGTAAAAAAGCCGCGCCGCGGCGCCTTTAGTTCAAAGGCGCCGCGGCGCGTTTTAATATTACGGCTGCGGTTTATTAAAAATTACAGGTAAATTGTCGGAAAATTTAACTTATATTTCCGTCGTTTAAAATTGAAATATTCTCGGCATTGTGTTATAATGCATAATGAAATAATACGATTGTTCCGCAATGCGGCAAAAAACCTTCGTTGCGGCAGGACAAAAAACGGCAGGTACTATGGCTAAATTAATGGGTATAGACGTCGGCTCGACTACGGTAAAGGTTACCGTTGTGGAGCAGGACGGCACGGTTTTGTATAAATCTTACGAAAGGCACTTTGCACAGGTGCGCGAAACCGTTTTAAGGGAACTCAATAAAATCAAGGAGCAGTTCGGCGGCGATTTCTGCGCGTCCATTACCGGCAGCGCGGGCCTCGGTCTTTCCCAGCGCAGCGGAATTAACTTTGTTCAGGAAGTACAGGCGGCATTCGTTGCAATCCGCCGCTTTTATCCCGATGCCGACGCGGCGGTTGAACTCGGCGGCGAAGATGCAAAAATCATTTTCGTTACCGGCGGCACCGAACAGCGCATGAACGGCAGCTGTGCGGGCGGTACGGGCGCATTTATTGACCAGATGGCAACTCTTCTGAACATCTCCGTTCAGGAGATGGACGAGTATGCCCTCCGCGCCGAAAAAATTTATCCCATAGCTTCGCGTTGCGGCGTGTTTGCAAAGTCGGATATCCAGCCCCTCATAAATCAGGGCGCAACCAAAGAGGATATATCCGCATCTATCTTCCAGGCCGTCGTAGACCAGACGGTTTCAGGCCTTGCGCAGGGCAGAAGGATAAAGGGCAAAGTTCTCTTTTTAGGCGGACCGCTTTACTTCCTCAAAGGTCTGCGCCAGGCATTCGTCCGCACGCTCAGACTTTCTGAAGAGAACGCCGTATTCCCCGAAGACGCGCCCTGCTTCATGTCCATAGGAGCGGCGCTCCATTCTGCGGGCGTGCACCCCATGAACATAGAAGAGATATGCGACCGCATCGAAAAAGCCGAGGGCAACGACGAGGTCGTGACAGGCGAGCCCCTTTTCAGGGACAAGGAAGAGTACGCGGCGTTTGTCAAGCGTCACCGCGCCACAGACCTCACTTTTGCCGACATAGCCACATACGAGGGCGACGCGTACCTCGGCATAGACAGCGGTTCGACGACGACAAAACTCATACTCATCACGCCCGATTGCAGAATACTTTATTCGCACTATCAGTCAAACAACGGCCAGCCCGTCGATATTATAGTGGAAAAGCTCAAGGAGATATACAAAATTTCTGCGGGCAGAATAACAATCAAAGGCAGTGCGGTGACGGGCTACGGCGAAGACCTTATAAAGGCGGCGATAAAGGCCGATTTCGGTATAGTGGAAACCGTCGCGCACTTCAAAGCGGCGCTTCACTTCAACCCCGACGTCGATTTCATTATAGATATCGGCGGTCAGGACATAAAGTGCTTTAAAATAAAGAACAAAGCTATAGACTCCATAATGCTCAACGAGGCCTGCTCCTCGGGTTGCGGCTCTTTCATTCAGACTTTTGCAAGGGCTATGGGCATGGAGATAGACAAGTTCTCCCAGCTCGGCTTATTTGCGCCCCACCCCGTAGAACTCGGCTCGCGCTGCACGGTATTCATGAACAGTGCAGTAAAGCAGGCGCAGAAGGAGGGCTCTTCCGTCGAAGATATCTCCGCGGGTCTTTCAATATCCATAGTCAAGAACGCCATATACAAGGTAATCCGCGCCGCAAGCGCAGACGAACTCGGCGATAACATAGTGGTGCAGGGCGGCACGTTCTTAAACGACGCGGTGCTCCGCGCATTCGAAAGGGAGACGGGCAAAAACGTAATCCGCCCCGGCATTGCAGGACTCATGGGTGCGTTCGGCGCGGCGCTGTACGCAAAAGAGATGAGCGGCGGCGCTTCCACAACCATAGGCCTCGATAAGCTCGAAGGCTTTTCCTATAAGGCAAACGCCATAGTCTGCCGCGGCTGCACGTCAAAGTGCAACGTAAACATCATAACCTTTGCCGACGGTTCGCGCTTTATCTCCGGCAACAAGTGCGAAAGGGGCGCGGGACAGAAACCGGCTTCTGCGGAACTCGACATCTATTCGTACAAGCAGGAAAGATTGCCCCAGGTAATAGAAGGGGTCAAGGGAACAAAGGGCAGGGTAGGTCTTCCGCTTCAGCTCGGAATGTACGAGCAGCTCCCCATCTGGGCAGGCTTTTTTGAAAGTCTGGGCTTCGAGGTCGTTTTGAGCGACAAGTCCTCGCGCGAGCTTTATTTCCGCGGACAGCATACCGTTGCTTCCGATACGGCGTGCTATCCCGCCAAACTCATGCACGGGCATATAGAAAGCCTTCTCGACAAGGGTGTGGACTTCATTTTCCTTCCTTGCGAAAGTTACAACCTTGACGAGCACGATTCGGTAAATCACTACAACTGCCCGATAGTCGCGTATTATCCCGAACTTCTTAAGGCAAACAACGAAAGGCTCAACGAAGAAAACTTTATAATGCCGTACATAGACCTCAACATGTGGGACAATACCGTAAAGAAGCTTTGCGCGGCGCTCAAAAAATACAATATAAAGAAGAAAGCGGCGGACGCCGCCCTTAAGGAAGGCTTCGCCCGCTTCAATAAATACCATGCGGACGTGCGCGCAAAGGGTGCGGAAATAATAAAGAAGGCAAGGGAGCAGGGCAAGCAGATAATAATACTTGCAGGCAGACCTTATCACGTGGATAACGAAATAAATCACGGCATAAACAAGCTTCTTACTTCCTTGAAGCTCGCCGTGCTTTCGGAGGACGCTGTGTTCGATGAGGCGGACCTTGTGAACGTAAACGTTCTCAATCAGTGGACGTACCACGCAAGGCTTTACCGCGCCGCCGAATACGCCTGCCGCAATAAGGACATGAACCTTGTCCAGCTCGTATCTTTCGGCTGCGGCCTTGACGCCATTACCACCGACGAGGTGCGCTCCATCATGGAAAAGAACGGCAAGCTTTACACCCAGATAAAGATAGACGAAATAAACAATCTCGGCGTTGTAAAAATAAGGCTCAGAAGCATGCTTGCAGCCATTGAGGAGGAGAAAAAAGCCTCCGCAGAGAGCAAATAACAGCGGCGTCTGTTTTAAAATATAACAACAAAACAGTCAAAAAGCATTAAATTACGCAAATAAAACTTTGCTGTTTATAAGTTTTATCGGATAAATTTGTAAATAAAACTATGAAGAGACAAACAACGGAAAAGAATATAAAAGACTATAAAGACGACTACCCCAGGTGGCAGCCGTACATGAAGAGCACTTATAAAATACTCATACCCGATATGCTTCCCTGGCATTTCGCGCTTATAGAGCGGCTTTTGAAGCTGGAGGGGTACGACGTTGAGTTGCTCAGAAACGAGACGCGCTCAGTAATAGACGAGGGGCTCAAGCACGTGCACAACGATACGTGTTTCCCCTGCCTGTGCACGGTCGGGCAGTATATAGACGCGCTCAAAAGCGGCAAGTACGACGTGAACCATACGGCGGTAATAATGTCGCAGTCGGGCGGCGGGTGCAGGGCTTCCAACTACATACCGCTCATCAGAAAGGCGCTCCGCGCGGAGTTCCCGCAGGTGCCCGTGCTTTCTCTGAACTTTTCGGGACTGGAAAAGGATTCGTCTTTCCCCGTGGGCGCAAAGCTTATGTTAAAGCTTGTGTTTGCGGTGTATTACGGCGATACCATAATGTGGTGCTACAACCAGACCAAGCCTTATGAGGTAAAGGAAGGCGAGGCGGATAAAGCGCGCGACAAAGCCATAGAACTCGTAATATCCAAATTCGAAAAGGGCGGCTACAGAAAGTATAAAAAGATTACGCGCGCCATAACCGAAATGTTTTCCGCAGTTGAAAGGAGCGGCGAAAAGAAAGTCAGGGTCGGCATTGTGGGCGAAATTTACGTCAAATACTCTTCGCTTGCAAACAACCACCTCGAAGATTTTCTCATGTCCGAAGGGTGCGAACCCGTGGTTCCCGCGCTTATGGACTACGTTTTATACTGCGTCGTCAACAACATAAACGACGGCAGACTGTACGGCAAAAAGAGCTTGTTCATAACTGCCAATAAGGTCGTCTACTCAATCCTGCGCAGAATGCAGAAAAATATCATAAAGATATTTAAAAAGCAGGGCGTATTCGAGCCTATTCACGACTTTGAACACCTCAGAAGGTGCGCCGATAAAGTGCTCAATCAGGGCGTTAAAATGGGCGAAGGCTGGCTGATTCCCGCCGAAATGGCGGCGCTTGCCGAAACGGGTACGGAAAATATCGTCTGCACTCAGCCGTTCGGATGTCTGCCCAACCATATAGCGGGCAAGGGCGCAATCCGCACGCTTAAAAATCTGTATCAGAACGTGAATATAGTGGCGGTGGACTACGACCCTTCGGCGACCAAGGTCAACCAGGAAAACCGCATAAAGCTTATGCTTGCCACCGCAAGGGAAAATTTAGCGGCGGGCAAATAAAGTCTATGTGGCTTCGTGTTCGGTGCATAAAGTTTTATCGTACAGATAAAAGTTTTTCAAGGCGACTGCCTTTCGTGTGCGGATAAAGTGACGGCATTCCCTGTGCATATTTTGTAAAAGTTCAGAAACAGAAAAATTGAGTTAATCGGCATAGCGGAAAAAAGCATTCGCAACATAATTAACCGACAATTAACGGTGCGCAGAATGAAGTATTTTGTCAATGAAGAACAAAGAAAACTTTCCGGTTCAACGGCTTATTTTGAATTCATGAAAGGAAAATATCGCGGCAAATGCTGGCTGTCTGATTCATTATCTGTCAGTATGAATGAATTTGACAGATTGCGTTTGGAAAAGCTTATTTTTTCTGTCGTCCCGTCATTCGATTATTGCGGACTTACGGAAATTACATTAAAGGACTGGGAAAACATTGTCATTAAGGCTCATTCTGTCGGCGGCGAGACCGAAGCTGCCATTTCAGAAATCGATGAGTGGGCGCGCAAAGCATTGTCCGATAATAAATGTTTCACCATTTTAGGCATATAGCGCTGCGTGAATGTCTTAACATAAAAATAAATAAAACGCCGCGGAATTTAACCTGAAAGTTAAATTCCGCGGCGTTTTTAAATTAATTTATGCAATTGTTTCGCGTTATTGTTTTTACGGCGCTTAAAGTTCAGACCGCTTATATTTGGTTATTTTATAAGTCTGAATACTTCGTCGAAAGGCTTTCTGTCCTTGGGGCGCACTTCATACCCTTCGGCGGCGTAGCCTGCTGCAATCACGAGGGGAAAGCGCGAGCCTTCGGGTTCGCCTAAAAATGCGGCTATCTCTTCTTCCTTGCGTATGCCGAGTATGCACGTCTGCAGTCCGAGGTATTCGGCGGCAAGCGTTATGTACGCGGCAAGAAGCCCTATGTCGTTGCCCGCAAAATCGGCAAACGTAAATTTTTCTGCAATTTTTTCTTCAAATTTGCTTCTGTTGAGTTCGATGGCTATAAAGGCGGGGCAGGAAGACGTCCATTTGTTGGAACCGAGCATCTGCACGCATTCGGCAAACTTTTTTGCCTTTTCTCCGTTTATGGCAAACATCTTCCACGGCTGCGAATTTTTTGCCGAGGGCGCGAGCGCGCCAAGTCTGCATATTTTTTCAAGGTCGGCGTCGGCTACCGCTTTGTCCGAATATCTGCGCGTGGACTGCCTTTTCAGATAAAGTTCTTCAAGATTCATAATTTTCCTCCCGACGGCATCTGATATGCCGAATATTCTGTAAAAAATAATACAAAAACGCTGTTGATGTTAAACGCGGATTTGTATATGCCTGATCGCTGATATGTATATGCCTTATCATCGGCGCTGTCGCTGAAAACCGGGCAAAAGCGCTGCTGCATTTAAAACAAGATTTTACTCGGATGCAAGCGTCATAAAATTTTAAAAAACGGGCGGGCGCAAGCGCCCGCCCGAACTTTTTTTATTTTTTAATCTGGGCTAAAATTTCCTGCTTTTCTTTTTCTGCTTTCTGCATGGAAAGTTCGGCCTTTTCGGCTACGTTTTCCTTGGTGAAGCCGAAGTATTCGAATACCTGTTTTGCGGGAGCGGAAACGCCGAATGAATGCATGGCAATCACTTCGCCGCAGTCGCCGCTGTACTGGTACCACGCAAAGTGCGAAGCCACTTCAACGCAAACGCGCGCCTTTACATTGTGGGGCAGAACGCTCTCTTTGTATTCGTCGGTCTGCCTTTCAAATTCCTCCATGCAAGGCATGGAAACTACCCTTACGTTTTTGCCCTTTGCGGCAAGCATATCCTTTGCGCCCATGCAGAGTTCAACCTCCGAACCGCTTGCAATGAGTATTACGTCGGGCGTGCCGGAGCAGTCGCTCAGTACATAGCCGCCGAGCAGGGCTTTGAGTCCCGTGCCCGCGTACTGGGGCAGGTTCTGCCTTGTAAGAATGATGGCGGTGGGGCTGGACTGCGTAAGCGCGGAGATGTAAGCCGCGGCGGTCTCCCTTCCGTCGCAGGGGCGGAACACCTTGAGATTGGGTATGGAGCGCAGTCCTATAAGCTGTTCCATGGGCTGATGCGTAGGACCATCTTCGCCCACGCCTATGGAATCGTGCGTCATTACGTAAATTACGGGTATGTTCATGAGCGCGCTCATTCTTATGCCTGCTTTCATGTAGTCGGCAAAGGAGAAGAACGTAGAGCACAGCGCCTGAAGTCCGCCGTGGAGCTGTATGCCGTTGCAGATAGCCGCCATTGCGTGTTCGCGTATGCCGTAGTGTATGTTTCTGCCCTCCCTGTTCTCGGGCGAGAAGTATCCCGCGCCCTTGATTTCCGTCTTGGTGGAGGGGGCGAGGTCGGCAGAGCCCGACATTATGTTGGGCATGCACTGCGAAATTTTGGCAAGCACTTTGCCGCCGCTGGAGCGGGTGGCTTCGGGCGAGCTGAAGTCGAAAAGTCCCTGAATATTCTTGAAGTCTGGCTCTATGCCGTGCATGAAAAGCTTATACTGTGCGCTGAGTTCGGGGTAAGCCTGCTCATACTTTGCAAAAAGTTCGTTCCAGGCTTCCTCGTCCTTGAGCTTTTCTTCGGCAATCTTAAGGCAGTGTTCTTTTACGTCCTGAGGAATGACGAAGGGTTCTTCCTTCCAGTTGAAGAATTCCTTCATTTTCTGAAGGTTTTCATTGCCCATGGGCGCGCCGTGAACGTCGGCGGAGTCTGCAAGGGGCGAGCCGTAGCCTATAACCGTCTTGCATATTATAACCGAAGGCCTTGTCAAATCGCTTTTGGCGCGGTTTATTGCCGCCCTTAAAGTGAGCAGATTGTTTGCGTCGTCAACGCGGATAACCTGCCAGCCCTGAGCGGCAAATCTTGTGGGTATATCCTCGTTGAAGGTGCAGTCTATGTTTCCTTCAATGGTGATTTTGTTGCAGTCGTAAAGCAGGATAAGTTTGCCCAGCTTCTGCGCGCCTGCAAAAGAGCACGCTTCGTAGCCGAGACCTTCTTCAAGGCAGCCTTCGCCGCATATGCAGTAAGTGAAGTGGTCTACTACGGGGAAATCGGGCTTATTGAAGCGGGCGGCGAGGTGCGCTTCGGCTACCGCCATGCCCACGGCGTTGCCGAGACCCTGGCCCAAAGGACCCGTGGATGTTTCCACGCCGTCAGTCTTGCCGTATTCGGGATGACCGGGCGTCTTAGAGCCGAGCTGGCGGAAATTCTTTATGTCCTCCATTGTTACGTCGAAGCCGAAAAGGTGTAAAAGGCTGTATAAGAGCATGGAGCCGTGTCCCGCGGAGAGGACAAACCTGTCGCGGTTATCCCATCTGGGGTTTTTGTAGCTGAACTTCAAAAATTCGCTGAAAAGTTCGTAACCTATGGGCGCGGCGCCTATGCAGATGCCGGGGTGACCGGAATTGGCCTTCTGAATGGCTTCCGCCGAAATAATCCTTATCGTGTCCACGCTTTTCTGCTGTACAGACATAATAAAATCTCCTTGTGTTTTACTTATATAATTTAGTTTTGCAATAATTTGTGCGTTTATTTATCCGCTCTTCCGCCCGCAGAATTTTTGCGCGGAGGGAGGGGGAGTTGAAAAGGGCGTCAGCCTATGAACTTTCTCAGAAGCGAAAGGTCAATTCTTTCAAACGGCTCGAGCATTTTCAGAAGCGCGGCAATCATTTTTTTGCAGCCGCCTGCGGAATTGCTCTCAACGTTTATCGGCATTATGGCTTCGTGCAGGCTCATGCGGATAAGTACCCAGCCGTCGCCGTGCTCTTTGTCGAAGTTGATTCTTATTCCCTCATAGTTGGGCTTTGCAATGCTTGCGCCCTCTGAAAGCGGGGCAAGCTTTTCAATCTGTTCAAGCACGTGCGCGCCGTATTCGCGGAAATCGTCGCCATCTATGGCGGGTCTTATTTCGGCGGCTTCGGCGGGCTCTTCGAGTCCGCTGATAAGGTTTGCAATTCTTTCTCCCTTTTTGAGCTGTTCGGCGAGAATTATAAGAATTTCGGTGACGAGGTAAGCTCCGTCGTCGAGGAAGTAATTATCCTTGAAAGCGCAGTGACCGGAAGTTTCGACGGCAAGGGGTGAGTATTCGCCGGCGGCGTTCAGCCTCTTGCATTCGTCTATGACGTTGCGGTATCCGCGCATGTAGCGGTGGTGTCTGCCGCCGCGCTCTTCTATGAATTTCGTAAGTCCGTCGCTCGTGACGGAGTCGGTTACTATTGTTCCCGGTCTTTTTGCAAGCAGGCGCGCCGATATCAGCGCTATAAGCCTGTTTCTGTTGATTTCCTCGCCTTTTACGTCAACTGCGCCCGCGCGGTCCACGTCGGTATCGAAGATGATGCCGAGGTCTGCGTGGTTTTCAAGAACGGCCTTTTTAAGCGCCGCCATTGCGCCCTTGTCTTCGGGGTTGGGCGCGTGGTTGGGGAATCTTCCGTCGGGATCGAGGAACACGCTGCCGTCGGTATTTGCGCCGAGGGGTTTTAAAACCTTTTCGGTAAAAAATCCGCCTGCGCCGTTGCCTGCGTCGACTATTATTTTTCTGCCTTCGAGCGGCCTCTGGCTGCCGCACGCATCGCGCACGCGGTCGGCGAGCTGGGCGCTGTATTCGTCCATGAAGTAATCTTCATAAACCTTGCCCTCGCCGCGCGCAAAGTTGCCGCTGTCGGCAATGGCGAGAATGTCGTCGACGTCGGAGCCTTCAAGTCCGCCTTCGGGCGTGAAAAATTTGAGCCCGTTGCGGTCTGCGGGGAGGTGCGAAGCCGTAATCATGACAGAGCCGTCCAGCGCCCTCTTTTTATCCTGAAGAATCATGAACATGGAGGGGGTGGAAGAAAGCCCCGTATACAAGACATCTGCGCCGCTCTGCGTTGCGCCGCGCTCAAAAGCATTTTTAAGAATTTCCGCAGTAAGTCTGCTGTCGTTGCCGAGCGCAATCTTAACGCTCTTTTTGCCCGTCTTTTGCGTAAGCCAGGTAACGAACGCGCGCGCAATGGTTTCAACCGCGTCTTCCGTAAGGGTGACGGGTCTGCCTAAAATGGGCGATGCCACGCCGCGGACGTCCGTTCCGCTTTTAAGTTTTTTGATAGATGTATAATTCATATTCCCCTATATTATACATTTTCGGCGGCGCAAACACAAGTGTTTAATTACAAATTATTGCATTAAAAATCTTTTAAAAATCTTTTGCGCGGTAAAACTGTTTTTCTGTTCAAATTATTTGCCGCCGCCGCGCCGATATGATATAATCATTAAAGACATTAACTCAACCTGAAAGTTGTATTATTATAAGGAGTTGTTATGGCAAACGAAAGCCAGTTTGTAAATCAGATTGCCGATATAGAAAACGATTTCCCCCAGTGGTACACCGACGTCGTTTTAAAGACCAAGCTCGTGGACTACGGCCCTGTCAAGGGCACCATGGTAATACGCCCTTACGGCTACGCCATATGGGAAAACATTCAGAAAGAACTCGATAAGCGCTTCCGCGCAACCGGTCACGAAAACGCATATTTCCCCCTGCTCATACCCATGAGCTTTTTATCCAAGGAAAAGGAGCACGTGGAAGGCTTCGCGCCCGAAGTTGCCGTCGTAACGCACGCCGGCGGCGAAGAGCTTGCCGAACCTCTGGTCGTCCGCCCCACTTCTGAAACGATAATAGGCAACATGTATTCCAAGTGGCTTCAGTCCTACCGCGACCTGCCCATACTCATAAACCAGTGGGCAAACGTAATGCGCTGGGAAAAGACTACCCGTCCTTTCCTCCGCACGTCCGAATTTTTGTGGCAGGAAGGTCACACCGTTCACGCCACCGAAGAGGAGGCCGTGGAAGAGACCAAAAAGATGCTCGGCGTATACAAGGAGTTTGCGGAAAACTGCCTTGCAATCCCCGTAATAACGGGCAAAAAGACAGAAAAGGAAAAGTTTGCGGGAGCTGTGGCAACTTACGGAATGGAAGCGATGATGCACGACGGCAAGAGCCTTCAGGCGGGCACTTCGCATTATCTCGGCCAGAACTTCTCCAAGGCGTTCGAAATAAAATTCCTCGATAAGGACGGCGCGCTCAAGTACGGCTACACCACGAGCTGGGGCGTATCCACAAGGCTCATAGGCGCCATAATAATGGCTCACGGCGACCAGCGCGGACTTTCTCTGCCCCCCGTAGTTGCGCCTTTGCAGGCGGTAATCGTTCCCATCGCCGCAAAGAAAGCCGGCGTAATGGAAGAATGCGCAAAGGTAAAGAAAATGCTCGAGGAAGCGGGCGTGCGCGTAAAGCTCGACGATTCGGACAACAGCCCCGGCTGGAAGTTCAACGAATGGGAGATGAAGGGCGTGCCCCTGCGCATAGAGCTCGGCCCGCGCGACATAGAGGCGGGCAAGGCGCTCATATTCCGCCGCGACAAGCTGGAAAAGGCGGAGTATCCCCTCGCAGACATAGTTTCGGTAGTAAAGAATCTGCTTGAAACCGTACAGAAAGACATGCTGGAAGCTGCGCGCGAGCGCCGCGACAAGCGCATAGTTTACGCAACCGACATGGCGGGCATACTTGCAGGCGTCGAGGGCGGAAATTTCGTGAAAGCGGGCTGGTGCGGCTGCCGCGAATGCGAGGATAAGATTAAGGCGGAAACGGCTGCTACGGCGCGCGTTTATGCCGAGGGCGAAACTGCCGAAAAGTGCGCGGTATGCGGCAAAAAGGCTGAGCACGTCGTGATTTTTGCCCGCGCTTACTGATAAATTTTACATTAATTTTACAGGCTTAAAAAGCGTTGAATGCGCCGCCCGCAAATCTGCGGGCGGCGCATTGCTTAAGGCATATATCGGGGTCAATTTAACAAAAATTCAGTTTTTTGAACGAATTGCGCCATTTTGCCGCTGTTGACAAAGGGTTGCTTTTATTGTATAATGATATTGCAGACAAGGGGGTCAGATTGTAATGTCTGCAGGACGGGGCGGAGTTAAACCGTCGCGCCTTGCCGTTGCTGTCCTCAAGCAAATTCAACTGGCGCGAAAAGGAGAAATGTATGATTAAATTCCTCAAACGTTCAGTAGTTATTGCGCTGTGCGCGGGGTTTGCAATATCTGCCGCGTTTCTCTCGGCGTGCGCCGATAAGGACCTTATAAGCGGCAATTTCAGAAAGGAAGCCACCGCAGAACAGCTTGCAGAAGTAAAAGAACTTGTTTCGGAAGAAAATGCTGAAACAATAGTAGGCGATACCACAAAAGAGGGCTGGAGCTACAACGCCCGCTTCGTTACGACGGGCAACACGGTTTTCAACGCTGACGTCACCGCGGCGGGTAAAACCTTCACGGTGTCAGGTTCGGAAAAAATTGACGCGGAGCATATCATGTCCCTTGCAAACAAGGAAGGCGAGCTCGACGCGCGCGGAAGCGGCAATGTCAATTACTCGTCCTCGGTCCTCATGAGCGGGCTTGCGCAGAAGGATACTTTGGACGAACAGTCATATAAAGGGCAAAGCTACAGCGATATGCTTAATTATTATATCGACGGCGAGGTGAAAAGGATTACGGAAGATTCCGAATATTCCCGCACGGGCAAAATAAAAATCAGCCTTGCCGAAGCTTTTGAACAGTTTTTCCCGATTGGAGGCAACGGCGAAGTCTTCATCGACCTCGGCGTCATCCGTTCGATGTTCGGTACGGAAGGGGTTAAAGTTTATATAGACGATTCCGCCGATTTTAAAGTCAAGATAAGCCTTGACGTAAACGCCTGGCTCGACCTTTTTGCCTCGGATATAATGGATATAATCACAATGACGTGCGGAATTACCATATCGGAAGAGGATATGCTTGAAAACAGCAAATTCAATCACGCGGATTATTTTCTTCAGTTCGACAAGCAGACGAAGCAGCTTCTCGGATACGGCAGCAAGTTTGATTTAAGCTTTGACATAAATTTTCAAACTGATAATGTATCTGCGGATATCGGGTACGATATGAACCGCAACAGCTGGATGGTAAAAAGCGATGTACCCGCCGCGGAACTCCCGGAAGATACAGACTCTTACGAGAATATAACAGGCGGCTTGTTTTAAATAAATAGGCGGCTTGCATTAAATAATTTGGTTTGAATAAATAAAAAATTTCAGATAAAAGGAAAGGTATTTCAATGTCGGACAAAAAAACCATTGCGCTTATCGCACACGACAATAAAAAGGCTGAGCTTGTAGAATGGGCAATGTTCCGCAAATCGGAGCTTGAAAAATACAATCTCTGCGGTACGGGCACGACTTCGCGCCGCGTATCCGAAGCTACGGGGCTGGACGTACACGGCTTTCTTTCGGGCCCTCTCGGCGGCGACCAGCAGATAGGCGCACACCTTGCAGAAGGCAAGATTGACGCGGTTATATTCTTCTGCGACCCGCTTACGGCGCTCCCGCACGACCCCGACGTAAGGGCGCTTCTCAGAATAGCGGTTGTGTACGATGTCCCCATAGCCACGAACAGGGCTACGGCGGACTGCGTTCTCGCTGCGGGAATAGACCTCGGTTTCAAGAATTGAAATTTAATTGACCCGCATATATGCCGCAATTAACGCATATAAGTGATGTTCACACTGTAAAATTATGGCAAACAGCCGCCCGCGCGGGATATAAATCCTGCGCGGGCGGCTTTGCTTTTATGCAAAAATAATTTGTTGATTTATCAACGTTTTGTTTGACAAATGCGTTTTCGGCATATATAATCATACCCGTTGATAAATCAACAGTTCTGCGGCATGCTCTTTTCCGCAGAGCGGGAGTACACCATGGATAACAAGTTTGAAAATTTTACCTTGACTGTCCTTAAGCTCAACAAACTCGTCCAGAAGATAAAGCAGGCAGAAATGAACGGCTACGGGTTAAAGGCCATACACGTAATGTGCATATACTATGCGGGGCTCGCCCCCGTTACCGCAGGCGAGCTGTGCAGACTTACTTACGAGGACAAGGCGGCAATTTCCCGCGCGCTTTCCCTTCTTAAGCAGCGCGGATTTATCAATTATGACGGCGGCAGGTACAATGCCGAAGTTACGCTTACGGAAGAGGGTGTAAAGCTCTACGGTTATATCACGAAGAAGGCGGAAGCGGCGGTGGACGCGGCTGCGGGTGACCTAACATACGAAGAGCACGTAATATTCAACAAAGTGCTTGCCTCGATTTCTGAAAAACTTGAAAAGTATTACAACGGGCTTATAAATAAAAAGTAAAAGCATAAAAGCCCGCGCGCCGAACAAATATGTTTGCTGCGTGGTATGGGTTAAGCACGCGCGCCGCTCAGCCGTTTTTTTGTCCGCGCGCCGTCCGCGCGCCGCGCAATATAGATTAAGCACGCGCGCCGCGCTGCCAGAACTTTTCATGCCCGTTTGATATATATCTTAATCGACAACGCGCTATTGCGCGCCCGGTCAAAACCTTTAAGGAGAACAAAAAGGAACATGGAACAAACAACTAAAAAACGCAGAATCTGGTGGAGGGTGCTTGCGATAGTGCTCGCCGCAATAGTTTTTGTGGCAGGCTGCCTTGTGGTGGCTGTCGCCTGGGTATGGGGTGACGAAATTTCCACCGTTGCAAGCTTCAGGCAGATACGCGGCCGCAACGACGCCAACAACGAAGGCTCTGTATACCGCATGAATGTAAAAGGCGGCTTTTATTTCGACAGCTTTCTCGAACAGGGCGGCGCTTCAAGCGACAGCGAACTTATCGACTTTATAACAGGCAACATAACCCGCGGTCTCGTAGATATAGAGATAGGCGAGACGGATATAGGCTGCTCGGCGTTCATAGCCAAAGCTGAAAACGGCGACATTCTCTTCGGCCGCAATTACGATTTCGATAAAACCAACGTATGCCTCACAATGTGCGACCCCGGAGAGGGCAGATACAAGTCGTTCTCTACGGTAGACCTTAACTACGTAGGCATGGATATAGACAAGGACGTTGAAGGGCTGATAAACAAAATAACCTGCCTCGCTTCTTCCTACGCGCCCCTCGACGGCATAAACGAAAAGGGCGTAAGCTGCGGCATATTCATGTCTTACCAGGGTGCGCAGACCGAACAGACCAACCAGCAGAATGCTGAAAAGGACAACATCACTTCAACTACTATGCTCCGCATGGTTCTCGACTATGCGGACAGCGTGGATAAAGCCGTTGAACTTATAAAAAATTATAATCTGCACGATTCTGCAAACACATCTTTCCACTATATGATAGCTGACGCCACGGGCAGAAGCGCCATACTTGAATGGGTCCCCGCGGAGGGCGTGACCGACAGCACAGATAACGACGGCACGGCGCGCACGCTCAACGTAATTTATAACGACGACCCGATGTATGACGAGGCGCTTGAAAATTCTCAGTTCAGATATCAGGCTATAACCAACTTCATAATCACGCCCGGCTATTACGATGGCGAAAACCAGGACGAGGCCAAGGGCGTTGACCGTTACGACTACATCAACGGCGAACTTGCAAAGGTTGAAGGCGTCGTAAAGGACGAATGGGCTGCAATGGATATTCTCAAGGCGGTAGGCAGAAGAACGTGGGATAAGGGCGACGGCGTCACCGTGCACAGCGCGGTATATAACCTCACCAAAAAGACGGCTCTCTGGGTAGCCAACGAAAACTATGACGACCCCGCCGCAGTATGGGAGTACGACATAGCCACGGGCAATCTTGTAAGCCTTGCTGAAATTGCCGCTTAAAAACTAAAATCTTGCTCACACTTTCCCGAAATTAAAAGCAGAGCGCGCCGCGCGGCATAAAACCGCGCGGCGCGCTCTGCTTTTTTGCAATAATTTCAGGCGGAACTTTTTGCGGCAATCTGAAAGTGAATAAAATGCGCCGCATAAGTTAAAAATAAAAAAAATACGTGCGGGAGGCATGTTTATGTGTACAGCAATAGCAAATTACTGCGGCGGTTTTTATTTCGGCCGCACGCTCGATTATCACGCGCCGATGGGGGAAGAGGTAGTAATAATACCGCGCAATTTTCCCATTCTTCTGCACAGGGAACTTAAGCTTGACAGCCATTACGCCATTGTCGGCGCGGCGCTCGTAAAGCAGGACTATCCGCTTCTTTTTGACGGAATGAACGAAAAAGGCCTTTGCATGGCGGGGCTGAATTTTGCCGGCAACGCCGCTTACTTTCCCGCAGAGAAGGGCAAAATAAACCTTGCCCAGTTTGAATTCATGCCGTATATCCTCGGCAAATGCGCGTTTGCAGAGGAGGCGGTTTCAGCGATAAAGAATATAAACATCACGCCGGAAAGGTTCTCCGCGGATATGCCGCCTGCGCCGTTGCATTGGCTTATAGCCGATAAGACCCGCGCGGTTACGGTGGAGTTCGTGAGCGAAGGCGTAAAAATTTATGAAAATGCCGCTGGCGTGCTCACCAACAATCCGCCATTCCCGGTTCAGATGACAAATTTAGCAAATTACATGAACCTTTCTGCCGCGCTTCCCCGCAACAATTTCAGCGGCAGGCTTAACCTTAAGCCGTGCGGCATGGGCTTCGGCGCAATAGGTTTGCCGGGTGATATGTCGCCGCAGTCGCGCTTTGTGCGCGCGGCGTTTTTGAACTGCAATTCGGCGGGCGTGGTAAACGAGGCGGAGGGGGTTTCCCGCTTTTTTGATTTGCTCGGCTGCGTAAGCGTGCCTTACGGCTGCTGCGCCGCGGAGGGCGGAGGTTTTGAAAGCACCCATTATGCCTCCTGCTGTTCGGCTTCGGGCGGCATTTATTACTATAAGCCGCGCGGCGCGCTTAAAGTATGCTGTGCGGATTTGTTCGCGGAAGAGCTCTCTTCAGCAAGGCTTGTGCGCCGTTCGGCATCTTCCATAGCTGCCGCCTGCGGCTGCGCCGAAAGGCTTAACGCAAGGGAATAAATTTACTTTTCCATTATAAATATATTTCATAAAAAATGCTGTCGCTTCCGCGACGGCATTTTTTTATGAAACCGCAAAAGACCCGCATATATGCCCCAACGAACTAAATTCAGCGCTGTTTTGCGGCGCGCCGCGGCTTATGTGCGGCATATTTTGTGAAATTTCAGAATACCCGCATATATGCCGCAACTATTGCCATTTTTTCTGATTGCCGCAATGTCGTTTTTCTGTTCTGATTGAATCGGCGTTGCCAATCACTTTGCGCCGAAAATGTGTTTTCCGTTCCGCGCTTTTTTGCACTATTAATATAGTAAAAGGGGGCAATGGCGCGGGCAGGCGGCGCGGATATCCGCGCAATAAAGGGGCGCGGTTCTGCTGGCGGGATATTCAAAAATGCGTACCGAGTTTTTGACCAATAATACCAAAAAATGTTACAAAATAAAAATCAGGTGTAAGATTTACGCGTAATCCGTGAAATGCGGAAAAACAAAAACAGGAGGAAAAGAATGAATTTGTCTAAAGCAATCAGGAGACGGTTAGTTATGTTCGGCGCCGCCGCAGCGGCTACGCTGGCAATCGCCGTCCCTGCAATCGCGGGACAGTACTTGTCGGCTTCGGCATTCACAATGCCCACCAATCCGACAGCACCCAAGAACGGCGTCTATTACGCTTCCGATTACAAGAGCGTAGAAGAGATGCAGAAAGCCGCACGAGAGACGGTTCGCCAGATGGGTCAGGAAAGCACGGTTCTTCTTAAGAAGAGCGATAAAGGTTTGCTTACTCAGGGCATGAACGTTACGATTTTCGGTAAAAACTCCGTAAATCCCATCTATCTCGGCACAGGCTCGGGCAGCGCAACGTTCTACGACGGCGTCGCAAACGAAACGGTTGACCTGTATCAGGCGCTCGAAGCCGACGGCGTTCACGTAAACCCCGCAATGAAGGCTTTCTATGAAACCAATGCTCTTTCGGGCAACGGCAGACCTACAGGCGGTCAGGGCTCTGGCATGCCTCAGTGGAACGAGCGTTCCTTCGGTTGGCCCGTAGGCGAAACCTCGCCTGAAAAATTTGCCAACGCGCCCGATGAATCCTACAACGTTTACGGCGACGCAGCGGTAATAATGTTCTCGCGCATAGGCGGCGAAGGTTACGATTTGCCCCGCTCCAGCTGGGACTATAACCGCGGCGCAAACGGCGCAAACATCCGTACGGAAGCAGGCGAAAGC
This sequence comes from uncultured Clostridia bacterium, assembly GCA_944368065.1. Lineage (GTDB taxonomy): Bacteria > Bacillota > Clostridia > Christensenellales > Borkfalkiaceae > Coproplasma. The sequence continues at coordinate 21,435 of CALVWV010000026.1, read as the reverse complement.
GTGCCCGTTGTAAACGGCATACCCAAGGCAGTGGAGGGCAGGAGCGTTTATTCCGACCCCGCATGCACGACTAAGGCTACGGCAAGCAGCGAGGCGTTCTATACCGAAAGCTATCTCCAGCTCGACGATTACGAGCGCGCTCTTTTAAAATCTGTAAAAGATTCAGGCAAGTTCGATAAAATCATAGTGCTCATAAACAGCGCAAATGCTATGGATCTTACCGACCTCGACGACCCTCAGTACGGTGTTGACGACGTGCTCTGGGTAGGTTATCCCGGACTTACCGGCTTTGAAGGCGTTGCAGACGTCCTTACGGGCAAAGTTGCACCTTCAGGCCGCCTTGTAGATACATACCTTACCGACTATCGCTATGACCCTACGGTAAACAACTCCAGCGTGGGCGACACTTCCGTTCTGTACAAAGCTGACGAGAAGACGGCTACCGAGGATATGAAGGGCATAAACGAGGGCGATAAGTACTATTCTCTTTTCGGCACCAACGCGTATATCCTTTCCGAAGATTATACCGTAAATAACGAAGGCGGCGTGGCTACTCCCGCAATCCTTCAGGATTACACTTACGAAGAGGGCGATTACTCATTCAACCGCTACGTTAAGTATAAGGAAGGCGTGTTCATGGGCTACCGCTACTTTGAATCGGTACGCACGGCTATGAACGGCGCGGGCGTTGACGGCGACGCGTGGTACGACAGCGTTGTCCAGTATCCTTTCGGTTACGGACTTACCACGGCTGAATTCGACCAGGAAATCAAGATGTTCTATACCAAGGGCACGGGCATGGATTTAAGCTTTAACTTCCAGGTTAAGGTGACGAATACCAGCGAAACGGTAGCGGGCAAAGATGTAGTTCAGCTGTTCGCTTCCCTTCCTTCGGGCGAACTTTCCAAGACTTCGATAATGCTCGCCGCATTCGACAAGACCGAAACGCTTCAGCCCGGCGAAAGCACGGAAGTTACCATAAGCTTCTACGCATACGACCTTGCATCCTTCGATATGGAAGCCGGTCACTATGTACTTGAAGACGGCACGTACACCTTCTCGCTCGGCGGCGAAAACGGCGTTGCGGACGGTCAGGCAAACGCAGTCGGCACGGACAACACCAAGAAGGCTACGTACAACTTCAAAGAAGACTTCAAGTTTGTCGACGATAAGGGCAAGGGCATTGACCCCGACACCGGCAGCGAAGTAAAGACGCGCATCAACCAGTACAACATCGTTACGGGCACGACCTCCGAAATAGAGGGACAGGTTCTCACCAACGATACCCTTCTCGATGCAAACAAGAACGCAGTTATACCTGCGGCAGATACCGAAGCGCAGCGCACCAAGAACGGTGCGTTCATCCAGAAGCTGTTCGATACCAACTATAAAGAGCGTCTTGCAAGCCAGGATGACGAAAACGATCCCTGGTACAACAACACCGATCCCCGCGATAAGGGCGAAGGCGTCAACGTAAATACCGCAAACGACAATCCCATAGAAATCACCGTTACGGCTAAGGACCTCGTAGGACTTCCTTACGACGATGCCAAGTATGAAACCCTTCTCGACGAAATGACCATACAGGAACTCGGTCAGCTCACTCAGAACTCGCATAAGACGGGCGTTCCTCGTCTCGGCATACCTGCTCATACGTCAGGCGACGGCCCTGCGGGCATCCACTACGGCGGCTCGCTTGAAGGCAGATTCGACGGCGTAGGTCACATCATGATGGCTGCAAGCGTCAACATCGCAACCACATGGAACATCGATCTTTCTTACATGCACGGCCGTCTTGTAGGCAACGACGGTATATGGAGCGAAGTAACGCTCTGGCTTGGCCCGGGCGCTAACATGCACCGCAATGCATTCGGCGGACGTAACTATGAATACTATTCCGAAGACGTTGTAATAACCGGACAGATGCTTGCAGAAGTATGCAAGGGCGCGCGCGAAATGGGTCTCATCACCGCCGTTAAGCACTTCTCGCTCAACGACCAGGATACCGACCGCGAGAGCGACAGCCTTGTAACGTTTGCAGACGAACAGACCGCACGTGAAATTTACTTCCGTCCTTTCGAAATAGCTGTCAAGAAGTATCAGGCAGAAGGTCTCGGCTGCAACGGTCTCATGACCTCGTTCAACCGCTACGGCAACACCTTCATCAACAACCTCAGGGAAATCAACGTGGACATACTCCGCGGCGAATGGGGCTTTGAAGGCAGCATGGTAACCGACGCAACCAACCGCTGGATGACGGGCGATGCAGGTCTCCGCGGCGGCGGCATAGTAATGCTCGGCGGCGGCAGCAACTACTACTGGCCTTCATACGTGCTTGCAAGCGACTACGACGGAATGACGGCTACCCAGCTCAACCTTCTCCGCGAAGCAGCTCACGGCATAGTTTATTCGATAATCAACAGCAACGCTATGAACGCAACCCCCGGTTATTATGACGAAAACGGCAACGTTGTAGCCATAACCACGTACGACCAGGAGCAGGAAGAGGTAGTGACTGAAGATCCCAACGCACCCGTACTCGACAAGGTTGACAGCGCAGTCAACGACCTCAACGGCAAGGTTGACGGCGCGGTAAACGACATCAACGGCAAGGTTGACGAGCTCAGCGGCGAAATCGACGCGCTCAACCAGGCCAACAAGGACCTCCAGGCAAAGAATGATTCTCTTCAGACAATAACCATCGTTGCCCTCGTACTTGTAGGCGTAGTTCTTGTCGTAAGCGCGGCAGGCGTAGTTATGACCTTCATAACCAAAAAGCGTTAAGCAGCAAACAGGTAATAAAAGCGGCTTGAAAGCCGTTGAGTAAAATTTTTCCCCGGTATTGCGGAGCAACGTTTGTTGTTCCGCAATATTTGGAGTAACAGGAGTTGTAAATTATGAAAAAATTGATTGTATCTTTACTTGCACTTGCAATGTGCGCAGGCTCTGTATTTGCACTTTCCGCATGCGGCGGAGACAAGAAAGAAGAAGAGAACAAAGACCCCGACAACACCGAACAGACCCCCGGCGGCAATGAAGACAGCACGGGCGGCAACAATGACGAAGATACGCCTTCCGGCACGTCTTTATTCGTAATGGAATTTGAAGACGTTGACTTCACCGGCAAAATAGGCGCGGGACTTTCAGGTTCCACTCAGGGACTTGGCATGATTCAGGCTTCCAACGGCGCGGACTTCGGCCTGCCCGAAAGCGTTTCGGCGAGCAACGGACACTATGTATCCTACACTTATTCCGAAAATCAGTTTGAATTCACCTTCACAAGCGACAAAGCTACCGAAGTTTCAATAACTCTCCGCCTCAATTCCGAAATAGGCTCCGTCCGCTACGACAGCAAGTCTCTCGGCATAGTATTCAACGACGAAGACCTTCAGTACAGCGCTATAACGGTAAGCCCCGGCGAAGACCCCACGGGCATGGGACTTACGGCTCACTGCTTCACCGACTACAAGATTTCCGTAAAGGGTGAAGTAAAGGCGGGCGAAAATACGCTTGTAATCGAGACGAGGGAAAACACGCTCAACGGCGGCTCCAGCTTCGCTGCGCCCCTTTTTGACTGCATAAAACTTACCCCCGACGACACTTCTGCAAAACTTGAATTCACGGGCAAGGTCGAGGGAAACTATTAATCTGGTGGACCTTTTATGAAGACTTTTAAAATAATGTGGCGCAACATAGGTTCGCGCGTGGCGATGATAGTCACCGCGTGCGTGCTTGTGTTCATGCTCGTCGTTACGCTCGTAGCAACGCAGAGCATACTTATCTACGAAACCATATGTTCGGTAATCGGCGGTCCTCAGATGGTTACGTCGGGCACGGGCGACAACTCTTATACGGCCGACTACAAGAACAAGGCCGAAACGCTCGCCGCCGCCAACGAACTTTCAGTAAAAATTGAAGAGGAGGGCATAGTCCTTCTCAAAAACGAGGACGACGTCCTTCCCATAAAGACGCCTGTCAGCGACAGTTCGGTAAGCGCGCGTCCCAAGGTTACGGTGTTCGGCAAAAACTCCGTAAACCTCGTTCTCGGCGGTTCAGGCTCGAGTGCGGGCGCCGCTGCGGAATCTGTGGATATCTATACCGCGCTCAGCGACGCGGGCTATGACTGCAACCCCGAAATGAAGTCCTTCTACGAAGGCAGCAAGTCGGGTTCGGGCAGGCCTGCAAGCCCCACGTATGGCGACATAATTTACGGTTTCTCCACGGGCGAAACGGAAAAGAGCGCATATGAATCGGTGCGCGGCAGCTACTCTGGCTACAACGACGCGGCTATAGTAGTCATTTCGCGCATAGGCGGCGAAGGTTACGACCTGCCCCGCACGATGCGTTCGGGCGCGGATATCAACTCTGCACCCGTAAGCGGCGCGCGCGACAAGAACGACCACTATCTCCAGCTCGACCAGAACGAAACGGATATGCTTGCCGAAGCGTGCGAACATTTCGACGACGTAATAGTCGTCATCAACTCGGCGCCCGTAATGGAGCTCGGCTTCCTTACCGACCCCGACCATTACGCATATCATGAAGAGATAAAGGGCGCGCTGCTTATCGGCAACCCCGGCAACGAGGGTATCCGTGCGCTCGGCAACGTGCTCAACGGCAGCGTATCTCCTTCCGGCCACACTGCAGACACGTACCCCCGCGACCTTACCAAAGACCCCACGTGGGCTAACTTCGGCAACAACAGCGTGGCAAACGGCAGCAGCTATATACTCAACGGTGCAGAGCAGTCTTACTACTATGTCAACTACGAAGAGGGCATATACGTAGGTTACCGCTACTACGAAACGCGCGGCTGGGACAACGAAGAGTGGTATGATGAGGCTGTAATATACCCGTTCGGCTACGGACTTTCCTACAGCAATTTCACCTGGACGCTCGTTTCCTCGTCTGTCGATAAGGGCGATTCCTTCGGCCAGAACGACGAGCTTACGTTCACCGTAAGCGTTCACAACGACGGACAGTATCCCGCAAAGGACGCCGTTCAGCTGTATGTATCCGTTCCTTACTATGAAGGACAGATAGAAAAATCTGCAATACAGCTTGTGGCTTTCGAAAAGACGCCGCTCATTCAGCCGGGCGAATCGGCAGAAGTTACGCTCACCTGCAAGCCTTACGACTTTGCTTCCTATGACTATAGCGACGCAAACAAAAACCAGTTCAAAGGTTACGAACTCGACATGGGCGACTACACGTTCAGCCTCCGCAAGGACGTGCACACCATAAGCGAAATTCCCGCCATAACCTGCAACCTCGACAAAGGTTATACTTTTACCGAGGCTGAAGGCGGCACGGAAGCTGCGGTAAACCGTTTCGACGACGTATCTTCCTCCATAACCAAGTATCTCTCCCGCAGCGACTGGGAAGGCACGTGGCCTACCGGTCCTGATACGGCTGAGCGCACGGTGGACCAGGCTTTCATAGACAGCCTCACTTATAAGCTCAACGATACCTCTTCCGACCCCTGGTACACGGAGGAAATGCCCACACAGGCGGCAAATTCGCTCTCCGCTGAAGAAGTTACCGTAAAACTTCCCGACCTTGTCGGCAAGGATTACGACGACCCCATGTGGGACGAGCTTCTCAATCAGCTTACGTTTGCGGAAATGCGCAGGTTTGTGGCGATAGGCAACTATCAGACGATAGCGCTTGAAAACATCAACAAACCCCGCTCGTACGACCTCGACGGACCTCAGGGCCTTGCCCAGTTCATGGGCGACCCCGCCGTATACGATACCTGCAAGTATCCCGGCGAAGTTGTCGTGGCGTGCACGTGGAATAAAGAACTCGCCTACGAGATGGGCAAGATGGTAGGCAACGAAGGCCTTATCGGCAACGAAAAGGGCACGGGTACGCCTTACACGGGCTGGTACGCACCCGCGGTAAACATTCACCGCAGCCAGTTTGCGGGACGCAACTGGGAGTACTACTCTGAAGACGGCCTGTTCTCCGGACTTCTCGGCGCGGAAGTTGTCAAGGGCGCGATGGAAAAGGGCATGTTCACCTGTCCCAAGCACTTTGCTCTCAACGACCAGGAAACCTACCGCGATGCCAACGGCGTGCTCACGTGGGCTAACGAACAGACGATGCGCGAAATTTACTTCAAACCCTTCGAACGCATAGTCAAAGACGGCGGCACTACGGGCATGATGAGCTCCTTCAACCGCATAGGCAAGACCTGGACGGGCGGCTATTACGAACTGCTCACCGAGCTTCTCCGCGACGAATGGGGCTTTGAAGGCTTTGTGATTACCGACTACGGCGGACCCAAATACATGCCTGCCGACCAGATGCTCCGTGCGGGCGGCGACCTTTACCTCGGTCAGGGTCTCAGCTGGCCTTCGAACGACGCGGCGAGCGCGACAAATGTTTCTGTAATAAGGAACGCCGTTCACAACATTTTGTACACCACTGCGAACAGCAACATGCTCAACGGTATATCTTCGACGACTGACATAAGGTATATCAAGCCCGTATGGGAGATACTTCTTTACGTGGCTGACGGCGTACTGCTTGCCGCAGGCGTCGTATGGATAACTCTTACGTCTGTACGCGCCGTTAAAAAAGCGCGCGCGCAGGAAGAAAAATAAGCTTTGAAACGTCAGCCTGACTAAAAGAGGGCGCCCCTTGCGGGGCGCCCTCGGTTTTGGCTTTGAGGCAAAGCCTTCCATCTGTACCTCAAAAACAGCCTGTTATACTATTTGGTTGCAAAATCTTTCAAATTAATATAAAATTTATCCGATGTGCGAGCCTGTTGCAACCAGCGTTGCAATTTTTTTGAATAAGAGAATAATGAGATAAGATAAAGGGGAGTATGATTAAGATTTACATTGTGGATGATGACGAAAACGACATTTCCGTTCTTCAGGGTTTTTTACGGCGTTACGCTAAGGAAAATGATGTTTCTTACAATGTAAGCGCGTATAAAAACAGCATAGATTTTCTTGAGGAATACAAATCGGACGGCACGGTAGTTTTTCTCGATGTGGAAATGCCTCTTCTCGATGGCTTCAGCGTAGCAAAAAGGCTGAGGGAAAGCGACCCGTACGTAGGCATAATTTTCATAACCAGAATGGCGCAGTTTGCGCTGAAAGGGTATGAAGTCAGCGCGATAGATTACATAGTAAAGCCCGTCACATATTTCAACTTTGCCAGCAAATTGAAGCGCGCGTTTTCGCACATATCCCATCACGGCGACGAAAAAGGGCTTGTGATAAAGATTTCTGCAACGGAGAGCAGGCGCGTAGTTTTTTCTGATAAAAGGACCATAACTACATAGTATTCCACACGTCGTACGGCGTGCTGCGTTCGCGCGGGGTGCTCAAAAAAATGGGCGACCAGCTTGCGGAAAACGGCTTTTCGCAGTGCGTGAACGGCTGCTATGTCAATTTAAGGTGGGTTGACTGCGTAAAGTCGGGTTACGTATATGTAAAGGGCGAAGTTCTGCCCGTATCCCGTCACCGCAAAAATGCCTTTGCCGAAGATATGATGAACTATTACGGGAAGTGATGCCTATGGATTTTACTATTCCCGTCGCTTCGCTTACCTACATATACACCCTTATTGCTGCGGAGATGACCTTCCTTGTAGGCCGTCCCCGCCGCGATAAGTTTTTGCTCAGGCTTCTTTTTTATTTCATAGTCTATCCCGGCATAGTGTTCTGCATAGGCATGCTCAGTTCGCTTGTTTCCCTTTCTCTGGATAACGAGCTGTACAACTTCCTGTACACTATAGTGCATTTCATAATTATATTCATGCTTTCGGTGCCTTTCATTCTTCTGTGTTATTCGTTAAAGGCGCGGGAAGTGCTTTTTATATGCGCCGCAGGCTATTCGGTTGAACACATAAGCAACGGCGTGGTACAGATTGTGTCGTATATAATGAGCAGGGCGGGCGTAACGCTTGATATGCTTGCTGGCACGTTTTTCAATCTTTTCTTTAAATTTGCCGTCATAGCTTTGCTGTATTTTACGTTTATACGCCATTCCGTCCGGCGCGAGCGCATGATGCTTTACGACGGCAGGGTCTTTGTCGTCGCAATCGTCAATCTGATTATCTGCCTGTTTTTCAACGTATTCAAAACGTACGGCGCGGGTCAGCCCACAAACGCGTTCACTACGGATATAATCTGTTCGCTGTACGCCGTTACTGGCTGCCTTTTATGCCTGCTGTTGCAGACGGGTTTCTTCCGCGAAAGCAACCTTAAAAACGACAACGTAACGCTTGAACGCCTGTTGCTTCTCGAAGAAAAGAAGCAGACGCTCACGCAGGAGACAATCGACCTTATAAACATCAAATGTCACGACCTCAAGTACCAGCTACGCAAACTTGAAGACGGTACTTCCGCCGCCAATGCCGATACCATACGCGAAATTTACGATGCGTTTTCAATGTACGACCGCATCGTCAAGACGGGCAACGACGTGTTCGATATGCTTTTGATGGAGCGCATACCCGTATGCGAAAAGCGCTCTGTAAAATTCAGTTATATGATAGACGGCGCGGCGCTTTCGTTTATGCGCGCGTGCGACGTTTCGTCGCTTTTCGGCAACATAATGGATAACGCGATGGAGAGCGTGTTTGCCGAAGAGGACGCGGAAAAGCGCGTGATAAGCCTCAGCGTGGAAAAGAAGAACAGCATGGTGATTATTCACCAGCAGAACTATTGCCGCGTTGCGCCCTCGTTTGAAAGCGGTCTGCCGCTAACCACCAAGGAAGATAAAAATTACCACGGCTTCGGCGTGCGCGGAATACGCCTCATAGTAAGCCGCTACGGCGGACAGCTCAGAATGCGCTGGGAAAATTCTTTTTTTATGGTTGATATACTCATTCCCGTAAAGGAAGAAAAGCGCCTTGCCGAAAAAAATAATTAATTGCCTTGCCCCGCGGGAAAACCATTCCCGCGGGGCATCTGCATGTTGCGCTTGCGTATGTCCGCGCGCCTGATATAATTTTTGTATTCTTGTTAGGTATTTTTGTGTTTTGATTTTGCAACAATATTGAAACATGGGTCTTTGTGCGGTATAATGGATGCGATATGATAAGTTCGTTCGACAAACTTAATCTCGAAAGTCTTCTGCAGGATTTTTATACGGCTGTGGGTATAAGGATATCGGTATTCGACGATGATTTCAACCTTGTTACCGAATACCCTGAAAATCCGCCCGATTTCTGCGCCAATATAAGAAAAACAGCGGCGGGTGCGGCGGCTTGCAGGCGTTGCGACGTATGCGCCTTCAACCGCGCAAAAAAGCTCCGCGGTCCGCACATATACACCTGCCACGCAGGTCTAACCGAGGCAATAACGCCCATACAGCTCGGCGGCGGAGTTCTTGGCTATGCAATTCTCGCGCATATGCTCCCGAGCGAAAATTACAAAGAAACTGTGCAGAAGGCCTGTCGGCTTGCGTCAAAGTTCGGCGTGAGCGAGGAGCAGAGCTTTTCTGCGCTCAGTCTCATTCAGCCGCGCAGTTCAAAGCAGATACATGCCGCGGTGCGCATTCTCGACGCCGTATCGGCATATGTGCATATAAGAAATCTTGCAAGGTGTAAGACGCGCACTCTTTCGCGCGACATCGAAAATTATATAAACGATAACCTCAAAGAGGATATTACGTCTGCAAGTCTGTGCGAAAAATTTCATTGTTCGCGGTCGGCGCTCTATCATCTTTCGGTGCGCGCGTTCGGAACGGGCATAATGCAGTACGTAACCTACCGCCGCATGGAAAACGCAAAAAAAATGCTTTTGTCGGGCGCAACCATTTCCGAAGTCGCTGCCGCCAACGGCTTTTCCGATTACAGCTATTTCTGCCGCGTTTTCCGCCGCGAAACGGGCTGTACGCCGGACGGTTTCCGCAAAAATAACGGGTAAGTTCACTTTGCGCTCATTTTTACGTAATGTCTTTGTGCTTTGCGCGGCATAAGCATTTATAAGCAGCTTAAATTTTTGTGCGCCTTGCATGTTTTCTGCGCGGCGCTGTAAAGCTTTTACGCCTTGCATTACAGGGCGCTCATAATCAAAGAACGGGGGAAAATATGAATATTTACAACATTTCCGATTTCGGAGCTGCAGGCGACGGCGTTTCCGACGATACGCCGTCCCTTCGCAGGGCGGTTGCCGAATGCAGAAAAAGCGGCGGCGGAAGAATAGTTGTTGACGGCGGCAAGGTTTACCGCTGCGGCGCCGTCGAGCTTTGCGACAATGCGGAACTTTATATCGCCCGCGGCACTACATTAAAAGCTTCGGATAATCTTGAAGATTACGACCTCGGTTCGCGTTCGCAACTAAAACTTGTCAATGGTCCCACGTGGAATAACTGCGACTACTCCGGCAGACCGACAAAGTTTTTTCTTTACGCCAAAGATTGTAACAATATATCTTTGCGCGGCGAGGGCGTAATAGACGGCAACGACAGCATATTTTTCGGCAGAACAAGCAAATACCATATAGAGGGTAAGTTTTACCCGAGCATTCCGCTTATATTTTTTGAAAACTGCAAAGATGTAAATATTGCAAATATAACTATACAAAAAAGCGGCTTCTGGACGGTACATCTTGTAGGCTGCGACGGAGTGAATATAGAAGGCGTAAGCATTTTCAATAATCTGCGCCTTGCCTGCTGTGACGGAATAGACCCCGACCACTGCAAAAATGTTACAATAAAAAACTGCCATATCGAGGCGGCGGACGACTGCATTGTTTTCAAAACCACCGCGGGAGCAAAAGAATACGGCGCCTGCGAGCATATAAAGGTCGAGGGGTGCAGGCTTGTTTCCACAAGCGCGGCAATAAAATTCGGTTCGGAGAGCGTCAGCGATTTTAACGACATCGAAGTGAGCGACTGCGTGATAGAGCGCTCCAACCGCGGCATTTCATTTCAGCTGCGCGACGGCGGCAGCGCAAGGAATATACGCTTTAAAAACATAAGCATATCCACAAGGCGCTTTTCACCCGTGGAATGGTGGGGCAAGGCCGAACCTGTAGTAATCACTTCTTTAAGGCGGAACAGTTCTTCTGCGTGCGGCGTTGCAGACGGGGTGGAATTCCGCAACATAAAAATGGACTGCGAAAACGGCATTTTCATTTATTCCGAATTCCCCCGCGGAGTGCGCAACGTAACGTTTACGGATTGCTCTTTAAGCCTTGCGGATAAAACGCCGTGGCAGAAGGATACCCACGATATCCGCCCGTGCGAAGGGGAGGGGATTTTAAAGCAGCCTATGAACGCCGTCTTTGCAAAAAATGCCGAAAATATCGTTTTTTGCAATTTTTCTCGGCAGGCTGAAAAAGAAATGTCGGAGCAAATGGGCGAATGGCTGTACAGCGAAAACAGCTCGGTAATTTTCAGAAAAGATTAAATTAAAGGTAAGGTGTTTTTATGGAAATATTCAAAGGCATTAAAAAAATAGCTTACGAAGGCGCTCAGACAAAAAATGCGCTTGCGTTCAGATTTTACGACCCCGAAAGGGTAGTGCTCGGCAAAAAGATGAGCGAACATCTTCCGTTCGCCATGGCGTGGTGGCATAATCTGTGCGCAGAGGGTACGGATATGTTCGGCCGCGGCACGGCGGACAAGTCGTTCGGTGAAAAGTACGGCACGATGGAGCACGCAAGGGCAAAGGTGGACGCGGGGTTCGAGTTTATGCAGAAGCTCGGCATAAAGTATTTCTGCTTTCACGACGTCGACCTCGTCCCCGAAGCGGACGACATAAAGGTGACCAATGCCAGACTCGACGAAATTTCTGACTATATACTTGAAAAAATGAAGGGTACGGACATAAAGTGCCTGTGGGGCACGGCGAACATGTTCGGCAATCCAAGGTATATGAACGGCGCGGGCTCGTCCAACAGCGCGGACGTGTTCTGCTTTGCGGCGGCGCAGGTAAAAAAGGCGCTCGATATAACTGTAAAGCTCGGCGGCAAAGGCTATGTTTTCTGGGGCGGAAGAGAGGGGTACGAAACTCTTCTGAATACCGATGTTAAGTTCGAGCTCGACAATATAGCGCGGCTTATGCACCTTGCGGTTGATTACGGCAGAAGCATAGGTTTCAAAGGCGATTTCTACATAGAGCCCAAGCCCAAGGAGCCAATGAAGCATCAGTACGATTTTGATGCCGCGACGGCAATCGGCTTCATAAAAAATTACGGACTTGACAAAGATTTCAAACTGAATATAGAGGCGAACCACGCCACGCTCGCGGGGCATACCTTCGAGCACGATTTGCGCATAGCCGCAATAAACGGAATGCTCGGCTCAATAGACGCAAATCAGGGCGACCCTCACCTCGGCTGGGATACGGACGAATTTCCTTTCGACGTATACACTTCGACGATGAGCATGCTCGAAATAATAAATGCGGGCGGACTTACGGGCGGCATAAATTTCGACGCAAAGACCCGCCGCCCCTCGTACACTTACGAAGATATGTTCGCCGCGTATGTACTCGGCATGGATACGTTCGCGCTCGGGCTTATAAATGCCGAAAAAATTATAAAGGACGGCAGAATAGAACTCTCCAGAAAGCAGAGGTATTCATCTTTTGCAGACGGCATAGGCAGGCAGATTACGGAGGGTAAAGTCACGCTTGAACAGCTTTCCGCCTACGCCGAAAAGATGGGCAGACCCGCTCTTCCCGGAAGCGGCAGGCAGGAGCAGCTGCAGGAAATAGTAAACCAGCTTTTATTCGGCTGAAAATTATAGGGGTCTGAAATATGGAGGCATATATAGGCATAGACCTCGGCACGAGCGGCGCAAAGCTGTTGCTTGTAACGGCAGAGGGCGCAATTCTGAAAGAATGTGTCCGCACATATTCGCTGACAAGTCCGCGTGTCGGCTGGACGGAGCAGGACCCGCAACAGTGGCTCGATGCCGTGTACAGCGGACTTTCTGAACTGCTGTGCGGATTCAGGTGCGAAGTAAAAGGGCTTTCGGTAGGCGGTCAGATGCACGGACTTGTTGTGCTCGACGGCGCGGATAACGTAATCCGCCCATGCATATTGTGGAACGACGGAAGGACGGAAAAGCAGACGGCGTACCTGAACGAAGTTGTCGGGCGCGAAAAATTAATAAATCTTACAGGCAACATCGCTTTTGCGGGCTTCACCGCGCCCAAGCTTTTGTGGCTTAAGGAAAACGAGCCCGAAAATTTCAGTCGCATAAGCAAAATAATGCTGCCCAAGGACTACATAATATACAAACTTACCGGCGAATTTTCAACTGACTATTCTGATGCTTCGGGCACGCTTCTGCTCGATGTCAGAAATAAAAAATGGTCGGAAGAAATGTGCGGTATTTGCGGCATATGTGCGGCTCAATTGCCAAAATTGCGCGAAAGTTATTCGCCGTGCGGAACTCTTAAAGAAGAGGTTCAAAAAAAGCTCGGTCTTGATTTTTCTGTGATAGTTGCGGCGGGCGCAGGCGACAATGCCGCCGCGGCTGTGGGTACGGGTACAGTGTATTCGGGCGGTTGCAACATATCGCTCGGCACAAGCGGCACTTTATTTATACCCTGCAAACAATTTACGTTCGTGTCGGACGCCCTTCACTCGTTCGCCCACGCCGACGGCGCATTCCACGTTATGGGGTGCATACTTTCCGCCGCGTCGGCAAATAAGTGGTGGACGGAGGATATATTGCGTTCAGATTACGCCCTTGCAGAAAAAGCGAGGGGCGTTATGGGCAGAAACCAAGTGTTTTTCCTGCCCTATCTTTCGGGCGAGCGCAGTCCGCACAACGATGTCAACGCCCGCGGCGCGTTTATCGGAATGAATGCGGGCACAACTGCGGCAGAAATGTCGCTTGCGGTTATGGAAGGGGTGGCTTTTGCCTTCCGCGACTGCCTTGAAACGGCAAAGCGCGGCGGAATATGCGTGCAGGAAAGCACTATCTGCGGCGGCGGGGCAAAAAGCGCGCTCTGGCGCACAATTATGGCTGACGTGCTCAACATAACAATAAGCACGGTCGAAACCGAGCAGGGACCCGCTTACGGCGCGGCAATGCTTGCAATGGTCGCCTGCGGAAGATACAAAAGCGTTGAAGAGGCCGCGAAAAATATCGTGAAAAGAAAGATTTCTGCCGTGCCCGAAAAAGAGCTCGCCGAGGAATACGACGGCAGATATGCCGCATTCACAAAGCTTTATCCCGCGCTTAAGGGCTGGTTTGCAGAAGTAAAAAACTGCTGAATTTCCAGACTTTTAAAATTTAAATTGAAAAGGGGGGACAATAAATGTCCCCCTTTTTTATGCCATCTTTTTTATGCCGTTTTAGATAATTATAAGATTTATCTTGCTCTCGTGTTCTTTGCCGCCGCCCGCACGTTTGACGTTTCAGCGCGGGCATTTGTTATGCCGCCGCTTGCACATCTGCTTCGTTGTCGCGCGGGCATATGTTATGCTCAAATAATTTTTTGTTTGAATTCGGACTTGAAATAAGTTCAAAGGCGTGGTAGAATAAAAAATACATTGAAGCAGGAGGGGAACGTTGAAAAAGTACCGCAAAGAAATTATTATGCTCGCGCTGTTTGCAATGGCGTGCGTTTCGCTCTTTGTATTCGGCGAAGGCCCGTTTGTTATCGTGCGCGATGAAACTGCGGATAAGCTTGTGCACGAAACGCTTGCAAGGTTTCTTGCGTTCGCCTTTCTTCTGCCCGTTCTGCCGCTCTGCGGCTACGGCAAAGTGCTCCGCTCCGGCAGTCGCCCGCGCGCGTATCTGTGGTGTCTGCCCTGCCTTTTCGTGGCAGTCTGCAACTTCCCGTTTTACGCCGTTATAAGCGGGGGCGCTGTAATAGAAAGGGTTGACCTAATCTGGCTTTTTGCGCTCGACTGCCTTTGCGTAGGGCTGATGGAAGAAGTGCTCTTCCGCGGGCTGTTGCAGTCGCTTTTTTTCGATATATTCAGAAACCGCGGCGCAATAATCCCCATAGCCGTAAATTCTGCGCTGTTCGGGCTCTGGCATCTTACAAACCTTTTCGGCGGCGGCGCAATAGGTCCGACGCTTCTGCAGGCAGGCTACAGCTTCCTTATAGGCGCAATGCTTTCAGCCGTGCTTTTAAGGACGGGCAATATCTGGACGGGCGTTTTTCTGCACGCGCTTTTCAACTTCGGCGGTCTTATAGTGCCAACGCTCGGTTCGGGAGCATTCCAGGACGCAACATTCTGGGTTCTGACGGCGGTATTCGGCATAATCTGCCTCGCGCACGTGCTTTTGTGGCTTCTTAAAATGGATAAACAGCTTAAAAAGCAGAAGCAAGATGGCGGCGAAGAGGCAAACTCTGAAAGCGATGCCTGACCGCATCTGATTTTTGCGTTTTTTTTATGCCGATTTATTTAAGGCAATGCCTTGCCTTTTACGGGTATTTTATTTAACTTAAAATATATGTGGCGGGAGGGATTTGTATCCCCTCCCGCCGAAGCGTATAAAGAAGTTTTATTCCAAAAATTTGGTCGGCCGCGCCCGCTTTGTAAACACCGCGCCCGCTTTGTAAACGCCGCGCCCGCTTTGTAAACACCGCGCCCGCTTTGTAAACACCGCGCCCGCTTTGTAAACACCGCGCCCGCTTTGTAAACGCCGCGTACAAGTTCAGGCATATATGCAATGCGTAAATTTTTATCCCGAAACCTCATAATCCCGCACGGCAGCTTTTTCAGCGGCTATAATATTTATGCGAGGCGTGCGCATTTTGCGTATCATTTCATTTAATAAGTAATTTTATATGCTTACCGGATTTTACAAAAAAACAACGGTCTTTTACACAAATGATACAAAGATGTTTTTTATGATACAATTAAAGGCAGGTATTTTGAAGGCAGATAATTGCCGTGCAATAACAGGGATATGCAAGAAAATTAAAGGATAAAACGGGGAAATAATGTATGAAAGTTGCAATTGTCGAAGATGAGGTTCAGTCGCAGGAAATTTTGAAGCGCTGCCTCGATAAATATGCGCGCGCCCACAACATAATTATGGAGTCGGTGGTGTTCAAAAGCGGACTTGACCTTGTCAGCGAGTATGCCGCCGATTACGACGTAATATTTATGGACATCATGATGTCGTTCATGGACGGCATAGAAACGGCAAAGGTACTCCGCAAGCTTGACGAAAGAGTGCCGCTTATTTTTGTTACGAACATGCCTAAGTTTGCAATAAAGGGGTATGAAGTGGATGCGCTCGGCTTTCTTATCAAGCCTGTAAGCTATGCCGATTTCGCTCAGAAAATGGACAAGGTTGTAACCAGACTTAATAAAAGTGAAAAGCAGGCTCTTTGCGTAAAGCTGGATATAGGCATTGCAAAGGTATTCATATCCGACATAATTTACGTCAAAGTAGACGGAAGATACGTCTGCCTGCATACGGCGAACGGCGACCTTACAATGCGCAAGCCGCTTAAAGAAGTGGAAAAAATACTTGAAAATTACAAATTTGTCAGGTGCGACAATTCATATCTTGTAAATCTTTCGTACGTTACAAGCATAGGCAAAAACAGCGCGACGGTGGCGGGGGAGGAAATACCCGTAAGCCGCGCCAAGCGCAAAAAATTTACGGACGCGCTTACAATATATCTGGGTAAAGTTTAATAAATTTTGCGGAGGGAGAATTGGAATTTGTTAAGTTTTTATGGACGGCTTCGCACGGGCTGAACGGGTTCGTCATAGAGCTGTTCATCTGCGAGCTCATTTTTACGCTGCCCGCAAAATTGCGCAGGTACTGGTACGTAACAATTCCGCTTTCGGTGGTGGCTTACTTTGCTTTCGGCTGGGTTGTAAGGTACATACCTTTTTTCGGTCCGAGCACGGCAAGCGTGTACTGCATAATGATATTTTCGCTGTCGATAGGTCTGCAGCAGCTTTGTTTTTCGCAGTCGCTCAGCCGCTCGTTGTTCAACTCTTCTGCGGCTTATATATTGCAGAACCTTGCCCTCAATTTAAAAGAAGCAATAACGCTGAAAATTTCCGTTATGGGCTGGAGAGTGCTGACTGAAATAGTCGTTACCGCGGCAGTATATGTCATCTATTATTTTTTGTTTGCGCGCAGGAGCAAGAACAAAGCAGTAAATCTGAAGACTCTGTATGCCGTTATAATAGCGCTCGTATCGGTGCTTGTGGGCAATATTCTTTTTACTCTGAGCTCGTTCAGCGGTTTTTCGCAGGACCAGATCATAATGGTGCGCTGCGTGCTCGCGCTGTGCTGCAACCTTGCGCTCTTTTCCCAGTTTATGGTCATACACAGCACAAGACTCAACAAGGAGAAAGACATAGTCGAACAGCTCCTCGTCACCGAACAGAAACAGCATAAGATGTCGCAGGAGAATATCGACCTCATAAACATCAAAAGCCACGACCTGAAAAAGCAGATAGGAATGCTCAGGCGGAGCGTGAACAACGGCGAGCTTAACGAGCTTTTCAACGAAGTGGAAAACGCCGTATCCGTCTACGACGAATCGGTAAAGACGGGCAACGCCAACCTTGACCTCGTCCTTACGGAAAAGCAGCTGTACTGCAAAAAGCACAGCATAAGGATAGACATAATGGCGGACGGAAAGCAGCTCGACTTTATGTCGCCTACCGATATATATTCGCTGTTCGGCAACGCCCTGGACAACGCCATAGAAAGCGTCCTCGAACTCGAAGAGGAAAAGCGCATTATAACTATGGAAGTAAGGCGGAAAGGCGACCTCGTTTCGGTGACTATAAGCAACGCCTGCAAGAATTACGTAGTGTTCAGCAAGGGTATACCGCTTACAAGCAAGCTGGACAAAAAGTATCACGGCTTCGGCACGCGCAGCATGAAGTACGTAGTGGAAAAGTACGGCGGAAACATTGTTTTTGAGGAAAAGGACGAAAATTTCAGCGTGCATATGCTGTTTGACGTCAAAAACTGAAGATATTAAGATGCCCCTTTACAAAAAGCGCCCGACTGCCCGGCAGTCGGGCGCTTTTTTGTCTGCCTGACTGCGGCTGATTATTCAGGCGGAAAGTTTATGGCTGAGTCCATTTCCGCGCGGACAGAATTTCCTTGCGCATATTTCAAGGCGTCCGCATTTATATCCGTGCCTTTTTTGACGGAGCTCCTGTTTTACGTAAAAAAATACCGATTTTACAAGCGCGGGCAAGTTATGTGCTTACGGCGCCGCGTTTTTCCAAAAATGAAAACAACTAACATTTTATGATAGAATATGTATGTTCAAAGGCGGGTCGCGGGGAAATGATCCGCCGTGAAAAAAAATTTTGTAGGAGGAATGATGAGTGAAAGTTCATTCTAAATCGAAGGCAAAATGCCTTGTCGGCATAGCTCTTGCGGCGTGCATGTGCACGGCTACAATAGCGGGCGGCATGTTGCTCCCCTCAACGATGTCGGTAAATGCGGAAGACTCCAAAGTTAAAAAGTACTATGCGGACTTTTCAACGTTTGAAGAGCTTGAAGACGCGGCTTCCGATGTTGCCATTCAGATCGCCAGCGAGGGCATGACCCTTCTTAAAAACAAGGACGAAGCGCTTCCCCTTTCAAGTTCTGAAAGCCGCGTGAGTGTATTCGGCGAGTACAGCGACAACATCAGGCAGGCGGGCGGCGGCGCAGGCGGCGGCTCGTCCTCAAGGAGCAAAACATTGAAGCAGAGCATGGAGGCGGCGGGCTTCACCATGAACCCCATGCTCGTCGGCTACTATGCAAAATCGAGCGCCTCGCGCGAGACGGACCCCGCGGGTCTTGATTCCGTTAAGGCTTCGTTCTCGTCATACAACGACGCGGCGATTATAGTCATTTCCCGTTCAGGCTCTGAAATGAGCGATATCAAAATCAACAACGGCATAACGGGATACGACCAAGGCGACCATTCGCTCATGCTCGACAAGAACGAAAAGGCGCTTATCAATTACGTTAAAGAGAGCGGACAGTTCGGCAAAATAATACTTCTGTTCAACACGCCCGCACCCATGGAAGTTGCCAACCTCAACGACGACGATGAGATAGACGCAATGCTCTGGGTAGGTCTTACCGGCGCGGAAGGCGTTATGGCTGTCGGCAAGATTTTAAACGGCGAAGTTAGCCCTTCGGGCAGAACGGTAGATATTCATACGGCTGCGTTCGATACCGACCCCACGTGGTTCAACGTTGCGGACGCAAGCAACGTCGGAGCAACGACTATGGTAATGAGCCCCGTTGCCAGCGAGAACAAGGAAGACGCCAACGGCGACCTTTACTATGAAGTTCCCGGTGGCAAGGGTTTCGGCAACAGCGGCAACCTTTACGCATCTCTCGACTATGAAGAGGGCATATACATGGGATACCGCTTCTATGAAACGGCGGCAACCGAAACAGTTGACGGAAAGAGCGTTCTCGAAGCGCTTGCAACCACGGCTGTAAGCGGCGCCAACAACGCATACGGCAAGACGGCTATAACGTCCGAACAGCTCCGCGCAACCCTTCCCGACGGCGAAGACGACCTTTACTACAACCGCTATAACGGCGTTCTTTATCCTTTCGGCTACGGCCTTTCCTATACCACGTTCGACTGGCAGGTTGAACAGCCCGAAAATACTGCGATAACCGAAGCAAACAAGAACACGGATATGCAGATAAAGGTAACGGTTACCAACAATGGCAGCGTTGCGGGCAAGGATGTCGTTCAGCTTTATTCCAATCCCCAGTATTATGACGGCGGCATTGAAAAGGCTTCGGCAAACCTCGTGGCTTTTGCAAAAACCAGGTTGCTCCAGCCTGGCGAATCCCAGACGGTAACGCTTTCGTTCTCTGCTTTCGACCTCGCTTCCTTCGACGACGTTGACGCAAACGGCAACGGCTTTGCAGGATACGAACTTGAAGCGGGCTCCTATCAGCTCAATGTAGGCTACAACTCGCACGAATACAAGGATTCCGTAACCTATACCGTAGCCGGCGACCAGAGCACCGTGCTCAAGCAGGCTGCAACCAAGGGCGCCAACGGCATAGCGTGGGACAAAGACCCCGTTACCGGCAACGATATAGTTGCGCTCTTCTCTCAGGAAAATTCCTTCAGGGAAGACGGCAAACTCGTTTCCCAGTACTCCAACACGAGGCGTGAAGGCAACGTGATGAAGGATCCGAACGCCGCTCTCGAGTTCATGACCAGAGCAGACATGGTAGCATCCTTCCCCGACGCGCCCACCGATGCGGACAGAACATTCAGCGCAGACGCCATAGCATTCCTCAACTCCCAGCAGGATTACTACAGCTTTGAAGACAAGACTACCGACCCCTGGTACAAGGACGCAAAGGCGGTAGAGGGCTGGACGCAGGCAGCTTCCCGCGCTGAAGACGATAAAACAAAGATTCAGCTCCTTGAAATGGCTGGCATAGACCTCGACGACGAGAAGTGGGACGAATTCATGGACCAGCTTACCTGGGACGAAATGGTTAACCTTGTAAGCAACGACGGCTTCAAGACTCCCGCAATAGATGCAATCGGCAAACCTCAGGAAACTGCGGCGGACGGCGCAAGCCAGCTCAGCAGCGGTACCTTCTGGCCGAACGCAATCCTCATGGGCTCCACCTGGCACACCGAGCTTGCAGAACTTATGGGCATAATGGTCGGCAACGAATCGCTCTTCCTCGACGTGCAGGGCTGGTACGGACCTTCCATGAACACTCACCGTTCGCCTTTCTCGGGCCGTAACTTCGAGTATTATTCGCAGGACGGCGTTCACGGCGGATTTATGGCTGCGGCAGTAGTAAAGGGCGCGCGCTCCAAGGGCGTCATAACTTACATCAAGCACTGCGCGCTCAACGACCAGGAAGAAGACAGGCAGACGAACGGCGGCCTCATCACCTGGTGCTCCGAACAGGCAATGCGTGAAATTTACCTCAAGCCTTTCGAATATGCAATCAAGGAAGGAGGCTCCAACGCCATAATGGCGGCTTTCAACCGCTTCGGCATGATGCCTTCAGTAACAAGCTACGACTTCTTCGATAACCTTGTATGCGACGAATGGGGCTTCAACGGCCTTACGATAACCGACATGTATGCGGGCGGCAACAACTACTGGCCCGGCAACCTCATGGTTCGCTGCGGAACGGGTCCCCTCGGCTCATACAGCGGCAGGCAGGTAATTGACGGCAAGTGGGATGCGGAAAAGAACATGGTAATGGTTCCCGCTTCTCTGGAAGAGGATGCCGAACTTGTGGCAAGCCCCACGACGTGGTTCGCCGTAAGGGATATGGCAAAGAGAATTCTCTACATGGATCTCAACTCCAACCTTATGGCTAACGGCAACAAGATACCTCTTACCGAATACTTTGCAGAAGGCACTCAGGAAGCGGTAGGCGGCGGCTGGGGCACGACCCCTCAGCCCGAAATCCGCAAGGATATAACGGGACTCAAGCAGGGCACTTCCGTAACCGAACTTTCCATAGGTCTTACCGAGGACCAGGCTAAAGAGATCGACGG
>CALVWV010000025.1 GCA_944368065.1 uncultured Clostridia bacterium | reverse complement strand
CTCGCGTTGCATACATACAGGGAGCGGCAGGAAGTTATCGAGCAGTATGCGGAAAAGTTTTATCCCGAAGTGTTGCGCAAAGCAAACGAGCCGAGATACTTCGGCAAAGGTGCAGACGGCACGGCGTCCTACTTTATCCCCGACAGTCTTTCGCAAGATACGCTCTCGGACATCGGCAATCCGGCGGAAGGGTATGTCATAGCCGCGCCGAAATGTACGTTGCCTGAGGTTCGGTTGGAAGAGTATAAGATCACGTTTCTGAAAACGGGCAGAGATATACCCGACAAATCTGTGTACGGCACGTCGGGGACGGCAAAGCGGGAAATGCGCATGGCGGCAGAAAAAGTCAGGCGCAATGCCGATACGCTCGAACGGGTAGCGGAAAACGCAAGGGCGGCGCTCAAAGAGTTGCAGGCAGATCCGAATACGGAACGTGCCGGGTATAAAGAACGCTTTTTCGCTGCCTACGCCGAATTTATCGAAGACGTGGACGATTATTATTTGGACGGCGAGGATTTTGCCGAGCTTGTCAAGGACGGGAGCGCGCTTACCGAGCGGGTGTATGCCTATTATATGGATACGAGCGACCAAATCAATACGGAGGATTGGAGCGAACTTTCCGAACTGACTAAAAATTATATCGACGATAGGTGGAAGATGCAAAGAGCAATGACGGAGGACGTGCCGCTGTACGGCAATTCGTTTGAATATGCGCGGGCGAACGGCGAGGAGGAATTATGCAGACGCTCGCTGCAAGCGAATATCGAATGCAGACACGAGATAGAGCAGGCGATAAATAAGAACTTCGACGGGTATCGGCTGAACAAGGGGTTTGAAAGAGAACTTGTGGAAAAGTTCGGCATGGAGCGCGTCGCGTATGTGTTGGCAAGCACCGTGCATAGCCATGATTGGGACGGAAGGTTTTCGCCCGAAACAAAGGCTTGGGCAAAAACCGTTGCGGTCAGGGAAGATATGGAACATCGATATCAATTTGAAGTGGCGTCCCATCCTGCGGTATTGGACGGGTTTATTGTCCGTATCCACGCGATGGAAAAAGAAACAAAAAAGGAGCAGAAAGAAATGCAGGAAGAACGGTACAGGACGGAAACGGCGAGGGGACTGCCCGTCGTGCATATCGAGCGCGACAAGTACGGGCATGACATCGCCATCGTCAAAAGGCAGAAAGATTACGTCGTTGCCGTCGGCTACGACGTAAAAGACGGAACATGGGCGCAGGGCAGATATGATTTCGTTTCGCAGGAATCGGCGCAGGCGTTCATTGACGAAAAGTATAAGCCGCAGGCGGAAAGCAAGTGGCTGACGGCAAAGGTGTCGCGCGACGCGCTCATCCGCAGATACGACAGGCACAGCTTTATGCGTATGCCAAACGGCGAATACGAGGGCTATACCTATAACATTTACAACAGCCGCGTCAAGGAAAGCCGGCAGCTCGTGGATATGGAGAGCGACGGGCGCGAACTCTGTTACGAACTCGTATTCCCTGCGGACGGCGAAGTGACCGTCAAAAACCGCGACGGAGACGAGGTCGTCTTCCTGGCACAAGAGTTTGTCGAGATTATCGGCGGCACGTCAAACAAAGACTACGAGCGCAGGGAACGCGCGGACGACACGTCGTGGTACGCCATATCCGTGCTGTCGATAACGTGCTTGTGATTGAACCGAACGAAGCGGAAATCGTGCGTGATATTTATCGTTTATATTTGTCGGGCAGGGGCATTACGGTCATCTTAAAATACTTGCAGTCCGAACGCGCGCCGGGGTTGAACTGGTCGGAAAACGGGATAAATTATATTCTTCGGAACGAACGATATATCGGCGACAGCTTATGGCAGAAAAGTTTTGTGCCGAACATTTTACCGTTACGGCAGCAAAGAAACAAGGGTGAACTTCCCAAATATTATTGTGAGAATACTCATGAAGCAATAATATCCAAAGAGGAGTTTGAGTCTGTGCGTGCTTTGATGAAATCACGCTCGAATTACTATAAGCCGCCGAACAAACATAGGGAATTTTTATCCGGGAAAATATGTTGCCGTCAATGCGGGTGGAAGTACAAACGCAGATATAAAGCAGGAGAATTACGTTGGACGTGTTCCCGCAAGGGAAAGGACATCAGAGTTTGCCACGCACCGCAACTTTCCGATACCGAAATTCGTGAAGCGTTTGTCAGACTGTTTAATATCTTAAAGCAGAACGAAAGAACTTTGATCGTAGAAACGATCACCCGATTGCAGACGTTGAAAACAAAGATAAACAGCGGAAACAATGCAATTTTGGAAATCGACGAAGAATTGATGTCGCTTTCTCAAAAGAATGCCACTTACGGAGAGCTGTTTATGCAGGGCGTTATAGACCATACGCTTTTTGTACAGCAAACAGATGTGCTCAATCAAAAGATATATGAGCTGCGCACACGCCGTAGTAAGTTGATAAGCGAAGATGATGACGAAAAGTGTATTGAACGTATGAGGGAACTCAGAAAGATAATCTCTTCATCGGGCTATCTTGTTTCGATGGATGAAAGTCTGTTCGATTCCATAATCTAAACCGTTTACATTGAACAGGACGGCACGTTGACGTTTCGGTTAAAGTGTGAGTTGGAGTTTTCGATAAAAAGACGGTGATAATATGAAACTGAGAATGATACCATATGGATACAAAGTAAATAACGGCAAAGTAGAGCCTGACGAAACGGAAAGGAAGATCGTTCAACGGATATTCCATAATTATATAATAGGAAAGGGATTGAAAACAATTGCCGATATGTTGACTTCGGAGGAAGTGCCGATTTTCGAGGGGGAAAAGTATGGAGCAAAAACCGAATTAAACGCATCCTCGTCGATGAGCGGTACATAGGTTCAAACGGGTATCCTTCCATAGTGGATGATAATTTATTTTCCCGCGCTCAAAATATAGGAAAGCAAAAGGGATTTTCAGTCGAACCGTGTTCTCCGCTGACCGAGTTTTTGAAACAGCACGTTATCTGCGGACAATGCGGTGAACATTATCGTCGGCTGCGGCAAGATCATGTGTATGGGCATTGGGATTGTATTGGCGGCTGTATCTGCGAGAAAGGGGTTACGGATAAAAGGATGTTCAAGCAGATAGAACAAATATTAAACTGTGTGTATCAAAATAGGGGATTGCTGCTTGATAAGCAGGAGTCCGCCGCTTTTGAAAGAACGCCTGAGATTATACGATACACAAATGAGATCGGAAGAATGATGGATGCGCCGCAGCCAAGTTTCGCTGCGACAAAAAGCGTGATTTTTGAATGTGCCGCTATAAAATTCAAACATTGTAAGGAAAACAGATTCCCGATTTATACGGAGCGCGTTGTAAAAGCGTTTGAAAGTACGTGCAAGGATGAGCTTATGACGTTTGAATTTATAAGCGAAGTGGTTGACGCAATTCTTATAAACAAATCCGGCGGAATAACCGTGCGGTTTATGAATGACGCGGAAGTGGATGTCGCGGAGGCTAAATTATGTATGAGCAAGCGCAGTCGAAGAGAATAGTTACAAAAATAGACGCCAATCCGCTCTTACAGAAAAGGAATGCAGAGAATGGTGTTTTGCGTGTTGCGGCTTATTGCCGCGTTTCGACGGACAGTGAAGATCAAATCGAAAGTTACAACGCGCAGGTTGCCCATTACACGGAAGCCATCATGAAAAATCCGAAATGGCGGTTTGTGAAGATATACGCAGACGAAGGCATTACGGGAACACTTGCCAAAAAACGTGAACAGTTCATAAAAATGATACGCGATTGCGAGAAAGGAAAAATTGACCTTATCCTGACAAAATCGTTTTCGCGTTTTGCGCGTAACACCGTAGATAGCCTGCGCTATGTCCGCAAATTGAAAGCTCTCGGAATCGGTGTGTTTTTCGAGGAGCAAAACCTGAATTCTTTGACTGCCGACAGCGAAATGTTTGTCGGTTTGTACAGTGTCATGGCACAGGCTGAAAGCGAAAATATAAGCGCGAATGTGCGGTGGGGATTGCAACAACGTATGCGAGCCGGGACGTTCGCCTTTCGATATAATATATTAGGTTATAGGAAAGGGGAAGACGGAGAGCCTGAAATCGTTCCAGAAGAAGCTGAAATCGTCTTAAAAATTTATAACTTGTATTTGAGCGGTTACAGCGTCAAACAGATCAAGGAGTATTTGGAGCAGAACAATATACCGACCAAGAAAGGAAAGTCTCAATGGGGATTTAACGTCATCTCCAATATATTAACGAATGAGCGGTATTGCGGCGATATGCTTTTGCAAAAAACCTTTACCGAAAACTGTATAACGAAAAAGGTGAAAAAGAACCGCGGCGAGATGGCTAAATACTTTATTGCCAACAATCATGTTCCCATCGTCAGTTCGGAAATGTTCAAAAAAGTGCAACGCGAAATGGCTCGTCGCAGAGGTAAGCGTCAGACATCGGATAAAGGCATTACCTCTCTCGGAAAGTACAGCGGAAAATTTTCACTTTCAGAACTGCTTGTCTGCGGCGAATGCGGCAGCCCGTATAAGAGAGTGACTTGGGTGAAAAATGGCGTAAGCAGAAAAGTCTGGCGATGTTTGAGCAGGGTAGAGCACGGAAAGAAATTCTGCACACAGCCCCGGCTTTGGACGAAACCAAATTGCACGTTGCAATTTGCCGAGGATTAACGCGACTGCTTGAAAACAAAGAGGATGTCTTGGAAATGATTATCTCTAATCTCTCGTGCGTCATGACGGGAGAGGACGATGTTTTGGAATCCGACACAATAGAAAATCAAATAAGGTATCTGAGGCAGCAGGTCGATGACAATGTGCAGCACCTGAACAGCACGGAGGGGGATAAAAGTAAGTACATTGATGTGATCCGACAACTGAACGACAAGATTGCAATATTACAAGAACAGCTCGAAGCAAAAAGAGAAAAGATTGCTGCCAATCCAAGCCTTAAAGCCGAAATAGATGAAATCAGAGAAACGCTGACGAATACGGAACTCTGTTTCAGTCAATACGATGACATTATGATCAGGCGTCTTGTGGGTCTTATAAGGGTGATGAAAGACAAGTCTATCGTTATTTACTTAAAAGGGGGATTGAGCGTAACCGAGGTGGTAGAGTAGTTAAAAGCGGGTCGAAAAAATCGGCTCGCTTTCTTTATGTGCTCAGGCAAGCAAATCATTGACGGCATTTACAAACCTTGCTATAATATACGCATAGTTTGTGGGGCAAATGGCAGGGTAGCATTTTTATCCTCTAAAGCCACACACAGGCACCATTGCGGTGCCTTTTTTTGTGCGGCGCAGAGAGAGGGTAGGAAAGAGCGCCGCGGTTCGAGCAAGGCACACATTGCCGCCGCACTGCCGAGGGTTCCCGCAAAGCAGTAAACGCAAGCCTGAATTGCAAATGCAAAAAAGTAATTCCGCTTTATCAGCGCATATGCCTGCGTAAAGCACGTTAACCCGCGTATTTCGGTAAAAATTTCAAAGAGACTTTTTGTGCAATAAGTACAACTTATGTATTATATAATCAAAAGCCGCCAATCAAAATGGCTTAATTTTTGCCAAAAACGGCTAAAATTTGCTCAAAATCATAAATTATTAGTAAAACTTATACGGATTATAAAAAATCGTTATTAAAAATCGGGGTTTTAAATTTGGCAAAACGTTAAGCGTATGTTATAATTACTTTATCAAAATAAAGTGCGCCGCACGGCGCTAGAGGAGAGCATTTAAAATGTCATACGTTGAGAGAGTTTTAAAGAATCTTAAAAAGCGCAATCCCGGCGAGCCTGAATTCCACCAGGCCGCAACGGAAATACTCACCACGCTCGCACCCGTAGTAGAGAAGCACCCCGAATATGAAAAGGCGGGACTTCTTGAAAGGTTTGTTGAGCCTGAAAGGGTTGTAATGTTCCGCGTTCCCTGGGTTGACGATAAGGGCAAAGTACAGGTAAACAAAGGTTACAGGGTACAGTTCAACAGCGCAATAGGTCCTTACAAGGGCGGTCTGCGTTTCCATCCTTCTGTAAACCTTTCCATAATAAAATTCTTAGGTCTTGAGCAGATACTTAAAAACAGCCTTACGGGTCTTCCCATAGGCGGCGGCAAGGGCGGTTCGGACTTCGACCCCAAGGGCAAGTCTGACAGGGAAATTATGGCATTCTGCCAGAGTTTCATGACCGAGCTTTACCGTCATGTCGGCGCTGATACCGACGTTCCCGCGGGCGATATCGGCGTAGGAGGAAGGGAAATTGGTTTCCTTTTCGGGCAGTACAAGAGGATAAGGAACGAGCATGTCGGCGTGCTTACCGGCAGGGGTCTTACTTACGGCGGCAGCCTTGTAAGAACTGAAGCTACGGGTTACGGTCTTATCTACATCACCGAAGAAGCGCTCAAGGCGAGGGGCGACAGCTTCGAGGGCAAGACGGTTGTCATATCCGGTTCGGGCAACGTTGCAATTTATGCCTGCCAGAAGGCTCAGAGCCTCGGCGCGAAGGTAGTTGCTATGTACGACTCCAACGGTTACATCTACGACCCCGCAGGCATAAATCTTGACGTGGTTAAGGATATAAAGGAAGTAAAGCGCGGCAGGATAAAGGAATATGCCGAAAGAGTGGCAGGTTCGACCTATACGGAAGGCTGCAAGGGCATATGGACTATACCTTGCGATATAGCTCTTCCCTGCGCAACGCAGAACGAAATCGACGCTCAGTCGGCGCAGACGCTTGTAAACAACGGTTGCAAGTATGTAGCAGAGGGTGCAAATATGCCTTCCACGCTGGAAGCCATCGAAGTTTTCCAGAAGAACGGCGTCGTATTCCTTCCCGCAAAGGCGGCAAATGCAGGCGGCGTAGCTACTTCCGCACTCGAGATGGCTCAGTCTTCAGGCAGAATGTTCTGGACGTTCGAAGAGGTTGACGCAAAGCTCAAGAACATAATGGTAAACATCTATCACAATATCGACAAGGCCGCAAAGGATTACGGCTACGAGGGCAACTACGTAATGGGCGCGAACATCGCGGGCTTTGTGAAGGTTGCCGAAGCTATGATGGCTCAGGGCATTGTCTGATTGAATAAAGCTTAAAAGATTGCGGCGGAACTGTTTTCATACGGCTCTGCCGCTTTTTTATACTCTGCCATATTCCCGCACAGGCACTTTGTTAATTTAATTGACTAAACCGCGGTAATATTATACAATAATCTGCAAGGGTGAATAATATCATGAGACTTGTAGTAAAAGTAGGCTCGTCCACGCTTTCGCACGCGACGGGCAAAATCAATTTAAGATTTATAGACGGACTGTGCAGGGTGCTTTCCGACCTCAAAAATGCCGGAAACGAGGTTATACTTGTATCGTCGGGCGCGATAGCCATGGGCGTAAGCAAGCTTTCGCTTCCCTGTCGTCCCGCGGACATACCCACGAAGCAGGCGGCGGCGGCAGTCGGACAGTGCGAACTAATGTACACGTACGATAAGTTTTTCGGCGAATACAACCAGACGGTGGCGCAGATACTTCTTACCGCAGACGACGTGGAAAACAAAGAGCGCCGCGGCCACTTCGAAAATACACTTGAAAGGCTGCTCGGACTGGGCGCCGTGCCTGTAATCAACGAGAACGATACCATAGCGACGAAGGAAATTTCCGTAGGCGACAACGATACGCTCGCGGCGATAGTGGCGGTGAGCATCGGGGCGGATCTTCTTGTGCTTTTGACGGACATAGAGGGGCTTTATACAGGCGACCCGAGAAAGGATAAGGGGGCAAAACTTGTTCCCGTCGTAACCGAGCTCACGCCCGAGCTTTACGCCGCGGCGGGCGGTTCTGGAACGTCTTTGGGCACGGGCGGAATGTGCACCAAACTTCAGGCGGCAAAGCTTTGCATGGACAACGGGCTCGATATGGTCATAGCCAAGGGCGAAAATCCTGCCGTGCTTTATGAAATAACAGAAGGTAAGGGCGCGGGTACGCGCTTTATAGGTAAGGCGGAATGACTACAAGGGAAATACTGATAAACGCTAATAAATATAAAACTTTCGCGGCGCTTCTTACGTCGGAGCAGAAAAATAACGCGCTCTTTGCAATGGCGGACGGAATTGAAGCGGCTGCGGACAAAATTATTTCCGCAAACGAAAAGGATGTTGCGGCGGCAAAGGGCAAGATATCCGAAGTCATGATTGACAGACTGCGCCTTACGTCAGACAGAATAAAGGGTATGGCGGACGGCATGCGCGAAGTTGCCGCCCTTCCCGACCCCGTCGGCAGGGTGCTCGGTACGGTAAACCGCCCCAGCGGCATAAAGGTCACAAAGGTCAGCGTGCCGCTCGGCGTCGTGGCGATAATTTACGAAAGCCGACCCAACGTCACTTCGGATGCCGCGGCACTCTGTTTAAAAAGCGGCAATGTCTGCGTGCTCAGAATAGGCAAGGAAGCGTACAACTCCGCCGGAGCGATAGTGGATGCAATGCGCGCCGCGCTTGAAGAGCAGGGTCTCGCTCCCGAACTTATAAACCTTGTGGAGGACACCACCCGCCAGAGCTCGGCGGACATAATGACTGCGACGGGTCTTGTTGACCTTCTTATTCCTCGCGGCGGGGCGGGGCTCATAAACGCCTGCGTGCAGAACGCAAAAGTGCCCTGCATTCAGACGGGCACGGGTATCTGCCACGTTTACGTCGATAAATCAGCCGACTTGAAAATGGCGCTCAATATAATAGAAAATGCAAAATGCAGCAGACCTTCGGTATGCAACGCAATGGAAGTCTGCCTTGTGCATGAAGACGTTGCCGAAAAATTTCTGCCCCTTTTGTGGGAGCGATTGGTTGCAGACAGAAAGGTTAATCCCGTGCTTCTGAAGCTCGACGAAAAGGCTTATGCCGTGCTCGGCGGAAAGCAGAACTGCGTTCCCGCGGGGGAAAAGGATTTCGATACCGAATTTCTCGATTACGTAATGGCGGTAAAAGTCGTGTCTTCCGTTCAGGAGGCGGCGGAGCATATATCCGTTCATTCTACCGGTCATTCCGACTGCATAGTTACCGAAGACAAATCTGCGGCGGACTATTTTGTGAACGCCGTAGACAGCGCCGCCGTTTACGTCAACGCTTCGACGAGGTTTACCGACGGCGGAGAATTCGGGCTCGGCTGCGAGATGGGGATATCCACTCAGAAGCTGCACGCGAGAGGACCTATGGGACTAAGCGAGCTGAACTCTTACAAATATGTAGTCCGCGGCGAAGGTCAGATAAGGTAAAAAGGCCTGCAGACAAAGCAAACGTACAGCGCTCGCTGTGAAGTTCTGCGAGGCGGCAAAATTTTATGCGGCAAAAAATGCAAAACAATAAATAACAGCGGAGGGTAAGACTGACAAAATTACCCTCCGTTATCTTTTTCAGCAAAAAAATTGACAACGGGCGGCACAAACTATATAATATGTCTGTAAATAAAATTTTAAAGGAAAGAGCATAATTTCAAAGGTATGTTTAAAGTAGAAGACGACATTTTTTATGTAGGCGTAAACGACCATTCAATCGACCTTTTTGAAGGACTGTACTCTGTGCCCGATGGCGTTTCTTACAACTCTTACGTTATCAAAGACGAAAAGATTGCCGTGCTCGATACGGCCGACGCGTCTTTCGGTCCCGAATGGCTTAAAAACGTGCGCGCCGTTCTCGGCGACAGACACCCCGATTATCTTGTCATTCACCACATGGAGCCCGACCATTCCGCGAATATACAGAACTTTTTAAGGGTTTATCCCAACGTTCAGGTTGTGGGCAACTCCAAAACGTTCGCCATGATAAAGGAATACTTCGGCTTCGATGTAAATAACGCCTTAAAGGTGGAAGAAGGCTCTGTAATTCCCCTCGGCAAGCACTCTTTAAGGTTTGTGATGGCGCCCCTCGTGCACTGGCCCGAGGTAATGGTTTCTTACGACGAAACGTCGGGAACGGTATTCTCAGCAGACGCATTCGGCAAGTTCGGCGCGCTCGATGCAGATCAGCCCTGGGATGACGAGGCAAGGCGTTACTATATAGGCATTGTGGGTAAGTACGGCGTGCAGGTTCAGACGCTTCTGAAAAAGCTTTCTGCGCTCAATGTAAAAAGGATTTGCCCTCTGCACGGTCCCGTGCTCGATAAAGACCTTGACCATTACATAAGCTTGTACGATACATGGTCATCTTACCGCCCCGAAAAGGATGCGGTCATGGTTGCGTATGCGTCCATATACGGCCACACCAAGGCGGTGGCTCTCACCGTTGCGGACATGCTTAAAAAGGCGGGCAAGGAGGTAATAGTCGAAGATCTTGCGCGCGCAGACCGCTCTAAGTGCGTTGCCGAAGCGTTTATGTGCAGCAGGCTCGTTCTTGCTTCCGTGACATACAACGCTGAAATTTTCCCCGCAATGAGGGAATTTCTGGACTGCCTTACGGAGCGCAACTTCCGTTCGAGGACTATAGGAATAATCGAAAACGGCACCTGGGCGCCCATCTCCGGCAAGCTTATGAGGGAACGCCTTGCCGGTTGCAAGGACCTTAATATACTCACGCAGACTGTAAAAATCCGCGCGGCATTCTCTGAAGAAAACGTTCCCGAGATGGAAGCGCTCGTAAACGAAATTTTAAAATAAGAGCCTGAAGGAGTGCAATGAAAACGTTTAAAAAACTTTGGGGTGAGTTTAAAAAATTCATCTCAAGGGGAAATGTTCTGGACCTTGCGGTAGCTGTCGTAATCGGCGCTGCATTCACTGCTATAGTAACAAGCCTCACGAACGACATCATAATGCCGCTTATAAACAGCGCCGTGGGCGAAGGCGATTTATCTTCGCTCTGCACCGTTTTGAAAGCGGTGTATCTTGAAGACGGTTCTCTGGATATGACCAACTCTTTGGTCATAAACTGGGGCAACTTCATTCAGGCGATACTCGATTTTATTCTTATCGCCATAGTGATTTTTGCTATTGTAAAAATCATTAACACCGTGCGCGACGCGGGCAACAAGCTCAACGCGCAGGCAAAGCGCGAAAAGGAAATAAGAAGGCGCGCAAGAAAGCTTGTAAAGAGCGGCATTGCCGAAAAAGAGGCCAAAGCAATGGCGGAAGAGCAGCTTAAAGCTGAACAGGCTCCCGCGCCCGCTACGCCTCCCAAACCTACCGTTGAAGAACTTCTGACGGAGATAAGAAACCTGCTCGCTGAAAATGCTGCAAAATCAGAAAAAGGCGGCAATTCTTCAGAAAACGGCGAATCCGACGGGCAGAAAAAGGACTGAAAAATAAATAATTTAAGATTTTGCATTGACTTCGGGGCGGGCAGTATGTTCGCCCCTCTCGTCAAATTTAAAGCGTGCGGAAGATTTTGTCCGCGCGCGGGAGAAACTTAAGGATAATGAAAAGGCTACTTATCAAAAAAACGGTGTTCGCGGCCAGCTACGTAATTCTCGCCGTGCTGATGGAAATTATAACCTTTCTGGTCATGGGACTGGGCGTTCTGCCGCAGTATTTCGGGCTGGATCTGGCGGTAATTCTCGTAATAGCGCTGATTATTTTTGTATTGCCGCATGAGGCGGCGCAACTTTCAGTACTTTCGGCATTCCTTGTTTTCCAGATAATTCTTTCAATCACCAACGAAGCTTTGTACTCAATGAGCGGCATGGTTTTCAGCTTCAGCATGCTCAACCTTCTCAACGAGGTGACGGGCGTAATGGACGCAAGCTTTGTCAACTGGTGGCTTATTGTCGGAATGATACTTCTTTTCGGCGCTTCTCTTGCAGGTCTCATTGTATTTGCCCGCAGATACACCGTGCCCAAGGGGCTGTACACCCGCAACGTAATAATTCTGCTTTTGGTAGCGTTTCTGCTTGCGGAATGCTGCGCCGGCATACTCTATGCATTCACCATAGACAGCTTTTCCGCTCTTGCTGACCAGGAAGAAGAGGACAGGCTGAGCATTTTTTACGACGAGAGCGAACTTTACACCGACCAGAAGTTTACTGCGAAAGCTTTTTCCGAGTTCGGTACGTACGGCTACTTTGTCGTCAACATCGGCAATTCCATATCAAGTGATACATACGTGGACGAAATAACCGAAGAAGACCTTGACGCTTACTTTTCGCAGAGCCGCATGAGCCGAAGCGTGTACGGGGACAACATCTATACTGGCGCGCTTGACGGTAAAAATATAGTTCTCATAGTAATAGAGTCGGGCGAATGGTATGCAATCAACAAGGAATACACGCCTACCCTGTACGCGATGGCGGAAGGCGGCATAGCCATGACGGATTTCCATGCAAGAGATAAGACCAACTGTTCCGAAGCGCTCTCTGTAATGGGCAGCTATACTTCGATTACCTCGCTAGAGCCGTCTAACATCCTGGATAACTCAATGCCGTACACGCTTGCCAACGTGCTCGGCAACAGCGGCTATACCAGCAATTATTTCCATATAAATGACGGAAGTTACTACAAGCGCAGCGAAGTGTTCGGCGGCTTGTACGGCTACGACAATACATATTTCCTTGAAGACCTCGACCTTCTTCCCGGTAATTCGGAAAAGAACGGTTTTTACGACCTTGACAAAGATTCAAACGTGTTCAGATACTATTCGGACGAGTTTACCCATTCTGAAGACGGGCCGTTCTTCACTCAGATGATGACGCTGACGACGCACGGTTCTTATAACGACCTTATAGATTACGGAAACTATCCTTTCACCGAAACGCCTTCAGCCCGCGGCGAAGTTTCTTCGGGCGAAATGACTGAGGATGAGAAGGAGGAGTTTTCCGAAAGATGTCAGGTCAAAGAGCTTGAAGAGTATTACGAACTGATAGACAGATTTCCTTCGACGTATGTGAGCGGCACTCATGGCATAGACGAAGAGAGCCTTGAAGAAAACGAGCTGTATACGGAAATGTTCCTGCGCTACAAGCGATATCAGGCTGGTCTGATGGACCTTGACCTCGGCATAAACATGCTGGTGAAGGACCTCGAGAGCTCCGGCGAGCTTGCCGACACGGTATTTATGTTCTATGCCGACCATTCCGCTTATTACGACCAGATGAATTATGCAATGAAGGGCATAGACGATTCGGAGTTTTATAATACCGACCTTTATTCCGTTCCCTGCTTTATCTGGTATGGCGGAAGCATGGACCTTAAGGTTGAGCCGCTTGCGCTCGAAGAGTATTCCGCGATAGATTATACCGCGGTAAAGGATAAGGGCAGCGCTCTTAAGCCCAGCAAAATAACAAAGTTCTGCAACACTTACGATATTCTGCCCACGTTGCTCGATTTGTGCGGATACAGCTACAATACGGGACTTTATCACGGCGTAAGCATGTTTTCAAAGCTTGAAGGAGTGTTTATAAGCCACGAGTCAGGCATATTCATAGACGATATATATTTCTCAACGATAGACGTCTACGTTGAAAACGGCGATTCGTGGGAGTGCTATCCGTTTGACGAAACGTACAGTGCGGGCGGGTTCGGCGATTATGTGCTTGATTTCCTGTATTCCGCGGCTGACTATTACGACAAGCAGGAAATGCTCGACGCTGTTTTGAAGCTCGATTATTTTGCTGACCGCGATTTCTTCGGCGGAAGCCAGATAAAGTATATAGAAAAAGTTTAAAAATTGCCGCCGCGCTCAGCAGAGCGCGGCGGCATAAAATGTACGGCAGCGTAAGCCGCGAGCGAGGATGATTTGGAAGAGATAATTATAAGGCGCGCTCAGCTTTCGGACGCGGAAAAGCTTTGCGCAATCTATGCTTATTACGTAAATAATACCGCAGTCACTTTTGAGGACGACGCTCCCGATACAGAAGAATTTGCGCAAAGAATGCGCGGCATAATGTCGTTTTATCCCTATTTCGTTGCCGAATGCGGCGGAGAGGTTGCAGGTTATTGCTATGCCGGAGTATTCAAAAACAGGTCGGCATACGACTGGGCTGTGGAAACGACGGTGTACGTTGCCAAGGGTTACGGGCGCAAGGGGATAGGCGCGCGGCTTTACGCGGCGCTTGAAGAGGCGCTTAAGTTGCAAGGCATAAAGAACATGTATGCCTGCATAGCTTATCCCGCGCGCGAAGACGAATATCTCACGAAAGACAGCGTAAACTTTCATAAACGGCTCGGTTTTAAAATTGTGGGCAGGTTTGTGAAGTGCGGCAGCAAGTTCGGCAGATGGTACGATATGGTCTGGATGGAAAAAATGACAGGTCGCCATAATGCAAACCCTGTCCGCCCGTTGCCTTATTCAAAGGTAAAGCCCGTTGGCTGATAAATTTAGCCGTAATTGAAGTACTATTTCACGCATAATTGCTGTTTTTCAGCTTATTTTTATGGCAATATTTTCAAATTGCGGAGATTTTATTTGTTGCGTCATAAGTGCGGCTGTCAATGCAATTGCGGAGTGCGGCGGGTGAAGGCGCTCCGCTGTGAATTATAGAAAAGCAAAAAATAATTAAATAATGCGGTTTTGAATAAAGCGCCGAAAATCGTTTGATTTTTTTCTCAATATATTGTATTATATTTGCGTTGCCGAGCGGTACGGTACGTTTATGCGTGTTGTCAGTCGGAATAAAATAAAAATGCTTCCGTAGTTAAATGGATATAACAGCCCCCTCCTAAGGGGCCGTTGTGGGTTCGATTCCCGCCGGGAGTACCAAAAAATAAGCCGTCACATCAGTGGCGGCTTATTATTTTATGAGTCGCACGATGCGGGAATCGAGGGGAGGCAAGCGAGCGAAAGCGAGCGCAGGTCGGAGGAAACGACCGACGACTTGACAGCCCGTTGATTGGGCTGTCAACCGTGCGCGCCGCACAAGGCGCGATTCCCGCCGGGAGTACCAAAAAATAAGCCGTCACTGATGTGACGGCTTATTATTTTATGAGTCGCACGATGCGGTATATATATTGCTTATATTTTTGCGCTGTGATATAATTGATTTATAAAATCTTTGATAAAATAGTTTACTATACTGAAATGCGCGGCAGTGCTGTAAATGGCTGCAATAAGGCGCGGCAGTTGTTATAAGGGGGTGCTATGTGAAAAAAGTTTTTGCGTCTGTTTTTTCAGTTCTGGCGGCTTTTACATTGCTTTTGTGCGCGTGCGCAGATCCGTATGCCGATTATACAGCCTCGGGACTTGAGCCGAAAACTGCCGTCATTTATGATTTTTTTGACGTCGGGAACGATTATTCTGCTCTTGAAGAAGCGGAAAAGAAATACCTTGAAGGGAGCAGACTGGAATTGTTTACAGATTATGCCGATTATGAGGCGTTCGGCATAGAGTTCGGCTATACTAAAGGTTATTTCGATAAAAATGCCCTACTTGTTTT
The DNA here is from genome assembly GCA_944368065.1 of uncultured Clostridia bacterium. GTDB lineage: Bacteria > Bacillota > Clostridia > Christensenellales > Borkfalkiaceae > Coproplasma. Next base: position 22,325 of record CALVWV010000025.1, on the reverse strand, counting down.
CCTTACCACAAGCTGCTCAAGCGATGGACTAAAGTTTGAAAGAATTCTTGTAAAAGACAATAAGCTCTGCCCCGTCATTTCAAGGAATACTATACATGACGGCGATGCCGTAACAGCTGATATTATTTATTGGGTATATTACGCTGAAGTTCCGGCAGAAAATAATTACGGGGCAGGCGAAGTTATTTACGAATTCCGTTAAATAAAATTTGCTGAATTTTTCAGTTCTTAACAGATAAACGGCGCTTGAGCCGGTCATCAGATGCGCGAATAAAAAGCCCCTGCGATTTACACAGGGGTTTTAATTTGTGTTTTAAGTTACATTGCCTTGCGGCGGGGTCTGTCGTAGAAGATTCTGTATCTGAAGCGGTACAGAACAATTGCCGCGGCAATGGCAACAATTATGACTGCTACGATTACAACCGTCGTTACGCTTATATCGACTATATCGAGGCAGCGCACGTTTATCCACATCTGATTGATAGCCGCGAGGTCGTCGCCGAAATCGAGCATTACAACGCTGCGGTCTATTATGTCGGCGGTGGGGTACTGCGTAAACGCCTGACGTCCGCGGCTTATCGTTCCGCCGCTGTAAACGGGGTAACCCGCCACGTAATCATCGTCGTCATAATCATGGGTAAGGGCAGCGCCTTCAACTTCAACGGTATCCATGTCGATGTAGATATAGCTGTCTTCGCCGAAGAAGTAACTTACGTCATACACGTACACGTTGTCAAACTCGTAATAATCTTCGCTTTCGGGGTCGGTGACAACGCCGTAGCACCAGTCAAAGTAATTGTAAACTTCGTCGGCGGCTATGGAGGAGGTGTATCCGATGTAATACATGTTGCGCACGGCTATATCGGGGCGGGAGAGGAAGTTGACAAACGCTTCCGATGCAATCTGCCTGTTTTTGTTTCCGTCTATGCCGTCTTTAAGCATTACCCAGCCGTCAAACCAAAGGTTAGTGCTTTCGTCGGGAACTGAATACCAGAGTTCGGTGTCCTCCTCGTCGGCCTGGTCCATGATGTAAACCGCGTCGCCCGACCACTGGAAGTTAGCAATTACCTTTCCCGTAACCATATCCGATTTGCCGCTGTCCGTTTCAAAGGAGTAAACGTTCTGTTTGATGTCCTTAAGAATATCTTCTGCTGCGGCAATCGTCTCTTTGTCGGTGGAGTTCAGAAGTTCGCTTCTTGCGGCGCTCTTTTCTTCTTCGGTCATGTTTTCGTCCGCATTTATTTCGTCGAGCTCATCCTTGAAAAGAATGGAGAGGGCGGCGAAATATGCGTCGCGCACGTTGTCTTTTACCGTTACGCTCTTTTCGTAATCGCTGTTTGTGAGTATGTCCCACGCAGCGACGTCGGCTTCGCTTCCTATTATCTCGGGATTGTATACAAGTCCCGTCGTGCCCCACATGTAGCAGGCGGCTATGCCGCTCCAGCCGTACTGGCCGAATATGCTTTCGTCCGTGCCGTCGATGTATTCCGAAACGCCGTTTATATAATAATTATCGGGGTTTTCCGTATCCATGAAATCGGCAGAAAAAGGCTGTATTTTATCTTCGGCGAGCAGTTTCATTATCATGTAGTCGGAAGGGCATACAAGGTCGTAAACGTCGCCTAAATTGAGCTGGTTGTAAAGGTCTTCGTTTGTGCCGAAGGTGGAGTATTCTACTCTCACGTCAAAGCCGTAATTCTGTGAGTTGAACCATTCCGTAAAGTCGTCAACCACGCTGTTTTCGCCGAAAATTTCCGTTCCGTCGGCAAGCTCTATGAGCTCGTCTTCGCCCCAGCCGCCGAGGTCGATGTATTCTTCCCAGTTGGCGACGCGCAGTACGACGGTTTCGTCTGTTTTGGTGCAGCCTGCGGCGGCAAACACGGGCACGGCGAAGAGGCACGCCGCCGCAACGGCGGCTATTCTCATTTTTCTCATATGCGCTCCTCCGTGGTTTTCTTTTTGCCTGAAACGACGTTCATAAGCACTACTATAATTACAACTATAAGGAATATTAACGTGGAAAGTGCCCAGAGCGCAGTTTTTATGTCCGTCTGGCTGCCCTTCGTTGCGTTATAAACGTAAGTGCTTATCGTGTCGAAGGTGGAAGGCTTTGTGTAAGTCGTTATGAAGTAATCGTCAAGCGAGAGCGTGACAGCCAGCATGAAGCCTGAAAGTATGCCGGGCAGAAGCTGAGGGATAACTACCTTGAAAAGCGCCTGTGCGGGCGTCGCGCCGAGGTCGAGAGCGGCTTCGTAAAGGTTGTTGTCCATCTGTTTGAGCCTGGGCATTACGGAAAGATATACAAATGGAGCGCAGAGCACCACGTGACCTAATACGAGGGGCACGAAAGTATCTTTGCTTATGCCCAGAAGAACTATGAGAAGAACGCAGAGCGAAAAACCTGTAACGACGTCGGCGTTTACGACGGGTATCTGGTTGGCGTAGTTTATGAGGTGCTTTGCCGTTCTTTTGGAATAGAAAGTGCCTATCGCGCCGAGCGTGCCGAGTATGGAGGCAATGAGCGCCGAGCCGAGCGCGAGGGCTACAGTTCCGCCTATCATGCTGCGCAGTTCTTCGTTTTCGAAGAGCGTTATATAGTTCTGGAAAGAAAACCCGCTTACCGCGCCGCCTACCATGGTGGCGTCAGTAAAGCTGTAAACGGCGAGGAGCAGTATGGGAATGTAAATGAAAGCGAGTATGAGCACGAGCCATACGACGCTTAAAACTTTTTTTGTGATTTTCACAGCAAATTCCTCCCCGCGGTTTCGCCGCTGTCGTTGAATCTGTTGGTTGCAAGCGTGATTATAAATATTATTATAAGCAGAATAAGCGAAATCATCGAGCCGTTATTCCAGTCGAAGTGCGCAAAGTAGCTGCCTATGAGACTGCCCATTATATACGTGCTGTTGTAGAGCATGTCGAGTACGACGTAGTTTGTCATGGAGGGCAGAAGAACCATAGTCACGCCGGAAATAATGCCGGGTACGGAGAGGGGAAGCACTACGCGCATGAATACGGTAAAACCGTTCGCGCCGAGGTCTTCGGCCGCTTCCGTAAGACTTTTATCGAGTTTGCTCAGCGACGTGTAGAGAGGCAGTATCATAAAAGGCAAAAAGTCGTAAGTCATGCCGATTATGGTATTTAAGAAGGGGTAGACAGCGATATTTGTCTCTATTGCGGTAAGTATTTCTTTGAGCGCCGTAATTCTCAGCGTGAAGTTTATCCACATGGGCAGCACGAAGAGCATCAGAAGCACGTACTTTTTCTTGAACTTGCTGCGTGCGAGGATGTAGGCGACGGGGTAAGCTATCACAAGGCAGATAATCGTTGTGACCACGGCTATGGCAATGCTGTTCAAAAGCGTGCCGAGAGTGTTGGTGTTCGTGAAGAAGTTGACGAGGTTGTCGAACGTGAACTGACCTGTGCCGTTTGTGAATGCAAAGTAAATTATAACGAGCAGCGGGCATATTACGAAGAGTATCAGAAACGCCGCGTAAGGTATGCACAGCTGTTTGCGGTTGAACCGCAGTTTAAGCGCTTTCGTCATTTTTTATCCCCCGTAGCAGGCTTTAAAGTAAGCTTTATTTTGTCCGCGGGGATTACAAGGCTTACCTTGTCGCCCGTGTTCCAGAGGTCGGGGCAGGCGAGCACGTAATCTTCTTCGTTTTCTTCCGTCCTTACGATGTAGCGGTAGTGGTCGCCCTTGTAAATCATGGAAATTATGCTGCCTTCTGCGCCGCCCGCGCCTTTCACGTCGCTCATGGTGATGTCGCGGAAGCCTATCTCTACGGTAACTTCGGTGCCCGTAAGGTCAAGCTTTTCGCCTTCGGCGGTAATCAGGTAGCCTTCTTCGTCGAGGTGAGACCCCTTGTAAAGCTGTGTGACGTCGCATTCGAATTCGCCGTCGCCGAATTTTACGGTGTTGTTCTTGGTTATGACGCCGTCGTACTTGTTTTCGGTGTAAACCTTTTCCATTATGTGGATGCCGTCGGGCTCAATCTGCATGCCGATAAGCGAACCGGGGGCGGCGTAGGCGGTGCTCTGGATTACAATTTCGAACCTGCCTACTTCGACGGTTATTTCATAATGTACGCCCTTGAACACAGTGGATACCACCTTGCCTTTGAGCTGACCTTCGCCGGGCTTGCAGATATGGATATCTTCGGGGCGCACAACTACGTCGACGTACTGGTTGAGTTCATAATCGTCGAGGCAGTCGAATGATGCTCCGCAGAATTTAACCTTGAGTTTGCCGACCATCATTCCGTTGAAGATGTTGCTTTCGCCGATGAAGTCCGCAACGAATGTGTTTACGGGCTCGTTGTATATGTCGGTGGGCGTGCCTACCTGCTGAATTTCGCCGTCGTTTATAACGACGATTTTATCGCTCATGGTAAGCGCTTCTTCCTGGTCGTGCGTAACGTATATAAAGGTTATGCCGAGTCGCCTGTGCATTTCTTTGAGCTCTATCTGCATTTCCTTGCGCATTTTAAGGTCGAGTGCTCCAAGGGGCTCGTCCAGAAGGAGAATTTCGGGCTCGTTGACGATTGCGCGGGCTATCGCAACCCTCTGCTGCTGTCCGCCGGAGAGTGTGGAAACCGAACGTTTTTCAAAGCCTTCGAGGTCAACTATGTCAAGCACGCGCCTTACTTTTTCGTCTATTTCGCGGCGGGAAAGGTGAAGCATCTTTGTTACTTTTTCGCCCTTGCGGTTTGTAACTGTGGTGGCGACCTTTTTAAGCCTGAGACCGAAAGCAATGTTTTCGTAAACGTTGAGGTGGGGGAAAAGCGCGTAGCGCTGGAACACCGTGTTTACGGGGCGCTTGTTGGGCGGCAGGTTGCTTATGTCCTCGCCGTTCAAAAGAATCTGTCCCGAGGTGGGCAAATCAAATCCGGCAATCATCCTTAAAGTAGTTGTCTTGCCGCAACCCGACGGGCCGAGGAAGGTTACAAATTCGCCTTTCTGTATGGCGAGGTTGAAGTTTTCGACGGCTATTGTGTCATCGAACGACTTGCATACGTCTTTGAGCTCGATAATGGTGTTGGTTTCGCTCATTTTATTCTCTCCTTGAAAGTTTATCGGAAGTTATGGGTAGAAACCCGATTTATCAGAAGTTGGGGGGTGAAGAAACCCACAGTATTTTGGCAATTGTCTTGCCTGCGTTGCTCACGGTGTGGGTGGTGTTTGCGCGGTAATAAAAAGTTTCGCCGCGCTTGCACACGTACGCCTTTTTTCCGAGCGTTATTCGCACTTTTCCTTCCAGAACGTACCCGAATTCTTCGCCGTCGTGGGGGAAGTCCTCCGCGGAAGACGCGCCCGGCAGGAGCTCTAAAATTATAGGCTCCATAATATTTTTCTGCGCATTGGGTATAATCCATTTAAGCGTCATGCCGTCGTCGCGCTTTTCGATAAAGTCGTCCGCGCCGAAGACGACGCGCTCGTCGTCTTCCTTTTTAAAGAATTCCGCAAGATCTGTTCCCAGCGCCGCAAGAATGTCGCAAAGGGTGGCTATGGACGGGGAGGTTATGTCGTTTTCCAGCTGCGAAATGTATCCTTTGGTAAGTTCGCACCTGTCGGCAAGCTCTGCCTGCGAAAGGTTCAGCTGTTGCCTTAAAAGCTTTATTTTGCTGCCGATTTCCATAAAAATCACCTTGACTTGTAAACAGAACGTTTAAAAATAGTAAACGCAGTGTTAAACCCTGCGTTTAAGATTATTAAACGGTTAGCAATTTTAAACAAAAAGTTTAGTAATAATAACCGTGTAAGATTATAGTGGCATATTTTACAGATGTCAACTGTTTGCAATTAATTTGATTATGTGTAATTTATTGTCAAAAATATGAAAATTTTGTGAAAGTTTTGCACTTCTGTACGGGCATGAATTAGTTGCTTAAATTTTATGAAATGGTGCGATTATTGCCTTGGAGGCGCAATGAAATTAATGTCGATCGCATACGGGTCGCGTGCTTGCCTCGAATTCGGCCGCGCGCACGCGCATGCAGCGCGTGCGCGCATTCAATAAAAAATAAAATTGACTGTCTGGCGCATAATTACGGCGCAATGCGCCCTTGAAAACGGTGGAGGCTATGTGCGGGCGCCGCCAGGTTCGGCGTTATAAAATGTGTTCTGAATTTGTTTGAATATCTGAGTCCGAATGGGATTGGCTGCAGTCGTAACATTGATGCAGACTGATAATGGTGGTTGAAACTATTTGAAAAAACTGCAGACCGATAAAAAAGCCGCGGCTCGCAAGTACAGGCGAGCCACGGCTTTTTGTCTAACGAAAAAAAGCCGAACGCAAAGCGTTCGGCATAAATTATAAAATTATGCGATTATTCCATTTCGTTGAGTTTCTTGGCAAGTCCGCTCTTCTTGTTTGCGGCGGTGTTCTTTTTAAGAACGCCCTTCGAAACTGCGCCGTCTATAACCGAGCAGGTGGAGGGGAACATAGCTGTTGCGGCTTCCTTATCGCCGGTAGTTACTACTGCAAGGAACTTCTTTATTGCATTTTTAACCTGAGTCTTTACTACTCTGTTCCTTATTGTTTTCTTTTCGGTTACAAGAACGCGTTTCTTCGCTGACTTTATGTTAGGCACTTCAATCTCTCCTTTAAGCGTATCATTGAAATTCTTGAGTAATTCTATCATAAAAAACAGATGTTGTAAACTAATTTTTAACCGCTTTCGTAATTTTTTCATATATTTTTTGACGGCAAATATAATTAACTGTATGGAAATCTTTAACGGCGAAAAAAAAGACATAAATGCGCGCCGCCCGCTGGTCTGCCTGTTTGACAGCGGCATAGGCGGGGTCAATCTTTTAATAGAATGCGCCCGCCGCGTTCCTCAGGCCGATTATATGTATTTTGCCGATAATTATAACGTGCCGTACGGCAACCTTGAAGAGGAGCGCATCTATGAGCTTGTGTTTTCCGTGTTTGAAAAAATTGCAGCCGTGCATCCCGATGCCGCTGTGGTCGCCTGCAACACGGTGACGGCAAACTGCGTCAGGTCGCTCAGAGCAAAATATTCTTTTCCCGTTCTCGGGGTTGAACCGGCGGTAAAACAGGCCTGCGAATACGGCGGAAATTTCCTCGTTCTGGCTACTGAAGCAACGTGCAGAAGCGCTGCATTTTCCGCTCTTATTTCAAAATACGGCGCGCGCGCCACAATTTATCCTTGCCGCAATCTTGCCAATAAAATTGAGCAAAATATTTTTTCTCCCGACCTTGAAAAAATTGCCTTCAGCCTTCCGAAAGGAAATTTCAACTCAGTTGTTTTAGGTTGTACACATTATATTTTCATTGAAAAATATATTAAAAAATTGTATAACTGTAAAATTTTTGATGGAATAGCAGGGACGGCTGACCACTTGCAATCAGTTTTAGGGATAACTGACCACTTTTCTTCGCAAACCGCCAAAATATCCTTTTTTTGCGGTAATTTCGTAAAAAATCGCGCGGTATTTGAAAAATTCAAACATTAAAATATGAGAATTTTCATATTTTCGGGCTTTTGTGGATAATGTTAATAAATGAAAATTTTAAAAATTACTAAAAAAAATATATAAGGTGGTTGACAGTGGTCAATTTTAATGATATCATTAGATTACAGTTTTATTTAAGGTAATATAAATGTTTTTTCTCACGGGTGAATACAATCACCAGCTCGACGCTAAAAACAGAATAAGGGTGCCTTCCAAACTCAAAAAGGAGCTTGGCGATAACTACTATTTCGCCAAGGGTACCGACGGCTGTCTTTTCGTGTTCCCCGAGGAGATTGCAAAAGAACAGTTTGCCAAGATAGAGGAAGTAAAAATGTCGGACGCAGAAAAGCGCCGCGGCATAAGGGCATTCACAAAATCGTTCGTCCTCGCCGAAGAAGACAGTCAGGGCAGGGTGGTGCTCCCCGCAAACTTAAGGGAGTTCGCCCGCATCAAAAAAGACATTGTTTTCTGCGGAGTCGGAAACAGAGCGGAAATCTGGGCCAAGGAAGTTTACGACGAGTACTTTGCCGACGACGATTCGAACTACAACGAATATTTTGATTCGCTCGGTATTTAAGATGAGTTCGTTTTCACACTTTCCCGTAATGCTTGAAGAGTGCATGCAAGGACTTCAGCCGACAAGCGGCGGAATTTACTTCGACGGCACTTTAGGCGGCGGCGGTCATTCATACGAAATACTCAGGCGCTCGTCTCCCGAAGGAAGGCTGATAGCCACCGACCTCGACGATGAGGCGATAGCGGCGGCAACGCAGAAACTTTCCCCGTTTGAAGGCCGTTTTTCGATACACAAATCCAACTTCAAAAATTTTGAAGAGGTGCTTGCAGAAGAAGGTGTTGACTTTCTGGACGGCGTAATGCTCGACTTCGGCATATCCAGTCACCAGATAGACGAACCCGAACGCGGATTTTCATACATGTGCGCAGACGCGCCGCTCGACATGCGAATGGATATGACGGCGCCGCTCACGGCGGAAGAAGTTATAAACGAATATCCGCAGAAAAAACTCGCCGAAATCTTAAAAGAGTACGGCGAAGAAAAATTTGCCTCGCAGATAGCCGCAAACGTGGTTAAAGCGAGGGAGCGCTCCCGCATCAAAACGTGCGGCGAGTTCGTGAAGATAATAGAAGAAAGCATTCCGAAGAAATTCCAGCAGAACGGACCTGCCGCCCGTAAAAGTTTTCAGGCAGTCCGCATAGAAGTGAACGGCGAGCTTTCAGGGCTGTACGAAGCTGTTTTAGGTCTTACCCGAAGGCTTAAAAAAGGCGGAAGGATAGCCATACTCACATTTCATTCGCTGGAAGACAGAATAGTAAAAAACGCGTTCCGCTACCTTGAAACGGACTGCATCTGCCCGAAAGAGCTGCCCGTCTGCGTATGCGGAAAGAAAAAAGAAATAGAGGTACTTACGAAAAAACCTGTAGTGGCTGGACCGAAAGAGATGGTAATAAATTCGCGTTCGCGTTCGGCAAAACTCAGGGTAGCACAAAAAATTATTTAGCGGTTTAACGGCCAGTGTTAAGGAGTGGATTATGGCAGTCGCAACCCCGGTAATCGAAAGGAAATTTTCACAGCAGATAAATGAAAGAGACAGCCGCGCCGGCATGAACGCCGACGAGCTTCACAACGCACGCATGAAGGATAATCTTGCGCGCCTTCTCAATCCCGAATATAAAATCAAAGACGTCGTTGCAAGTATAGATACCGACGGTGCGCAGGTGGTAAAGGCGGCTGAACCCGTAGCCGAAGTTACCGCTCAGCCTGCCGCGCCCGCTCAGCTTTACGAAGCTAACGGAATAATCGCGCGCCGCGCTCCCGTTCAGCAGGAGTATGTCCAGCCCGCACAGTCTGCGCCTCAGTACAGCCAGAATGTGCAGTCTGCGGCTCAGCCTGTATACGTGGTTAAAAATGCGCGCGCAAACGCCGATATTTTCAGGGCAGACAGCCCCGTAAACCGCCCCGCGCAGGCTTATGCGCCCACGCCCGCCCAGGCATACGCCGCGGCGAGAAGCATGGCGGCGGCTCAGGCTGCCCCTGCAGTTCAGCCCGCAGAGGAAGAGAGCGACGACCTCCGTCCTACGCCTACGACCATTCAGTATCAGACGATAAGTGCAGACGGCACCGCCATAGCTGGCAGAACGCGCACGATGCAGGAGGGCGAAATTGCCCGTCCCGCAGAGCGAGATGAGAGCGCAAGCAAAATCAACCTCACAAAGCGCGACAAGATAATAATAGGCGTAATAGTGGGACTCATTCTCGCGGTATTCGTTCTCATAATAGTAAACTCGGCCATCATATCCAACCTCAATTCGGATATAACCCAGCTTGAGGGCATGGCAGATACCGCCCGCGCGGCTTACGAAAGCGCATATGCGGACGTTGAAAGCGTAACATCGTATGAAAACGTTTACAATGTGGCGCTTGAGCAGGGCTGGCTGAATTGACTGCGAATAATTAATAGCGGAGAAAAAGGCTATCAGAAATAAAATCAAAACTGAAAAATACGGATTTTCCGTAACTGTTTTACAAAAGAGGTTATTGTCGGTAATTCTGGCAATAGCCTTTATTTTTTGCATAATTGCCGGCAGATTTTTCTGGCTGCAGGTAGTTTCCGGCGGGCAGCTTACCCTGCGCGCGGCGGACCAGTGGAACAGGGAAATACCTGTAATTGCTTCGCGCGGGGCGATTTACGACAGGAACGGCGCAGTGCTTGCGGGCAACAAAAATACATACAGCGTATTCGTCCGTCCCGCGGCGGTCGAAGACAAGGAGTACTTGGCGACCGTTCTTTCTGGCATTTTCGGGCTCGACAAGAGTGAGGTTTACTCGGATATTTCAAAGAGCGGAGTTTCCGAAGTGACGGTTGCCAAACACGCTTCTGAAAATGAGATACAGCAGCTTATATCTTACGATTTTTCGGGGGTATATTACTCGCGCGACAATACGCGCGTCTATACTTACGGCGACGCGCTCTGTCAGGTGCTCGGCTTCACTTCTACGGACGGCTCGGGTATTTCGGGGCTTGAAAAATATTACAATGAGCTGCTTTCCGGCAAAAACGGCGAAATTTTATACGCCACCGACATAGTCGGCGTAGAGCGCGAAAACGCCGCCGTGGTATATAGTCCCGCTGAGGACGGGGCGTCTTTGTTTCTGACGATAGACGCTGAAATCCAGCTTGCCGCGGAGCAGGCGATGAGAAACGTTTATGTTTCGAGCGGAGCAAAATCCGTTTCGTGCGTAGTGCTCGACCCGCAGAATTTTGAAGTTCTGGCGATGGTAAACTACCCGTCGTACAATCTGAACGACGTCCCGCGCGACGATATGCAAACGCTCAATTCGCTCTCGCGCAATAAGGCGGTGGTGGACATATACGAACCTGGCTCGACTTTCAAGGTTATAACGGCAGCCGCCGACCTCGAAGAATATTTAAGGGGCAACACCGCCGCCTTTTCGCCCGAATATGTATTCAATTCCAGCCGCACCCGCTCGGTGGACGGCACTACGATAAAATGCTGGTCGGACCATAAAAACGGCAAGCATTCCAACCAGACCCTTGCCCAGGCGCTGAACAACAGCTGCAACCCGTGCTTTACGGATATAGCTCTGGCGCTCGGCACGGATACCTTTTACGACTATCTTTCTGCGTTCGGTTTCGGCAACGTTACGGGCATAGACTTTTCTGGCGAGGCTGTGGGAATGCTTCTGCCGCAGTCGCTCGTAAGAAATTGCGACCTTGCGCGCATAGGTTTCGGCCAGACGGTTGCAGTCACCCAGCTTCAGCTTGCGTGCGCCGTCGCTGCGGCGGTCAACGGCGGAAATTATTACGTCCCCCGCATAGCAGGCGGGATTGTGTCTGCCGACGGCACGAAACAGCAGTTTGCTTCCGTACTCAAAAACAAGGTGATTAGCGAGGAAGCTTCAGAACTTCTTGCAAAGATGCTCGAAGGAGTGGTTACCGAAGGCAGCGGCAAAAATGCGTACATAGAAGGATACAAAGTGGGCGGCAAAACGGGTACGGCGCAGAAATACGAGGACGGCAGAATTGCTTCGGGCAAGTATGTTTCCTCTTTCGTAGGCTTTTTCCCTTCCGACGAACCGCGCTATCTTGCGCTTATAACGGTAGACGAACCTCAGGGCACTTACTACGGCAGCGCCGTGGCGGCGCCTGTAGCCAAAGAAATTTTTGAAGACATAATAGCCATAAAAAATATCAGCCCTTTCTGTTGACGGGGCGTTAATCTTTAAGGAGACATCAATGAAATTAAGCATGCTTGTGCAGGCGCTCGGCGGAACTGCAGAGGGGGATACGGAAGCTGAAATTACGGGGCTGTGCACCGACAGTTCAAAAATAAAAAAAGGCGATTTGTTTTTTTGCTACAAGGGCACTAAATTCGATTCCCACAGCTGCGCGGCGGCGGCAGAGAAGGCGGGCGCGGCCGCGCTTGTATGCGAGCGCAGGCTCGGCTGCTCTCTTCCGCAGATTGTTGTAAAGGACGGCAGGGCGGCGGTTGCCGTGGCTGCGCGCATTTTTTACGGCTGCGCAGATAAAAATCTTAAAATAGTGGCGGTTACGGGCACAAACGGCAAGACCACCACGACTTACATGCTCGCATCGATTTTTTCTGCGGCGGGCAGGTCGGCCGGGGTGATAGGCACGCTCGGCATATCGTTTGCGGGAAGATTCATATCTCCCGAACTCACCACGCCCGACCCCGTTTATCTGCACTCAGTCTTAAGGGAAATGGCTGACTGCGGCGTGGAGTATGTGTTCATGGAAGTTTCCGCGCACGCGCTTTATTTCGACAAGACGGCAGGAATAAGATTTGCCGCTGGCATATTTACAAACTGCACGCAGGACCATCTCGATTTTTTCCGCGACATGAAGCAGTATGCGGACTGCAAGAAAAAACTGTTCGAGGACGGCAGGTGCCGTTTTTCGGTAATCAATTCTGACGATAAAACGGGAATTGAAATTATGCGGACCGCGCCTTCCTCCGTGACGTACGGACTGAAAAATCCCGCAGACGTGTTTGCCATAGACGTGGAGGAGAGCATTTCGGGAACGACGTTCGTTCTCAACCTTTTCGACGAGCTTTACGAAATAAAGCTCAATCTTCCCGCCGTGCATAACGTGTACAACGCAATGGCGGCGGCAGCGTGCGCAAAGATGCTGGGAATAAGCACGGAAAAAATAGCCGAAGGGCTATCTTTGCTTAAAAGCGTGCCGGGAAGGCTTGAGCGCGTCGGGTCTTATAACGGCGCGGATATTTTCGTCGATTTCGCGCATACTCCCGACGGACTTGAAAAGTCGTTGCAGTCGCTGAAAAAACTCTGCTCCGGCAAGCTTTACTGTCTTTTCGGCTGTGGCGGAAACAGGGACAGAACAAAAAGACCTTTGATGGGCGCGGTTGCTGCAAAGTATGCGGACTTTATAATAATCACTTCGGATAATCCGCGGTACGAAGACCCGTACGATATAATTTTACAGATAGAAGAGGGTGTGCGACCTTCGGGTAAATCTTACGTTACCGTAACTGACAGGGAAACGGCGACGCAGTACGCCATAGGCCTTTTAAGAGAGGGCGACATGCTTCTCGTTGCGGGCAAGGGCGGCGAAACTTATCAGGAGATAACGGGTATAAAACACAGCTACAATGACAATACAGTCATAAAAAACATTATAAGCTGAAATAAACTATGAAAACGGCAAGCGCCGCCGCGCTGGCGGCATTCTTCTTTTCCCTTGCACTCTGCCTTATTCTGACGCCCCTTTTAAAAAGACTGAAGGCGGGGCAGTACATTTTAGGCTATGTCAAGGAACATAAAGGCAAAAGCGGCACGCCCACAATGGGCGGGCTGGCTTTTGTGTGTGCGGCGGCGGTTGTAAGCGTCTGCTTCTGCGGCGTAACCAACGCTACGGTAAACTTAACGCTGGTTATAACTGCGGGCTTCTGCCTCGTGGGTTTCACCGACGACTTTTTAAAGATTTACCGCAAGGAAAACCTCGGACTAAGACCATATCAGAAAATAATTTTTCAGTGCGCGATTGCCGTCATCGCCGCGGTTTACTGCTATTTAAGCGGCATAACAAAAGTAAACGTGCCGTTTGCAAAGCTTGCCGTAGATCTTAGCTGGGGAGTCATTCCGCTTGCAGTTTTCATATTTCTCGCCACGGTCAACTGCGTAAATTTAACAGACGGGCTGGACGGACTTGCGGGCGGAACTTCGCTTGCATACCTTGCTGCAATGGGCGCGCTTTTAACCATTTCGGGCAGCGTGCTTTCGCTGCCGTCGTTTATAATGTGCGGGGCGGTCGGCGCATTTCTGATATTCAACACAAACAGGGCTTCTGTTTTTATGGGCGATACGGGCTCGCTTGCGCTCGGCGCGTTCATAAGCTGCGTTTCTGTTTTTTCGGGCAACGCCTTTTATATTCCCGTAATCGGCATAATGTTCGTAGTTTCGGGAATATCCGTAATAGCTCAGGTAATATACTATAAACGGACAAGGCGCCGCATCTTTTTAATGGCGCCCGTTCACCATCATTTCCAGATGAAGGGCTATGCGGAAAGTAAAATTTCTTATGCGTACTTTGCCGTCACCGCGGTTGCGGGGCTCATTTGTCTGGCTTTTGCGTGAGGCTTGTATTGTATTTTAAAAATCAGAAGTTTTTGGTAGCAGGCATGTCAAAATCGGGCGAAAGCTCTGCGCGCTTTCTTTTAAGGCGCGGCGCCGAAGTGTATGTTTACGACGACGTCACGAGCGATAAAATCTCTGCGGTTATATCTTCGCTCGAAGAGCTCGGCGCGCACAACGTCGAGGCGGACGGGCTGGAGCGCGCGGAAAATATGTGCGACGTGCTTGTGCTCAGTCCGGGGATACCCATAGATAATTCCCTGCCCGTAGCTTTCCGCCGTCAGGGCAAGTGCATCATAGGCGAAGAGGAGCTGGGCGCGCTCTATCTGCGCGCTACCGCCGTCGCCGTCACGGGTACAAACGGCAAAACCACCACCGTATCGATGATAAACGAAATTCTTACCGCGTGCGGTAAAAATTCGACTCTGTGCGGTAACATAGGAAACCCGCTCGTGGGCGAAGTCGAAAATCTCGGCTTCGACGACTTTGCCGTGATAGAGATATCCTCCTTCCAGCTTGAAACGCTGTCCAGCCTGCGCCCGCACGTGGCGGTGATAACCAACATTACCGAAGACCACCTCAACAGGCACTACAACATGGAAAATTACATATTTTTAAAGAGCAAGATACTGCGCAACCTTCGCGGCAGCGAATACGCCGTGCTCAATTATGACGACGCGACGGTGCGCGGCTTTGCCGAAAAGGTGAGGAGCAGAGTAATTTTCTTTTCCATGGAACCGCGTTCCGACGGGGTGTGGTGCGAAAACGGCGCCGTTTACTGCGAAGGCGAAAGGCTGTTTTCGGTAACCGACATGCATACGCAGGGAACGCACAACGTATATAATGCGCTTGCGGCAATAGCTTCGGCTAAAGCGCTTGGGCTTGACCTTGCCGCTGCGTCTAAAGCTGTATGCGCGTTCAGGGGAGTGCGCCACAGAATAGAGGTGGTCTGCGAGCGTGACGGCAAAACTTACATAGACGACAGTAAGGGCACAAATACAGACGCGACGATAAAAGCCGTGGAGAGCATGCGCCGCGAAACGGTGATACTTCTCGGCGGCAAGGATAAGGGGTACGAATATTATCCGCTTTTCAAAAAGCTTAAGGAAAGTTACGTCGTGCACGCCGTTTTATACGGAGAAAACAGAATGCACCTTCTTTCCGCCGCGCAGGAGGCGGGGTTCGCAAATTTTTCGCTCTGTACCGATTTCGATATGGCGGTGACCATTGCCGACCGCGTTGCAAAGTCCGGGCAGAACGTTCTTTTAAGTCCCGCAAGTTCGAGTTTCGACCAGTTTTCGGGTTATGAAGAGCGGGGCGACGCTTTTGCCCGCATAGTAAAGGACGGTTTCTCTGCGCGATGAAAACAATAAACGTGCGCGCGGTCGCGCGCGGAAAGGGGGATATTCCGCTTCTTGTATGCGTATGCGCCATGGTTGTTTTCGGCTGCGTGATGATTTATTCTGCGAGCAGTTACGTGGGGGAAGTGCAGTACGGCGACAGCCTTTACTTTGTGAAAAAGCAGATTTTAGGCGCCGTGGCAGGCGGAGCAGTTATGGCGTTTTTCTGCATTTTTCCGTACAGGAAGCTTGAAAAATTCAGATACGCCGCGCTTATAGTTTCCGCCGCTTTGCTGGCGCTTGTGTTCGTCCCCGGCATAGGCGTCACAAATTACGGCGCAACTCGCTGGATAGGGTTCGGCTCGTTCACCATACAGCCGTCGGAAATTGCAAAGTATGCCTACGCGCTTTTTGCCGCGGCGTATTTTGCAAAAAATCCGCATAAAGTAAAGACGGTGAAGGGCGTTCTGCCCGTATTGGGGGCGGGCGCCCTTCTGTGCGTTCTCGTGATACTCGAGCCAAACATGTCCATCACCATGTGCATAGGCATTCTTATGCTGGCGCTCATCTTCCTAAGCGGCACAAACTTAAAAACTTTCGCCTTCATTTTAATACCGTGCGCGCTCGCCGTTCCCGCGCTTATAATCGCCGAACCTTACAGATTAAAGCGCCTTTCGGCATTCCTCGACCCGTGGTCGTCTCCGCTCGGCGAAGGGTACCAGCTCATACAGTCGCTTTACGCTTTGGGAAACGGCGGAATGTTTGGTGTCGGGCTTTTCAACTCCACGCAGAAATACAGGTTTCTTCCGTTTGCCGAAAGCGACTTCATTCTCTCGGTTATGGGCGAGGAACTCGGGTTTGTCGGGCTTATGCTGTTTTTTGCCGCCTGCGCTTTCATTGTATGGCGCGGACTTAAAATAGCTCGGAGGTGCAACGAAAGGTTCGGCTATCTTCTTGCCGCAGGCTTCACCCTCGTTTACGGCATACAGGTGGTGGTAAACGCGCTCGTCGTAAGCGGAACAATTCCGCCGACGGGGCTACCGCTGCCTTTGATTTCAAGCGGAAACACTTCGCTTATCATAACAATGGCGTCGATGGGGGTGCTGTTCAACATATCGCGCTCGTGTCCGCCTTCTCCTTATGCCGGGACTGCGCGCAGAAAGTCTTCGGTTAACAATAAAAATTCCCGCGCCGTATAATAAAATATCATAAAGCCGCGCGCTGAAACGGCGCGCGGCGGCGGACGCTGTTTGCGGCGCCCCGTTGAAAGCGCGTGCGCGCTTTTTAATTTTACATACTCGGAGACAATATGGAAAAATATATTATCAACGGAGGGAATAAACTGTATGGCGGCGTAAAAATACAGACGGCTAAAAATTCCGTTCTGCCCATACTCGCCGCGGCCGTGCTCACCGAAGAGAAGGTGAGAATTTTAAACGTGCCGCACATTACCGACGTAAAGAACATGGTAAAAATTCTAAATTGCCTTGGCTGCAAATCGGTATATGAGGGGGAAGATATAATAATTGACAGTTCGTCTGCCGACTGCTCTGAAATACCGCGCGCGCTTGCGCACGAGCTGCGCTCTTCGGTGTTTCTTTTAGGTCCTCTTACGGCGCGTTTCGGAAAAGCGAAAATTGCTTATCCGGGCGGGTGCGATATAGGACTCCGCCCCGTTGATCTTCATCTGAACGGCCTTAAACGGCTCGGGGTAAGAATAAAGGAAAACAATGGCTACATAGAATGCGAATGCGAAAAACTTGCAGGCAATGAAATCATGCTCGACTGTCCCAGCGTCGGCGCGACGGAAAACATAATGCTCGCCGCCGTAAGGGCGGAGGGCGAAACGATTATAAAAAACGCCGCAAGAGAACCTGAAATAGAAGATTTGCAGAAATTTTTAAACGCCGCAGGCTGCAAAGTGCGCGGCGCGGGCAGCGGCACGATAGTCGTCGAGGGAGTGAAAAAAATCCGCGGAGTAACTTTCCAGCCTATGGCGGACAGAATAGAAGCTGGCACTTTTCTTATAGCCGCAGCCATGTGCGGAGGCGAAATTGCCGCGGTCGGGGCAAGCGGGGAAAATATAAGCTCGCTTTTGCATAAACTTAGGGAAAACGGTTGCAAAATATACTCAAAAAATGATAAAATAATTTTAAAAAGAAAGGGCGCGCTCGTTTCCGTCAAATCGATAGAAACGCAGCCCTACCCGGGATTTCCCACCGACCTCCAGGCTCAGATGACGGCGCTTTGCTGTATCTGCCGCGGACAGTCGATAGTAACGGAAAACCTGTTCGAAACGCGATTCAAATACGTTCCCGAGCTTCGCAAAATGGGCGCAGACATAACCGTCATAGACAGGAATGCGTTCGTGCGGGGACGCGAAAAGTTCAACGGCGCCACCGTGGTGGCCTGCGATCTTCGCGGAGGCGCGGCGCTCGTTCTTGCGGCGCTCGCCGCCGAGGGCAGAAGCGAAGTTCTGGATATTTCACATACAGACAGGGGTTACGGCTTGTTCGAATACAAACTGCGCTCGCTCGGCGCGGATATCGTAAGGGTAGCCGTATAATTTACCGCCGACGGAATTTTGCCGCGGCATACGGAGTTCATATGAAGTACATAAGAAAAGCCATAGTGCTGGTGCTCGCCGCGGTCTTTATAGCCGCCGTGGCGATAGGCTTAAGCGTAATATTTGCCGTGCGCAACATAAACGTATTCAGCGCGGGATACCAATCGTCCGCACAGAACGGAGGAAGTTCAAAAGAATTTTCAGCTGCCGTGGAGAAGATTCAATCTTCGCTTTCGTCCTTCGAAGGCAAGGCGATTGCGGGTGTCAAGGAGGCGGATATTTCTTCCGCCGTAAATTCCAGCGGTTATGCTGAGTACGTTTCGTGGGAAGTCATCTATCCCTGCACGATAAACGTTACCGTGCGCGAACGGCTTGAAGTGTTTTCCGTGCCTTCGGAAGACGGAAAAACTTTTACTGTGCTCGATAAAGACTGTAAGCCCATGGCGGTAAAAGCGACCAACTCGAACAATCTCGACGGTTCGCCGAATGTGCTTGTAACCGTACCCGAAGAAGACTATCCGCTCGTATCCTCGCTCGCCGATATGTTCGGAGAAAAATTTCTTTCCGTGCGCGCCTTTGCCGAAAGCATAGGCATTCAGCGCGGCACCGTGGAGGAAGATTCTCTGTTCATCAGGCTCCGCTGCGGACTTACCATGGAAATAAGGGATTATAAAAATAACGCCGAGGCAAAAGCCGAAGCGCTGGTCTCGGCATTTGAAAACATGGCAGACTATCTCAAGCTCGGCGGTACGATGTACTGCATATCTACTGAATCGGGCGCGCTGCGCGTCGTCCTTCCCGACGGAAGCGTGGTCGCGTGAAAAAAGTAAACAGAAAAAATGCGCGCCGATAAAACGGCGCGCATTTTTTGCGCATTGCATCGCCTTTAATCAGCAGTTTTGATTGCGCCGCGCTCAGTGCGCCGACTGCGGCATATGCGCGTACTTTTTTTATGTATTTTCTTGACTTTTGCGCGACACTATTATATAATCAATACATAGTGGTATAAATTTACGTGCTTGTTTTGCACTGCCCGAAAGTACAGTTTTTCACGGAGTGATTATGCTTAACAAAAGCGTGGCTGTAATAGACGTCCGCTCTTCAGAAATAACCGCCGTCGTGGCGGAGAGGGGAGTCAACAACACATTCATCATAAAGAGCAGTTTTACCTCTTCGTACGATGGTTTTGCCGAAGGTCAGTTCCTCGACGTCAACGGCTTTGACGAGGCGTTGTCTTCTGTCGTGAAGCGTACGCTTGCCGCGTGCGGAGACAAGGTAAAAAATGTTTACGTAGGCGTGCCCGGTGAATTCATAAGGGTAGTCAGCACAGACAACGTTATAAGCTTTCCTTCGCTTAAGAAGGTGAGCCGTTCGGACGTAAAAGCGCTTGAAGAAGCTTCGCTTCCTCAGGTGAGGAAGGGCTGGCGACTTATCCGTTCGGGATGTCTTTACTATGTTCTTTCGGATATGCGCAGAGTGGTAAGCCCCGTCGGAATGCTTACGGACAGTCTGCGCGGCAGACTTTGCCACTATCTTTGCAGTACGTCTTTCTGCGACTGCGTTGAAAACAGTCTTTCAAAATTCGGCGGAATTACGGGAATAAACTTTATTCCTGCCGTTCACGCAGAGGCTATGTATCTCGTTCCGCCTGAAAAGAGGGACGAATACGCCGTTTTATTCGATTTCGGCTTTATATCTTCCACGTACAGCGTTATCTGTGGCAACGGCGTAGCTTACAGCGAAAGTTTCTCGCTCGGCGCGGGGCATCTTGCCCTTTACCTTACCGAGGTGATGGACATGCCGTACGAAGTTGCGCTTGCCTTGCTTTCCAAGGTAAATCTCAACTCCAAAGAGGGTGCGGCAACCATGCTGGAGCACACTTTCGGCGGCAGGCTGTACAGGTATGCGGCTTCGGAAGTAAAGGAAAAACTGCGCGAAGCGCTTGACGGCATATGCGAAACTATAGAGGAGTGCAGGCAGAATTTTACCGAGCGCAACCTCGATTACAAAACTCTTTTGGTTACAGGTGAAAGCGCGCTTACAGTAAGGGGCGCGACTGACCATATAAGCGGCAGACTGGTCCGCACGGTTTCGGTGATATCTCCTCAGATACCGTACTACGACAAGCCGCAGTTCAGCTCTCTTTTCAGCCTTATCGATATGGCGCTTAAAGACAGGGAGAGCAAATCGTTTTTCAGATTTTTTTAAAACGGGCGGCAATCCGCCGCACATATAATAATGACCATCAATCGTACAACGGAGGTTGAAAATGTTTAACGATAACGTCAGCAATATAGCGGGTCGCGCCAAAATAAAGGTAATAGGCGTAGGCGGCGCGGGTAACAATGCCGTAAACAGAATGCTTGAAGCGGGCATCATGTGCGCGGACTATTATGTAGTAAATACCGACAGTCAGATACTTGCGCTTTCCCCCTGCGAAAATAAAATACAGATAGGCGGCGCGCTCACCAAAGGCCTCGGCGCGGGCGCTGAACCCGATGTAGGCCGCATGGCCGCTGAAGAAAGCAAGGATGAACTTACCGAAGCGGTGAGGGATACCGACCTTCTTTTCATTACCGCGGGCATGGGCGGCGGCACAGGCACGGGCGCAGCTCCCGTAATTGCCAAAATTGCGCGCGACATGAAGATTTTAACCGTTGCGGTTGTAACCGAACCTTTTGCTTTCGAAGGCAAAAAGCGCATGGAAAACACCGTAAAGGGACTTGAAAATCTCAAAAAATACGTCGATACGCTTATCGTTATTCCCAACGACAAAATCCGTACGGTGGTTGCCAAGAATACGCCCATGAAGGAAGCTCTCCGCGTCGCGGACGAGATTTTAAAGCAGGGCATAAAGGGCATTGCCGAACTTATAGTTAACCCCGCGCTCATAAACCTCGACTTTGCCGATGTAAAGACCATTCTTAAGGACAAGGGCGTGGCGCATCTCGGCGTCGGTGTTGCCAAGGGCGAAAACAGAATAATAGAGGCGGTCAGGGTTGCCGTAAACTGCCCTCTGCTTGAAACGACAATAGAGGGCGCGCGCGGCGTAATACTTAACGTTGTCGGCGGCGAAGACCTTACGTTTGACGAAGTAAACGATGCGGCAGAACTTGTAAAGAGCGTTGTCGACGCTTCAGCGAATATAATTTTCGGCGCAAGAATAGACCCGAACGTTCAGGACGAAGTCGAAATTACCGTTATAGCTACCGGTTTCCCCGGCTTCGACGGCACCAAGCGCGAAGACGATGCTCAGCGCACCTATCGCACCAATTATTCCCAGCCTGCATACGGCGGTTCGCGCCTTTCGGTTACCGAACCTTACTATACCCAGCAGGCTCAGCAGAATGTTCAGCCTTCAAGGCAGAGCGTTCAGCCCAACCTTCAGTCTGCTCAGCACATCCAGCCCGTACAGCAGGCGGCTCAGCCCAATGTTCAGCCTCAGTACTCCCAGCAGTATGCTCAGCCTCAGGCTCAGTACGCGCAGCCTCAGCAGCAGTATGCCCAGCCTCAGGCTCAGTATGTTCAGCCTCAGCAGCCCCAGCAGGCTCAGCCTCAGCAGACTATTGAACGTCCTGCCGAAAAGAATGTACCCAGATTTGCTCAGCTTCTTAAAAATCTCGGCAGAAGGGGCGAGTAACGTTTCTTTTTCAGTATCATTAGGCTCAAAGTTTCAGCGTGTTTTTCGCGCGGCGCATTCGCCGCGGCAGAAAAAGCAATTTTGCGCGCCGTTTTTCGCGTGCACGGCTTTTGTCGCTGTGGTTTCGCGCGTTGTGCGCAGACTGCGGAATGCGTTTTGACCTTATGCGCATAAATGTATAAATATTAGCAAAAAATTCAAGCTGGAAAATGGCGGCATTGTTGCCGCCATTTTTTTATCTTTGAAATTTGGGCTTATGTCAGACCTGCTTTTTCATGATCGGGGTCGGAAAGTCAGTTGCGGTGATTGCCTGTTTTGATGTTAGACAATGCATTCGTCCTGTTGGCATGGCTTAAAGACAGATAATTTAAAAAGCTTAATAAGTTTTTGCAAAATACGGAAACTGTTCTGCAAATTAAACGCGGGGAAGGGAGAAGCTATGCGTGGAAAATGAAAAAGACGACCGTAATTCGGTCGTCTTTCTCCCCTACAAATCAAGTATTCGTCTGTTCAAACCAAAGAAAGCTCATTTGTTGAGTGCGTCAAAGTAAGCCGTAAGGACTGCCTCTTTTATCTTGTCTCGGGTCTCGGTATTAAGCGGATGTGCAATATCCTTATATTCGCCATCATTAGTTT
>CALVWV010000024.1 GCA_944368065.1 uncultured Clostridia bacterium | reverse complement strand
CGCGACATAGCGGCTGCCAGTGAAAAGTGATGCGTTGCCAAATTTCAGTACCCGTTAACGGGTGCGCCGGCAATAAACCCTTATAGGGTATGTGCAAACCACCAGTTCAACTGGTGGTTTTGAATTTTGTCTGAAATTATTTTTTCATTTCTTCGTATTTTTGCATTACCTGTCCGATAAACGCCTGAGCCGCGTCAAAGTCGTCGGTGTTTGGTCTGCCTTTGTTTACCCCGCCTGCAAGCGCGAAAATAAAGAATTTACACAGCGCTCTGCAACCGAACGAGCCTAAAACGGTGCTTCCTTTTTCTTCAAGAAGTTTTATAAGCCTGCCGTTCTGCTTTTTATAATTTCCCGTTGCGCTCGTTGAAAACACAAAGGAGTAAGGCGGAACATTTTCAAGCTTGCTGATAAACTTAATAAGTTCTTTGTCGTGACTGCCTGCGTAAATGCCGCCGCCAAAACCTACGGCATCGTATTCCGAAAGCTTATAATTTTTTGCGTTTTCGAAATCGGTTATTGTAAGCGGTGCAACTTCTGCCATGGCTTCGGCAATCTGCATCGTATTGCCGAGATGTTTTGAACATACTATTGCAAGCAATTTCATTTAAGATAGCCCCTTTTATCTTACTTTGTGAAAAGGTAAAAGCTCAGCGTGAATATGGGTATGTTGAGCGCTATTATGCACGGTATAACAACTTTAGCCATCACATCGGTAGCGGAAGACCAGTTTACCTGCAGTATTATAGAGAATATGAAAATAATGCAGATTAAAAGTACGGTAATAATGCATGCTGTCGTAATGTAGCGCAGGCTTGTAGGTTTTCTCATGTGGTTGCCGTAGCGCGCACCGAAGAGTATGCCGCATACGAGCACCAGCGCAAGCCCTAAAGCGAGTATGACGATGGGGTAGGCTACCGAAACTGCCAGTTCCTGCCTGAAAAGCAGCGTAAGCGTAAATTCCAGAAGCATTATCACGCCGATTATAAGCGCGCATTTGAAGAGCGTTGCGCCCTTGTTGTAAGTCGTCTGGCGCGCAGCCCCTGCGGCAAACGCTTCGTCAGAGGTACTTATTTTAAGTCCGTCGGAAGCCGCTTTGCTGTTTGCGTCAAAGTAATTGTACCTTACATTCTGCCGTATCTGTTCGTTTACAGGTTCGGCGGCAGGCTGTTGCTGAGGCTGTGCAACCTGCTGAGGTTCGGGGGCGGGAGCGGGGGTGATTACCGCCGGCTCTGTGTTTTTAAGCGTGTTGTCAAAAAGCTTATCTATAAGGTTTTTATAGTCGCGTTCCTGCTCGGGGCGGGAGTTGTAAATAAGTTTGTCCGTGTCAACCGTTTCGGCATACGGCGTTTCGCCGTTGTCGCGCTTTTTGTCCTCGTCGCCTGAAATAAGTTTGAGGTAATTTTCGTGCACCTTTCTGCGCGACTCTTCCTCGGCAGAGCGCCCGAGCTGAGAAGTGTAGCTGTTGCGCACGGTGGAGGCGTTTCTTGCGGGCTCTTCATTCAGGTAGGTATATTCGTCCGTCCTGCGCTCAATTTCGTTTATGCGTGATTCTGTATGCGTGTCTTCGGAATATTCCTTTCCGGGATAATTGCCGGAAGCTTGTTCTGCGGTAGTTTCCCTGACAAAAACGCTCTCTGCATTTGTCTGCTGACCGCTCTGCATCTCGCGTACGGTACTGCTTTCAGCGCTTTCGCTGTCGGCTGATCTTGTTGTTTCGACTGAATCGCCTTGCGTTTTAATCTCTTCAGCAGTCTGCTGGCTTTTTTCAGCCTTTGTATCCTGTGCGCTTTCAGACAACGCGGGCGTTGTACCGCTCTGAAAAAGCTCTTCGGAATAAGTGAGGGGCTTTTCAGTGCTCGCGCTGTAAATTATATCTTCGGAATTATCTTCCTTTTTCTGTTTGT
The DNA here is from genome assembly GCA_944368065.1 of uncultured Clostridia bacterium. GTDB lineage: Bacteria > Bacillota > Clostridia > Christensenellales > Borkfalkiaceae > Coproplasma. The sequence goes on along the minus strand of CALVWV010000024.1, from coordinate 49,070 downwards.
TTTCGCTCTTTTCGGGGTCGTCGATAAAAACAGTCTTGTCTTCCTGGGCGACGTATGTCTGAATCTCTGCTATCGGCATTCCTGCGGGTGCGGAATTGTTTTCCTTGCTTTCTTCCTCGCCCTCGCCCTCGCCGTGAATTACGGGTACGCGCGTTGTCGCCTGTTTTAAAAGTTTGAAATCGACGGGAGTGGGAGCGGGCTGATTGAAATCAAAGTTTCTGTCTGAAATGAGGTTATCTATAACCGTCCTCGAGTATTCCCATTCAGCCTGATTGTGCTCGGTAATTTCCCTGCCGCTGTCTGTAAGACGGAAATATTTTCTTCGTCCGCCCGCAGAAACTTCGTCAGTTTTCCAGTAAGCCTGAATATAGCCCTGCGTTTCCAGCCTCTTCAAAGCGCTGTAAAGGGTGGGCTGTTTAAGCGTATACTGACCGTGACTTTTTTCGTTAATTTCGTTTATTATCTCGTAACCGTATTTGTCCCTGTCGTAAAGGGAGCGCAGAATTATGGTGTTGATGTGCCCCCTGATAAGGTCGGCGCTTATGGAACTTTTTCCGCCTGCTTCAAATTCTTCGGTATTTTTATCGTCCATGGTATTTCTCCCCGTAAGTTAAATAAATTATATCAAAATGTGCGAAAAATGTCAATAGTTTGGCTTTATTAATAGTACTATGTCAAACATAAATTAATGATTTTAAGCAGTTTGCCGCCCATTTCGGCGCATATTTAAGCGTAAAAGTTCTTTTTGCATTCGTTGGACATTTTTCGCCGAAAGTGCTATAATTATTTAGGTTTTTTTAAGGAGTATTTTTATGTACAGGCACATCAAAACTTACGCGATACGATACACGGACGTTGACTTCAAAGACGAGCTCAAACTTTCTGCGCTTTTGTCTGTTCTCGAAGAGTCCGCCTGTCTTTCCGCCGACGAACTCGGATTCGGTTATGCCGATATAACGCCGCGCGGGATAGGGTTCATTCTTGCAAACTGGTATCTTGAAATTTCCAGGCCTATCAAGCTCAACGAATTGCTCACGGTGCATACCTGGCCTATGAAGCCGCAGAATACTATATTTTTAAGGGAATTCGAAGTGTACTGCGGCGATGAAAAGGTGTGCACGGGGACAACGCGCTGGTGCATGATTGACCTTAAAACTTTTTCCGTTCTGCCCACAAGCGTATTTTTTAATGGCGATACGAGGGAGTATAACGACCGTCGCGCGCTGGAATACAATTCATGGCGCATGCTGCCCGTAAAAGACGGCGAAAAGAAATATGAAAAAACTGTTTCGGTTTCCGATTACGACCATTATTTTCATATGAACAATACGAGGTATGCAGATGTATGCCTTGACGCGTTCAGCGTGGAAGAACTTGAAAACAGAAGCATTGAAAATGTGCAGATAACCTATGTAAAGCAGTGCAAATGCGGAGAAAAGCTTGAAATTTACAGAAAGGACGACGGAGATACAAGCTTTCTGGAAGGCAGGGTCGGCGGCGAGGCGCGCGTGCGCGTGAGGGTGAAATTCCGTATCGGCTGATATTGTTAGTTGATTTTTTTGTCGGGTTTGCCGATTAATTGACCGATTGCATTAAAATCAATAGGAAACCGACTTCAGATTTTAAATTTAAACTTTATTTTTCGCAAAGGCGAATTGTTTCAGATGGCGAGATACGATTATACCTTGATAAGGAGCAAACGCAGGACGTTTACAATCAAGGTTACCGATGAAAACAGAATAATAGTGCGCGCCCCGGAAAATGCAGCTTTGCGTGACATTGAAAATATACTTTTCGAAAAGCGCGTGTGGATAGAGAAGGCGCTGGCTTACAATAAAGCAAATTCGCTTGCGTCGGACAGCGTTAAAAACTATACTTCGGCATACGTCGGGGGCAGGCTCGTTCCTGTTTTTAAGAGCGCTCGCAATTTTATAGATGCAGACGGGGTTCACGTTACAGGCGCAGCAGGGTTCAGACAGGCGTACATAAAAAGCCTAGGAGAACCGTTTATGCAGACTTTCCGCCGAATAGAGGATGTGAGCGGCTTAAAATCTGCAAGCGTCGGTTGGCGCGCGTATAGGAGCATGTGGGGGTGTTGCGACGGAAAGTGCAACGTAATTTTTAACTTCAAGCTGCTTATGCTGCCCGCGGCGCTTCAGAGATATGTAATCGTGCATGAGCTTTGCCATACAATTCATCACGATCATTCAACGGCGTTCTGGGCTGAAGTCGCGCGCTTCATTCCCGACTGGAAAATGCTGAGAAAAGAGATGAAAAAATATACATTCCTCGTTAAGCTTTACTGATTTTCAGTGTTCCGCCGTCTGTGCTCAGCGACATGCCGCCGTCTGTGCTCAGCGACATGCCGCCGTCTGTGTCCGGCAGTGTTCCGCCGTCTGTGCCCGGCGGCATATTTATTGTCGATTTTGCGTAAGATTGCCGTAAGTATTGTATTTGTTGGCTGCATAAATATAAACGCGACTTAAATGCGCGGCGTTAATTTAAGGTTTATGTTAAGCGTCAGTATTTAATCGCTTAAATCTGTTACATTGTGCTTGCGACGAAATTTTTGCACTGTTTCGGCTCATTTTGCAAATATTTTTCATGTTTTGTATAAATATTCAAATATTCGCTTATTTTGCATAAATAATGTATAAATATACGAAATTATTTTAGAATTATTCAAAATATGACATATAAACGCTTGACTTTATCGGGCGGCGTAATGTATAATTTTCTAAATGAAGCGGAAACAGGCTTCAAATACATTTTTCGGACGATTTAAATTATGGAAAAAAAGATTAAAAAAGTAGTTCTCGCGTATTCAGGCGGACTTGATACGTCTATTATAATACCCTGGCTCAAAGAAAATTACGACAATTGCGAGGTCATAGCCGTTTCCGCGGACGTAGGCCAGGAATCCGAACTTGACGGACTCGAGGAAAAGGCGCTTAAGACGGGCGCTTCCAAACTTTATATAGAAGACCTCCGCAAGGAGTTCATTGAGGATTATATCTATCCCACGATGAAGGCCGGCGCCGTTTACGAAAACAAGTATCTTTTGGGTACGTCTTTCGCGCGCCCCGTCATTGCAAAGAGGATAGTGGAAATCGCAAAGAAGGAGGGCGCCGACGCTATTTGCCACGGTTGCACGGGTAAAGGCAACGACCAGGTTCGTTTTGAGCTTTCAATCAAAGCTTTTGCGCCCGAAATACCTATTATAGCGCCCTGGCGCATATGGAACATAAAGAGCCGCGATGAGGAAATAGACTACGCCGAAGCGCACAATATTCCTCTTAAAATAAACAGGGAAACAAACTATTCCAAGGACAAGAACCTCTGGCACTTGTCGCACGAAGGTCTCGACCTTGAGGACCCTGCCAACGAGCCCCAGTATGATAAAATACTCGAACTCGGCGTATCCCCCTGGAAAGCGCCCGATAAGAGCACGTATATAACCATTCATTTTGAAAAAGGCATTCCTACCGCGATTGACGGCGAAAAGATGGACAGCGTTTCGCTTATCGCCAAGCTCAATAAAGTCGGCGGTGAAAACGGCGTAGGACTCTGCGATATGGTTGAAAACCGCCTCGTAGGAATGAAGAGCCGCGGCGTATATGAAACTCCCGGCGGCACGATACTTTATACCGCGCACGAACTTCTTGAATCTATCTGCCTTGACAAGGCAACCGCGCATTATAAGCAGCTTATTGCAGTAAAGTACGGCGAAATGGTTTACGACGGACAGTGGTTCACTCCTTTGAGGGAGGCTCTGGACGCATTCGTCGATAAGACGCAGGAAAATGTTACGGGCGACGTCAAGCTCCGCATTTACAAGGGCAACGTGATGAACGCCGGCATAACTTCTCCCAACTCGCTGTACAGCGAAGACATAGCAACGTTCGGCGAAGACCATTGCTATGACCAGACCGATTCCGCAGGCTTCATAAATCTGTTCGGTCTGCCTATAAAGATAAAGGCTTTGCTTGACGAAAAGAAACTCAAATAATTTTCGCACGGAAAGCAAATGAGCAGTTTTCGGCGGAAAAGCTTTGTTTTTCCGCCGAAAATAATAATTTGCAAAGGAACAGAATTTGTACAATGCGGCGTTGCGCCGCTTTGTACCGATTTGCCGCTCAGCGGTTTTAAAAAATATATGTATAACGTATTTATCGACGGCCGCGAAGGCACTACGGGACTTCAGATTTATGAAAGGCTTGAAAAGCGCGGCGATATAAATATAATTGTTTTGCCCGAGGACAAAAGAAAGGATATAAGCGCAAGAAAGGAGTGCCTTAACTCTGCCGACATTTCTTTTTTATGTCTGCCTGATGCTGCGGCAAGGGAAGCTGTTTCGCTGGTGGAAAATCCCAAGGCGCGCATAATAGATGCGTCCACGGCACACCGCACGGCAGAAGGCTGGGTTTACGGTCTTCCCGAACTTTCCGCTCTGCGCAGAAGCGAAATTGCTTCGGCGAAGAGGGTGGCGAACCCCGGATGCCACGCAACAGGTTTTATAACTCTTGTTGCGCCGCTCGTAAAATCGGGCATTCTCGGCGCAGATTATCCGCTGGTAGCGCATTCGGTCACGGGTTATTCGGGCGGCGGCAAAAAAACAATCGCCGAATATCAGGCTGAGGGGAGGGATAAATCGCTCTCTTCGCCGAGGCAGTACGGCCTTACTCTTACGCATAAGCATCTGCCTGAGATGGTTCACGAGTGCAGACTTTCGCATCCGCCGATTTTTAATCCGATAATCTGCGATTTTTATTGCGGCATGTGCGTAACTGTTCCGCTCTATAAAAACCTGTTGCTCCGAAAGTACGGCGTTGAGGATATAAGAAGCTTTTTTGCAGAGTACTATGCGTCGCAGAATTTTATAAAAGTTGCCCAAAAAGAGCAGATTCCTGCTTATTTGCCCGCAAATGAGCTTTCCGGGACGAACATGCTTAAAATTTATGTCAGCGGCAACGATGATATGATTTTAATGTGCAGCGTGTTCGATAATCTCGGCAAGGGAGCGTCTGGCGCGGCGGTGCAGAATATGAACATAATGCTCGGACTGGACGAAACGTGTTCGCTGCTTTAATGTTTGCTGCTTTAAAGTTATCTGCCTGAGCTGAATGGTTTCGCAACGGGTTGTTTGCAGGTTAAAAAGTATTCAGTCCACGGTTTGCTTTAATTATTTTCTGCGCTTATGAAGGAAGCAGCCGCGGTGCTTTGAGCTGATATTTCAGCTGTCATTTAAGACGGCAGCAGCTGACATTTAAGAAGCGGGCTGCTGCGGGCTTCAGAATTGCGGTTCTGTATGCTATAATCTTTCGCTACAAGCAATGTTTTTTGCCGCAGCGAGAAGTTTCGGCCGTGATTTATGGCTTTAATATAAGAAAGTATTTTACTATATATAAATTGCCACTAAATTTCTGTAAAAGAAGATTGACGGCGCGTAAAATTTGGGATATAATCTATAAAGAAAACGTCTGCGGCAGAGCGGTTGGCTTGTTCGGACGCTTTCTTTGAGAGAGTATAACGAGAAATATTGAAAGAGTTTTAAGGAAAAGAATTTTAATTCCGGTATGAAATTTTTGCGTGAAATAACTGGCGGCGTATGTGCGCCTCTCGGCTTTAAGGCGGGCGGCATACATTGCGGCATAAGGAAAAATAAAGAAAAGAAAGACTTTGCGCTTATTTTAAGTGAAGTTCCCTGCTCGGCGGCGGGGGTATATACGCAGAACCTTGTAAAGGGCGCGCCTGTCGTGGTGACAAAGCGCAACCTTGCAAACGGCATTGCCCAGGCGGTTATATGCAACAGCGGCAACGCCAACACGTGCAACGCGGACGGCGAACAGGTGGCGGAGGAAATGTGCGCCCTTGTTTCGAAGGTTGCGGGCATAGCTTCAGAAGATGTAATCGTCGCATCCACCGGCGTTATAGGGCTTCCCCTCGACATTAAGCCGATGGCTGACGGCATTGACAATCTCTATGCCGCGCTCGGACTTAACAGCGACGCTGCGGCAGAGGCAATTATGACTACGGACACCGTGCCCAAGTCGGTTGCGGTTGAGTTTACCCTCGGCGGAAAGGTTTGTCACATAGGCGCCATAGCAAAGGGCGTCGGCATGATCTGCCCCAATATGGCGACCACGCTCATATTCATAACTTCTGATGTAGCCATCAGCCCCGAAATGCTTCAGAAAGCGTTGTCGGAGGACGTTAAAACATCTTTCAACATGGTCAGCATAGACGGCGACCAGTCCACCAACGACACGTGCTGCATACTTGCAAACGGTCTTGCGGAAAACGAAAAAATAGTTGAGGCGGGCGCAGACTTCACGGCATTTAAAAAGGCGCTTCATCACTGCACCGTAAAGCTTTCTAAGATGATTGCCAAGGACGGCGAGGGTGCTACAAAGCTTATAGAATGCAACGTAAAGGGAGCCAAGACTTCAAAAATTGCTAAAAACGTTGCAAAATCTGTTATAAAATCTTCGCTCGTAAAGGCGGCTATGTTCGGCGCCGATGCCAACTGGGGCAGGGTGCTGTGCGCGATAGGTTATGCCGGCGAGCCTGTGGACGTAAATAAAATTGACGTAAGTTTCCGCTCTGCGGCAGGCAATCTTCCCGTTTGCGAGAACGGCAGCGGAATACCTTTCGACGAAGATTTCGCTAAAAAGGTACTTTCGCGCGACGAGGTGCAGATTAATGTAGACCTCAAATCGGGCGGCTGCAAAGCTTCGGCGTGGGGTTGCGATCTGACTTACGATTACGTTAAAATCAACGGCGATTACCGCACCTGATGTTGTAAACCTGATACATTGTTTGAGTTTTAAAGCTCTGCGGATTAATTAAGTATTTTTCTGTTGCGGCTGAAATTTTTCGGAGATCTGAATGGACAAACAGGAACAGGCTGAGTTTTTAATCGAAGCTCTGCCGTACATAAAAAAATACTATAACAAGATTATAGTCATAAAATACGGCGGCAATGCCATGACGGACGAAAATCTTAAATCGTCGGTCATGAACGACGTGGCTGTTCTCAGTGCTTTAGGCATAAAAGTCGTGCTCGTCCACGGCGGCGGACCTGAAATTTCCGATATTTCCAAGCGGATGGGTATAACGCCCAAATTTGTCAACGGACTGCGCTATACGGACGGCGAAACGGCGGAGATAGCGCGCATGGCGCTTGCGGGCAAGGTAAACAAGTCGCTCGTGGATCTTCTCTGCGCGGCGGGAGGCAAGGCTATAGGTCTCTGCGGCGAAGACGGGCATATGCTCAAATGCGAAAAGATGTCCGAAGACCTCGGTTTCGTCGGAAAGATAGTCAACGTCGACGCTCAGATAATAAAAGACGTTTTAAGCCTCGGATACGTGCCGATAATCTCGCCGATAGGGTTTGATGACGCGGGCAATATTTATAACATAAACGCAGACACCGCCGCGGCTTCCATTGCAGGGGCAATCGGGGCGGAAAGTCTCATTCTCATGACAGACATAAAGGGATTGCTTGAAAACAAGGACGACCCCGACAGTTTAATAAAAAAGGTATATGTCTCCGATATACCCGCGCTTATAAAGCAGGGCATAATATCGGGCGGCATGATACCCAAAATAGATTGCTGCAAAGAAGCCATCCGTCGCGGAGTAAACAAGGTGTTCATAACCGACGGACGGGTTTACCATTCCATTTTGGTGGAAATTTTGTCTGAAGAAGGCAGCGGCACCATGTTTTACAGTTGACTGATTTATTGCGTTAAATCAGTCTTTCTTTTAGTAAAAGGCATTATTTTTCGGAGTTAAAATGGACGGAAAGAAAATAATCGAAGAAGATAAGGAATATATTGCCGGGACGTACGCCCGTTTTCCCGTGGCTTTCAAATCGGGAAAAGGTTGCCGCCTTTACGACTATGACGGAAAAGAGTATGTCGACTGCGGCAGCGGAATAGCCGTAAATATTTTCGGCGTAAACGACGGGGAGTGGAAGAAAGCGGTAACAGACCAGCTTGACTGCATACAGCATACGAGCAATCTGTTTTATACCGAGCCGCAGGCAAGGCTTGCTAAACTCCTTTGCGAAAAGACGGGTGCCAAAAAGGTATTCTTCGGCAACAGCGGCGCCGAGGCGAACGAGTGCGCCATCAAAGTTGCGCGCAAGTACGGCGAAACGCATTACGGCGCGACGAGAAAGAAGATAATAACGCTCAAAGATTCCTTCCACGGCAGGACGATAACAACCCTCGCCGCGACGGGTCAGGATGCGTTCCATAAATATTACGGACCTTTCCCTGAAGGTTTTGTCTACGCAGATGCGACGATAGAAAGCGTACTCGAATGCGTTGACGGCGATACCTGCGCGATAATGATAGAGTGCATACAGGGCGAAAGCGGCGTAAACGTGCTCGACAAGCAGTTTGTAAAGGACGTCGAAAAGGTGTGCAAGGAGCGCGATATCCTCTTTATCTGCGACGAGGTTCAGACGGGCAACGGCAGGACGGGTTATCTTTACGCATATCAGGCTTACGGCGTTCAGCCCGACATCGTTACCACGGCGAAAGGTTTGGGCGGCGGACTGCCTATAGGCGCCTGCATGCTCTTTGAAAAGTGCGCGTCCGTCTTCGGCTACGGCGACCACGGCTCGACTTTCGGCGGAAATCCCGTCGTATGCGCGGGTGCGTACAGCATACTTTCGAGGATAGACGATAAACTTCTTTCCGAAGTTAGGGAGAAGGGAGAATACTTGAAAAACAAGCTTTCTGCAATAAAAGGCGTTAAGAGCGTGAGCGGCATGGGACTCATGATAGGGCTCGAAACGGATAAGCCTGCCGCAGAAATAGCAAAAAAATGTATAGATAAGGGGCTTTTAGTGCTCACCGCACATTCCAAGGTGCGCCTTTTGCCTCCTCTTTCCATAAGCAAAGACGAAATGGACTTTGCCGTAAGAATATTAAGCGAGGTTATAAGTCAATGAAACATTTACTTAAACTGGGCGATCTGAGCAGGGAGGACATACTTTCCATACTCAATCTCGCCGACCAACTCAAATTTGAAAGGAATAACGGTATCCAGAAGGATTACCTTAAAGGTAAAAAGCTGGGCATGATTTTCCAGAAAGCTTCGACCCGCACGAGGGTTTCTTTCGAAGCGGGAATGTACGAGCTCGGCGGTTACGCGCTCTTTTTATCGAGCAACGACCTGCAGATAGGCAGGGGCGAGCCCGTGCAGGACACGGCGCGCGTCCTTTCGCGCTATCTCGACGGAATAATGATACGCACTTTTGCGCAGCAGGAAGTAGAAGACCTTGCAAAGTACGGCACGATACCCGTAATCAACGGACTTACAGACTATTGCCATCCCTGCCAGGTGCTTGCCGACCTTATGACCATAAGGGAGCATAAAGGCACGTTCAAAGGGCTTAAAATGGCGTTCATAGGCGACGGCAACAATATGGCAAACAGCCTTATCGTCGGCGCGGTAAAGACGGGCATGAGCTTCACAGTTGCCTGCCCCGAAGGGTACGAACCCGATGCCGAGCTTGTAAAGTGGGGCAAAGAGAGCGGACTTTTGACCGTTACGAACAGCGTAAAAGAAGCTATAGAGGGCGCAGATGTCCTTTACACAGACGTGTGGGCTTCCATGGGTCAGGAAAAGGAAAAGAAGGAGCGCGAGAACGTGTTCAAAGGCTACCAGATAAACGAAAAGAACATAAAGGAAGCCAAAGAGGACGTAATGGTTATGCACTGCCTTCCCGCGCACCGCGGCGAGGAGATAACCGAAGGCGTTTTCGAAGCTCACGCAAAGGAAATTTTTGACGAAGCAGAAAACAGGCTGCACGCGCAGAAGGCCGTAATGGTCAAACTCATGCGCTGAGCCGCGATAAATCACATACGAATTACATAACCTTGAAAAGGAAGTATAGATGAAAAACAGCAGAGTTTATTTGACGCTTGCAAACGGCAGGCAGTTCACGGGTTACTCTTTCGGCGCTGAAAAGGAAGTCGTAGGCGAACTCGTGTTCACGACGGGCATGACAGGCTACATTGAAACGCTTACCGACCCCAGCTATTACGGTCAGATAGTAACGCAGACTTTCCCTCTTATCGGCAACTACGGCATGATAGAAGCCGATACCGAGAGCAAAAAGCCCTGGGTTACCGCTTATATAGTGAGGGAAAAGTGCGACAAGCCTTCCAACTTCAGGTGCGGCGGCACGATTGACGAATACCTTAAAAAGCACGATATTCCCGGCATTTACGGTATCGACACGCGCGAGCTCACCAAGATAGTGAGGGAGGCCGGCGTTATGAATGCCGCTATAACCAAAAAACCTTTGAAAGACCTTTCGGAAGTTACCGCATACACAATCAACGATGCGGTAAAGTCTGTTACGTGCTCCGAAGTGGAATACATCGGCGACCCCGACGGCATAAAAGTTGCCGTCTGGGATTTCGGCGCGAAGCGCAACATCATGCGCGAGCTTGCAAAGCGCGGATGCTACTGCATGAAGGTGCCTTCCTGGTACACAGCCGAACAAATACTCGCTCTCGAGCCTCAGGGTCTTATGCTTACGAACGGCCCCGGCGACCCTTCCGAAAACGTTGAAATAATCTCAAATATCCGCAAGCTTGCAGGCAAACTTCCCGTGTTCGGCATCTGCCTCGGACATCAGCTTTTCGCGCTCGCAATGGGCGGAAAGACCAAAAAGATGAAGTACGGACACAGGGGTTCCAACCAGCCCGTCAAAAACCTCGATACGGGCAGGGTGTACATCTCCAGCCAGAACCACGGTTACGAAGTTATCTCCTCCAGCGTGGAGGGCGGCAAACTCAGCTTCATCAATGCAAACGACGGCACCTGCGAGGGCTTTGAATACCCCGAGCTCAACGCTTACACCGTGCAGTTCCATCCCGAAGCCTGCGGCGGCCCCATGGACGCTTCGTTCCTCTTCGATAAATTCATACTCAACATAAAGGAGGGCAAGTACCATGCCTAAGAGAGAGGATATCAAAAAAGTACTCGTAATCGGTTCGGGTCCCATAGTAATAGGTCAGGCGGCGGAGTTCGACTACGCAGGCGCGCAGGCTTGCCGCGTTTTGAAGGACGCAGGTCTCGATGTAGTGCTATGCAACTCCAACCCTGCAACGATAATGACGGATAAGGCGCTCGCAGACGAAATTTATCTCGAGCCGCTCACCATAGATACATTAAAAAGAATAATAAAAAAAGAAAGGCCGGACAGCCTTCTTGCTTCCCTCGGCGGACAGACGGGTCTTACGCTCGGCTGCCAGCTTGCTAAAGAGGGTTTCCTCGACGAGTGGGGCGTAAAGCTTATCGGCGTAAACTTAAGCGCGATAGACAGGGCGGAGGACAGGGAACTCTTCAAAGAGACCATGCAGAAGATACATCAGCCCGTCGTTCCCTCAGACATAGCTTATACCGTCGAAGAGTGCCTCGAAGTTGCGCAGAAAATAGGCGGCTACCCCGTAATAGTCCGCCCCGCGTATACGCTCGGCGGTGCGGGCGGCGGCGTTGCCCACAACGAGGAAGAGCTTAAAATCATAGCTCACAACGGACTTATGCTCTCGCCCATAACGCAGGTGCTTATCGAAAGGTACATCGGCGGCTGGAAGGAAATAGAGTTCGAAGTTCTGCGCGACGGCGCCGGCAACGTGCTCACCGTCTGCTCGATGGAAAATTTCGACCCCGTAGGCATTCACACGGGCGACTCCATAGTAATCGCGCCCGCAGTTACCCTTTCAGATAAAGAATACCAGATGCTTCGTACGGCGTCGCTCGATATAATAACCGAGCTCGGCATAGAGGGCGGCTGCAACTGCCAGTTCGCGCTCAATCCCGATTCGTTCGAATATTCTGTAATAGAAGTTAACCCCAGGGTTTCGCGCTCTTCGGCGCTCGCTTCGAAAGCCACGGGCTATCCCATAGCTAAAGTTGCAACAAAAATTGCGCTCGGCTATACGCTTGACGAAATCAAAAACGACGTTACGGGCAAAACGTACGCCTGCTTCGAGCCCACGCTCGACTACGTCGTAGTAAAACTGCCCAAGTGGCCTTTCGATAAGTTCCTTTATGCAAAGCGCACGCTCGGCACGCGCATGAAGGCTACGGGCGAAGTTATGGCTATAGGCACCAGCTTCGAAATGGCTATAATGAAGGCGGTCCGCGGCGCGGAAATTTCTCTCGGCACGCTCAATATGCCCAAGATGATGGAGCTTTCCGACGAGGAGATACATTCCAAGCTCCACGAGCTTACGGACGAAAGACTGTTCGTTGTGTTCAGCGCGATAAAGCGCGGAATTTCCATAGAGGAAATACACAACATAACAAAGATAGACGAATGGTTCCTTGAAAAACTTAAAAACCTTTCCGACTTCGAGGAAGAGATAAAGGGCAAACCCATGACCCGTGCGCAGTATATGCGCGGCAAGAAGATGGGCTATCCCGACAAGGAACTCGAAAAGATATCGGGCAACAAGCTTCCCATGCACAGGGACGCCGTGTTCAAGATGGTTGATACCTGCGGCGCGGAGTTTGCGGCTCAGACGCCTTATTTCTATTCGACATACGACGAGCTCGACCACGACGAAGCCAAACCCTTTGTAAAACGAAGCAAAAAGCGCAGAATTATAGTTATAGGCTCAGGTCCCATCCGCATAGGTCAGGGCATAGAGTTCGACTATTCTTCCGTACACTGCGTTTGGACGCTCAAAGAGCTCGGCTATGAAGTTATCATAATAAACAACAACCCCGAAACCGTTTCCACCGACTTCGACACGGCAGACAGACTTTATTTCGAATCGCTCACGCCCGAAGACGTGCAGAGCGTAATAGATGTTGAAAAGCCTTACGGCGTCGTAATAACCTTCGGCGGACAGACGGCGATAAAGCTCTGCAGCTACCTCGATAAAAAGGGAGTGCGCATTCTCGGCACGCCTGCGGACAGCGTAGACCTTGCAGAGGACAGGGAGAGGTTCGACGAACTCCTCGAGCAGTTCTCCATAGCCCGTCCAAAGGGACTTACCGTAATGACCAAGGCGGAGGCAATCTCTGCTGCGGAAACTCTCGGCTATCCCGTGCTTCTCCGTCCTTCGTACGTAATCGGCGGTCAGAATATGACCATAGCCTTCACGCAGAACGATATCGAAAGATACATGGACGTAATCCTTTCCCAGAAGATTGAAAACCCCGTTCTGTGCGATAAGTACCTCATGGGCACCGAGCTTGAAGTTGACGCCATATCCGACGGCGTGGACGTGCTCATTCCCGGCATAATGCAGCATATAGAGCGCGCGGGCGTTCACAGCGGCGACTCCATAGCCGTTTACCCGCCTTACAACCTCAGCGATGCAATGCTCAAAAAGGTTGTGGATATATCTGTAGAGCTCGCCCTTTCGCTCAAGACAAAAGGACTTATAAACATACAGTACCTCATTTACCACAACGAACTTTATGTAATCGAAGTAAACCCCAGGGCTTCGCGCACCATACCTTACATTTCCAAGGTTACGGGCGTTCCCATGGTTGAACTTGCAACAAAGATACTTGTAGGGGCAAAGCTCAGAAGGCTCGGCTACGGCACGGGACTCTATCCCAATTCGCCGTATGTTGCGGTAAAGGTTCCCGTGTTCTCGTTTGAAAAGCTCAACGACGTCAACTCTCAGCTCGGACCCGAAATGAAATCCACGGGCGAAGTTCTCGGCATAGGCAAGACGATAGAGGAGGCGCTGTTCAAGGGACTTGTTTCCGCAGGCTTCAATATGAAGCACCCCACCAAGCAGCATCCTTCGGGCATTTACTTCACCGTAAACGACCAGGATAAGTACGAGATTGTAAATATCGTAAAGAAGTTTGCCGATTTGGGTCTTACGTTCTACGCAACCAAGGGTACGGCGGAGGTTATAAGAAGCCTCGGAATAGAGTGCACGGAAGTTGCCCGCCTTTCCACAAACGACGATATATTCAAGCTTATGGACGCAGGCAAGATAGACTACGTTGTTTATACCGGCAAGACGGATATGGAGTCGATTACTAACTATATTTCGCTCCATCATCATGCGATACTGCTCGGCATAACCGTGCTTACCTCGCTTGATACGACTAACGCCCTTGCAGACTGCATTGCGGGCAGATACACTCAGTTCAACACAGAACTCGTGGACATCAACCACCTGCGCAAGCAGAAGCTCAAGCTTAATTTCTGCAAGATGCACAGCTGCGGCAACGACTATATATTCTTCAATAACTTCGATAACAAGATTACCTGCCCCGAATCGCTTGCAATAAACTTCTCCGACAGGCACTACGGAATAGGCAGCGACGGCATAGTGATGATTGAAAAATCTGACGTTGCCGACTGCAAAATGCGCGTGTTCAACCGCGACGGAAGCTCCAGCGGACTTGCGGCAAACCCCTTAAGGTGCGTTGCAAAGTATGTTTTTGATAAGCGAATAGTAAATTCCGATAAGATTTCGGTGGAGACGTGCGGCGGAGTGAAGATGCTCGAAGTGGTATCGTTCAACGGCGTTGCAAGCTCCGTTTCCGTAAATCTCGGCAAGGCGACGTTTGCCCCTGAAGCAGTTCCCGTAAAATCGGACAGTGAGGTTGTAGGCAAAACTCTCAACTTTGGCGGCAAGGATTATGTTACGACTGCAGTAAATGTAGGCAACGCACATTGCATAATCTTCTGCGACAAGGTTGACGATGTGGATATGGAAGCGCTCGGACAGGCTGTGATAGCTTCGGGCATGTTCCCCGGAATTGCGTATGTAGAATGCGCGAGGATAGTCAACGACCTTACGCTCAAACTCCGCGTATGGGATAAGATTAACGGTGAAACGATGGCTTGCGGCACTGCGGCAGCAGCTGTTACCGCTGCGGCGATAAAGATGGGCAGCTGCGCAAAGGAAAAGGTGATAACCGTAAAACTTCGCGGCGGCGACCTGTTCGTCAAGTGCCTCGAAAACGGCGACCTTGTGTTAGACGGCAGCGTAAAACAGTCCTATGAGGGCGTTATAGAGATATAATGATATATTTAGACAATGCGGCGACTACCAAGCCTGACGAAGAGTGCCTCAAAGCCGCCGCAAAATACCTTACAGATAAATTTTATAATCCTTCCGCATTATATGCGGAAGGATATAATTTGCACCTTGAACTTGCCGCGGCGAGGGAAAATATACTCTCGCACATAGCTGACCCTGAAGAGTATTCAATTATAATTACGTCTTGCGGCACCGAGGCGGACAATCAGGCTGTTTTCTGCGGCGGAAGAAGGGGCAATATAGTTACAACTTTCGGTGAGCACGCGGCAGTTTTTGCTGCGGCTCAGGAAGCAGGCAGAAGAGGCGTGGAGGCGAGATTTGCTCCGCTCAATGCCGACGGCAGCGTCAACACGGAAGAGCTTTTAAAGCTGGTGGACGAAAAAACTTCCCTCGTTTCCGTTATTCACGTTAATAATGAAACGGGCGCAATAAACGATATAAACGCAATTGCAAAGCGCGTAAAAGCCAAAAATCCGCACACGCTTTTTCATTCGGACGGCGTTCAGGCTTACGGCAAAATACCTTTCAGGCTTTGCTCTGATGTTGACATGTACTCTCTGAGCGCGCACAAAATAGGCGCACTCAAGGGAACGGGCGCGCTGATTAAGAAGAAAAAGCTTGTCATAAATCCGTACATCTGGGGCGGCGGGCAGGAAAGCGGTTTAAGAAGCGGAACGGAAAACGTTTTCGGCATAAAAATGCTTGAACTTGCCGCAGATAAAGTTTACCGCGATATTAAAAATACCTGCGCGCGGATATCCGGAGTAAGGGCTCGCCTTTCTGAACTTTTGGATAAAGAGCTTTTCACTCTTATTTCACCGCAGAGCGGTTCGCCTTACATTCTTACGGTAGCGGCTAAGGGAGTTCGCGGCGAAACTATTCTGCATATGTGCGACGATGAAGGGCTTATCATAGGCACAGGTTCGGCGTGCTCGTCAAATGCCGCCAAAAGGCATTCCCGCGTAATGCAGGCGTGCGGCGTGGGCAGTGAACTTATAGACGGCGTGTTAAGGCTTAGTTTCTGCGCGAAAACTACGGTTGAAGAAGCTGAAGAAGCGGCGCGAATTCTTAATAAAGTTGTGCGCGCCGACAGCGAGATGATGAAATAAATTATGGAAAAAGTAGTTATAATCCGCTATGCGGAAATTCATTTAAAGGGCAAAAACCGCGGTTATTTCGAGCGCGTTTTTGCCGCAAATATGGAAAAATCGCTCAAGGGCATACGCCACGAAATAAGAAGGCGCAGCGGCAGATACCTCGTTGAAAATTTTGCCGAGGAAGACGAAAATAAGATAGTGAAAAAGCTTTCAAAAGTTTTCGGCGTACACTCGCTCAGCGTAGGGCTTAAAGTGCCTTCAGAGATGAACGAAATTTTTATCGCCGCGCGCGAAGTGAGCGACAAGAGCGGAACTTTCAAGGTAGAAACGCACCGCGCAGACAAAAAGTTTTATATGAATTCCCCGCAGATAAGCGCGGAAATCGGCGGAAGACTGCTGGATGACAATAAAAATCTTAAAGTTGATGTGCACAATCCCGATTTTGTAATAAATATCGATGTGCGCGAAGACGGCAGTACGCTTGTATTCAATAAATTCATTAAATGTGCAGACGGTATGCCTGTAGGCACTGCGGGGCGCGGACTTTTGCTTCTTTCGGGCGGCATAGACAGTCCCGTTGCAGGCCATATGATAGCAAAGCGCGGAATGAAGATAGATTGCCTTCATTTCCACAGCTATCCGTACACCAATATGCAGGCAAGGCAGAAGGTTATGGACCTTGCTAAAATTCTTTCCGAATATACCTGCGGCATTAAAGTAACTGTAATTTCCGTAAAACACATACAGGAAGAAATTCATAAAAACTGCAACGGCGCATACATGGTAACGCTTCTGCGCCGCTTCATGATGAGGCTTGCAGAAATGCTTGCCAAAAAGGACGGAGATCAGTGCATTATAACGGGCGAAAGTCTCGGTCAGGTTGCCAGTCAGACCATAGAGGGTATGACATCTTCCAACAGCGTAGTGGAAAGCATGCCCGTTCTTCGTCCGCTGTGCGGATTTGATAAGAACGAAATAATCGAGCGCAGCCGTGATATTGGCGCATACGATGTTTCTATAAGGCCTTATGAGGACTGCTGCACTGTATTTTTGCCCGATTACCCCATAATAAAACCTAAAATGGCAGATGTGCTTGCCGAAGAAGCCAAGCTCGATGTTCAGGGGCTTTTGGACGAGGCATTCGCAACGGCTGAAGTAACCGAATTTTAAGTGTTCTGAATAAATGCGAACAGTTTGATGAGGTTTAATCTTTTTATCTTTAAGCTGAGATTTTGGTTAAGCATTATTTTGGTTAAGCATTAATTAAATGTATTTGATAATTAAGCCTGCAACTTCAAAAGTTGCAGGCTTTTAAAATGGTTTGAATTTTGAATTTTAACAAAAACAGTAAGAGGAACGATTTTAACTTTTCTGTAATCGGAATAAAAATAATTTAAACTGCGGTTTGCCTCGCTTTTTAATTAACCAAAAGCAACCGAAACGTTTGTTTAATGTTTCACGGCTTTGCGGAATTTTTAGCATGGCGCAAAGTAATATAATAGCGGTTTAAGGCTGTATTATAAATATACAAATAAAATTGTTTCACGCGAAACTAAAAACTGCTCTTGTAAAAGCTTGCGGAACACAATTTTGCCAAAAAGGTTATTTTAAAATTTCAGTCATTTGTCCAGTCTTTTTTTGTGATATCCGGAATATTCTGCTGTGGTGAAGTACCGCCGAGCACATTTACGTCGGGAAGAATTACAGTTTTACCGGCATGGATTCCGTTTTCGTCTGAGTAGTAAGGGGTCACAGAATAGGTGTATTTTCCGCCTTCAACTTCGTCGTAAATTTTATCTTGCCATTTTCCTTCGTAAATTACAGTTTCTTTCCCATCATGTTGTCTTTTTATTAAATATGCATAGTACTTTGTCTGACATAATTGTATTAAAATAGAGTTATTTTCGGCTTTTATGAGCGGTTTTTTAATTTCAGGGACGGAAAAGGCTGTGGACTTTTCTTTTGGCACGGCGTCTTCTTTGACGCGTATCGTGCTTACGGAAAGTTTGGGCGCAATATCGTCTGCGAGCACTATTTTGTTATCCGTTGAGTAAGTTTCCCTGTCGATGTTTATTGCTTTCGTGCCGCTCGTTTTATCCATCTGGGGAGGGCGGTTGTTTTCATACATAAGCTCCAACAGTTTTTTTGCGATGTTGCAGCAGTCTCCGCCGCCTGTGATTTCAAGCGGCTTATTGTCCTTGCTTCCCAGCCATACGCCTATGCAGTCGGAAAAGGTGTAGGCCATGCAGTAAGCGTCGGTGTTGCCTTTTTCCGTTCCGCAGGTACCGGTTTTTGCGGCGACGTCGAAGTCTAAATTTTTAAGTTTTTTTGCCGTTCCGTCTTCTGCCGTACGGCAAAGCATCTGATTCATCAGCGAGGCTGTGCCGCGGGAGTAAACTTTGGTATAGTAATCTTTTGCCCGGTAAATCACCTTGCCGTTTTTCAGTATTATTTCTTTTATGAATTTTGTGTCTGAATAAGCTCCGCTGCCCGCAAAAGCCCTGTATTTTTCGCAAAGGTCTTCAAGCGAGAGGCCGTATTTCATTCCCCCGAGCGCGAGCG
Organism: uncultured Clostridia bacterium; assembly: GCA_944368065.1. Classification (GTDB taxonomy): domain Bacteria; phylum Bacillota; class Clostridia; order Christensenellales; family Borkfalkiaceae; genus Coproplasma. The sequence goes on along the minus strand of CALVWV010000024.1, from coordinate 30,358 downwards.
CCAGGTTTTTTTCACCATCCTCGAGCTTTATGCCCATTTTCAAGGCGTATTTTTCAGCTTTGTCCAACGTAAGGGAATTAAGAATTTTCACCGCGGGTACATTGTAACTTTTCGCAAGGCATTCTTCGGCTGTGATGTAGCCGTGGTATTTTTTATCGTGATTTTCAGGCGAATAACCGCCGAAATCAGTCTTTTCGTCCGAAATTTTGGTGGCGGGGCAGATAATATTTTCTTCGATGGCGGGTGCGTAAACGAGTAGGGGTTTTATTGTTGAACCCGGCTGACGTTTTGTGCCGCCTATATCGGAGCGGTAGGCGCGCACGCCGCCTTCCTGCGAGGTTACCATCACCGCGCATTCGCAGCCTGCGTTCAAAGAATCGGCGTATTTTTGCAGCTCTTCGTCCATGTAGGTTATTATTCTGCATCCGTCTGTAAGTTTGAAAAAGTCGGCGTTGATATCTTCAAGTTCTTCAAAAACGCGGTAAAGGTATGCCGAAGAACTGCCGCTTTTCGCGCTCTGCGCGGTTTTAATCGCGCTTTCTGCCGCTTTTTCGTACTGACTTTCGGTGATGTAGCCGCATTCCTGCATGCACTTTAAAACGGTGTTGCGCCTTTTTATGCATTTTTCGGGGTTATTGTACGGCGAAAAGTTGTTGGGCGACGTAAGAAGTCCGGCAAGCGCGGCGCTGCTTTCGAGGTCGAGTTTGTCCGCAGTCGTTCCGAAATAAAATTCGGCCGCGCTCTCAAGTCCGTAGCAGTTGTGTCCGAAATAAATGGTGTTCAGATACATTTCGAGTATTTCGTCTTTGCTGTACTTTTTTTCAAGCTTTCTTGTGAGCTTTATTTCGCTCAGCTTGCGTTTTATCGTCTTATCTCCCGAAAGGTGGGTGTTTTTGATAAGCTGCTGACTTATGGTCGAAGCGCCCTGGCTGAACGAGCGCGAGCTTAAGTTTGTTATGAGCGCTTTAAGCATGCGTTTGTAGTTCAGTCCGTTGTGTTTGTAAAAATTTCTGTCTTCCGAGGCGATGAACGCATTGACGGTATAGTCGTTGAGATTTTCAAGCTTTACGCTCTTTCTTTTTGCGCTGAGGGAAGCGTTCGTGATTTCTTTTCCGTTCGCGTAGCATACAATTATGCTTCGGCTGTAGTCGGTAAGTTTGTTTTCGTCCAGTTTTGCGTCTTTTGTTATGAATGCGTAAACCGCAAAAGCCGCCGCGCAGGCTATGAGTGCAAGCACAAGTATTATAAGCACGGCCTTAAATAACTTTCTCATCTAAATTAGTATCGATAAAATAAATAAATTGTTGCAAATTTATTTGAAAAAATTGCCGCAAAATTATATAATTGTTTGTATAATGAGTAACATGGAAAAGCACTATCACATTGTAACATACGGCTGCCAGATGAACGTTCACGATTCCGAGCGCATCGCGGGCATGCTTTCTGAGCTCGGCTATACATCTTGCGACAGCATGGAAGATGCCGACATCGTAGTTTTTAACACCTGCTGCATAAGGGAAAACGCCGAAAACCACGCCTACGGCAATATAGGAATGCTGAAAAAACTCAAGGCTGCGCGGCGCGACATGATTATAGCCGTCGGCGGCTGTATGCCTCAGCAGATAGGCAAGGCGGACATACTGCATAAAAAATTCCCTTACGTCGATATAATTTTCGGTACGCATAACCTGGACCGCCTTAAAGATTATATCCTTGCAAAGCGCGGCCGCAAAAAGGCAGTCATAGAAATTCAGGAAAAGGAAGGCGAAGTAAAGGAGGGCGAACACCCTTTGCGTACAAGCTATCCCAACGCCTGGATAAACATAACGTACGGTTGCAACAATTTCTGCAGCTATTGCATTGTTCCTTACGTTCGCGGCAGGGAGAGGAGCAGGCGCTCCGAAAACGTGATAGCTGAAGCGCGTTCGCTTATAGCCGACGGGTATAAAGAGCTCACGCTTCTCGGTCAGAACGTAAATTCTTACGCGAACGGAACGGACGATATACGTTTCCCCGAAATGCTTGAAAGAATTGCGGCTATCGACGGAAAATTCAGACTGCGCTTTATGACCAGTCACCCCAAAGATTTTTCCGAAGAGCTTGCCAAAGCCATAGCTTCCAACCCTAAAATATGCAGGTGCGTGCATCTTCCCGTACAGAGCGGTTCAGACAGAATTCTTAAGGCGATGAACAGGAAATACACTTCCGCTGACTACCTTAAAAAGATAGAAATTCTTAAAAAGTATGTGCCCGACTGCGCGGTTACTACCGACCTTATAGTAGGTTTCCCGGGCGAGACGGACGAAGATTTCAAAGATACTTTAAAGCTTGTGAAGGAAGTGGGATTTGCCTCGGCGTTCACTTTTGTTTATTCAAAAAGGGAGGGAACGGTTGCGGCTGAGATGCCCGATCAGATTCCCGAAGAGGTTTCCAAAGCCAGAATTATGGAGCTTGTCGAGCTTGTGAATTCGCTCACGCGCGAGCACAGCGCAAAGTATGTAGGAAAGACGTGCGAAATACTCTGCGAGGGCTTCGACGAAAAGCGCGGACTCTTTTTAGGCCGCGACGAGTTCGGCAGAATGGGATATTTTGAAAGCGATAAAAATGTTATCGGCGAATTTGTCAACCTCCGCGTCGACGAGGCCAACGGCGTTTCGCTTATGGGCAAATTAGTCTGATTTTTTTACAGATTCAGCTCAGCAAATTTGCACAGCTTTAGTCGCAGACGCTGCGCGGCGGTATATTTATCCTTTGCGGCAATTGTGCGGCGACGTTTCGCCGCGGAAATCTTATATTTTACTTTCGCTTGAAAGCCGATTTTAATTTTTACATACGGGTGCTATATGGGACTTTCACCTATGATGAGCCATTACCTTTCCGTAAAGGAAAAGTATAAGGACTGCATAGTTTTTTACAGACTTGGCGACTTTTACGAGATGTTTTTCGACGATGCCGAAAAAGTTTCCAAAATGCTCGACCTGACCCTCACGGGCAGGGATTGCGGGCTTGAAAAACGCGCGCCTATGTGCGGCGTTCCTTACCACGCGGCTGACGTGTATATCGCCAAGCTTGTGGGAATGGGGGAAAAGGTTGCAATCTGCGAGCAGCTTGAAGACCCCGCCACAGCCAAATCCATGGTTGCGCGCGACGTGGTAAGGGTGGTCACGGCGGGAACGCTTACTGATGAAAAACAGCTTGATGAAAAGGCGCCGAGCTTTGTGTGCAGCGCCTTTCTTGACGCAAACACGGCGGGTCTTGCCTGGGCGGATATAACGACGGGCGAGTTCTGCGCTGCTGAATTTTATGGCGATAACGCCGCTGTGCAGGCTGTGCAGCAGATGGTCAAGCTTTCCGTAAAAGAGGTTATCTGCGACGATAATTTCCTTATGGCTACGCGTTCTTTGCCCGAAGTTTCAAGGGGCGGGCTTGTAAAATTTTCTTCTTACCCCGCATGGGCGTACGGTTCTGCGGCTTCGAAGCGCGCTCTCTGCGAGCAGTTCAATGCAAAATCGCTCGCCGCATTTTCCGTAAGCGGGCACGCGGCGGCAATAAGCGCCGCCGGCGCGCTTGTTGAGTACCTCAAAGAAACGCAGAAACACGCGCTTAAAAATATAGACGGAATAAAGTACATTGCCGCAGATAACTATATGCGGCTCGACAATACGGCAATCCGCAATCTTGAGCTTGTAAAGACGCTTGCCGAGGGCAAAAAGTACGGCTCGCTTTTATGGCTTCTGGACAAGACAAAGACGAGTATGGGCGCGCGCCTTTTAAGCGGCAGCATAATTATGCCGCTTGCAGATGAAAAATCTGTAAATTACAGGCTCGACGGCGTGGAGGAGTTTTTCAATACTCCCGTAGTTATGCTGTCTGTAGCCGAACTTCTCTCCGAAGTCAGCGATATAGAAAGGCTTGCTGGCAAAATTTCAAACGACAACATAATGCCACGCGACTGCCTCGCGCTCTCGCGTTCGCTCGCGGTGATACCCAATTTAAGATTCCAGCTTTCGGGATTCACGTCGCCTGTGGTGAAGGATATTGCCTCCGAGCTCATCGATTTAAGCTCTGTTGCCCAGCTTATAGACAGCGCAATCGAAAGCGAAAACACGCCTACGGCTTTAAAGGACGGCGGGTATATCAAAAAAGGCTACAACCGCCAGCTTGACGAGCTCAGAGACATAAAGAAAAACGGAAGTGCAATAATTCTGAGAATGGAATCGCGCGAGCGCGACGCTACCGGAATACGCACTCTTAAAATAAGCTATAACAGAGTTTTCGGATATTACATAGAAGTTTCCAAGTCGTTCAAGGACAAAGTTCCTTTGAATTACCAGCGCAGACAGACGCTTGCAAATTCCGAAAGGTACACCACGGACGAGCTGAAAGAGATTGAAGAAAAGATTTTATCGAGCGAAGATACCGCGCTCAAACTCGAGGCGGAAATTTACGCGAAAATCAAGGAACTTCTGAGCTCAAACATCAACAATTTAAAAAGACTTTCGGCGGCGGTTGCAAGGCTGGACGTTCTGATTTCATTCGCGCAAGTTGCAAAGAGCAACCGCTACGTGCGCCCCAAAATTGTTTCTTCAAGCAGTCCGCTTGTCATAAAAGAGGGCAGACACCCCGTAGTTGAGGCTATCTCCAAAGAGAGGTTTGTGGCAAACGACACCCTTCTGGACGAGGGTGAAAACCGCACGATGATTATAACCGGTCCCAATATGGCGGGCAAAAGTACTTATATGCGCCAGACCGCGCTCATAGTTCTTATGGCTCACATCGGAAGTTTCGTGCCTGCAAAATATGCCGAAATTCCCGTAACGGACAGAATTTTTACCCGAGTGGGTGCGAGCGACAACCTTATATTTGACCAGAGCACATTTATGGTCGAGATGATAGAAGTAGCCTCGATTCTGCAGAATGCCACAAGAAACAGTCTGCTCATTCTTGACGAAGTTGGTCGCGGCACGAGCACTTACGACGGACTGAGCATAGCCTGGGCAGTCATAGAAAACCTTACACAGAAAGTGGGCGCAAAAACCATGTTTGCGACACATTACCACGAACTTACAGAGCTTGAAAACAAGCTTGAGGGCGTAAAAAATTACAAAATTGCCGTCAAAGAGATGAACGGCACGGTGGTATTTTTGAGGAAGATAATGCGCGGCGGTGCAAACCGCAGCTTCGGCATAGAGGTAGCGGCGCTTGCGGGAGTTCCGCGCGAAGTCACAGACCGCGCCAAGCAGATTTTAAAAGCTGTCGAGCGCAAAGAGGGCGCTGCGGTTAGATATGCCGAAAACGAACCCGAAGAGAAAGAGCCTTCCGAGATAGAAAAAATACTGCGCGAAACGGATATGAACAATCTTTCGCCCATGCAAGCGTTCATGATACTTTCCGACCTCGTTGAAAAGGTGAAGTAATGGGAAAAATCAACATACTTACCAAGGACATATACAACAGAATTGCTGCGGGCGAAGTTGTCGACAGACCGTATTCGGCGCTCAAAGAGCTTGTGGAAAACTCGCTGGATGCGGGCGCTACGGAAATTTCAATATATATTGAAAAGGGTGGCAGGCAGCTTATAAAGGTGTGCGACAACGGCAGCGGAATAGAGGCGGACGATATGAGCAGCGCATTTCTTCCCCACGCCACGAGCAAGGTTTCCAAGGTGGAGGACCTGGACGTTATCAAAACTCTCGGTTTCCGCGGCGAAGCGCTTGCAAGCATATCTTCGATATCCCGCACGGAAATTATTTCGGTAACGGCGGGCAATCCTGCCTGCAGAGTAGTCTGCGAAGGCGGTTATACTGGTAAGGTAGAGCCTGCGGCGCTCGATAAAGGCACGGAAGTTGCCGTGCACGACCTGTTTTACAACACACCCGTCCGCGCGAAATTTTTAAAGAGCGACAAGGCGGAAGAGGGAGATATTCAGAACTTTGTTTCAAGGTTCATTCTCGGTAATCCCGAAGTTTCCTTCAGATATTATTCGGAGGGGAAGCTCAGGCTTCAGTCTTTCGGCAACGGTCTTGACGAGGCGGTGACTCAGGTATACGGGGCCAAAGTAATACCTCAGTGTTTTAAAATCAATGCCGAAAAGAACGGAATCAAAATACATGGCTTCATAGGCAACCAGAACTTTTTCAAACCCAATAAAAGCTACCAGAGCCTGTTTCTCAACGGCAGATATATTATCAATAATATAATTTCGTCGGCGATAACCAACGCTTATGCGAGCTACCTCATGAAGAGGCAGTATCCTTTCTATGTGCTGTTTGTGGATGTCCCGACGGATATGGTGGACGTAAACGTTCATCCCAATAAAGCTGATGTGCGTTTTACGGACGGCAGACTGATTTACAGCGCCGTTTATTCGGTTATTTCTTCAATCCTCGACGGAACGGCGCGGGCTGCAGACTTTGTCGTTGACAGTACGCGCATACCTGAAATAAAGTCATCCATGCCCGAAAGCGAAATGTCTTTTGAGCAGTATGCGGCAAAAGGCGGAATGGATTTTGGCGGCGCGCCTTATTCCGGCGGAAAACAGCTTACAACCGATACTGTTATGTCGGGGACGGGTTCAGTATCAAATGGCGGCGCTTTTTCGGGTAAGAATAATTCTCTACCCTGTGCCGGTTATCGTTCATCGGCGGACGGGGAAAACGGCGAGAATAACGGCGATACTTTGCAGAATTATCAGAACAGATCGCTTTCTTCTTACGGAACTTCCGCTGGGAATGCTGAAACGCCTGGGGCGGACGGCGCTGCGGTAAAGTCTGGCAAAGAGATTAAACTGCCCGATTTTTCAAACGAAAAATCAGCTTCTTATTCCCGGAGCGGCGAAAAGGCAGAACAATCGCCGTATGAAGATTATGAAGCTCCGAAGTTTGAGGACAGAGAAAATACGTACCCTATATATGCCTACTACGGCGGTCAGAATGAAAAGCATGTTCTTACGGTAAGCTCACCGCCTGCGGGTCTTTTCGGCGACGGTGCGGTTGAAAATTCCGCTTCAAAGCCTTCCGATCAGCAGAAGCTTTCCTGTCATACTTTTACCTATAAAGGCAACCTTTTCAATACTTATTTGTTATACGAGATTGACGACAGCGTCTATCTCATCGATCAGCATGCCGCGCACGAGCGCCTTATTTACGACAGACTGAAAGAGCAGATGTCGGACAGGGAAGTTCCGCGTCAGGGAATGCTTGTTCCGTATGTAATAAGCCTCACACCTGCAGAAAATTCGTTTTTTGAAGAAAATCTGTCCGTTATCCGCGATATGGGTTTCGACATAGAGCCTTTCGGCATCAACGCATACAGGGTATGCGAAGTGCCCGCCGACCTCAAAGATATGGATTTAAAAGGTTTCTTTGACGAAATTCTCGGCGATATAGCAGGCTTTAAGAGCATTAAAATGGAGGACGTCTTGAAAGACAAGCTTGCCATGGCGGCGTGCAAACACGCTGTCAAGGGCGGGATGGAGCTCACAAGACAGGAAGCTGACGGTCTGCTTGAAAAAATGCAGGGCGATATGGGGCTCAAATGCCCGCACGGCAGACCTGTAGCCGTCAAGCTTACAAAATATCAGATTGAAAAGATGTTCAAAAGGATAGTGTGATGTCGGCGCAGGTATTGGTCATATGCGGAGCGACGGCTACGGGCAAGACAGCTCTTGCGGCGCAGTGCGCAAAGCTTCTTGAAAGCGCCGTAATCTCTGCCGATTCACAGCTCGTATACAAAGGACTTGATATAGGTACGGCAAAACCTACGGAAGATGAAAAGCTCGGCGTTCCGCATTATATGATAGACGTTGCGGAACCTTTTGCCGAATACAGCGTGTCAGACTTCCGTGAAGCCGCTCTTCCGACAGCCGAAAAGCTGCTGTCTGACGGTAAAATACCCGTAATCTGCGGTGGAACAGGTTTTTATATAAATTCTCTGCTTTTCAATTTCAGTTACGGCAAAGTTGCCGCCGCGCCGAAGGTGCGTGAAAAATACGAAAAACTTGCCGAAGAGCACGGTAAAGAGTATGTGTACGCAATCCTTAAAGAAACCGACCCAGTCGCCGCTGAAAAACTTCACCCCAACGACTTAAAGCGCGTTATCCGCGCGCTTGAAATTTTTGAAGCGGGCGGAATAAAGAAATCGGAAATATGCGACGGGCTTAAGCCTCGCTTTGATTATGTGGCTGTTGCAATTGACTATCCGAGAGAGGAGCTGTACGAAAGAATAAATTTGCGCGTCGATAAGATGTTTGAATCGGGGCTCGTAGAAGAAGTTCGTTCGCTGCTTTCGCGCGGTGTGGACGAAAATTGCCGCTGTATGCAGGCGATAGGATATAAAGAAGTTATAGAATGCCTTAAAAAGGGGCTTTCACAAAGTACTATGCGTGATATAATCAAGCAAAATACCCGCCATTATGCGAAAAGACAGATAACTTTTTTTAAAAAATTGCCTGATCTTATAACACTTTCCGCAAAGGAAGCTACGGCTGAAAACGTTATTGAAATTTTGAAAAACCATGAAAAAAGAATTTGACAAAGAAAAATATATTAAAGATTGCGAAGAAAAGTTAAAAGATAAATTTGCCCGGATAGACGATATTGCCTTTTATAATCAGGCTAAGGTATGCGAAGCGTTTTCGCACAAGAGAATAGCGGCGCGCCATTTTGCCGGCACAAGCGGCTACGGATATGGCGATGAAGGCAGAGATTGCCTCGGCGAAGTTTACGCCGAAGCTTTCGGTGCGGAGGCAGGAATAGTTTCGCCGCATATTCTTTCGGGCACGCATGCGCTTACCGTTGCGCTTTTCGGCGTTCTGCGCCCCGGCGATACGATGTTCTGCGTCAGCGGACTTCCGTACGATACTATCCGCGGGGTAATTTACGGCGAGGGCAACGGTTCTTTAAAGGATTTCGGAATAAATTTCCGCTGCTGCGACCTCGCAGACGGCAAATTTGATTTCAAAGCCATAAAGGACGGGCTTAAAGGCGCGAAAATGGTTTATATCCAGCGTTCGCGCGGTTATGAGCTCCGCGACGCGTTTTCGGTCGATGAAATAGGCGAAGTGTGCGCATTCGTGCGCGAAAACGGGTTTGAGGGCTGCATTTTTGTTGATAACTGCTACGGCGAATTTGTGGAAAAGAAGGAGCCTACGGAAGTCGGCGCGGATCTTATAGTGGGTTCGCTCATCAAAAATCCTGGCGGCGGGCTTGCGCAGACTGGCGGTTACATCTGCGGCAAAGAAAAATATATCGACCTTATAGGCAAGCGCCTCACCGCGCCTTCTATAGGCATGGAAGTGGGTTCTCACGCTTACGGCTATCAGTATTATTATCAGGGCTTTTTCATGGCGCCGCACACCGTCGCCCAGGCTCTTAAATGCAGCCTTCTCATAGGCGAGGCAATGGACGGGCTGGGATATATAAATTATCCGTCGGTGGATAAACTTCCTCACGACATAACGAGGGCGATAGAGTTTGGCGATGCGGAAAAAATGGTGCATTTCATCTGCGAAGTGCAGTACGCGTCGCCCGTGGACAGCTATGTTACCTGCGAGCCGTGGGATATGCCTGGATACGACGATAAAATAATTATGGCGGCGGGTACTTTTGTTTCGGGCGCTTCGATAGAGCTCTCTGCCGACGGTCCCGTAAAGCCGCCTTACATTGCGTATTTTCAGGGCGGACTTACGTATGAGCACGGCAAATACGCTCTTATGAAAATCCTCGATAAAATAGTATAAACAGAGTTGATTGCGGAGGTCGGTTTCCCTTTTTGCGGAGTGCGGTCGCCGCATTTTTTTGCAATTTTTCAGACAGGGAAGTACGCAATTGAGGTAAGCCGGAGTGCAAACGAAATTATATAAGGCAGTGAGCACTCGCAATAAAAAAGGCGTAATGACTGCACGTCTTCGAGGGCAAAGTCTGACGGCAAAGAAAAAAATTTGTGCAAAGCGTTCGCCAGGATGTTCAGCTGTCAGCCAGATTTATAAAAAATTTTACTTGACGAGTGTTGACTTAAAGCGCGGTTTAAGTATTACAATCTTATCGTAAGATATTGTTTTGGGAGGTAAAGCATGCAGCTTACTGAAAATACTGAAAAATATATTAAAAAAGCTTTTTGGGGAAAAGAGAGCGCTTTGCGCGAAACTGACCCCGAATTTTATCAGCTTTTTGCCGATTTTGCCTTCGACGAGGTAAAAAACGGGGTATCGCTCGATGAAAAAACTGCGCATATGAGTATGCTTGCCGCGTTGCTCGGTTGCGGCGGGACAGAAGCTTTCAAATTTATGCTTCCCGCGGCGCTCAGCTGCGGGGTTACGGCGGAAGAGGCGCGCGAAATTGTATATCAGGCTACGGCATATCTGGGTGCGGGCAGAGCCCTGCCGTTTTTGTACGCTATGAACGAAGTGTTTTTGTCGTGCGGGATATCTCTGCCGCTTGAAAACGCCGCTACGACAAATAAAGATAACAGGCTTGCGGCTGGCAACGACATTCAGATTAAAATTTTCGGCGAAGGCATGCGCGGGTTCTGGAAAAATGCGCCCGAGGGAAGGGAGCGCATAAATTACTGGCTGGCGGACAACTGTTTCGGCGATTATTATACGCGCGGCGTGCTTGATATCAGACAGCGTGAAATGATAACATTCTGCTTTCTGTACGCTTTCGGCGGGTGTGAATCTCAGCTTATAAGTCACGCTGCGGGCAACATGCGCGTCGGCAACGATAAAAAGTTTTTGTACGATATTGTAAGCTTCAATGTGCCGTACATCGGATATCCGCGTAGCCTTAATGCGCTTTCAGCTATCGATGCGGCCGAAAAGAACATATCCCGATAAATTGTCAGGCTGAATGCGTTTTTTCGTGCATTATAAAATCAAACGACAAAAATCAAAGGACAAAAATAACAGCGCCCGCGCAAGTCTCCTTGCGCGGGCGCTGTTATTTATTTAAAAGTTTATCGGTTATCAGTACATTCCGCCCATATCGGGGTTAGCGGGAGCCGCTGCGGGGGGAGTGGGTATATCGGTTACAATGCTTTCGGTTGTAAGAAGCGTTGCAGCAACCGATGCTGCATTCTGCAGAGCCGAGCGGGTAACCTTGGTGGGGTCGATAATGCCGCTTGCAACCATATCGGTGTACTCGTCTTTGAGCGCGTCGAAGCCGTAGTTGGGCTTTTTGGAGTTCAGGATGTTGCTTACTATGACAGAGCCGTCGAGTCCTGCGTTCTTTGCAATCTGGCGAACGGGCTCTTCGATAGCTTTAAGCACAATTTTTGCACCCGTCTTTTCGTCGCCTTCGAGCTTGTTTACAAGATTCGTGATTTCGGGTATGCAGGAGAGGAGGGTTACGCCGCCGCCGGGAACAATGCCTTCTTCCACAGCTGCGCGGGTTGCGGAAAGCGCGTCCTCTATGCGGAGCTTCTTTTCCTTCATTTCAACTTCGGTAGCTGCGCCTACATTTACAACGGCTACGCCGCCTGCAAGTTTAGCAAGGCGCTCCTGAAGCTTTTCTTTGTCGTATTCGGAAGTCGTTTCGGCAATCTGTGCCTTGATGGAGGCAACTCTCGCCTTGATGTTTTCTTTGTCGCCGGCGCCGTCGATGATGGTGGTGTTGTCTTTATCGACTTTGACCTGAGCCGCTCTGCCGAGCATATCGGTGGTAACGTCCTTGAACTCGTAGCCGAGGTCTGAAGAAATAACCGTGCCGCCGGTGAGGATGGCGATATCTTCGAGCATTGCCTTTCTTCTGTCGCCGAAGCCGGGAGCCTTTACTGCAACGCAGTTGAGCACGCCCTTGAGTTTGTTGACGATGAGCGCTGCAAGCGCGTCGCCTTCAACGTCTTCGGCAATAATCAGAAGTCTTGCGCCCTGCTGGGCGATGGGTTCGATTATAGGAAGTATCTCCTGAAGGGAGGATATCTTTTTATCTGTTATAAGGATATAAGGGTTGTCGAGAACGGCTTCCATCTTTTCGGTATTGGTAACCATGTAAGCGGAAGCGTAGCCCCTGTCGAACTGCATGCCTTCCACGGTGGAAAGTTCGGTGGTCATCGACTTGCCTTCTTCAACGGTTATGACGCCGTCTTTGCCGACGATTTCCATGGCGTTGGCGATAAGTTCGCCTATCTTTTCGTCGCCTGCGGAAATGGAGGCTACCTGAGAAATGGCAAGTTTGCTTTCAACGGGTTTGGATATGGACTTGATTTTTTCAACAGCGGTATCAACTGCAGCGGCGATACCTTTTTTAAGGATGATGGGGTTAGCGCCTGCGGCGAGGTTCTTAAGTCCTTCGCGGATTATTGCCTGAGCAAGCAGCATAGCCGTCGTCGTGCCGTCGCCTGCAACGTCGTTTGTCTTTGTGGAAACTTCTTTGACGAGCTGTGCGCCCATGTTTTCGAACGGGTCTTCAAGCTCTATTTCCTTTGCAATCGTAACGCCGTCGTTGGTGATGAGGGGAGCACCGAATTTTTTGTCGAGCACTACGTTCCTGCCCTTGGGACCGAGCGTTATTTTAACAGTATCCGCTATTACGTTTACGCCTTTTTCAAGCGCTTTTCTGGCTTCGTCGCCGTATTTTATCTGTTTAGCCATGTTATTGCCTCCTGATTATTCAACAACTGCCAGAATATCGCTCTGGCGGATTATGGTATATTCTTTGCCGTCAACTTTAACTTCCGTTCCGCTGTACTTGGAAAGAAGCACTTTATCGCCGGGTTTAACCTGCATTTTAACTTCCTTGCCGTCTACAATGCCGCCGGGGCCGACTGCTATAACAACGCAGGTGGCAGGCTTTTCCTGAGCCGCCGCCGTAAGTATTATGCCGCCCTTGGATTTCTCTTCGGCTTTTACGGCTTCAACGACAACTTTGTCGAACAAAGGTCTTATGTTCATAAAAGATACCTCCGATAAACTTTAGAATTTTTCGTACATCATTTTTATAAACGACGGCAATTAAAGTTAAACATATTATTATAAAAAATTGCAATTTTCTGAAAAATATGGTACAATCATTTGCGATTAAACTAGGAGCTTATTCAGGCTATGGATAAATGGGATAAAAGGTTTATGACCCTTACGGAGCATATCGGCGAATGGTCGAGCTGCTGCAAGCCCAACAGGCACGTCGGTGCGGTTATAGTGCGCGACAAGCGCATAATAGCCACAGGTTACAACGGCGCGCCTCAGGGAATAAAAAGCTGCGTCGACAAGGGCGAATGCCTCCGCAACAAAATGGGCATAAAGAGCGGCACAATGCAGGAGATATGCTACGCGGTGCACGCCGAACAGAACGCCATAATACAGGCGGCGAGGGTAGGTTCCAGCGTGGAAGGCTGTACCCTTTACTGCACGCACCAGCCCTGCGTGATATGCGCTAAAATAATAATAAATTCAGGCATAAAGCGCGTCGTGTACAAAGACGGATATCCCGATGACTTCTCGCTCAAGCTTTTCGATGAAGCCAGCGTAAAACTTGAAAAATTTTCAGAACTTGAGAAAGAGGACGAAAAAACGTCCGAATAAATGCTGAGGTATAAAATATGAACAATCCCCGCGTCACCATTGAAATGGAAAACGGCAAAAAGATAGTTGCGGAGCTCTATCCCGACAAGGCGCCCAACACAGTAAACAACTTTTTAAGCCTTGTAAAAAGCGGCTTTTACGACGGACTTACGTTCCACAGGGTAATAGAAGGCTTCATGATTCAGGGCGGCGACCCCGCGGGCACGGGCGCAGGCGGCCCCGGCTATTCTATCAGGGGCGAATTTGCGCTCAACGGATTCAAGACAAACGACATAAAACATTCGCGCGGCGTTCTTTCCATGGCGCGCACGATGATGCCCGACAGCGCCGGTTCGCAATTTTTCATAATGCATAAAAACGCTTCCCACCTCGACGGTCAGTATGCCGCGTTCGGCAAGGTCGTGGAGGGTATGGACGTCGTAGACGAAATAGCTTCCTGCCGCACGGATTTCAGGGATAAGCCGCTTGCTCCGCAGGTCATGAAAAAGGTAACCTGCGAAACTTTCGGCGTCGATTACCCCGAACCCAGGAAGGCGTGAAAGCCGTTACATATGTCTACGAACAAAACTCTTATAATCGTGCTTTCGTCGTTCGTTGCAGCGGCGATAGTATGCCTCGCCGTTGGGCTGGGTTTATATTTTACAGCGATAAATCTGCCCGCTTCGGCTGAGGGCAGGGGAGCGAGAGCGCTCGCAGGGATAGTGGTGATTGCCGTAGGCTCCATAAACGGAGTGGTTTCTGTTGCCGCGCTTGCGGCAGTGGCGGTAAAAAACTTCCTTGCAAAAAGAAAATAAGTCAGATAAAATAATTTTACATTCAATATACAGAATTTACGGGAGAAAAATATGTCAGACAACACCGTTTACGAAAATCCCCTCATCACCAGATATGCAAGCAGGGAGATGAGCGAAAACTTTTCCGACCTCAAGCGTTTCCGCCTGTGGAGGAAGCTCTGGATTGCGCTCGCAGAATCTGAAATGGAGCTCGGACTCAACATAACCGAAGGTCAGGTTGCCGAAATGAAGAAGTACGCCGACGATATTAATTTCGACGTCGCGGCAAAGTATGAACATCAGGTACGCCACGACGTAATGGCGCACGTAAAGGCGTTCGGCGACCAGGCTAAATCAGCAGCGCCCATAATTCACCTCGGCGCCACGAGTTGCTTCGTCGACTGCAATTCCGAACTTATAATCATGTACGATGCGTTGCAGATTATAAAGGCAAAGCTCGTCAACGTGATGGATAAGCTCCGCACGTTTGCACTTAAGTATAAAGACCTGCCCTCGCTCGGCTTTACGCATCTTCAGCCCGCCCAGCTTACCACGGTAGGCAAGCGCGCAGCGCTCTGGCTTCAGGACCTCGAGCTTGACTACAACGACCTCGAAAATCTTCTTTCATCTTTCAAGCTTCGCGGAGTCAAGGGTACGACGGGTACGCAGGCAAGCTTCATGGAACTTTTCGACGGCGACGAAGAAAAGGTGAAGGAGCTCGAAAGAAGGGTAGTCGGCAAAATGGGCTTTACAAAGGTTTACGGCGTAACGGGTCAGACCTATCCCAGAAAATTCGACTACAATGTGCTGTGCGTTCTTTCTCAGATTGCGCAGAGCGCCTATAAATTCTCCAACGACATAAGAATTCTTCAGAACATGAAGGAGATAGAAGAGCCGTTCGAAAAATCCCAGATAGGTTCGTCGGCGATGGCTTACAAGCGCAACCCCATGCGCAGCGAACGTATGGGTTCGCTCGCAAGGTTTGTTATATCCCTTCCGATGAACAGCGCGATAACCGCAGGCACGCAGTGGTTCGAACGCACTCTCGACGATTCCGCAAACCGCAGAATAGTAAACGCTCAGGCGTTCCTTGCGCTCGACGGCATACTCAACATATACATGAATGTTTCTGAAAATCTTGTCGTGTACGACAAGGTCATAGCAAAGCACATTGCGGCGGAGCTTCCTTTCATGGCTACGGAAAACATAATGATGGAATGCGTAAAGGCGGGCGGCAACAGACAGGAACTGCACGAAAGAATACGCGTTCTTTCAATGGAAGCGGGCAGAAACGTCAAAGTCTTGGGCGGGGACAACAACCTCATAGAGCTTATAAAGGCTGACGATATGTTTGCCGCTGTAAAAGACAGCCTCGATGAAATTCTCGACGCTAAAAAATTTATCGGACGGGCGCCCTCGCAGGTTGTTGAATTTATCTCTGGCGAGATAGACCCTATCCTTGAAGCAAACAAAGCAGTTTTGGGACAGAAAGGGGAAGTAAAGGTATAAAAAAATACTCTGACCGCCGCAAAATTACAGGCGGCGGGCAGAGTATTGCCTTTTTGTCGGTGACGAGGTTATAATTGCATATATGTATAAACCAAAATTGAATAAGCACAAAATGCACATCTTTTTCCTTGACTGCCTCATAATGGTCGGTCTTGCGCTGCTTTTTGCTTTTAACTACGAACTTTTTATTATAGAAAACGATTTCGCTCCTGCAGGATTCAACGGCATAGGCACGATGATAGAGTATGCTACGCACTTCAGCGTCGGCTACTTCACGCTTATCATAAACGTGCCGCTCTGCGTGTTTGCATTTTTTTGCGTATCCAAAGATTTCGCCATAAAGACGGCGGTGTTCTCGATAGCGTACGCACTTTTCGTTCTGCTTCTCGGCGATGACCTTAACATCGTTGATCTAGCTCCTTTCCGCTATTACACCAACGGCGTGGATACAATCTTCCCCGCGCTGATTGCCGGCGCTATAGGCGGTTTTGTTTACGGCATTGCCTTCCGCCGCAATTCGTCGACGGGCGGCGCGGATATCGTGGCAAAATATGTCAGCATCCGCGACCCGATGCTCAACTTTTTCTGGATAAACTTTGCCATAAACGCCGCAATAGCGTTTGTATCGCTGTTTGTATATACGGAAAGCGGCACCGGCGAAGGAGTAATTAACTATAAGCCCGTATGCCTTTGCATGCTTTATTGCTTCCTTTCAAGCTACGTTGGCAACGCCATAATAAAGGGCTCCAAGACGGCATATAAATTCTTTATAGTCACGACCCATGCTGAGGAAATTGACGCTGAAATTATTCAGAAGCTGCACCACGGCGCAACCAAGCTTCAGGGCAAGGGCGTTTACAGCAACGGCGACCGCACGGTAATCGTATGCGTTGTAAACAAGCGTCAGCTTGTCGATTTCAGAAACATTCTAAAGCGTTACGACGACACGTTTGCCTTTGTTGAAACAGTAAACGAAACGTTCGGTTCTTTTGCAAGGGTCAAGTAACAATTCTTACATACTTCAAAAATACAATAGTTTTATATAAAGGGGAAAATTATGACAATAGCAATTATTCTCGGCGTAGTTTTTATGGCTATGGCGATAGGCGGAGGGGTAGCCGCGTGGTTTATTTTTGTACATAAGCCTAAATCGGGCAGGGATTCCGTCCGCACTCTTACGAGGGAAAAGTTCATAAACGGCGTGCTTTCCATTGTGGCGAGCGTTCTCGGTTTCCTGCTCTTTTTATTCATACCTTTCAGTTTCCATACGATAGACGCGGGCGAGGTTGCCGTTGTAAAACACCTCGGCGAAGCTCGCGGAGTCAGAACTGCGGGTACGTACTTTGATTTCTGGATGACCGAGCAGTACGCCGTTTACGATGCCAAGGTTCAGGACCTTTCCATCGTCACGCAGGCATATTCCAACGATGCCCAGACGATGGATATCGAAATGACTGTCCAGTATCAGATAGATTCTTCCAAGATAATAGAAATAGCCAACACTTACGGGTCTCTGGATATACTAAACAACCGCATTACAAGCGTTGCTGTGGACGCAATGAAGACTGTCATGTCGGAGAGCACTGCCGACGAAATTATTCAGGGCAGGGCTGAACTTTCCAAAGACGTAACAGAGAGCATAATGGCGAAAATTGACGACAGCTATTATGTAAACGTAAGGACGGCAGTTCTTACCGACATCGGTTTTACCGATGCGTACGAAGCTGCCGTTGAAGCGCAGATGATAGCCGAAAGGGAAAAAGAAGCTGCCATAACCAAAGCCGAACAGGAACTTGAAGTTGCAAAGAGGACGGCGCAGGCAAGGCTTGAAGAAGCTCAGGGCGAAGCAAACGCTCAGAAGGCTCTTGCCGAGGCTGAGGCATATTCCGCGTCCGTCAAAATAATGCAGCTTGCCCGCACGCTCGGTTATGAGGTCGTTGAAGTGCCCGGCGAAGACGGCTCGGTTTCTTACGATATTACCTGGGGCGACGATCTCGGCAAGGAGGTAGTGCTCGATTATCTTAAGTATATGGAATATCTTTCCAAGTGGAATGGCGAGCTTCCCGATGTGGTCGGCGATGGTACGGGCATAATGATAACAATCCCCGCGCCCTCAGACGATGCTCAGACAGGCGAAGGGCAGACCGGCGGAACGCAGACTTCGGAGCAGGCATAAACAGGCTTTAATGAATTATGCTGCGCCAGATACATAAGCATTTCTGCAGGTTTTTGCAAAAAATTTGATATTGTGAAAGAAAAGCCTCAGAAATGTTGTTCTTTCAGCGTTTTTGGGGCTTGAATTTTACGGTTAAAAGCCGCATAAATTGAGCCTTGGTATGATAGCTGTTGTTTGCGGTTATTTACGTTTTTTAATGTAAAAAACGGTCAACAATTTATTAAAAAAATAAAAGGAGAGTAAAGCTGTATGGAATTGTTAACAGACGATTTTGTCGGCGGACTTTTAAAAGAACAAAAAAATTTTTTTGCGACGGGAAAAACTCTCGGACTGCAATTCAGGCTTGAGCAGCTGAAAAAGCTCAAAAACGCAATTTTATCCAATCAGGAAAAGCTTGAAAAGGCTTTGTATGCTGACCTCGGAAAAAGTCGGCAGGAGAGCTATACCTCAGAGATAGGTTTCGTGCTTGCGGGCATAACGCATACAACAAAGTGCCTTAAAGGGTGGATGAAAGATAAAAAAGTAAAATCGCCCATGACTGTTTTTCCCGCAAAAAGTTATATAGAAAAACAGCCTTACGGCAGCGTTCTTATCATAGGACCTTTCAATTATCCTTTCCAGCTTTTGATTGAGCCGCTCGTTGCGGCTATTTCGGCGGGCAACTGCGCCGTGCTCAGTCCTTCCGAACTTACGCCTAATACGGCTGAGGTTATAAGGCAGATGATAGCTAAAACGTTCGGCAGCGAGTACGTTTACTGTGCCGAGGGCGGCATTGAAAACAATACCGTGCTTCTGCGCAGCCGTTTCGATAAGATATTTTTTACCGGCAGCATAAACGTAGGCAAAATAGTAATGCGTGCCGCCGCAGAAAATCTTGTTCCGGTAACGCTTGAACTCGGCGGCAAGAGCCCTGTAATTGTCGGCAGTTCGGCTAAATTGCGCACGGCGTGCGAAAGAATTGCCTGGGGTAAATTCATGAACGCAGGGCAGACATGCGTCGCGCCCGACTATGTGTTTGTGCATAAAAGCATTTTTGACGATTTTATTAAAACGCTTGAAGAAACTATTGTAAGGTTTTACGGAAAAGACGTGCAGTCCGGCGCGGACTATGGCAGGATTGTCAATGCGCGTCATATGAAGCGTCTCTGCGGAATACTTGAGCAGGACAAACAGTCTGTTGTTTTCGGCGGAGAAACGGACGAGAAAGCACGCTTTATCAGTCCTACAATACTTTGCCCTGCAGACAAAGAAAACGCTGCCTGCATGCAGGAAGAAATTTTCGGACCGCTTTTGCCCGTTTTTGTTTATGAAGATATCAAAGAGCCGCTTTCATATATCAATTCGCACGAAAAGCCGCTCGCACTCTACATTTTCAGCGAGAATAAGGCGGAAACGGATTATATCCTGAAAAACACTTCGTCCGGCGGCGTTTCAATAAACGATACCGTCAGCCATATAATCAATCCTTGTCTTCCTTTCGGCGGAGTGGGGCAGTCGGGTATGGGGAATTATCACGGCGAATACGGATTCCTTAATTTTTCTCATACGCGCAGCGTCCTCAAACGCTCTACGCGCATTGAGCTCAAGCTTGCTTTTCCTCCGTTCACGCAGAAAAAGTATGACTCCGTTAAAAAATTCATGAAATAAATCGGGAATGGTTAAGCGCCGCAAGGTTAACCTTGCGGCGCTTAACCTGTCTTTTGCATAAAAGTAATTTTTGTGTGAGCGGACTGCCGTACGCTTGCGAAAATCCGCACAATGTTTTATAATATGTAAAAGAATGTTGTTGCTGCTCTAAGAAACAGAAAAACTTAGCGAGAAATAAAACCGCCAATCGCGTTCTGCGCAACTGCGTGTTCGTGATAAATAAAAAACAGCCCGCATAAAGCGAACTGTCTCAGAACTTGGCAGGGGAGACGCGATTCGTAAGGAGCCGCAGGCGACGGAATAGCGATTGTTGCGGCGCGGACAAAAAAGTAAAGGGCGGATAAATAAAACCGCCAATCGCGTTCTGCGCAACTGCGTGTTCGTGATAAATAAAAAACAGTCCGCATAGAGCGAACTGTTTCAGAATTTGGCAGGGGAGACGCGATACTTTTCAATACAATATGTTGTGGTTGTTTTTAGGGTAGGACATACAACATATTGTATTTTTTTATTTTATACCACATTTATCCCACAAACGAATTAAATTTTTAGTTTATCAATGCAATGATATTCCTCTTATCCGTTTCATATAAATGAGCATAAGTTTTTGTTACTTGAGCTATTGTGTCGCCTATCAAATCAGCTACAACTGGTATTGTAGCACCTAAGTGAATGCACATTGATACGAACGAATGCCGTAAATCATGAATGCGAATTTGCTTTACTTTTGCTTGTTCGCAATACTTATTAAACGCACGTCTTAAAGTATTATCCGTAAGGGGATGCTCTCCTCCAAAATAAAACGGAGTTCCCCCTTGATATGATTTTAGTTCATTTAAAAGTGTGGTACAGATAGGAGTAGAGGAAACCAGTTCTGTTTTAGTAGACGTTATGTTGTAAGGTTGTCCATCTAAAGTTTTTCGAGATAAAGATTTATTAAAACTGATTGTGCTTTTACTTAAGTCAATGTCATCGGCAGATAAAGAAAGAACTTCTCCTTTGCGACGACCGGTAAAAAACAATGTAGTAAAAACAGCATGATAAGTTGGATCAGCTACAACTTTAATAAATTGTTCAAACTGTTCGCGCGTCCAAAACTGCATCTGTTTTTGCGGTGTTCGACGTTTTGGTTTTTTTACTTCAAGCAAATTATTTTTCACTTCTGGATAGCGTACCGCACACCAAGATAAAAATGCTGAGAAGTAAGTCCTTAATTTGGAAAGATATTTATAAGAGTATGGTTTTCCTGTTTTTGGGTTTTTAGCCGACCATAATTCATCTTGCCATTTGTAAAGTTCGTGCGTTGTAAGTAACCTGACATCCATTTCTCCAAATCTTGGTAAAATAACGCGCTCCAAGTCTTTTTGCTTTTCATAAATCGTTGAGTCTTTAAGCTGATTTTGTAGTGAAGGGAAGTAGACGTGAAGTAAGTCTTTTATTAAATATGAAGTCGTTGAGCTTGCTTGTTCTTGATGCGGAACAGGCTTGTTCTTAATTAACTCGCAATGCGTTGTAATAAAGTCTGTATATTGAGCTTTAGCTTCTGACTTCGTTTTAAAGCCGCATAAATATTTTTGCTTTTCGGCAAGGCTTTGTTTATCAATAAGACGAAAAACGACGTCGTAAACTTTTCCTTTTTTTGTTTGCCTTTCTTGTATACTGTATTTTGTTGAAACAATAAAAAATTCTTTTCCCATAAACTAAAATCTCCCCAGTTTTAAATATGTGAAAAAGTAATAAAGCAATAAAGATAAGAAAAAAGTTTAATAAGCGTTATTCAAGCCAATAGTCTTTAAGCATTTGATTAACAAATTCGTAATCAAGCTTGTTTGTTCGTTGGCAAATCATTATGCTGTAAGTTTCTTTATCATCTGTTGGATCTAATTTGCTACAAACCACATTGTCTGTTTCTTTTTCATTAAACCAAAAATAAGATGTTTCTTGCAATCCAAAATTGTTTTTGTAAGTCAGCGTTAAAAATGCATATCGATAAGTTGAATTATCGCCGTTACAATCTCCGCTCACAACCACAATAGAAGAAGGATAAGCAAAATTTTCAGTTCCTTCAACTATTAAGTCATAAACAATCATTTCTTTGCTATGCTCATTAGATTTACCACATCCAAAGCTGCTGCATAAAGCAATAAAAACAATTAGCGGTAAAACAATGTAAAATATCTTTTTAATTTTTTCTTTCATATTACATATCTCGAATAAGTTTTACAACTTTCCCTTGTATTCTGCATAATTCTAAGTCTGTGCCACTTATACGTTTAACTGGATATTCAGGGTTAAATGGAATTAATTCCAACCAATCTTCACCATTTACGTAATGAACTTTTTTTACAGTTGCTTCATTCCCATTGTATAAAACTACCGCAATATCGCCATTATCTACACTGCTACCTCTTAAGCACAAAATTGTGTCACCATCTAATAAGCGCGGATACATACTATCACCAGACACTCTTAAAGTAAAAAAGTCTGTTTCAGGTCTTCCTCGTAACATAGACGAAGGTATAGGGATTCTTTTGCCGGTAGGAATTTCATCAATATTTCCATTGTATCCAGCTTTAATTATACCAAGTTCATTAAACATCACTATTTTTTCCTGAAGAGGAGCAATACAATTAGTAGTTAAAGAAGGATTTTCTACCCACCCCATAAGATAAGCAGGAGTACATTTAAGCGCTTTTGCAAGCTTGGATATTTTATCGGCCCGCATATTTTCGATATCACCATTTTCCCAACGCATTACCGTTGCTTTAGAAACCCCAACTTCGCATGCTACATCTTCAAGAGTTAAATTTAACGACAATCTTCGCTGTTTTATAATATCTTTGATATCCATAATATAAGTATCTCCTTTATCCATTTTTATTATAGCATTAACATTGCATAAAAGCAACACGCAACAAAAAAGTTTTTATAAATTTTGCAAAACCTATTGACATGATACAGATAGTGTGATATTATATGTTGCGTAAACGCAACGAGGGAGTTTATATGACATCTAAGGAATTTAGTATCAAATTAAAAATTGAATTATTGAAGAACAATATGACCACGGAGCAATTTGCTGCTCGTTTAGGCATTAATAAAGTAACTTTATATAGAAAAATACATAAACTGGAGACTTTTACTCTTGCTGATATAATTAAAATAAGAGATATTTTTGGCAAAGAAGTTGCTGAAGCTCTTTTTTTTGGGGATTAAGTTGCTTAAACGCAACGTAGAAGCAAGGGTAATTTTTTTATTACTTTGTTGCGTAAATGCAACAATATAAATATTACTGTTTAAACTTGCCTATAAATGAGGGATTGTATGACTTATGCCGAACGGGAAAATATTTTTTCTAAAGAATACATAACTACAAAAGAATTGGCTGATTTATTAGGACTTGCTTATGCTAATGCAAGCACTTTAATGCAGACGATAAAACGAAAGACAGGGGATCGCCTTAACATAAGAGGAAAGATACATGTTCAAGATTATCTGGATTATTTTAAGTTAGACGGGTCATCTGGCAGATATAAAAAAACAGAGAAGGAGATTTTATAGATGCAGCAAGACAAAATTACAGTTACTATCACAAAAGGGAATGAGACAAAAAGTTTTGAGGCTGAAGCATTGATAATTTCAATTACTAATAATGGCGGTTCTAAATCTTTAACTTATGGAGAAATGAATGCGCGAGATGCTGCTGTTTTGGTATATGGATTTTACCAGCAGTGTGACTTTTTAGTAAAACAATTTGGGGATCTTCCGTTAGCCGTGGCTGCAGAGATGAAGAAAGAAGAAAAGAAATAAAATGATTCTAATAATAACGGAGTTTTGAATTAATGAGTGAACTTCAACACCATCCTCCGATTGTTTATTCTGTTTATGAAGAATTAAAAAAACATATCGGGCGTCAAGCAGCGATAAGTGCAGCGGATTTAGCTCAACTTTTTAATGTTTCTAAACGTGAATTGCGAGGAATTATAAGCACTATTCGTACAAGCACTGAGTTAAGAAAGATTGTAGCTAGCAGCAATAATGGGTATTACATTTGCACAGCCGAAGAATTTAGGCAGGCAAACAGAAGACTGGAAAAACAAGCATTTAGTCTTTTAAAAGTTGCTTATGCGAATAAGAAGAAAGCAGCTAATGATGGGCAATATCTTATTCCGTTAGGGCAATATTGGGCTGAAGTTTTCGAGTCTTTAGGCAAAAAATAATATATGGGGAGAATCAATTTAATATGGAAGAAACAAACAAAAACGAGTTACCTGTTGAAGTGTGCAAAGATAAAAAGAAGTTTGTTGAAGAGTTTTTGGCACCTCTTTTAAAAGCTTCTGACCCTTTGATTACTTCGGTGGACTATGAATACTTTTTTAACGGCGATAGTGCTATAGATGAAACAGTAGAAGTCCACTACACAGATAGCTCGTTTTTTACTATTAATGTAAGCAGAGATTCTAAAAGGCAGTTAGTTATTGATGTTGTGCAAGTTCTTGATAAGGAACGAAAAATATCGCCGAACAGAACGTTAGGAGCATTTATTGAAGAACTTAAGCAAGGGAATTTATCTAACGACGTAAGGATTTTTTTTCAGAAGTCTTGGCGTGAAGATATCGAATTTAACATAGCAAAGATTATTCATAACGCTGGCGGTTACGCTGAAACAGATATTATTTTAAAAAAAGCTTAAAGGAGTTTATATGGCACAAGCAACTGAAAAAAAGCTTAATCAGAAAACTTACAAAAGTACAGGGATTAAATATCTTTCTCCAGCATGGGAGAGTAAAAGAAAAAGCTTAGGTATTGGCGGCAGTGAAGCATCTGCGATTGTCGGAATGAATCCATATATGTCAGCCTTTTCGGTGTTTTGGGATAAAGTAAACGGTTCGGCTCCTAAAGAGATAAGTGAAGCAATGAGACAAGGTAGTGACTTGGAAGAATATGTCGCTCAGCGTTTTTGTGCAGAAACAGGTAAGAAAGTAAAACGTAATTCTTTTATGCTTCAATCAATAAAGTATCCGTTTATGCTGGCTGATGTTGACCGCTTTGTCGTAGGTGAAAATGCCTTAGTTGAATGCAAATGTACATTAAATTCACAAGGATATTCTTATGCTGATGCGGATAATATTCCAGCTTATCACCTTATTCAATGTTTGCATTATATGTCTGTAGTCGGCGTTGATAAAGTATATCTTGCTACATTAGTTTATGGTAAAGGTTTTTATATCGTTGAGATTGACCGCAGCAAATACGAAAGTGATATTACTGCATTAATTGAAATAGAAGAAAGGTTTTGGAACAATAATATAAAGCCGGGTATTCCGCCAGTAGCGGATGGAAGTAAAAGTAGTTCTAATACTTTGACCAATCTTTTTCCGCAGGAAGATGATAGTTTGCCTGTTGTAGATCTTACGCCGCAAGCAAAAAATTTGGCAAGGTTGTCTGAAATTAAACAAGAGATTGCTACATTGACAGCGGAAAAAGATACTATTGAAAATTCGATTAAACAGCAAATGGGGGCGGCATCTAAAGGTGTTTTTGCTAACTATCAGATTTCTTGGAAGACTCGAGACCGTATAAGCATTGATACTAAGTCTTTAAAATCTCAGCTTCCAGAAATTTATGAGCAATTTGCAAAAAAATCGACGACTCGAACATTTTTGTTTACAGAAAAAAATTAATCAGGAGATAAAAATATGGCTAATAAAGTTGTAGCAAAAGCTGGAGCATTAACAGCGCAAAATGCAAAATTACAGGGGCAGCCTGTACAGGAAAAAATGAGCGATTTTTTAGCTCGCCCTAATGTGCAGGAATGGATGATGAATGCGATTGGGGATAAAAAAGAAGTACAGAAGTTTGTATCTTCAATCGTTTCCGCAACGAGCACAAATATGGAATTACAAAGCTGTGAGCGTAATTCTGTTATATCGGCAGCGTTGCTTGCGCAGTCTTTAAATATGTCCCTTTCCCCACAGCTGGGATTGTGTTATCTTGTTCCTTTTAAGTCTAAGGCTAAATATGACAAAGAAGGGAATCTTGTAAAACAAGAAAGTAAAATTGCTACTTTTGTTTTGGGATATAAAGGATATCTTCAGTTGGCGATTCGTAGCGGACTTTACAAAGATATTGGGGTTAGCGAAGTTCGAGATGGGGAACTTAAATCTTTTAACCCTTTTACTGGCGATATTGAATTAGAAGCAATATCTGATGAAAAGGTACGTGAGCAGACTCCTATTATTGGTTATTATGCTTATCTTAAACTTAATAACGGTTTTCATAAAGGGATTTATTGGCCGTATGAAAAAATGTTGGCACATGCAAACAAATACTCGGCCGCATTTAATGCGGAGTCTTATAAGGCTTTGCTTGAAGGCAAAATTGCCGAAAAAGATAAATGGAAGTATTCCAGTTATTGGTATTCCGATTTTAATGGTATGGCTTTTAAAACAATGCTTCGGCAGCTGATTAGCAAATGGGGCGTTATGAGCATTGATATGCAGACTGCTTATGAAAATGAAATTAAGGCTGAGCAGGAAGAATTGTCAAAATCTTCTCTTGGCATTGATGTTATAGATGTAACTACTGTACAGCCGTCTGAAAACTTAAACGTAGGCGCAGACAGCGTTGCGGTAGATACTGAAACTGGGGAGGTTCTTGGTAATGTCCCCGATGAAGAATAATCACATTGATTATGATGACAGTGCTGGCTTTTTAAATAATTCTAAAAATTATTTGCTTGATTATAAAAAAATCAAGGCAAAGAAAAAGCTTGGATTACCTCTAACTAAAGCAGAGGAAGAAGTTTATGCGGCGGTATTTGCAAAGGAAACACTTTTCAAAAAAAGTTAATAGTGCTTTTAGTAGCAGTACTGCATATTGCTCAAACACTCAATGTTCGATTGGCAACCGCGATTGCAATTTGTGGACTGATTGTCCTATGTATTGCGGTGCGGTTGCCCAACCGGAACAGCCCATATCTAAATATAACGCAGAAAAAGTGGAAATTTTAGGTATGAAGTTTGATTCAAAAAAAGAGGGGCGTCGCTGGTTTGAGCTTGAAGCACTTGAAAAAGCTGGGGTTATAAAAGATTTGCGTCGACAAGTAAAATATCAACTTATTCCAGCTTATCGAGAGCCTGACAAATACGGACCTCGTGGAGGATTAATTAAAGGTGCGGTTATAGAGCGAGCCGTGTATTACATTGCCGATTTTGTATATGTAGAAAACAATCAAATTGTTGTCGAAGATACTAAAGGAGTAAAAACTCCAGACTACATAATAAAACGAAAACTTCTTTTGTGGTTGTACGGCATTAAGATTAAAGAAATATAGGGTAGATAAAAAAATGAGACAGACTTGTAATTGTTTTGATTGTGCTTGTTTAGGAAGCTGTTTAAAGGCAAGCGCAAAAGTAAAACATTGTGCACATTTTATTGAATCTAAGTTGTCTTCAAAAGATGCTGCACATATTTTGGGATGTTCAAAGGAAACTTTAATTGAATTAAAAAAGGAGAAAACCGGGATAGCTTATCTTTTAAAAAAGTTTAAGCAGGCGGGATATTTAGTAATGGTAGATTTTAACGGCAAAGGAGTATCTCTTTATCGTAAAGTTTATTTGGATAAAACTGCGATAGATGTCCCTATATCTTCAACAGAAAAAAGTGAATATAAGACGATAGCGGTAAGGAGATAAAATTTATGTTTAAAATCAATGATGTTTTTCAAATACGTGGCGATGGTAATTTAAATTTTGAACTTTATGAATTGAAGGTCATTACTTCTAAGAAAACAAAAGAAAAAAAACAGCAATGGATTTTAATAGGTTGTTTTGGCAAAATAGAGCATGCTTTAAAGAATGCTTTGAATAAATATCTTTTAAACATTGCTTCTGCTGAAGAAACTGTTTCGTTAAATAACTTACTTGCATTTTTGCATGATATTTATAATGACTTAAAAAATATAAAGCTTTTACAATGTAAGGGAGACATCAATAATGAATAAAGTTTTTTTTATTGGAAATTTAACACGTGATCCTGAACTTTCAGAAACACAGTCGGGAATATCTGTTTGTCGTTTTGGTATTGCGGTAAATCGGCGTTCTGAAACTGAAGGTGAACGTAAGGCTGACTTTTACAATGTCACTGCGTGGCGTGGGTTGGGAGAAAGTGTTGCCAGATATCGTAAGAAAGGCGATAAAATTGCGATTATAGGCAACATAGAACAAAGGACTTACGAAGACAGGGAAGGCGTTACAAAAACAGTCTATGACATTATCGCCACAGAAATTGAATTTTTAAATAGCGCGAAATCTGATAGTGGTTCTTCTGAAAATTATACAAAAGATACTTCAGCTCGAACAGAGAAAAAGAAACCTTCTCTTCAAGCCTTTGATGATGACGATGATATCCCGTTTTAATTGTGGCTGATATGAGACGAATTAGCGTTACTAAAAAAGAAGTTAAAGCAACTTTACCACTAAGCGGTAAGCCTGCAAAAGCGAAAAAGATTAAAGCTGATAGATATCTAGAGGTTTGTCGTAATTGTACTAAGCCGAATTGTAAGAAAGGTTACTGCGAACTTACTGGAGGCAGATAGTGAGTAATTATTGTAGCGATTGCGAAGTTGAAAATTGCGAATTACGCGACCAAATAAACTTTTGCGTAGATTGTAAAGATTATTGTAATTGCGATATTTGTTATGCTTGTTGCGCTGCAGGACACAGTATAGAGTGTAATAACGGTTTTGAAGTACGTTCTTACTTTGATGATGAGTACGACGAGGACGAAGAATACGACGAAGAGTTTGATGATTCTTGGTTGTAAAGAGGGCTTATGAAAGTTGACATATTTAACACAGACAAGAAGTACAACATAATTTATGCCGACCCGCCTTGGGAATATAAAGAAAGCGGAAGCGGGTCGAGAGTAGTTAAAGCTCATTATAAAACTATGAATATTAACGACATTAAGGCTTTGCCTATAAAAGCTATTTGCAATGATACTTCTATTTTGTTTTTATGGATTACATTTCCTCGGCTTGAACAAGGACTTGAAGTTATTAAAGCATGGGGTTTTCAATATTACGGACTTGCTTTTGATTGGGTTAAGACTTCAAAAAATGGTCAGCCAAGTTGGGGAATGGGATATTACACAAGGCAAAACACCGAAATATGCTTAATAGGTGTAAAAGACAAGAATCATCGAATTAAGCCATTATGCAAAAATGTTTTATCGGTTGTACATAGTGAAAGACGAGAACATAGTCGAAAGCCTGATTGCGTAAGAGATTATATCGTGCAAATTTGCGGCGATCTACCGCGCATAGAATTATTTGCACGACAGCAAGTTGATGGTTGGGATTGTTGGGGTAACGAAGTTTAGCATAAAAATTCATTTAATTTATAAAGGAGGGCAATTTTAAAATGCCGCGCCAAGCGAAAAAGGGCTTAGACTTTTTTCCTACTGATTGCGGTATTTTCTCAGCCAAATCGGACTTAAAACCTTTGATGCGCCGTTTTGGTAATGACGGGTTTGCGCTCTATATGCATATTCTCTGCGATGTATATAGTTCGGGTTATTATTTTCGACCGGAAAATTACGAAGATTATCTTTATGAATTATCAGATGATCTTAATATTTCAGTCGATAAAGTGAAGCTGGTAATAGCATTTATGAAAGACAGAACACTGCTTGACGCATTTAGTCTTGACAAGAACACTGTTTTTACTAGCCACGGAATACAAATACGTTACGTTGAAGCGATGAAAAGCCGTAAACGTAAGGTTGCAGAGATAAGGGGCGAGTATTGGCTTCTTTCTTCTGAAGAAGAAGCTAAACTCGATACCTTTTATAACTCTACCAAAAACGCGAATAATTCTGGAAATATACCCGATAATTCTGGAAATATGCCCGATAATTCCGAGAGAAATACCACAAAGGAAATAAAAGGAAATGAAAGGAAATTAAATGAAAGTAATAATGAAGTAAGTAAGGAAGAAAGTAATAAAAAAAAGAATCAAAGCTATGATGAAATTTTTGAGGTTTTTTGTGTTGCTTCCTGCGTAAAAATAGAACTTATTGAATTTATTCGGCATCTTCAAATTAATGGTATCGTTATGGTTAATAGCCGACTTGAAGATTTAATAGTCAAACTCGATATGCTTTTTGGCAACGATGAGAAGGCAAAAGCGGATTACATACAGGATTCAATAAGAAGAGGATTTAAATATCTTCCTTGCGAAGTTCAGTGAGAACAACAATGGTTGGAACTATAAAAAAGTACGTTTGCTTCAGATTTTAATTTTTTATGAAATTTTCTGGGGTTGAAATAAAATTAAAGAGGTAAATTTATGGGATATTATCAGGATAATTTTTTAAGAGAGCTTATTGTTGATAATTTTGCTGGTGGCGGTGGCGCAAGTGTCGGAATAGAACTTGCGCTTGGTAGACCGGTAGATATAGCTGTGAACCACGATGAGAATGCAATAGCAATGCATAAGGTTAACCACCCATTTACAAAGCACTATCAGGAAGACGTGTTTGCCATTGACCCCGAGCAGGTTACTGACGGCCGCCCTGTCGGTATTGGGTGGTTTTCTCCCGATTGCTTTGAGGAGGGAACTCTTGTATTGACTGCAAATGACGGATATAAACCGATAGAGCAAATCAATGTTGGCGATATGGTTTTTACACATAAATTAAGGTGGCGAACAGTAACAGCGGTAATGAAAA
>CALVWV010000023.1 GCA_944368065.1 uncultured Clostridia bacterium | reverse complement strand
AAAAACTTTTAAGGGTGCATATCCAATCTCTATCAGGAGGTTCTAAATGAAGAAATATAAGCTGTGGAAGATTCTTACGATCGTTTTCGCATTCCTCACAGTTGTGCTGATTGTCGCAAACGTTATCGCAAACATGTATGCCACGACTTTAAACTGGGTATTGGGCACTTCTTCTACTGAAGTCGTAAAAGACGAGAATGCAGGTCCCGGACCCATATACTACGAAAGTGAATTTGCCAAGAAGAATGCAAGCGGCGAATCTGAGCGCGATAAAGACGGTAAAGAGGTAATCGATACCGAAGCTCTTGCAAAAGCCGGCGACGACCTCGTTCAGGAAGTTACAAGCGAAGGTATAGTTCTTCTTATGAACGACGGTGCGCTTCCTCTTGAAAAAGGTTCTACCGTAAGCCTTTTCGGTCAGGCGGTTGACAATCCCGTAACCAGCGGTACCGGTTCGGGTGCAACCGGCGCTTCCGATGCAACGTATGTAACCAGCCTTGAATTAGGCGGACTTAAAGTTAACGAAGCTTCGTGGAATTTCTATTCCAAGGGTGCGGGCGCATCTTACAAGCAGACGATGCCTTCCATGCACAGCACCGATCCCTTCGTAATCAACGAATGCCCCTGGAGCAAGGTTACAAGCGATTCCACTTATGCTCAGATGATTGACACCGATACGGCGCTCGTTGCATTCATCCGCAACGGCGGTGAAGGCTTCGACCTTACAAGCGGTGCCAGCACCGTAGGTAAGGATAACAGCCCCATCAATGTAGGCGACGGCCTTACCAAAGAAGAAGGCAGCCTTTCGGGCAACAACTACCTTGAGCTCAACAGCGAAGAGCGCGACCTCCTTAAGGGTCTTACCGATCTTAAGGAAAACAAGACTATAAAGAACATAGTAGTTGTTCTTAACAGCCCCAACGCAATGGAACTCGATTTCCTTGCAGATGAAGACATCGATGTCGATGCATGCCTCTGGATGGGCCCTACGGGTCAGAGCGGTCTTAACGCTCTCGGCAAGCTTTTAAGCGGCGAGACGACTCCTTCCGGCAAGCTTATCGATACGTACGCTTACGATAACCTTCGTGAGCCTTCCGTATATAACTACGGCCACAATATTTATACCAACTTCGATTCCAAGTATGCAAGCCAGTCCGCTGCACAGGATTCTCAGGCTCATCTTAACCAGAAGTACTACGAAGTATACCGCGAAGGCATATATGTAGGCTACCGTTATTATGAGACCCGCTATGAAGACTATGTACTTGGCAACACCGATAACTATAACTATGACGAAATCGTAGCATACTCTTTCGGCCACGGACTTTCCTACGCTACTTTCGAATACAGCAATTTCACTGTAACTGAAAGTCAGGACGGCAAGTCTCTTACCGCAAAGGTAACCGTAAAGAACACCAGCGATAAGTATTCGGGCAAGGAAGTAGTAGAGCTCTACGCTCAGACCCCTTACACCGATTATGACAAGGAAAACGGAATTGAAAAAGCTTCCGTTGAGCTTGTAGGCTACGATAAGACTGCCCTTCTTGCACCCGGCGCTTCTGAAGAAGTAACCATCACCGTTTCCAAAGAAGTTCTTGCCGCATATGATGCAAACAAGGCAAAGACTTATATAATGGACGCAGGCGACTATTACCTCACATTCGGTAACGGCGCACACGACGCTCTCAACGCAATCATAAATGAAAAGGCTGAGACCGAAGACGTTACCGTGAACGCTGACAGAATAGTTATAGCTTCCGATCCCGTCAAGTACGACGATACCGATTCCCGTGTATATCACTGGACGGTAAGCCAGCTTGATACCACGACGTACAGCAAGTCTTCCGTAACCGGTGCGGATATAACCAACCAGTTCGATTTTGCTGATATCAACAAGTACACCGGCAACGGCGGACAGTCTGTTAAATATGTAACGCGTTCCGACTGGAATGGCTCTTTCGACATCTCTACGCTTGAAAGCATGCAGGCTACATCTGTTAAGCTTGAAATGACGGACGAGATGTTTGCAGAACTTACAAACGATTGGTACGAGCCTGCTGCTGATGCAAATACTTATGAGATGCCTACCATGGGCGCTGATAACGGCCTTACGCTCGCAATGTTTGTAGGCGTAGGTCTTGATGAAAAGGCTGTAATCGAGGATGCTGAAGGCAATAAGTACGAGTATTCGTGGGATGATCTTCTTGACCAGATGACATACGCTGAAATGCTTGAACTTATCGTCAACGGTCAGCATCAGACCGCGGCTGTCAAGTCCGTAGGTAAGCCTGAAACCAAGGACGAAAACGGTCCTTCAGGCTTCAACATCACGTTCGCAGTCGCAGGCGGCACTGCAAGCGGCACTGCATACTGCGCACCTTGCGTACGTGCGGCAACCTGGAACGATGAACTTGTTGAACGCGTAGGCGAACTCATCGGTGAAGATGGTCTCGCAGCCGGCAAGAACGGTATCTACGGCCCTGCAGCTAACACCCACCGCAACGCATACGGCGGCAGAAACTTCGAATATTATTCCGAAGATCCGTTTGTTTCGTCTGCAATCGGCGCGGCAGAATGCAAGGGCATTCAGTCCAAGGGTATCATAGTTTACGAAAAGCACTTTGCTTTGAACGATTCCGAAACGCACCGCGAGGGTCTCGGCATATGGTCCAATGAACAGGCAACGCGTGAGATTTACCTCGAAGCATTCCGCGGCATTATGAGCTCTAACGGCGGCAATGCACATGCAGCGATGAGCGGCTTCAACCGTCTCGGCACGAAGTGGTGCGGTAACTCTTCCGAACTCATGAACAACGTACTCCGCGGTGAATGGGGCTTCGACGGCTTTGTTGCAACCGATATGGATAACTGCAACAACAACATACTCTGCACGGGCTACATGTATGCTCCTGCAGCAGTAACCGGCGGTACCGACATTTACGATGGCGCAGGCAACCCTGCAAACCATAACCGCAAGAACCAGATGAATGAATACAAGAATGACGCTTACGTTGTAAGCCATATGCGTACGGCAGCTGAGCGCATTCTGTATACCGTAGCAAACAGCGCAGCCATGAACGGCTTGTCCGCTAACGATACCATCCGCAACGTAACGCCTTGGTGGCAGGCTGCCCTTATAGCTGCTACCGTCGTATTCGGCGTTCTCGCTCTCGGTTCAGTTGCTATGTGGGTTCTCAATGCAAAGGGTATTCTCCAGTTCCCCAAGCCCAGACAGGCAAAGGCTGAAGAACCTGAAGCAGAAAACAAAGAAGAGCAGTAATTATTAATTAATTCGGCTCATTTGCTAAGATTCCGTTTTATCTCTCATCCTGTCGGCAACGGCAGTAAAAAGCGGAATTAATCCTTGAGGAAAGTACGGGGCTGCCTCGGCAGCCGCCGTACTTTTTTCGTTGCGGGAATAAAAGGCTGCGGCGCTATAAGCGCCGCAGCCTTTCTGTTATAACCGCTGTTTATGTGAATCAGCGTCATCTGAAAAGTTTAAGGGGCTCTGAAAAAATTCCGACATGGAAAATATTGGTGCATCAGCATACTGTACGATAAAAAAGGCTGACGCCATTCAATGGCGTCAGTCTCAGTGCAGAAGTTTAACTGAAGTGCAGTTTGTTCACGGGGTAATACTTTGCAAGTCCGCCCGAAGATGTCTCTCTGTAGCTGTTCAGGAGGTCGCGCCCCGTGTTGTACATAGTCTTGACTATCAGGTCAAAGCTTATTTTGCGCGAGTCTGCAAGGAAATTTGCAAGGCTGAGCGCATTTATAGCCCTCATGGCGGCTACGGCGTTGCGCTCTATGCAGGGTATCTGCACAAGTCCGGCTATGGGGTCGCAGGTGAGTCCCAAGTGGTGCTCCATTGCGACTTCTGCGGCGTATTCTATCTGTCCCAGCCCCATTTCAAACAGCTCTCCGAGTGCGGCGGCAGCCATAGAGCACGCAGAGCCTATTTCTGCCTGACAGCCGCATTCTGCGCCGCTTATGGAGGCGTTTGTCTTTATTATGTTGCCAATAATGCCGCCTGTAGCCAGCGCGCGGACTACCTGTTCGTCTGAAAATCCGCGCGACTGCTGCATATAGTAAAGCACGCTTGGCACAACGCCGCAGCTGCCGCAAGTGGGCGCAGTTACAATAATGCCGCCCGAAGCGTTCTGTTCGCTTACGGCAAAGGCGTAGGAGCATACCAGCCTGTTTTCCTTTGTCTGGGCAGATTCGTCTATATGCCTCTGGTTATAAAGGTGCTGTGCGCGCCTTTCCGTACCGAGACATCCGGGAAGCACGCCTGAGGTCGTCAGTCCCTCGTGAATGGACTGCTTCATATGCTCCCATATGTCCTCAAGGTAATAAAATATATCGTCGCCTTCGCACTCTTTCACGTATTCCCACAATCTGATGTTTTTCTTGCTGCAATAGGCGGAAATATCGTCGTAAGTGCTCATAGGGTAGACATTGTCGTCTATCCCCGTGTTGGCGTCAGGTTCGCCTTCGATTTTTATCGTTCCGCCGCCTACGCTGTAAAAGCGCGTCTTTGCAAGCTCCTTGCCGTCTTTAAGCGCGCGTATGTCCATCGTGTTGGGGTGAACGGGACACGGCGTCTTTGCGTCGAATGCAACGCTGCATCTGACGGGGCGGAATGTGTTTGCAAGCACGGTATCCGTGTTGTGCCCCTTTCCTGTAAGCGCAAGCGAGCCGTACAGCGTTACTTCAAACATATCTGCCTGCGGATAACGTTCAAGCATTAGTTTTGCCGCGCGTTCAGGTCCTATCGTGTGCGAGCTCGAAGGCCCGCGGCCGATTTTGTATAATTCTTTAAGTGATTGCATATTTTAGCCTTTATTGATTTTCCGCGAATAATTATATATTCAGGCTTTTTATAAGTCAACGGTATGCGGTCAGTTTGTAAGCTTTTTTTAATTGCGGCAAGGCATACGATTATAAAAGGCGCGGGTATATTT
The DNA here is from genome assembly GCA_944368065.1 of uncultured Clostridia bacterium. Taxonomy (GTDB): domain Bacteria; phylum Bacillota; class Clostridia; order Christensenellales; family Borkfalkiaceae; genus Coproplasma. The sequence goes on along the minus strand of CALVWV010000023.1, from coordinate 41,040 downwards.
TTTTCGTCAAGTTACTGCTTCGGGCAAAGCCGGAATTTTTACGGCGCGCATAAGCGCAAAAAGCAAGCGCAGGCGACAATGGGAATGTCGCCTGCGCTTGCTTATTATTTTTATAATAAGGAGGGAGGAATATGCCTGATTATTTCTGCCAGCTCTGCGTTTCGGAATGAACGTGAAGCTTGTAGGCAGGGTCGGGTTTGGCAACTTTTTTAAGCGTGCATTCGTCCACGCAGTCGCCGCTTACCGCGCGCAGCTCGTTTTCGGGCAGCATTTTTATTTTGAAAATAAATACGTGACCGTCCTTTATCTTTCTGCATTCAACTTTCTTGCCGTTCTGATAAAGTTCAACGTTGCCGCAGTTTGTATATACTTTTACGGTAGTGGAGCTGCCTGTGCGGTTTGCAAAGCGCTTGCCCGAAATGTGCACAAACTTTTCTTTGCTCCAGTAAGCTTTATAAATATAGAAGCTGTCTTTTCTCGTCTTTCTGTCGAAGGTTACAAGACCTTTGTGGTTCATGCCGGGTTCGCCGCCCTGATTTCTTGCGTCTGCAGCAAAGTCAAACATGTTCCATACATATGTGCCCCACATGTAAGGATGGCGCTTGAAGCAGCGGAGCATGAATTCGTGATAGTTCGCCTGATATTCTTCCGAGTTGTCGCCGCGCCTGGGATGTTTGGAGTGCAGGTTAGGCATGCATTCCGCGCCGTACTCCGAATAGCCGAGGCAACGCTTGGGATAAAGCAGATGGAAGAAGGATATCCACAAATCGTTGAGGAAGAATCCGGGCACGTACCAGCCGAGATAGAGGTTCCACGCAACTACGTCCGTGATGTGCGCAGACTTGTTGGTAAAGCCGCACATTGCAAAGCAGGCGAGCGTCGTAAGGCGGGTGGGGTCGAGCTTATGAACGAGGTCGTTAAGCTTTTTATGGAATGCCAGCATATCCTTCTTGTGCTTGTGGTACATCGTTATCTCGTTGGAAACGCCCCACATAACTATGCACGCGTGGTTGTACTGCTGGTATATGAGCTCTTTCATCTGCGACTCGGCATTTGCATTTGCTTCGGGCATATGGCGGGAGATATAGGGGATTTCCGCCCATACTACAAGTCCCGCTTCGTCGCAGAGGTCATAGAAATAATCGTCGTGCTGGTAGTGCGCAAGCCTTAAAGTATTTGCGCCTATTTCCTTGATTATGGCAATGTCTTCTTCGTGCATGGCGCGGGTAAGCGCGTTGCCTATTCCCGGTCTGTCCTGGTGCCTGCACACGCCGCGGAGGGGATATACCCTGCCGTTTAATATGAAGCCCTTGACGGGGTCAATGGAGAAGCTCCTGAAGCCGAAGCGCTTTTCAATGCGGTCAGCCTCTTCGCCGTTTACTTTAAGAACGGCTTTCGCGGTGTAAAGGTAGGGGTTCTCAACGCCGTCCCAGAGCGTTGCGTTTTCAACCTTTATTTCCTCGCCGCTCTTGCCGCGGGCAACTTCTTTGCCCTCTTTGTCGCATATGATAATTTCAGCTTCGCCCTCGCCCGTGATGTACGCGTCCACCTTAACTTTGCATTCGTTGCCGCATACTGTGGGGGTAATTGCTATTCCGGGCGCGCCGAAGAAGTCCAAATCGAAATGATTTTCTGAAACTGCCACAAGGTTCACGTCGCGGTATATGCCGCCGTAGAACGTGAAGTCCGCAGTCTGGGGATATACTTTCTCCGTCTTCGAGTTGTCTACGTATACTATGAGCTGGTTGTCCTCTTTGACGATGTCGGTGATGTCCGCGCGGAAGGTGGAGTAGCCGCCGTCGTGGCTTGCAACTTCCTTGCCGTTCAGCATTACTTTGCAGGAGGAATTGACTCCCTTGAATTCTATGTACAGCTTACCGTTTTTTTCAACCTGAGGTGCGGCAAAATGCTTTAAGAATACGCAGGTTCCGCGGTAATAATCGCCGCCGCCGTCCTGACCGTCTTTTCCGTTCCAAGTGTAGGGCACGTCAATTTCAAGGCCCTCGGTCTGCTCAACATTTTCGGGCGCAACGTTGGCTTTTATGAATTTCCAGCCTCCGTTGATGTTGGTTATCCTTCTCATTATTCCTCCATAAAAAATGTTTGATTTTATAATAATATGTTAAAACATAACGCAAAAAATATCAATAGCAATTTTTGCTAAAAGATATTGCGTTTTTTCTTTATTTTAATAAAAGGTATATTTTTTCGCTTGCTCACAGTGCTTTCCGCGGCGCGGAGGGAGCGTATATGTTACGTTTACGCGGCAAGCCTGCGTGTTTTTTTACGCTTCAATGTGGCGGAAATTGTGTTTTTTTCATTTGCGTGGCGCAGTGGGTGTGTTTATTGCAAGCCGGCGAGCGTCAGTGGCAGATTATTGTGGGGTTGCGGGCGCGGCAAAAGTTTGCTTTTTTCTGTGTCCGCAATATTGCAGCGGCATGCCTTTGCCTTGCCTGCGGCTGTGTTGCCGTCTTTATGCGGCGCTTGCGGCGCATAAAGACGGCATAAAAAATGCGCCCGCATTCGGGGCGCATTTTATAAGAATCGACTATACGTACGCATCAATTTGAAACCTGTTCGGGGAAAGGGCTGGTTTTAAGCACTTTCTGGTAAGCGCGGAAGAAGGTGGAGTAGTTCGTGAATCCGAGAGTTTCCGCCGCTTCGCATTTTTTCATGCCGTTCATAATAAGCGTATGCGCAAACATTATTTTTTTGGAGCGCACATACTGCATGACGGGTATTTTCATGTATTTTTTGAATTCGTTGCTTATGTACGATTTGGAGTAAATAAGGTCGTTCGCAAGTTTTTCAAGCGTTATTTCTTCGGTTATGTGATTGTTTATGTGGTTGATTATTTTTTCTATGAACGCGTTTGTCTTCTGCTTTCCCGTATTGGCCGCCCTGTTCATGTAAACGAGCAGTTTTGTAAGGTCGGCGGTAAAAATTGAGTTGAGTTCTTCGCGCGTGAAATTATCGGCATAATTGTCAAGGTCCCTGAAAAAATGCGCGTAGCTTTCGGTGTCCGGGAAGAAGGGACTGTGCGAAAGAAGATTGTTTTTCAGATAGTCGGGCGCAAGAATTTCGGGAAATTTGAGCACGTATCTTTCGTACGGGTTGCTGTTTAAATCGACCGTGGCGAAATGATATTTTCCGGGAGCTATGAGCACAACGTCGCCCGGCTGAAGGGTGCGCGTTTCCGATTCTACAGTGTATTCAACGTCGCCCTGCACAAAGTAAAGTATCTCCATAAAGGTGTGCATGTGTTTGAGGTATTCCTCGCTCGGGGACGTAGGGGTGTCTATTTTATGAGAAAAATCTATATTTCCGAAAGTATAGTTAAACATGGTATATATATTATACCATGTCGCTGTAGAAATTGCAATAAGGTTGTGTATAAAATGCAAATATTTTTCAGGGCATTATTAAAAATGCAATATTTTTAAAGAAAAACTGTAATTGTATTTCAAAAAAAGTGCGTTATAATAAAATAAATCAAATCTGCGGGGCGTTCAGTGCGTTTTTTAGGCCGGAAGACAAGTTCCCCGCGATGTGATGGAGAAAAAAATCTTAACTCTGGGGAGGAAATGAATGGAACAAACTCAAAGAAAAAAGAGCATCTTCGAAAATCCGATTTTATCCACAAAGGTAAAATCGGCAAACGTTAAGCCGCCCGAACTTATCATCGGCTACTTCTTGGGCCCGTTCGGCGCGCTTCTTGCCAGCGGTATTTTCACGAACTATCTTAACAGATACTGGAAAGACGTACTTTTTGCAAACTACAAAGTAGACGGCGTGCTTCCTGCAAGCATAACCACTTTCCTTTCGCTGTTGCCCCTTATTTCGACTATCCTCATAGTTGCGGGCAACCTCGTCGTAGGTCAGCTAATAGAGCGAACCAAAACCCGCGCAGGCAAAGCAAGACCCTGGATGCTTTTATCGTCCGTTCTGCTTGCAATCGGCTGTATAGTTATGTTTATTGCCCCGATGGGCAACGGTACAGATACACCCGTACTTACCATGGTTCTTACGGCTGTTGCGTATAACGTATATTATGCAGTGGCATATCCCATGTACAACACGGCGAACAGCACGCTTGTTCCCGTTTCCACCCGCAACAGTTCGCAGCGCGGACTTCTTGCATCGTTCACCAACTTCGCACACCTCGGCGTTATGGGCGCGGGCGGCATGGTGTTCCCCTTCCTCGTAAGTCTTTTCCTCGGCGGATGGGAAACCCCCAACGCTTCTGCGTGGACCGGCCTTTTCGTTGCGATAGGCGTCATAACATTCCTCTTTGTAGTAATGCAGTACTACTTCACCCGTGAAAGGGTAACCGAGGAATCTTTCCATCTCGAAACCAAAGAAAATCCCAAGAAAGCAATTTCTATGGGCAAGCAGTTCAAAGCAGTCGGCACAGACGTGTTCTGGTGGCTTATAATAGGTTTCTACCTTATATTCCAGTTCTCCGGCTCGCTTAAAAACCTTTCCTGCAACGACTTCTGCACCACCCAGTGGGGCGATACGCTCGGCAATACATACAGCGGCGTTATAAATATACTCGGCGCCGTTCCCATGGCTGTGGCTATGGCGTTCATCTGGCCGCTTTCCCACAAGTTCGGCAAGCGTATAGTCGTTATGGTAGGTCTTCTTATCGGCGCAGTCGGCGGCGTCATAGCAGGTATATGGGCTAATAACATAGTGGCCGTATGCATAGGCGTAGCGTTAAAGAGCTTCGGTTCTTCGCCCGCTTGCTATATGATACTTGCAATGATTTCCGACGTGCTTGACCACATCGAAGCTAAGCGCGGCTTCCGTTGCGACGGCCTTACGATGAGCATTTACAGCTCGATAATGGCTGCAACGACTCCCCTTGCGCAGAGCTTCTTCAATGCGATTACCAACGCCGGCGCTAACGGCGCAATGGTTACCGTATGCTACATCTGGATAGAAACCGGCGTTTATGTTACGTGCGCCGTTCTTATGATATTCTTCATAGTTGAAAAGTACCTCAAGTCTGACAGAGTTGAAATTCTTGAGCGTCAGAAGGCAGAAGCCCTTGCCGCAGGCATAGAGTGGGTAGAGCCCGAAGAAAGACTCCGCCGCGAACAGGAAGAGGCTGAAAGGCTTTCCGAAGAAGCGCGCAAGATGGAGCTCAAAGCCAAGTGCGAAAAGAAGGGACTTTCTTTCGAAGAAGAAGAAGCTAAATATCAGGCGAAGCTGGCTGAAAAGAAGCGCATCGCCGATGAGAAAAAAGCAGCAAAACAGAAGAAAGCAAACAAAGGAGAATAACCCGAATGAAAATGACGTTTCGCTGGTACGGCGAAAAGGACAGCATTTCTCTTGAATACATAAAGCAGATACCCAATATGAGCGGCGTTGTAACGGCAGTTTACGACACGCCCGTAGGCGAGGTATGGGCTCCCGAAAAGATTGCAAAGCTCAAGGAGCTCTGCGACAAAGCGGGACTTGAAATGGAAGTAATCGAATCTGTTCCCGTACATGAAGATATAAAGCTCGGCAAACCCACGCGCGACAAGTACATAGCAAACTACGCTCAGACAATCCGCAACCTCGGCAAGTTCGGCGTAAAGTGCATATGCTACAACTTCATGCCCGTGTTCGACTGGCTGCGCACCGAGCTCAAGCACAAGAATGCAGACGGAAGCACCTGCCTTTCGTACTGCCACGAGCAGCTTATGAAGCTCGATCCCCACAACCTTCACCTTCCCGGCTGGGACGAAAGCTATTCTTCCGAACAGCTCAACGGACTTCTCGGCGAATATTCTTCGATATCGCACGAGCAGCTGTTTGAAAATCTCGTTTACTTCCTCAACGGCATCATGCCCGCGTGCGACGAAACGGGTATCAACATGGCAATACACCCCGACGATCCCCCTTGGGATATGTTCGGTCTGCCCCGCATAATCACGGGTGCCGACAGCTACGACAAGATGATAGCAGCCGTTCCCGACAAGCACAACGGTTTCACGTTCTGCACGGGCAGCCTCGGCGCAGGCAGGAAGAACGACCTTCCCGCAATGGCCAAAAAGTATGCTGACAGAATTTTCTTCGCGCATATCCGTCAGCTCAAGTATGAAGGCGACGTTGACTTCGCCGAAGCGGGACATCTTACCTCGGCAGGCAGCCTTGATATAAGCGGAATAGTAAAAGCGCTCGTTGACGGCGGTTTTGACGGTTATGTCCGTCCCGACCACGGCAGAAACATCTGGGGCGAAGACGGCAAGCCCGGTTACGGACTTTACGACAGAGCTCTCGGCGCGGCTTATCTCAACGGCCTTTTCGAAGCTATTGAAAAATACAGCAAATAAGACATACGTGTAATTTACCTATAAGGAGATATATTTGTTTATGAAGAAGACTGAATTGCCTCTTGGCGTTGATTTAAAAGGTAAGGTAGTAGTAGTTACCGGTGCGGGCGGCGTAATCTGCTCCGTGCTTTCCAAGGCTCTTGCAGCTGCAGGCGCAAAGGTTGCCCTTCTCGACAGAACACTCGAAAAGGCTGAAGAAGCTGCTGCAGAAATCAGGGCTGAAGGCGGCATAGCTTACGGCTACTATGCAAACGTACTCGACCTCAAAGTACTTGAGGAGTGCAGGCAGAAGGTTCTTGCAGACCTTGGTCCCTGCGATATACTTATTAACGGTGCAGGCGGCAACAACCCCAGGGCTCAGACAGACAAGGAATACTTTGAACTCGGCGACGAGGACAACAAGGACATCAAGACGTTCTTCAACCTCAGCGATGAAGGCATCCAGTTCGTATTCAACCTCAACTATCTCGGCACGCTTATGCCTACCCAGGTTTTCGCGCGCGACATGATAGGCAGGAAGGGATGCTCCATACTCAACATATCTTCCATGAATGCATTCACCCCGCTTACCAAAATCCCTGCATACTCTGCAGCTAAGGCAGCGGTTTCCAACTTCACCCAGTGGCTTGCCGTTCACTTCTCCAAGGTCGGCATCCGCGTGAACGCCATCGCACCCGGATTCTTATCCACCGCTCAGAACAAATCGCTTCTCTGGAACGAGGACGGCACTCCTACGGCGCGCACGGGCAAAATAATTGCCGGCACTCCTATGGGCAGGTTCGGTGAACCTGAAGAGCTTGTAGGCTCTACCCTCTTCCTTGTAAGCGACAAGGCCGCAGGCTTCATCACTGGCGTTGTCCTTCCCATAGACGGCGGCTTCTCTGCTTACAGCGGCGTTTAATTATTGCTCACTCATACTTTTAAGAGTTTATTCATTTTTTCTCCATATCACAGGGCCGGCGGAGCTTTTCGCCGGCCCTGTGATTTCATAAAAATTTTAGCTTTGCGCGGATATTCTGAAATCGCCATAAGCTTACGCAATGTTAAATTAATTCACGGTCGTGCTTTTATTTAGCAAATAAAAAATTGCGCGCGATGTTTTGCGGTACGGTTGCATTTTTTTGCTCGTTATTATATAATATGTATGTAAAATAAATACACGAATCAATGGTTCTTAATTGGAAACGAACACCGCACTGCGGCGATAACGAACAACACGGCGACGTGTTGTTTTTTTGCGCATTTTTTTAAAAGGAGTGGTATTATGCCCAAGAATTTATTTCAGGAAATTATTTTTACGCTGATAATGGTGGTGGTAATGGTGTATGCCATGGTCTGCTACAACATCGCCCTTGACTTCGGCGAGCTCAACAATACGGTGTTTGTGGCGGCTTTTTCCGAGCTGTGGTATATGGGTCTTATAGCTTTCGCGTTCGAAATTCTTCTGGTAGGTTTCCTCGCCAAGAAGCTTGCGTTCAGAATACTCAATCCCGCACAGCACGCACCCATTTTCATTACGCTTGCAATATCCGCATTCACGGTTTGCCTTATGTGCCCTATAATGAGCCTCATGGCTACGCTCATAATCAAGCAGCCCGCGGCGGCAAATTTCTTTGCCGTATGGGTGCAGACGACGGCGCTTAACTTCCCCATGGCGCTTTGCTGGCAGATATTCTTTGCAGGTCCCCTCGTAAGGCTGATATTCCGCGCTATATTTGTTTACCCCGCGCAGCATTCGGCAAAAAAGAAGGCGGCTCTTGCGGCAACGGCCGAAGCGGCAACATCTTCTTCGGAAGGCAATGCGGAAGAAAAAACTGAAAATAAAGACTGATTTTAAAGCATCAAAATAATCCCGCCGCAGAAATTTCTGCGGCGGGATTATTTGTGTATTATGAGTGTGTTTCTGTGAGCTGATTGATATAATTCAGCGCGTAAACAGGCTGAATCTGGGGATATAATCGGCGCTCTGCGCAAGTCTGCGGGCGCGGTATTCGCTGATTTCGTCTGCGAACATCTGCTCCGCGAGCGCAAGCGAGTTGTCAAGGCTGAACTTTTTTGCAAACACGGCGTATCTTCCGCTCATCGACGCGCGTTCGGCAGGATGCTCGTACCAGTAATCGATTTTTTCTGCAAGCTCATTTTCGTCATTGTCTTTGAACAGCGACTTTTCGTTGAGCGCAAATTGCTTTGTGGCTGAAAGATTGCTTTCCGCAATTACGGGCACAAGCCCGCAGGCAATGGCTTCTATTGCGGCGATGGCCTCTATTTCTACCGTTGCGGAGTGCACGTACAAATCGCTCGACTGAAGCTTTGCGATAAGCTTCTCTTTGGGCAGAAAATCGAACGTGACGTCCACGCCGAGCTTTGCCGCAAGCTTTTCAAGCTTTCCTTTCAAAGGCCCGTTGCCGAGCAGGGTGAGGTGTATTCTGTCTTTGTACTGCGAGCGGGCTATGGCGCGTATTATAACCTGCTGGTTCTTTTCGGGCGCAAGTCTGCCCGTCATGACGACTTCAAATTTTTCGTTGACCGTCTTTTTTTTCTGCGGCACGAAAGCGGGGTCGTAACCGTTGGAAATTACGTACAGTTCGCCCTTATAGCCGTGGTCTGCAAGCTGCTGCGCTATGAAGGAAGTGGGGCAGTGTATTCTGTCGAACTTGCCGTAAAAGGTGCTTTTAAGGTATGCGTATATGAGCGAGTTGAACGGTTTGCACCAACCGAGCTTTACGTTGTACGATATGTTTTCGGGCTGAACGTGGAATGCCGCCGTTGTGGGTATGCCCATCTCGTCGGCGAGCTCCTTGCACTTTTTTTCAAGCTTGAACGGGAAGATGAAATGCACGATGTCTGCTCCCTCGAAAGCTTTGCGTATTTTCTTTTCGTCAAATTTGCCGAATTTAATCTGGTTTTTTGCCGAAACTTCGGTAAGTACGGGCACATAGCGTTCCTTTACGGGGCAATCGTGTTCGCCGTCTGCGCCTACGGCAACTATGCGCACCTCGTGTCCGCGCGCTTTAAGTCCGTCGGCAAATCGCCTTGCCGTCATTACAGAGCCGTTGGTAAGGCTGTCTATAAGGTCAATTACAATTGCTATGGTCATAAATTTTCTCCTCGCGGGCACAGGCGCGCCCGTATCTTTATAATAAGAATAAAGCTTTAAGGTTTGTATTTTTTTAAAGTTTTGTAAATTTTGCGGCATTATTATGTAAATATTTTGTTAACAGGGCGCGCCGCGTCTATGCCTTGTATTTACTTTATGGCTCAATTTTATGCGCCGAATATAAATCTTACATAACCGCAATATAAACTTAACATCAACTTTTTCCTTTTATTGCCGTTTTTTGCGCGGCGTCTTGCTTTTTTGCCGACGTTCTGTTACAATAATTCATATAAGCAAATCGGCGCGCACGCGCGCTGAGTTACGGTATTTATATGGCAAATATTCTTGTGGTCGAAGACGATGAAAATATGCGCATACTTTTAAATGCGCGGCTTAAAAACAAGTACAACGTCACGCTTGCAAAGGACGGCAGGCATGCGCTTGAACTCTACGAAAACGGAAACATCAATCTTATAATCACCGATATAATGATGCCCGTAATGGACGGTTATACGCTTGTGGAAATACTCCGCGGCAGGGGCGAAACTGTTCCCGTGATTATGCTCACGGCTAAGGACGGGCTGTCCGATAAGTACCGCGGCTTTTCGGCGGGGACGGACGACTATATGACGAAATCCGTCAACTTTGAAGAGCTCACCTGGCGCATAGACGCCCTTTTAAGGCGCAGCAAGATTGCCAACGAGGGCAAAATTACCATAGGCGACGTAGTCGTGGATAAGGAAACTTACTCTGTGACGCGCGGCGACGAGGTGGTGGAACTGCCTTCAAAGGAATTTCAGCTGCTGTTTCTGTTGCTCTCTTATCCCAATAAAATACTCACCAAGGAAAACATTCTCGACGCAGTGTGGGGATATTCCTCCGAAAGCGACGAAAATACCGTGCGCACTCATATAAACAGGTTGCGCAACAAGTTTGAAGGCTATCCCGAATTTGAAATAGTCACAATGCGCGGCATAGGCTACAAGGCGGTGATTAAAAAGTGAACCTGTGGCAGAAGATAAAAAGCCTTTTTTCTGGCGATAAAGGCGGCAGCGCGGGCAAAGGCGGGGCAAGTGAAATAAGCGGCGTGGTCGCAAATGCAGACAAAGGCAAAAAGCAGTCGGCAAAAAGTAAGCGTAAGGATATAGGACACGTCATTGTCATGTTCCTGCTTATCTTTGTTGCGCTTGTAATGTTTTCCGAAACGACTCTTGCCATACTCAACCTGTTTTTCTGGAAAAATCAGAATGCGGGTGCGTTTGTAATACCGATAGCCATAATGCCTGCGCTTGCGGTTGCAATCACTATTATTATTATTTACGTCAACAGCGAAAATAATAAAATGGCGGCAAAATTTGCCGACGCGTTCGATAAAGTTTCGCACGGGGAGTTCGGATATCAGCTCGAAGTCCCTAAAAGCGGTCAGTTCAAATCGCTCTTTGAAAACTTCAACAAGATGAGCAAGGAGCTTAAAAGCATTCAGACGCTTAAAGATGAGTTCATACACGACTTTTCTCACGAGTTCAAAACTCCGATAGCGTCCATAAACGGCTTTGCAAACCTTCTTCTGGACGGCGGACTTTCCGAGGAGGAGCGCACGCAGTACCTTAAGATAATCGCGCACGAATCGGCAAGGCTTTCTGCCCTTTCGGAAAATACGCTTATGCTCAGCAGGCTGGAAAATCAGCAGTTCATAGGCGAGGTAAAGCCATACAGACTGGATTTGCAGATAAAGGAGTGCGTGATACTGCTTGAAAGGGCGTGGTCGGAAAAGAATATTTCAATAGATTCAGAACTTACGCGCGTGCAGTTTTCTGGCAATGCCTCGCTCATGCAGCAGGTATGGCTGAATATACTGTCCAACGCCATAAAATTCACGCCTTCGGGCGGTGAAATTGCGATAAGGCTTTCTTCTGCAAACGGCAATGCCGAGGTGCGCATATCCGATAACGGAATAGGAATGAGCGAAGAAGTCGCTTCGCACATATTCGATAAATATTATCAGGGCGATACCTCTCATTCCACGGCGGGCAACGGGCTCGGACTTGCCATAGTAAAGCGCATAGTCACCCTTAGCGGCGGCGCTGTCAGCGTGGAAAGCAAAGAGGGGGAGGGCAGCACATTTATCGTCAGTCTGCCTCAGTCGGAATAAAGGTATTTTTGTACGGCTTTAGTTTGTGCAAAGGCAAAAGGGGCGCATATATGCCCTGATAAACACAAAATCACAGGGGGATTTTTTGCATCGCAAAAACTTTCCGTGATATAGTCCCATGAGAGAGCGGGACGCGCGGCGGCGGACTTAAAGTCCGCCGCCGCCTTTTTATGCAAGTAAAATTATTCAGTCAGTATCTTATTCTTCTGAAGTTCAGTTGAAAGCTCCTTCCGTAGGCAGGAAGAAGATGCTTTTATTTTAAAATAATATAGTCGCCGCAATCTTTATTGACAAAAAGCAAAACAGACATTATAATATTAATAGTTGCGTGCGCAACCATTATTTTTACGACGCGGGTCGGCGCGTAAAATAAGGGCTATGCGCGCAATTTAATGACGTGCGGTGTGTAATTTAAGGGCGTGCGGTGCAGAAAGTGGCTGTGCGCGCGGCAAGCGCACGTTTTACATAAAGGGAGAGTATTGCAATGTTGCAGTTCATGAAAAATATAAACCTTGTTTCCCGCAGTGCGGAAATATTCCGCGAGGAGCAGCTCAGGGAGTGCGGAATAAGCGGCTGTCAGTCAAAATATATACTTATGATAGCAAACAACCCCGGCGTATCCCAGGAGGACATATCGCGCATGCTTTTCGTCAACAAAAGCAACGTTGCGCGGCAGATAAGCCTGCTTGCGCGCAACGGGTTCGTTGAAAAGGTTGGCAACGACAAAGACCGCCGCGCCGTGCTGTTATATCCGACGGAAAAGCTTTTGTCTTCACTTCCCAAGGTGAGGGAAGTGCTTGCGCGCTGGCGCGAACTTGTTACCGAGGGCTTTACCGAAGAGGAAAAGCTCGAGCTTCAGCGCCTTAGCGAAAAGATGGTGGAAAACGCCCGCCGCTTTATGGAAAGCAAGGGTTAAACTCCTTTGATTGCGCCATATATGGCGGGTAATTTGCATTGATTTAAAGATGCGCAAGAAAAATGCGCCGCAATTTATTTTGAGGAACGAAGGATTGCAGGGATGAAAAAGACTTTGGCATATATACGCCCGTACGGAGGGAAAACGGCGCTGGCGCTCGTCACAAAATTTCTGGGCAGCGTAGCCGAACTCGTTCTGCCGTACGTGCTTTCACACATAATAGACGACCTTATCCCGCTTAAGGATGCCGCCGCAATTTATGCTATGGGCGGCATCATGCTCTTTTTCGCCCTCGTTGCGCTCGGCGGAAATATCTGGGCTAACAGGCTTTCGGCTCAGGTTTCGGGCGCGATGACGCACGATATCCGCTACGACCTGTTCAGAAAAACGTGCTACTTAAAGTGCGGGCAGGTAGACTCTGTAACTATGCCTTCGCTCATATCGAGGCTGACTTCGGATACTTACTACGTAAACCGGATGGTTGCGCGCACAATGCGCATGGGCGTGCGCGCGCCCATACTTTTGCTTGGCGGGCTTTTATTCTGCTTCCTGCTCGACGTAAAGCTCGCGCTCGTCCTTCTCGCTGTAGTGCCGTTCGTAGGTGCGGCAATCTTTATGATAACGCGGAAAAGCGTGCCTATGTATATGAAAGTGCAGAAAAGCGGCGACAATATGGTGCGCACAATGCAGGAGGATATAACGGGCATAAGGGTCATAAAGACGCTTTCCAAAACGGAATACGAAAGCCAAAGGTTTGCCGACGTCGCAAACAACCTTGCCTCCACCGAATTCAAAGCTCAGCGCACAATGTCGCTCACAAACCCGCTGACAACGCTTATTCTCAATCTCGGCCTCGTCTGCGTTATCATTGCGGGCGCGTTTCTTTCGGGCGAGCCGGGCGTCATTACAGGCTTTCTTACATACTTCACGATAGTGCTCAACGCAATGCTCGGCATTTCCAACATATTCGTCATATTGTCGCGCGGCATGGCTTCTGCTTCGAGGATAGAAAGCGTGCTTGACCTCGACGAAACCGAACTTGTGGAGGAGCTCCCCGCGGGCGACGAAAACTGTGCCGTAGAGTTCAGGGACGTAAGCTTTTCCTACAACGGCAAGGAAGACAATTTAAGCGCTGTTTCCTTCCGCCTTGGTCGGGGACAGTCGCTTGGCATAATAGGCGCTACGGGCAGCGGCAAAACCACAATCATAAATCTTCTGATGCGCTTTTACGACGTAAGCGGCGGTGCAGTGTATGTGGACGGCAGGGACGTCCGCTCCGTGCCCGCAGACGAGCTGCGCGTAAAGTTCGGCGTCGTTTTCCAGAGCGACTTTTTAATGGCTGCCTCCGTCCGCGAAAACATAGATTACGACAGAGGACTCAGCGATGATGAAATATGGCGCGCGGCGGAGTGCGCTCAGGCCAAAGAGTTTATAGACGGGCTTGAAGGCGGACTCGATTACGACCTCGCGCAGAAGGCGGGCAACCTTTCGGGCGGGCAGAAGCAGCGCCTGCTAATAGCCCGCGCGCTTGCCGCGAATCCCGAAATAATTGTGCTTGACGACAGTTCGTCCGCGCTCGACTACGCCACTGACGCAAAGCTTCGCGCGGCATTGGCGCGGGAATACGCCTCATCAGCCAAGGTCATAGTGGCGCAGAGGGTCAGCTCGGTAAAAAACTGCGACCTCATACTTGTAATGGACGACGGAAAGATATCTGGCAAGGGTACGCACGAAGAGCTTATTGAAAGCTGCGCCGAATACCGTGCCATTGCCGAAACTCAGATGGGGGTGGCGGAATGAGAAGGGAAGGAAACGTAAAAGATACCCGCCGCTTTGCAAAGCGCAGAATAGACGTGCGGTATATCTTAAAAAATCTCGGCAGGTACGTCCGCCCGTATGCCTGGCTCATCGCGCTCATATTTTTGGCTTCGCTTGCGGGTACGGCATTTTCGCTTATAGGTCCGCGCGTATTCGGCATGGCGATAGACGAAATAAAGCTGGACGGCACTACAAATTTCGATAAAATATGGCGCTACGCCGCCATACTTACGGGCGTATACATAATTTCCGGCGTGCTCACGTACCTTTCGGCGATAGGTATGAGCTACCTTTCGCGCTGCGTGGTAAAGCGCATACGCAACGACATATTCCGGAAGCTTATGTCCCTGCCCGTATCTTACTTCGATACCCGCCAGGCGGGCGACATAATTTCCGTGCTTTCATACGACCTCGATACGCTCGGCGAATCGCTTTCCAACGACGTGATGATGGTGCTCACGAGCGTTGTTACCATAGTGGGCTCGCTCGTAATGATGCTCATAAGCGCGCCCTTGCTCGTGCTCGTCTTCGTGGTGACAATTCCGCTATCCTCGCTTTTTACGTGGTGGCTCGCTAAAAAGGTTCAGCCGCTGTTCAGAAAGCGCTCTACAAAGCTCGGCGAACTCAACGGGTTCATAGAAGAGATTATAACAGGGCAGAAGACAACCAAGGCTTACCACTGCGAAGAGGCGGTAATATCCCGCTTTGAAAACAAAAACAAGGAGGCGGTGGAGGCTTACACCATAGCCGAAAACTACGGCACTCTTACAGGGCCTTCCGTCAACTTTATGAACAATTTCTCGCTGGCGCTGATAAGCGTTTTCGGCGCGATAATGTACATGAACGGCATTATACCCAATGTAGGCGGAATAGCTTCTTTCGTGCTCTATTCGCGCAAATTCTCCGGTCCTATCAACGAGATAGCAAACGTGCTGAGCGAATTTCAGTCGGCGCTCGCCGCGGCTGAGAGGGCGTTCAGAGTGTTTGAAGAGCAGTCCGAATCTGCCGACGCGGAGGGCGCAACGGAGCTTAAGGACGTAAAGGGCAACGTGGAAATAGAACACCTCCGCTTCGGGTATGTGCCGGGCAAAATTGTAATACACGACTTTTCGCTTAAAGCGGAGAGCGGCGACGTAATAGCAATTGTAGGGCATACGGGCGCAGGCAAAACTACGGTAATCAATCTTCTGATGCGCTTTTACGATGCCGACAGAGGCACAATAAAAATAGACGGCAAAGATATCACCAAAGTCACGCGTTCATCGCTGCGCAGGGCGTTTACCATGGTACTGCAGGATACGTGGCTGTTTTCGGGTACTATTTACGAAAATGTTGCCTACGGCAGCGAGGGGGTTGCGCGCGAAGACGTGGAGCGCGTCTGCAAAGCGGCAAAAATCCATTCGTTCATAACCAGACTGCCGCAGGGCTACGATACCGTCCTGACTGACAACGCGGTCAATATTTCCAAGGGACAGAAGCAGCTTCTGACGATTGCAAGGGCTATGCTTTCAGATTCGCCCATGCTCATTCTTGACGAGGCGACTTCAAACGTCGATACCCGAACCGAGCAGTACATTCAGCAGGCGATGGAAAACCTTATGCAGGGCAGAACCTGCTTTGTCATAGCGCACAGGCTTTCCACCATAAAGCACGCAAAGTGCATAATAGTAATGAACCACGGCGACGTCGTTGAGCAGGGCACGCACGAACAGCTTATGGCGGCGGGAGGGTACTATTCAAAGCTGTACTACTCCCAGTTCGAAACGGCGGACGCGTGAACGGCTGCAACGGGGCGCGGAAAAGTGTGTTGACAAGGCTTGCAAACTCAATTATAATTGTTTTATACTGTAATAAATCTGCTTTAAGCTTGCATGATTTGCGGAGGAAATTTTGAATTACTTTGTAATACATTCGGGTCAGGATCTTGAAAAATACGTAATGCCGCTTATCGAAGAATGGTCTGCGCGGTTTGAAAGGCATAAGTTTACCATTCTCAACGGCACAAGCGAAGAGTGGGAGGGCGACGCGGTAGCAAAAATACGCCAGTCCAACAAGGTGATAATCATCATCGGCGCGAACACGAGCAAAAGCGCGAACGTCGATAAGGAGATAGACTTTGCAATAAAAGCCGACAAAGTCATATATGTATACAAGCTGAACGAAGCGTATGAAGTTAACAAAAAGCTTGCGGCTTCCGCCTCCAATACCGAAACAAAGGCGGGTACTGCCGACGGCGAAATAGTGCTGGCGCACAAAAAGAACAGAATTATTGCGGCCGACAAAAAGAAGATGGGCAAAATGCTTGCCGGCGACAATAAGTCCATATGGGAGGATTTATCCTCTTCCGATGTGGACAATGAAAGCAAGCTTATGGAGCAGTACAAAATGTTTGTGCAGACTTCGGAAGACCTCGTAAAGCGCAAACAGTCGGTAAACAGCTTTTACATAACGCTGAACTCCATCATTCTCAGTGCGATAATAACTGTGCTTTGCGCCACAAACGATTTGCCGATGCTGTGGGGCAAAGTAAACTTCAGCTTTCTTCTGACGCTTTTCACGGGCTTTATAGGCGTTGTGGTATGCTTCTCGTGGATATCCCTTCTCAATTCTTATGCCGACCTGAATGCAAGCAAAATGGATATTATTCAGTGCATTGAAGAGCGGATGGCATTGAACCTGTACTCTACGGAGTGGACTATTTTGTCTTCAAGGCTCGCCAACAGAAGATACAAATCATTCAGCAAAAAGGAGAGGTTTGTGGCTTATCTGTTCGGCGTGCTCTACGTGCTCACGATAATAGCAGGGCTTATAATTTCTTTTGCGTGATTTCTGATTTATATCAAGCAGCCGCCGCGGCAATCCGCGGCGGCTGCTTTTTTAAAATTTTTGCATTATTTGCGGCTGAGCCGCGCGAAGATTTTACGCGCGGCTCAGCCGCTTTTTTATGACGCAACTGAGGGTTTGCAGCATAAATGTTCTTCTGTTGCGCATTTTATTAAAATTTAACATTTCAACGCAAAAATATTGTTTGTAAAATAACAACAGTTGTGATATAATGTACTGGTGTTTTGGTAATTTTTTATCGAATACCGTCGATAATCCGGACATTTGCGGAGCGCCCTGTGCGTCCGCCAGACGCGTGCGCCTGAAGGCGCCTAATGATAAGGTAATTTTAATCAGGAGTAATTTATGTCACAGTTCACTTTTGAGGGAACCGAGGAGCAGGAAAAGGAGCTTAAAGCTTTCATTGCCGCCGAAAAGGGGGTAAAGGGCTGCCTTATGCCCATAATGCACAAGGCCAACCAGATTTACGGCTACCTGCCCGCAGAGGTTCAGACAATGATCGCCGACGAGCTGGATATTCCGCTTGCCGAAGTTTACGGCGTGGCGACGTTCTATTCGCAGTTTTCATTAAAGCCCAAGGGCAAGCACCGCATAAGCGTATGCCTTGGCACGGCGTGCTACGTAAAGGGCGCAGATAAAGTTCTGGACGCGGTTGAAAAGGAGCTCCGCATTTCCTGCGGCGAGCTTACGCCGGACAGAAAGTTTTCTCTGGACAGCTGCCGCTGCGTAGGTGCGTGCGGCCTTGCGCCCGTCATGATTGTAGACGACGAGGTTTACGGCAGACTTACCGAAAAGCAGGTCAAGGCCGTTCTCGATAAATACATAAAGGAGTAACCCGCAATGACCGTTGAAGAATTGAAACAGAAGTCTGAACAACTTGCCGACCTTATAAGGGTGAGAAGGCTTGTGCGCGAGCAGGCGGAAAAACTTGCGCCCGTTACGGGTTACAGAAAGCAGGTACTCGTCTGCGGCGGTACGGGCTGTACGTCCAGCCATTCGCTCAAAGTTATCGAACAGCTTGAAAAGAGCTTTGAAGAACTCGGCATAAAAGATATCCTCATAGTAAAGACGGGCTGCTTCGGCCTGTGCGCCCTCGGCCCCATAATGATAGTATATCCCGAAGGCGCGTTCTATCCGCACATGACACCCGAACACGCAAAGACGGTTGCCGAAAAGCACCTTGTAAAGGGCGGAGACATAGTAAAAGAACTTTTATATGAAGGCACCGTGCACGAGGACGGCTCTATAATCCCGTTCGCGGAAATACCTTTCTATAAGCACCAGATGCGAATAGCTTTAAGGAACTGCGGCGTTATAGCCGCCGAGAGCATAGACGAGGCAATCTCCGCAGGCGACTATATGGCGCTCGCAAAAGTGCTTGAGAATATGTCGCCCGACGATGTGATAGAAGAGCTCAAAGCGTCCGGTCTTCGCGGCCGCGGCGGCGCGGGCTTCCCCACGGGCATAAAGTGGGCTACCTCAAAGGCTGCCCCCGGCGACGAGAAATACGTCGTATGCAATGCCGACGAGGGCGACCCCGGCGCGTTCATGGACCGTTCTGTGCTCGAGGGCGACCCTCATTGCGTTTTGGAGGCAATGACAATAGCCGGCTACGTCGTAGGCGCGCATCAGGGCTTTATTTACGTCCGCGCGGAGTATCCCATTGCCGTTGAAAGGCTTGAAATAGCCATAAAGCAGGCGAGGGAGTACGGACTTTTAGGCAAAAATATTTTAGGAAGCGGCTTTGACTTCGATATAGAAATACGCCTCGGCGCAGGCGCGTTTGTCTGCGGCGAAGAAACCGCGCTCATGAAGAGCATAGAAGGCTTCCGCGGCGAACCCCGCCCGCGCCCTCCTTTCTCGGCTACGTGCGGCGTGTTCGGCAAGCCCACCGTCCTCAATAACGTTGAAACGTGGGCAAACGTCGCGCCTATCATCTTAAACGGCGCAAAATGGTTTGCCTCAATCGGCACGGAAAAGAGCAAGGGCACAAAGGTATTCGCAGTCGGCGGCAAAATCCACAACGTCGGACTTGTGGAAGTACCCATGGGCACCACGCTCCGCACCATAATTTACGATATCGGCGGTGGCATACCCGGCGGCAAGGCGTTCAAGGCGGCCCAGACGGGCGGACCTTCGGGCGGCTGCATTCCCGCGAAATATATCGATACGGGCATGGATTTCGACAGTCTGAAAGCCATAGGCTCAATGATGGGCTCTGGCGGACTTATTGTAATGGACGAGGACACCTGTATGGTGGATATCGCCAAATTCTACCTTGAGTTCACCGCCGACGAAAGCTGCGGCAAGTGCAATCCCTGCCGCATAGGTACCAAGCGCCTTCTGGAAATTCTTACGAGAATTACCGAAGGAAAGGGCAAGCCCGAAGATATCCAGCGCATACGCGACCTTGCGGAGTATATGCAGTGCTCCTCGCTGTGCGCGCTCGGACAGTCCGCGCCCAACCCCATAATTTCCACAATGAACCATTTCATTGACGAATACGAAGCGCATATCAACGAAAAGAGATGCCCTGCGGGCGTCTGCAAATCGCTGCTCAACTACTACATTCTTACAGATAAATGCCGTGGCTGCACGCTGTGCGCGCGCAACTGCCCCGTACAGGCAATCAGCGGCTCTGTAAAGTCGCCTCACATCATAGACACAACCAAGTGCATAAGGTGCGGCCAGTGCATAGCGCACTGCAAGTTCGGCGCTATCATAAAGAAGTAAAGGAGGGCAGTATATAAAATGGTAAATTTAAAAATAAACGGCATTCCCGTTTCCGTACCCGAAGGCTCTACTATATTGCAGGCCGCAAAGCTCGCCAATATACGCATCCCCACCCTCTGCTATTTAAAGGACGTTCAGTGCGTCGGCTCCTGCCGCATGTGCCTTGTCGAAGCGACGGGCGCGCGCGGTCTCGTAGCAGCCTGCGTTTACCCCGTTTCCGAGGGCATGGAGGTGCGCACCAATACCCCCAAGGTAAGGAAGTCGAGGAAGATGACGGTGGAGCTCATACTCTCCACGCATAAAAAGAAGTGTCTTTCCTGCGTGCGCTCAATGAACTGCGAACTCCAGAAGCTCGCGCTTGAATACAACGCCCAGGAAGACGAATACGGCACCGACCACGACATACAGCCTATAGACGACCTTTCGCCTTCTGTTGTAAGGGACAATTCTAAGTGCATACTCTGCACACGCTGCGTTGCCGCTTGCGAACACCAGACGATAGGCGCGATAGGTCCCAAAAACCGCGGCTACGCAAAGGTTATAGGTTCGCCTTACGATGTCTCGCTTGCGTTCACGCCCTGCGTGAACTGCGGTCAGTGCATAGTTGCCTGCCCCGTAGGCGCGCTTTACGAAAAGTCGGCGGTGGCAGACGTCTGGGGCGCTATAGTAGACGATAAAAAGAAGGTGGTGTTCTTCACCGCGCCTTCAGTAAGGGCGACCCTCGGCGAGGCTTTCGGTCTGCCTGTAGGCACAAACGTCGAAGGCAAGATGGTAACCGCCATAAAGCAGCTCGGCGACGTAAAATGCTTCAACATGGATATAACTGCCGACCTTACCATAATGGAGGAGGCTACGGAGCTCATTTCAAGGCTCAAAAACGGCGGCACGACGCCTATGTTCACCAGCTGCTGCCCCGCGTGGGTCAAGTTCCTGGAGCATTACTATCCCGACTTCATACCCAATCTTTCCACCTGCAAATCCCCGCAGGAAATGTTCAGCGCTGTGCTTAAAACGTACTACTGCATGAAGGAGGGCATAAAGCCCGAAGATTTGTACGTGGTTTCCGTAATACCCTGCACGGCGAAGAAGTTTGAAATAACGCGCGATGAACTCGGACATTACACCGACGCGGCGCTCACCACGCGCGAGCTTGCCAAGATGATAAAGGAAGCGGGGCTCGACTTTGCCAACCTTCCCGAAAGCGAGTTCGACGACCCGTTCGGTCAGGCATCTGGCGGCGGCGCGATATTCGGCGCGACGGGCGGCGTTATGGAGGCGGCTCTCCGCCTTGCCGCACGCACCCTCGGCGACGAGGACGAACCTATCGTGTTCGACGAGGTGCGCGGCACGAAGGGCATAAAGGAAGCTACATATACCTTGGGCGGCGTCACCGTGAACGTGGCGGTTGCAAGCGGACTCGGAAATGCCCGCAAGGTTATGGACGACATAAAGAGCGGCAGAAAGAACTACACGTTCGTTGAAATAATGGCCTGCCCCGGTGGCTGCATAAACGGCGGCGGTCAGCCTTATATTCACGACGAAGTGCGCAACAACATGGACCTCAAAACGCTGCGCGCCACCGCGCTTTACGATTCAGACAGGTACAACAAGTACAGGATTTCGGACGAACCGCCCGCAGTCAAAACGCTGTACCTCGAATTCTTCGGCGAGCCCAACAGTCATAAGGCGCACGAGCTTCTGCATACTTCTTACATGCCCAGACCCAAGTACTGATTTTTACCGTTCAGGCGGCTCATGTACGGCGTGCGCGGCTTGTTAAATGAATGGAAAAATATGAATTGCCCCGCACATATGTGCGGGGCAATTATGTTTTTAATATAAAGCGTGGCGCGCGGAAAAATTCCGCGCGCCACGCTTTATGATTGATTACTATATAATTTTTGGAATCGTTTAATTTTCCGTACCGCTCTCGGCCTGTTGCTTTTTTTGTCTGCGGTGGGGGAAGCGGTGCTTTTTCAGGCTCTCCTCGCCGCTTATTCTGCGCTTCACCACTCTGGGGAAAACTATGCAGAACACGGTAGTGGAAAGAATTGCCGCGGCGATATCGGCAACGGGTTCGGCGTAGAACGCCGCGCTCACGCCCCATATCATCGGCAGAATTATAATGCTGCCCATAAAGAATACAATCTTCCTTATCAGCGAAAGCGTTATCGCATATTTG
The DNA here is from genome assembly GCA_944368065.1 of uncultured Clostridia bacterium. Classification (GTDB taxonomy): domain Bacteria; phylum Bacillota; class Clostridia; order Christensenellales; family Borkfalkiaceae; genus Coproplasma. Next base: position 18,972 of record CALVWV010000023.1, on the reverse strand, counting down.
GGCTGACCGAGCGCCGTAAATCCGTCCACAAACGCGTACTGGAAGGAAAGGGGTATTGCGCCTATCATGAACACGCGTATGCCCCATACGGCTTTTGCTGCAATGTCGTCGCTGTCCGTAAACAGGCGCACGAAAGGCGCTGCGCAGAATATGGAAATTATAAACATGGTGGTGGTGAATATCAGGCACGCCACCGTTATGCACAGTTCGGAACGCTTTATAAGCCGTTCGTTCCTTGCGCCGTACGCGTAGCTTAAAACGGGTTGCGAACCTTCGCTAATTCCAAGCATCGGCGTCGCCACGAGCGAGAAAAATGCCTGCACTATTGTGTATACGGTTATCCAGCTGTCGCCGTCCGCTCCGCCGAGCCTCTGCAGTACTGCGTTCTGTATGATGATTATAAGTCCGTCGGACGCCATTATAATGAACGGCGAAAAGCCGAATTTTACTATGCTGCCTATAACTTTAAAGTCGGGCTTTGCAAGCGTCAGCCTTATTTTTGTGCATTTCATGCGCAGGAACACTATTACGAATACGAAAGTGAAGAACTGCGAAATGATGGTGGCGGTAGCCGCGCCCGCAACGTTCATTTTAAAAACGAATATGAAGACGGGGTCGAGTCCGATGTTTGCGGCTGCGCCTATTATCGTGGAAACCATCGCCACGCCCGAATAGCCCTGTGCGGTAATGTACTGGTTCAGCCCCGTGCCCGGAATGGAAAAAATTGCGCCCGCGGCATAAATCATAAGGTACTGCTTTGCGTATTCGTAAGTTTTATCGCTGGCGCCGAAAGCGTACAGAAGGGGGCGGTGGAAAGCAATGAACAGCGCGCCCACAGCTATGGCTATCGCGGCAAGCGCAACCGCCGCATTGGAGAGTATTTTCCTCGCATTGTCTTCCCTGCCTTCGCCGAGCGCCATTGCAAAAAGCGGCGCGCCGCCCGTGCCTATAAGAAAGGCAAAGGAGGATATGATGATGGTTATCGGCGAGCATACCCCGACGGCCGCAAGAGCAGTATCGCCTATAACTTCTATGTTTCCGACATACATGCGGTCTACTATGGAGTACAGCACGTTTATAAACTGCGCTATCGTGGCAGGAATTATTAATTTGAGCACGGTGGAAAGTACGTTTGAACTGCCAAGGTTAATAGCTTTCATCAATGCGACCTCTTAAAAGACCTCTGACGGCCCGCAAAAAAACGCGGCAGTACCGCGCTTTTGGCAGGTTGTTTATAAAAACTGACTTTAATGCGCATATATCCCGCATTCAATGCGGTATGCGTCACAATCATTTTGTGTATCCCTATATATATTATAAGGGTTACTTCATATATATATTATCATTGCTTTTGCATAAAGTCAATGCAATAGCTTATTCTGTGAATATTTTTATAAATATACATACCGTTTATAAAAATGCAGCAAAAAAAGAAGAGAAAAAAGCCTGCGGCTTGAGTTGCCGCAGGCAAATATTTTTGATTGAAAGGGGCATATTGCCGCCCGTTTTGAAAAATGCATTGACATGTGCATATAAGCGTATCAAAGTGAATTGACCGCCATATATGCGGCAATTACGCGTTCTTTTCTTCTGCGGGAAGCGACTTTAAGTAGCTGTCCATCGCAAGGGCAACTCTCTTTGCCTGTTCTACTGCTTCGACAACCGTTCTCGCGCCTTTTACGACGTCGCCCGAGGCAAACAGTCCAGGTATGGAGGTCATGCCGTTTTCGTCCGTCTTGGCAAGGCCGCGGCTTGTGAGTTCCAGACCGAACGTCGTGGTGAGAAGAAGGGTGGAAGGCTTCTGGGATACCGCAATGATAACGGAATCCGCGGGCATGAAAGTGGTCGTGTCCGATGTGGAAATAACCTTGTGGTTTTCGTCGCAGACGGTATCTTTGAAGTATACGCCGCTGTCGGTTATTTCAACGGGCGCTTTGTTGAATATAACCTGCGCGCCCTCTATTTCGGCATATTCAAGCTCGTCGATGTTGGCGGTGGAGCGGTCGCTGCGCACTACAATCTTTACGTCGCGCACGCCGTGTCTCAAAGCCGTGCGCGCAACGTCCATTGCCACGTTGCCCGCGCCTATTACTATAACGCTCTTGCCCAGATCGTACACGTCGGGCGATTCAAGGTAATGCACGCCGTAGTGCACGTTGCCCAGCGTTTCGCCCTTGATGTTCAGGGTGTTGGGCCACGAAACGCCCGTACCTATCGATATGGCTTTGAAGCCGTCGCGGAAGAGCTCTTCCACGCCGAACACTTTGCCTATAGTCATGTTGGGGCGTATCTTTATGCCGAGGCCGCGCATGATTGTATCGTAGCGGTCGATGAAGCTCTTGGGAAGTCTGAATTCGGGTATGCCGAACCTCAGAACGCCGCCTATCCTCGCCTTGGATTCAAAGACGGTAACGTCGTAGCCGAGCTGCGCCATCTTTATCGCGGTGGTAATGCCCGCGGGGCCCGAACCTATAACTGCAACTTTTATTTTGTTTGCCGGTTCCTTGTCTATCTTTACAACGTCAAGGTAGCGCTCTGAAATAAAGTTTTCTATCGTGCTTATTTCAACGGGGTCGCCCTTTATGCCGCGCACGCAGTGCCCCTGGCACTGCCTTCCGTGGTCGCATACTATGGAGCATATTACCGAAAGCGGGTTGTTATCGAAGAGCATTTTGCCCGCGCCGTCTATATCTCCGTTCAGAAAAGCCTGTATCATCTGGGGGATGGGCGTGTTTATCGGACAGCCCGTCCTGCAAAGCGGCTTTTTGCAGTTCAAACATTTTTTTGCTTCGGCTATAACGTTATGTGCCATTTTTCTATTTTCTCCCTATACGCGCGGCGTGCGCCGCAATTTATTTTTCTTTATTTTTCCTTAAATTAAAGTTCTGTCTTATTAAAGTGCAGCCTTGATTTTTTCTATCATTTCTGCGTATTCTTCGTCCGAAAGGAATGTCTTCTGCGGGTTCATCTGGAAAACGCCGCCCCACTCGTCGCCGCCCTTGTATTTGGGGCAGAGGTGGAAATGGAGGTGGCAGCCCGTGTCGCCGTATGCGCCGTAGTTGAGTTTGTCGGGTTTGAAAACTTTGTGAATGGCTTTTGCCGCCCTGTTCACATCGGCAAAAAATCTGTTGCGCTCGTCGTCGGATATGTCCACGATTTCGCTCACGTGGTCTTTGTACGCCACTATGCACCTGCCGCGCTTGCTCTGTTCTTTAAAAAGTATGAGCGTGCTTACGTCGAGGTCGCATATGTAAATGCCGAATTTTTCAAGAAGTTCGCCGCGCATGCAGTATCCGCACGTGCAGTCTTTTGCGTGTTCCATTAGTGTGAGTTGCCCCCTTTGATTTGAATTTTCCTTAATATTATACCACGGCAATTTTTAATATTCAATAGCTGCAATAAAATTTGTTTTTGCAATTATAACTGGGAAATCTTGCATTTGCAACATAACTTAAAAGCGTTTATCGATATAAAATTATCCTATAAATTTTCATATGCCTATTGCAATATTCAAAAACATATGATACTATAGGAAGTGCGGGTAACTTTCACTTTTTGTTATTCGCTAACAAAATTATTATATTTATCGGGGGACTAAGATGGGACCGGAACTACTTCTGATTATTGTCGCCGCCGCCGGCGTGCTGGCATGTTCCTACGCGTTCTTCAACTATTTCAGCGTTAAAAAGCTGGAAGAGGGCACCGAAAAGATGAGCGATATTGCAGGCTCAATCAGAATAGGTGCGGACGCGTTCATCAGGTATGAGCTTAAAATCGTCGGCATAATATGCGCCGTCATAGCCGTAGTGCTTGGCGTGATTATCAGCTGGCAGACAATGATAGCCTTTATCGTGGGCGGATTCATGAGCGCCGCGGCGGGCTGGGTAGGACTAAAAATAGCTACCTATGCAAACGTGCGCGTGACGAACAAGGCGCGCGAGACGGGCGACCTCGGCAAAACGCTCAAGGTTGCGCTTAAGGGCGGCTCTGTAATGGGACTGTGCGTTGCGGGCTTCGCGCTCATCGGCGCGCTCATAGTATATTTAATCTTCGGCATGGCGGCAGGTCAGATAGAAAACGTTGCCAACCTCGTCGAAGAAAAGAACTGGCTCGGACTTTCCGCAGGCTTTACCATGACGCTTTCGGGCTATGCGCTCGGCTGCTCGGTCATAGCGCTTTTCAACCGCGTGGGCGGCGGCATATATACCAAGGCTGCGGACATGGGCGCCGACCTCGTAGGAAAAACGGAAGAGCACATTCCCGAAGACGACCCCCGCAACCCCGCGACTATTGCCGATAACGTAGGCGACAACGTCGGCGACGTTGCAGGTCTCGGCAGCGACCTTCTTGAAAGCTACGTAGGCGCGATGCTTTCGGGCGTAATTCTCGCCTGCGAACAGTTCATGCACAATCTGTACGCCTCGCCCGAGCTTCTGACCAAGCTCATGCTCTTCCCCATGATACTTGCGGGATGCGGACTTATCGGCTGCGTAGGCGGTCTGGCGTTCATACTTTTCAAGCCGAAACTTTCGGATAAACCCCACCGCGAGCTCAATGCGGCGACGTGGATTTCCGCGGGACTTACCGTCGTATTCGGCTGTCTGCTCAGTTATTTCCTGTTCAGGAATGATTCTTCAAGCTTTGAAGCGCTTTCCTTCCGCGCGGGCGCGTTCTCGCCCTGGCTGGCTTCGCTGCTCGGCATAGTCGCGGGCATTGCGATAGGCTTCATAGCGGAATATTACACAAGCTACGACTTCAAACCTACAAAAAAGATAGCCGAAGCTTCCAAGGAAGGCCCTGCGCTCACCGTTACAGAGGGCATGGCAAACGGCATGATAAGCTGCATGCTTCCCGTAATCGTGCTTGCGGTAGCGCTCTTCGGTTCTTATGCGCTTGCGGGATATTACGGAATATCCTGCGTGGCAATCGGCATGCTTTCCTTCGTGGCGGCAACCGTATCCGTAGATACTTACGGTCCTATATCGGACAACGCGGGCGGCATAGCCGAAATGAGCGGGCTGGATGCCGGCGTGCGCGAAATTACCGACAAGCTGGACAGTGTGGGCAATACGACAGCGGCAATAGGCAAGGGCTTCTGCATAGGCTCTGCGGCGCTTGCGGCAACCTCGCTGATGATATCTTATCTTTACGCATATCTTCCCGAGGGAGAGGACCTTATCCTCAACTTCGTTAACCCGCTCACGCTGAGCGGTGCGCTCGTAGGCGCGGCGCTTCCGTTCATGTTCTCGGGCATGCTTATAGAAGCGGTTGCAAAGGCTGCGCGCAAGATGGTTGAAGAGGTGCGCAGACAGTTCAGGGAAATAAAGGGAATACTTACGGGCGAAGCTAAGCCAGACTACAAGTCGTGCATAGAAATTTCTTCGCGCGGCGCGCTCAAAGAAATGCGCCTTCCCTGCATAATTTCGATACTCTTCCCGCTGGTTACGGGCTTCCTGTTCGGCGCTGAATTCGTAGGCGGACTTCTTATAGGCGCAACGATAAGCGCAATAATGCTCGCGCTCTACACGGGCAACGCGGGCGGCGCGTGGGATAACGGCAAAAAGTTCATAGAGTCCGGCGGCGTTGAAGGCTGCGGCAAGGGCTCTCCCGCGCACGACGCTGCGGTAGTCGGCGACACGGTTGGCGACCCGCTCAAGGATACCGTAGGACCTTCGCTCGACATTCTTATTAAAATAATGTCTACCATATCGCTCGTAATGGTTGCAATCTTCAGCGAATATAACCTGTTCGGCGCGCTCGGTTGGGCATAAACAAGGCAAATCAAAAGCCGCGGAAGTTACCCTTCCGCGGCTTTTTAATAATGGTAATAAAAGGCTTGCCGCGTTTTACTGCGCCAAGCCTTTTATTTTTATCTGCGTATTTCAAAATCCTGGTTCATGAGTTTTAATATGGAGTCAATGTCGTCGGTGATGTTGAAGTCTCCGTGAATGGTGTGCTTCATAACCGAACTTGCCACGGCAAAGTTTACAATATCCTGCGGCTCCATGCCCGCCATCATTGCGTAGAAAAGTCCGCTCGCAAACGCGTCGCCGCCGCCTACGCGGTCGAGTATGGTAAAGCGGAAGGTCTTGCTTTCGTAAGTTTTTCCGTCGTACCACAAAAATGCTTTGAGCGAATTTTCGCTGCCCGAATGCACGAAGCGCACCGTTCTGCCTATAGCCTTGAAGTTCCACCTCTTGTGCAGTTCTTTGAAAATTCTGTCCTGTTCGTCGAAGGTAGGGGTCATGCTCATGCCGTCTTTCATGTCTTTGCCGTCGGGTCCGGGCAGGTTAATCGGTTCTATTCCTATAAGCACGTCAATGTAGGGCATGTATTCGGTCAGGCAGTCGCGCGCCTCCTGGAAACCCCACAAAGCGCTTCTGAAGTTGCAGTCAAAGCTTACGGTAAGCCCGAGTTCTTTTGCCGCCTTCAGAGCGTTAAGGGTAAGGTCGCGGCAGTTTTTTGAAAGGGCGGGGGTTATTCCGCACGTATGCAACCACGTGTAATTTTTAAACTTTTCCTTAAGGTCGATTTTTGAATAATCGTAAGTTGCGAAAGCCGAATTTTCCCTGTCGTATGTGACTTTTGATGCACGCACGCCGAAGCCTTCTTCCAGATAATAAAGTCCCATGCGTCCGCTTTCGGAGTATACGCAGGGCGAGCAGTGCACGTCGTTGGCGCGTATGTACCTTATAGCGGCTTTGCCTATCGAACTTTCAGGTACTACGGTAAAGTAAGAAGAGTCTATGCCCATGTTTGCAAGACCTACGGCTACGTTGGCTTCCGCTCCGCCGTATGTCGCCGTAAAAGAGTTGGTCATGCGTATCTTTTCGTAGTTGGGCGGCGCAAGCCTTAAAAGCAGTTCGCCCAACGCCATAAAGCGCACTCCGAATTTGTTTTCCATCTGATATCCTCCTGTGCGGATGTCGTTTTTCTTCATTATAACACCTCAATCGCGTTTTGTACATAACAAGATTGTAAAATTTTTTAAACGCCGCCCGCGCAATTTCCGCGTATATGTTGCAATGCGTCCGCGGCAGTGGTAAAATATATCCATGAAACTTAAAATAGAAGCAATATCGGAGTCCGAAGGCATTGAGTACGGCGGAACGCAGGTAATGGAAGCCGCCGTCGGCGAATACATTCTGGACGAAATTCTCAAACTCAATTTTTTCCGCATCATAATAGACGATATAATAGACGGCGCGGTGTGCTTCCGCTTCATGGAGGGCGCGACGCCGCACTACTACGTTCTGGAAAAGGAGGGCGATACCGCCGTCTTTGAAAGGGAAACGCCTGTCGGGTCAGACTTTTTCCGTTTTACCCTTCTCGCATAAAATGCGTTTGTCGGCGCGCAGCGCATAAAATGCGTTGATTGTTGCATATCGCACAAAATGCGTTGGTTGGCGGATATCGCGCAAAGTGCGTTGATTTGGGTATAGTATGCGGTCAATTTATAGTCGGTGCGCTTATGAACGTTGAAGAGATTAAAAATTTTACGCTTTCTTTAGGCGGCGCGAAATACGATTATCCGTTTGAAAACGACTTTGAAACTTTTGTTCTCCGCCATGCCGCAAGCAAAAAATGGTTCGGCATATATCTGTCCGCGCCCGCAAAAAGCCTTTTAAAAGACTGCGGGGAGCAGAAAAAGCAGAAGCTTGAAGAACTTCTCGGCGGAAGTGAAAGGGTATTCGTGCTCAATTTGAAGTGCGAGCCCGCGCTGTCGTACATACTTCAGCAGAATTTTATCGGCGTGCTGCCCGCGTACCATATGAACAAAAAACACTGGATTTCCGTTCTGCCTGAGTCTGACGCGGACGACGGGCAGATAAAGCAGCTTATTGCCTTAAGCTATGACATAACGGCGGAAAAGGCAGATAAAATCTGAAAAGGGAGGCATATATGCCCGAAACAACTCATTCAGGCGCAGAAAAGTGCGGCAAAAAATTCCGTATAGTCGCTGTAGACAGATGCACGGTGTCTGTCGGCGATATCAATTTTTCGCGCATAGAGGAGCTCGGCGAAACAACCTTTTACGACGTCCTTTCGCCTTCCGAACTTATAAATGCCGCAAAGGATGCCGACGCTCTGCTTGTTAACAAAGCTGAAGTTACGCGCGGGCTGGTTGAAACCTGCAAAAATCTTAAATATGTGGGAACGTTTTCCACCGGTTACAACAATATAGATATCCCCGCGCTTGAAGAATGCGGCATAACGCTCTGCAACGTTCCAGGATACTCTACCGACGCCGTCTGCCAGCACGTGTTCGCCCTTCTTCTTATGGCGGAGGGGAATACTAACAAATATGCGGCTTCGGTCGCCGCGGGCGACTGGGTAAAAAGCAAAACGTTCTGCTATATGCCGTGGACTATGCGCGAAATATCAGGCAAAACGTTCGGCGTGTACGGCTACGGCAACATAGGCAAAGCCGTGGCGCGCGTCGCCGCGGCGTTCGGCATGAATGTTATAGTGCATACGCGCACCGTGCCTTCAGACTGCCCATATCAGCTTGTTGGCGAAGAGGAGATTTTCAGACGTAGCGACTATCTTTCTTTCCACTGCCCGCTGAACGGACAGACGGCGGGAATAGTAAACGCGCGCACGCTTTCTTTGATGAAGCCTTCGGCAATGATAATAAATACGGCGCGCGGCGGACTTATAGATGAAGGCGCGCTTGCCGCGGCGCTGAACGAAGGGAGGATAAGGGGCGCCTGCCTCGACGTCCTCACGCGCGAGCCGATGGAGGAGGACAATCCCCTTCTTAAGGCGAAGAACTGCATTATAACTCCGCACGTTGCGTGGTGCCCGCAGGAGACGCGCGCCCGCCTTGTGGATATAGTGGCGGACAACCTTGCCGCGTTTATGCGCGGCGAGCCGCAGAATGTGGTTACGAAATAAATTATAAAATCATAAATTAAAAAGCGCCGCCGCGCAGATATTCTGCGCGGCGGCGCAAGTTATATAATCGGTGCATGAAGCTGCGCGGCGGCGCGGCTTTTTATATGGCAGAATCAAGCCGGAAAAAAAGCGGACGGCAAAAATGCCGTCCGCAATATTTATAAAGTCTTACGCGAGTTCGCCTAAAACGCTTACAACTTCTGCAAGCCTGAACTCCCAGTTGCCGAGGCCGTAGCTTAAGGGCTGGTTGAGGTAAAGCATTGTCGCGCGGTAAGTGTTGTCGTCTTCGTCGTCGACGGAGGCAAACCATGCCGTACGCGTAACGCCCTTGCCGTTTGCATTTTTGATTGAAACGGGGTTGTAGTAGATGTAGCTATGGTTGACTTCCTCGCCTTCCCCGCCTTCTTCGCTTTCGGCGTTTTCAGGTTTTTCAGGCTCACCGTAAGCTGCTGTAAGCGCGCTTACTATATCGGCGTCGTCTTTGCCGTCCAGCTCCGAACGCGCGCCGCCTGCAATGCTTACATTGACTATGCCGAGGTCCGCCGCCGAGAAAAGGCTTACTCCCGCGCTGAACGTATCGGAAAAGCTCATGCCGCGCATAACCTGGTAAAGCGTGTTGTTGTCGAACAGGGTGTAGCTTGAATTTTCAAGCTTGTCCGCGGTGTGCATAACCTTTTTGCCGTACTGGCCGTTTTCACCTTTTTCAGCGTATGAGTAGGTGGCTTCGGTGCATTCAAAGTTGTAAGAAACTTCGTACACGTACTCAATTTCCTTGCACATTGTATCTGCCGAGCCCGCAACCATTCCGTTGGGGGAAGTGGTGTGAACTTCCTGCCTGCTGTAAACGGGCACAAGTCCGTTGCGCGCCGAGCGGAAGTAGCTCACCGTGTTCATGTAATCGCTGAATTCAACGGTATTGTTACCGGTAGCTTCGCCTTTGCCGAAAATATATTCGCCGCTTATTTTGAGTTCCGTTTCAAAAACGTAAACAACTTCCGAAGTGCCGTCAAACCTCGCCCTGTCGCTTTCGGGCAGGTTATTTATCGCCGCCTCGTCAAGCCTGTAAGCTTCGGCAACGCGTCCGTCGCTCCAGTCGAATGAAGTGGCGTAAAAAGTCGTCTTGTAGTAGTGAGGGTTTTCCCCGCCGGTAAAATCTTCGCCGTCGGTGAAGTAATTGACGCGGTATGACCCGTTTCCGCCCGACTGCTCGTCGAAAGTTATATTGTATAAAAGCACCTCGGCAGTGCGGCCGTTTTCCTCGGGGTCGATGGAAGTGCTCTGAATTCCCTCGTAATTGTCTATATACCAGTAGCTGTCAACCGAAAGGCGATTGACGGAGGAGGCGCAGCCCGAAACGCCGACTATGCACGCGCATGCGGCTGCGACTGCAATAATTTTGCCTGTTTTTTTCATTGAATGATACCGTTTTGTTAAGTTAATTTTTGGTTTAAACGAAATTCATTATACCATATAATTTTGCGATTGTAAAAACTTTTGCGGTTAAAAAGCCGTTAAAATAATTAAAATTCTGTAGCACGGCGGCGCGCGCTATGTTATAATAAAGCCATGAATCTTTCGATAATTGCTCCGACGCTCGGCGAAGCGCTCGAAGAGCTTAAAAAATATGTCGCCGCAAACGAAAAACGCGGCGCAAGAACGGTCATTTTCTGTGAAGACAGGCTGACCCTCGTTGCCGAACGCGCCGTGTGTTCGGCGGTAGGCGGCACGTTCTGCACGTCCGTTTACACGTTCGCGCGCTTTCTTTCGCAGGAGCGCAAGGACGACGGGAAAATTCTTTCCAGTCAGGGCTCTGCCATCGCCATACGCGGAATAATAGAGCGCAACCGCAGCTCTTTAAGGCTCTTCCGTCGTCTTTCCGCAGCCGCGGCGGCGGGGTCTATCTACGATACCATAGCTCTTTTGTACTCTTCGGGCATCTCGCCGGAAGATATCTCTTCGGCTCAGGCTGGCGGACTTCTTTCAGATAAACTGCACGATATCGCGCTCGTTTATTCGGACTACGCCCAATTTTTAAAAGAGAGCGGTAGGCTGGACAGAAACGTCTATTTAAGGCTTCTGCCGTCCGTCATAGAATCCTGCGGCAAAATTGACGGTGCAGACGTGGTATTCCTCGGCTTTCAGGCGTTTACCGGTACGGTGGCGGAGTGCATAAAGGCGTGCATGCGCACGGCTGAAAACACCTGCGGCATATTCGTAGGCGGCGCGCCCGACATTTACGCGAACGAAGCCCCCGCCCAGTTCGAAGGTTTTTCGCGCGGGTTGGGCGGACTGCGCACAATTACTGTAAAGTCCGACCTTATTCCCGAGGCGGAGCGCATACGCAAAAACCTTTTCGACCCGCAGTGCTTCCGCGAAGAGGGAATGCCAACGGGTAAGGTGCACATTTATCAGGCTTCGGACGAGGCGGACGAGCTTGAATTTATCGCCGCGTCCATAAAGCGGTTTGTCATTGACGGCGGGGAGCGGTACTTCCGCATATCCGTCATGCTTGCAGACGTAAGCGGCATGCGCCCCGCGCTTGCAAGAATTTTTTCTCAGTACAATATTCCCTATTACGTCGACGAACGCCGCGCCCTGTCCGAGCACGCGCTCGCAGACTTTATATGTGGTTATCTCGAATGTGCGGCGGGCGGCTGCGCGCCCGAAGACGTGGACGGCATCGCCGCGTGCAGTCTGTTCGGGCTTACAAAAAAAGAGCGCGACATATTCCGCAACTATGCGGCAAGGTGCGCTCAATACCGCGGCGGAGTAAAGCGCGTCCCGCGCGAAGATATCTGCGCTGCTTTAGGCTTCGATTATGCCGCCGTGTGCAACGTGAGGGAGCGTTTTTTAAAGGGGCTTTCCTTACTGCCGCAAAAGAACGCAACTTCCGAAGAGTGGGCGGACGGCGTAAGAAAGCTGATAGAATATTTCGATTGCAGAAAACAGCTCGAAGACATGTCCAAGGAGGCGGAAAACGCCTATCCCGCGCAGGCGCAGTACAATATGCGCGTTTGCGACGGCGTGCTGTCCGTGGCAGAGGAGACGGCGGAGCTCGGGCTCGGCGCGCTGTACACCGCGCGGGAGTATAAAAAACTTCTTCAAAGCGGCTTTGCGGCGGCGGAAATTTCCATGATACCGCCCAAGTACGACGCCGTTTTCGTCGGGGACATTTCAGAAACGGTAAATGCGGGAACGGACATTGTTTTCGCCGCGGGGCTTACAGACGCCGTGCCCCCCGCGGGTTCGGATACCGCTCTTCTTACGGACAGGGAAATCACTTCGCTTGAAAAACTCAACCTTAAAATTTCGCCCAAGATTGCTCAGGTCAACATGCGCCGCAGAGAGACGGTGGCGCTCAATCTCTGCGCGTTCAAAAAACACCTTTACTTAAGTTACCCCGTATTAAGCGGCGGCGAAGAAAAGGTGTGCAGCGAAATCATACAATATATGCGCGCGCTCTTTAAAAATGCCGCGGGCGGCGCGCTTTCGCCCGTTACAAAGCGCGCGGTGGAGCTTTCGGGAAGGGGACTTCCCTATTACTGCAGCGAGCTCACCCCCGCGCTCAAGGCGCTTGCTGGCGGAACGCTAACCCCTTCTGTAAATTCGGCGCTCTACGTGATTTTGAAGGAGCGCGGTTTTGTTGACAAAGCGCAGAACGTTTTAAAGGAGGCGGAGGGCAAAAAGCCCATAAAAAACGGCAGAGCGCTGTTTGCGGGCAACAGCAACAGCATATCGCCAACTCTTCTGGAGACATATTTTTCCTGCCCTTATTTAAACTACGCGCGCCAGGGGCTTAAGCTTGCCGAAAGACAGGAGGGCGCGATGCGTCCCCTGGATACGGGCAACTTCGTGCACGAGGTTTTAAGGGAGTTTGCGGGCAAAGTCAACGCAATAAAGGAAGAGCGGCAGGCGCGCAGCGCGGCGGAAAATATCGCCGACGAGGTTTTAAGCCGCCCCGAATTTTCTTCCGTAACCCAGGGCGCGAGCGGAAAAGCTTCTTCCGCGCGCCTTAAGGAAGAGGCGATAAGCGTCTGCGCAGGCGTTTACAGGCAGCTTGCGGCTTCCAACTTCCGCGTGCGCGACGTCGAAAAGTGGTACAGCATTCCCGTAGGCGACGGAGTGCGTGCGGGCGGCAGAGTGGACAGGGTCGACGAATGCGGCGACCTTGTACGTGTTATTGACTATAAAACTGGAAGCGTGGACGCCGACCCCGACAAATATTACGCGGGCGTAAAGCTTCAGCTTCCTTTGTACCTCCTTGCGGCTTCGCGCGGAAAGCGACCCGCGGGCGCTTACTACTTCCCCGCAAACATCGAATTCAAAGATAAGGAAGGCGGCGACTTCACGCTCACGGGGTTTATGGACAGCGGCGAAGAGGTGGTAAAAAATTCCGATAAAACGCTCGGGGAAAAGGAGCGCAGCAAATATTTCGACGCATACCTTAACGGAAGGACGCTTGCGGGTAACCTTTCGGAAGCGGAATTCAGCGATTTTATAGACTATTCCGCGCTCATAGCGTACAGGGGTGCGGAGGAGATGTTCGGCGGCAACATAACGCCGTCGCCGTATACGGGCGCGTGCGAATACTGCAAGATGGGCGGAATGTGCGGCTTTGCCGAGGGGACGGACGCCGACGGGCGCGAAGTCAGCGGCGTAACTTGCGCTGATATCGCCCGCGCCGTAAAAAAGCAGAAGGGGGAGGAATAACATGGCTGATACTGCCACGCCCGAACAGCGGGCGGCAATAGATAAAAGCGGAAAAGTCATAGTTTCCGCCTCGGCCGGCAGCGGCAAAACGTTCGTAATGATACAGCGCCTCGCCGACTTTATAGAGCGCGGCGGCGACCTTGACGAAGTGCTCGCCGTCACGTTTACCAAAAAAGCCGCCGCGCAGATGAAGGAAAAACTGCGTTCCGAGCTTATAAAGCGCTCGGCTTCTGAAGATGAAAAGGTGCGCGCGCACATAAAGCGCCAGCTCGGCAAAATATCTTCGGCAAACATAAGCACCATACATTCTTTCTGCGGATATCTCTTGCGCGTTTACTTCTATCTTCTGGATATAGACGGCTCTTTCGAGGTCGTGTCTGAAGACGGCGGTGCGGAAACTCAGCTGCGCGCGCGTGCGATGGACGGGCTCTTCGAAAAGCTTTACGAGGAAGAAAATTCCGACTTTTTATACCTTTTGGAGCGCTACGGCAAAAAGCGTTCGGACGCGTCGCTAAAAAAACTTGTGTCGCAGGGCTACGACCAGGTGCGCAACAATCCCGATTATACGGATTTTTTAAAGCGCACAGAGGAGCTGTACGACGAGCGTTCGTTCAATGATATATGCGGGGCAATTTATGAAGACGGGCGGGAAACCTGCCTGCAGCTGTACGCGGAGATTGAAGATTTCATCTCTGCAAACGGGTTTATGCCAGAAGGGTATAAAAAGATAATCGGCGAAATGCTGGATATTCTCCACGAAGCGGCGGCGCAGAAAGATATCTTTTCTCCCCTGCCCAAGTTTGCCACTTCGCGCAAGCCTTCTAAAAAAAGCGGCGAGGACGAGGAGTTCATATCCCGCTTTTCGGAGCTTAAAGACTACGTTAAGAGCAGGTACGACAAGCTCTACGAAGGGCTTTCGGACAGGCAGAGCGAACTTTCTATGTTTCTTGAAAGCGGCAGGTGCGCGAGAGCGTACAATGAACTTGTGCTTGCGTTCGATGAGGCATATTCCGCGGTCAAACGCGAAGAAGGCAAGCTCGATTACGGCGATCTGGAACACCTTACGCTTAAACTTCTGGAAGGCGGGGGAATGGCGGAGGAGGTGCGCGAGCGGTTTACGCACGTGTTCGTCGACGAATATCAGGACGTCAATCCCGTACAGGAAAAAATAATATCTCTCGTGGGCGGGGAAAATCTGTTCCTCGTCGGCGATATAAAGCAGGCCATATACGGCTTCCGCGGCTCGAAATCGGTATATTTCGCGCGCAAGACGGAGGAGTTTTCAAAGCACGGCGGCTCGCTTTTTCTGCCGCACAACTTCCGCAGCTCGCCAAAGGTAATTGATACCGTAAATTCCTCGTTTTCACAGCTGATGCGCCCCGATACGTGCGGAATAAATTACAAAAAGGACTCCGTAATGATAAGCGGCGGGGGATATCCCGCAAACAGCGGCGGAGCTTTTGTGCATATTTTCGGCAAGGAAGAAAAGGTCAGAAGCGAGGCGGACGGAGTGTATTCTGTCCAGCGAGAGGTGCTTAAAAAAGCGCCGCCCACGCGCGAAGGGCTCGCAGTTTTAAGCGTGGTGCAAAGGGAGCTCGGAAGCACTTTTTACGACCTGGAAACAAAGTCGGTTCGCGCGGTTACGCCGGGGGATATATGCATATTAACGCGCAAGCGCGACAATTCTTCCGCCGCCGGCATTTACAGGGCGCTCACCGCCGCGGGCTTCTCCGTTTCGGGCGCGCAGGGCGGAAACGTGTTCGGCAGCCCCGAAGTAAAGCAGGTGACGGACATACTCTCGCTCATTGATAACAGTCAGCAGGATATTCCGCTCGCTTCGGCGCTTTTGTCGCCCGTCGGCGGCTTCACCGAAGAGGAGCTCGCAAAAATAAGGATTGCTTTCCGCTCTGAAAAGGGGCTTGCATTCCGCGAATGCTGCGCGCGCTATGCCGCCGCATACCCCGGCGAAATATCTTTAAAACTTGCCGCGTTTGAAGAAAAGCTCGATTCATACCGCAGACTTGCCGCCCTTTTCGGCGCGGGCACGGTTATAGACAGCATTCTGCGCGATACCGCGCTCGAAGCAGCCTATTTCAGGGACGGCGGCAAAAAACTTAAAAATGTGCGCAGGCTTGCCGAGGCGGCTTATACCCCCGCGGGCGAACTTGGCGTCAACGAGTTTTTAGCCAGGTTCAAAGCGGGCGGCTTCAACCTCGCCCTTGCGGAAAGCGGCGGCGATGAAAGCATCAAAATCATGACCATGCACTCATCCAAGGGGCTGGAGTTTCCCGTAGTTATTTTAGCCGACGTTACAAGGCCTTACCGCGGCAGAAACGACGGCGGACTTTTATGCGATTCGCAGTTCGGCTTTGCTCATAAATATTTCGATATGCAAAAGCGTGTATGCACGCCTACCGTGCTCGGCAGGCTTTGCCGCATAAGGGGCGCAAAGGAGGACGTCAAAAACGAAATGAACCTTTTGTATGTGGCGTGCACCCGCGCAAAATACCGCCTGCACGTCATGTCGCAGGAGGATGTCGAGTTCAATCCGCACAGGGCGCTTGCTGCGGCTGATTACGCGCATATGCTCGATTTTTCCTGTTTCAGAAAGGAAAATTGCGGCATGTCCGACTTTACTGAAAGCGAGCCCTCGCCCGCACTCATTTCAAAACCGGACGAGACCGTGCTCGAAGCGCTCCGCGCAAGGTTCATGCGGAAGTACGCGTTTGAAAACAGCGTTGAACTGCCCGTCAAAAGTTCGGCTTCGGCTATACTCAAAATGCAGCCGCAGGATATGTACTATGCCGAAAACGAGCTCTTCCCGCAGGAATCGGAAGAAAGCTCTTCTGTCGGCAAGACGGGTACGGAGCGCGGCATAGCTTACCACAGATTTCTTCAGCTTTGCGACTTTTCCGTAAAGGATGAGGAAGGGATAGCAAAGGAAATTGAAAGATTTTCCGCGGACGGACTGTTTGCCGAAGGTCAGGCTGAGCTTCTGGATAAGGCAAGCCTTGCCAAAATACTCCGCATGC
Organism: uncultured Clostridia bacterium; assembly: GCA_944368065.1. Classification (GTDB taxonomy): domain Bacteria; phylum Bacillota; class Clostridia; order Christensenellales; family Borkfalkiaceae; genus Coproplasma. The sequence continues at coordinate 2,332 of CALVWV010000023.1, read as the reverse complement.
CCTGCTTTGCGCGGACCGAAGGCGCTGAAGTTTACCGCGAGAGGGAGTTCTTATGCGCGCTGCCCGCAAATGCGTTCATGGATACGCCTTCGGACGACGAGGTGCTCGTTCAGGGCGCGATAGACCTTTTGTGCGTAAACGGCGGCAGAGTGGCGATAATCGACTATAAATATTCGGGAAAATCTGACGAGCTCATTGTGCGTACGTATCGCAGACAGCTCGAACTGTATGCCATCGCCGCGCATAAAATACTCGGCGTGCCGTATGAAAAAATAGAAAAATATATAGTTAACATATTTGCTCTCAGGGAAATAAAATTAAGTTGATTAGCTTTAAAAAACGGTGCGCCGCGGCAGATTCTGCCGCGGCGCACCGTTTTAATTGAACGGCATATATGCCGCAAACAACGCAATTTTTTATTTAATTTTTTCTTCCGAGCGCATTTCGTCAAGGTCTTTTACGTGCTCGTTTTCAAGGTTTTCGTAAGCCGCCGTCTTATCGATTATCGCCTTTAAAAGCCTGTCAAGTTCGCTCCCTTCGCAGAAGTCTGCGGGCGCAAAGTAGCGTATGCGGTTGTTTTTCATAAGTTTGTAAACTTTGTCCTTTTTGCCCGTTTCGGGGTCGTAAACGCCTATCGGGTGTCCGCCGTAGGAGTTTACAAGCTTCATGCAGGGTATGTCTGTCTCGCTGTCGCCGATATATACTATATTTCTTAAGGGTACGCGCAGCTTTTCGGGAGGGATGTACTCGTTTACGCCGTCGTGGTCGTTTATGTCAAGGCAACCTTTTTCTATGCGGAACAGAAACTGCGTTTTGTTTGTGTAATTTATCGTCTGCGCCGGCCATACGGGTACGCCGTCCTCGTCGTAGCAGAACGCGCTTGCGTAAATTTTTTTGAATTCGCCCGCAATGGAAGTGCCCTCTATCATCTCTTTGAGTCCTGAAGATATTATGTAATGCTCTACGCATATGCCGCGGCTTGCGCCGTATTTGTTTATGCGGCTGAACCAATCTTCTACGCCGTTATACAGCCTGATTTGCGCGCCGTATTCTGCAAGCGCCTTTTTTGTTACGTAAAACTTGCCCTTTGCTTTTTTTACCATCGTAAGCATATAGGCAAGATTCATGTCCATGTCGTTTTCGGCAGCAAGCTTGTTCGACTGCTCCCAGAATTCGTTTACGTTGGCGCCTACCGACTGAATGAAGCCCTGCGCCTGCATGTCGCCGGGGGTTAGCGTGCGGTCAAAGTCGTAGCACACCGCAAGCACGGGTTTGTCACCTTTTTCCAGCCTTACATACTGTTTTTCAGCTCTTTCGCTCCCCATAATAAAACCTCTGAAATTTATAATCTTGTCCCTTCGGCGCTGTAATGCACCATGTCGCTGAAAATTTGCCGCGTTTCGCCGTTAATCGTGTAATCTGCCCGCGCGCAGAAGTAACCGCCTGCGTCAGCAGAGCATACTATTTCAATTTTTTCATTCATTGCAAGCCCGTCGCTTTCTGCTGTTTCAAGCAATTGCATGTCCTGCGTATTTTCTTCGTATTCTTCGGAGCGGTAAAGGCAGAGGGTGACGGGCAGTTTTGTGCCGCCTGTATTGAATTCGTTTATAGCTACGGCTGTTACCGTGCCGTCGCCGTTGCCCTTAAGCCTTACCGATAAAAAGCAGAAGGTTCCTGCAGCATTTCCGTCCGCGTCGGAACAGGCGGGAAACAGTGCAACAGCTGCCGCCGCAATTGCCGCGGCAAGCGCAAAAACCGCCTTTTTCATCTGCGTTTGCCCTTTGATAAAAGATATATGAATATTGCGGCTATGAGCACTATGAATATCGAAAGCAGTACGGAAAGCACAATCATCGGCGTATTCTGCGGAATGGAAACTATCCAGACGGTAGCGCTGGAATCGTAGCTGGCGTCCTTTACGGCATAAACTATGGTTGCGATAAGCCCGCCGATTGCCGCGGCGAGAAGCACGCTGCAGATTGTTACCGCAGCAATAAAAGTTTTTGTCGGCTTTTTCTTCTGCTCGTTTTGTGTAGGTTTTTCGCTTTGCGCGGCGGCATTTTCTCCGCAATCCAAAAGTTCGTTGGCGTCTATGTGGAATGTGCGGCATATCCCCGCAATCTGCGGAATGGAAGGGTAGCTCTTTCCCGATTCCCAGCGCGAAACAGTCTGGCGGGTGACGTCGAGCATATCCGCAAGCTCCTGTTGCGAAAGTTTTCTTTCATCTCTCAGTTTTATAAGCCTTTCCCTGAAATCCATTTTGCACCGAACCTTTCTGCGTAACGCTTATTGAATTATAACACGCGGCGGCAGACTTTGTCAATAACGGCGG
>CALVWV010000022.1 GCA_944368065.1 uncultured Clostridia bacterium | reverse complement strand
TTCCTTTTTAACTGCTTTGGCTATGCCGCGCTCCCTTAAAAGCTCGGCTGCCTTTTCCATATCGCCGTCTGCATCCTGCAAAGCCTTTTTGCAGTCGAGCATGCCGGCGCCGCTCTTTTCGCGGAGATTCATAACGTCTTTAGCTGTGAATGCCATAAATCAAAACCTCTTTTAAATTATTCTGCGGTTTCTTCGGAAGGCTGTTCGCCCTCTTCTGCGGGAGCTTCTTCGGCGCCTTCTGCGGCGGCGGTTTCGCCCTGGTTAGCTTCTATAACGGCGTTTGCGATTACGGATGCGATGAGCTTGATTGCCCTTATTGCATCGTCGTTGCCGGGAATTACATAGTCGATAAGGTCAGGATCGCAGTTGGTATCGGTGATGGCTACGATGGGGATGTTGAGCTTGCGCGCTTCTGCAACGGCAATGTCCTCGTTATGAGGGTCAACCACGAACATGAGGCCGGGAAGCTTGTTCATGTTGCGGATACCGTTGAGGTTGGTCTGGAGCTTTGCCATCTCTTCCTTGAGCTTGGCAACTTCCTTTTTGGGAAGAAGGTCGAACTCGCCGTTTTCTTCCATCTTTTCAAGCTTAACCATGCGGTCGATGCGGGAACGTATCGTCCTGAAGTTGGTAAGCGTGCCGCCGAGCCAGCGCGAATTTACATAGAACTGGCCGCAGCGCTCTGCCTCTTCCTTGATGGCGTCCTGAGCCTGCTTCTTGGTGCCTACGAAGAGCACCGTCTTGCCTTCTTTAACGCTGTCAACAACGTAGTTGTATGCCTTTTCGATAAGGCCTACGGTGAGCTGAAGGTCGATGATGTGAATGTCGTTGCGTGCAGCATAGATGTAACGGCTCATTTTGGGGTTCCATTTTCTGGTCTGGTGGCCGAAATGAACGCCTGCTTCAAGAAGCTGCTTCATAGTGATAACTGCCATATTAAATTCCTCCGTTTTTACCTCCCCGCGGACGCTGCAGGTGTGCATTTGCACGTTGCGCTTACGGCGGCAGGAAAAAGTATTTGCCGCCACGGAGCGCGAGCTCTGCGGGTGTGAATTTTTACAGCTTTGTTATTTTAGCATAATTTTTACGCGCGCGCAAGCAAAACGGGCGTGCGCGCGCAACAAATTATATAATATTAAATAAAATTGTAAGCTTGCGCGCGGCATTCGCCTTAAAATACGCGGCTTGCACGCCGCGGGCAAAGCTCTGAGTACTACGCTTTCAACGCCGTCAATGCGTTGAAAAGACCGCCTTTTTCGGCTCTGCTCAGTCGGCGCTCTCTTCGTCGCCCTCGTCGCCTTCCTCGTCCTCAGCTTCGCTTTGGTAGAAGTCGAAAACTTCCTGTAAAAGGTTCTCGTCCTCTATGGGCTCGAGCGTTTCCTCCGCCTCGTTGAGGCGGAATATCACAACCTCGTCCTCGGCAACATCGTCGTTGGGTTCGGCGGCGAGAAGAAGGGTGTACTTTTCGCCCTTGTACTCCGTCACGTCGAGGAGTTTGAATTTCACGACGTTGTTTTCATCGTCTATAAGTTCTATTATGCCCTCTTCTTCGGTTACGGCTTCTTCATTTTTTTCTTCGCTCATGATTTTTCTCCTTTTGCGGATATTCTTGAAAGGTAGCCGTCGAGTATGCTTGCCGCGGCGAGCGCGTCGACGTATTTTTTATGCTCTTTGGCGCGGTGACCGCCTTCGTAAAGCTGTTCGTGCGCAGCGAGAGATGTGTAGCGCTCGTCCTCGCGCACGACTTTTTTGCCCGTCGCCTCTTCAAGGGCAAGAATGAAACGCTCCGTCTTTTCCGTCTGGACTGAAGGCGTGCCGTCCGCATTGACGGGCAGTCCGCATACTATGACCGTAGCGCCCTTCTCCTCCACCAGCTTTTTGAGCGCAGCTATGTCGCGCGAAAAGCCTGTCCTCACATAAGTAGAGGAAGGCAGCGCGTAGCTGTTGAACGGGTCGGATACGGCGACGCCTATGCGCCTGTCGCCTATATCGAAAGCTATGTACCTTTCCAACATTACCTCCGTTTTGCCGCTTTAAGCGGTCACGTGAAGATTATAACATACGCAGGCGCGATTTTCAAGTACGCGGCGCATTATTTTGAACGCAGGCAGAAATTTTCATATAAGGTTTTATCTGCCTTACTTGTGCCCGCGCGGAAGATATATGCCGCGGAAAAGCTTGTTTAAGTCAAGCGGACGGAAAAAAATGCGGCGCAGAATTCGGGAGCGGAAAGCGCATGAATACATTGGCGAAGGGGTGCCGCGGCGCATTTTGCGCCGCGGCACCCCCTCTTACTTTTTAAAAGTTCAGTTCTTTTCGCTCTTCTTTGCCGTATCCTGACCTGCGCCCTTTTCCGCATTCTGCGCGGAATTTTTTTCGAGCTGCTCGTCGATATAGCATTCAGCCTTCTGCATGAGCTCGTCCTGATTCTTTTTAATCATTTTTCTGAGCTTGCAGCTGTTGGCTACAAGAATTGCGCCGCCCGCCATACCTGCGGCGAGACCTAAAATAAATTCTTTCACAACCGCTCCTTCAAAGGGAAGAACTATGAAGCATAATGCAAAAGATGCGCATATATATGCCGTTCAATGCCCTTTACACACAGTATGCGGAACGCGGCGCGCCTTTATAACTGTAAAAATATTACTGTATATTACTGTAAATTTTTTACCCTGAGCCTCAAGACGGAATTTTCTTCGGTGAGCCTTCTGACCGTTTCCTGAAGGCGGGCGTTTTCCTCGCGCAATGAGGATGCGAGCCTGTCGTAAAGCCCGTCTATTTCCTTTTCCACGCGGCGGCGCGCGCCCTCATCTATTCCGCATTCGCGCATAAGCTCCTGCATGCGCTCAGGCTGTTTTGTGAGCACGTTGCGGTACTTGTTCTGGTAGCGCAGCATAAGCTTGTCGTCGCCGCCGGCAAGGTTCAGAACGGCGCGGCGCACGGATACCCCCTTGCTTTTTTCGGCGAGTATGGCGCGCAGAAGCTTGTCCGTCTCCTCATCTGAAAACGCGCGTATGGGTTCGGCTTTGAGCCCCGTGCCCCTGAGAAGCTTTTTTACCTCCTTGTTGTCCGTGCTGCGCAGCAGCGCGTAGTAGTAATTGCGCACGCTGCCCTTTGCCCTGCCCGATTTTTTTGCGTAGCCGTCAAACAGCGCAGAAAGCGTTCTTCCCGCTCGCCTGCCGGCATATATATACTGCACGAACGCGCGCGCTTCATCTTCGGTATAGCCGTTTATTTTATTCATATTTCCTCCCGCCACAAGGCTTTTTTAAGTTTATTTCAGGACGGCGCGCACATGCGCGCACGTCTCCCTCCCGCGCTGCTTTTGCGCGGAGAAAGCGTTGTCTGCGCATTGTGTATTGACATAAATTGCGCTTTCAATACATTAAAATATAAAAATAAATCAAGGCAGTTAAAATATGCGGGTATACTTTATTTCCGAAGAGCGCGCCGCGCTCAAATTAGACGGGCAATATGCAGGAACAATCGACGCTTTCGAGCGATATGCGGATATAGACGGCGCGCGCGGCGCGCTTGCCGAAATAGTGCCGTACGAAAACGGTCAGCCGCTCAATTTTTTTATAGACGAAAATTTTTTTGCAAGGCCGCACGACTTCGCCGACACATACTCTTCCTGCGGCGAACACTTCATTCGCATAGACGGATACGCCGATAAGTGCGGTTTGCAAGTGCTTGCCCAGGCGAATACAGACGGTACGATAATCACAGTTTTCCGCGCGGGCGGAATTTACGCCGCCTGCGAGGGCGCAGATTGCGGAAAAGCAGATTACGCAATTTTTCCGCTGCCGGACTCCTTCCGCTCACCCGAAATAACTGAGAAGGAATGCGGAGGATTAAAGTTTGCCGCAGTAAAAAGCGGAAGAATGCTCGCCCTGTTTTGCGGCTGCAGGCAGGCGTTCTGCGGCGAGGCGGACAAATACTCTTTGGGCGCAAGCCTTAACGCAGAAGTCTGCCTGAGAAGCTGCACGGACGCCGTAGCCGAAAGAGAATACCTCTTCGACGGAGAGAAATTTGTTTTGAACAGCCAGAAAATAACCGAGCGCCGTCCGCCGTGCGCGGGCGCAGAGCACATTGCGTTTTTTGAAAGCGTTCTGTACGGCGGGGACTGCTCCGCGCGGCTGTGCGACGAGCTGAAAGAGCACGCCGGCGCGCTAAAAGATTACCTCGGCAACTTTATCGCCGTACTGCCCCCTTGCGGGCGGGCGCTCGAACTGTACGGCGAACGCTCGGCGGGACTTTTATACAGGGAAAACGGCAGACTTTTTAAAGTGAAGTATTTTAAAGCAGAAATGCAGGACGGAAAAATTGCCAACATCTTTCCCGCGGACGAAGAATGAAAAGCTGCGCCGCCCGAAAGTTCCGGGCGGCGCAGCTCATTTATAAAAAAAACGGACGGCAGAAGCCGTCCGCAATTTATTTTTCAATCAATACCTTGTTATTACGACAGATTTGATTACTATCGCAGATTCCGTAACGGAATATTCGACCTGAACGGGTCCGACAAGAAGAGAGTCGTCCCTGTCCACTTCCGTCTCCACCTTTGTGGTGAAGTCGCTTTCGGAGCTGAGCTCGTCGTCGATATAATTATCTATATCGTCGCGCAAATCGTCGAGAACGGCCTCGGAATTGTCATCCGAAAGATATGCAAAAGTTGCATAGCTCGACGTGGAAAGCGAGGAAGAGCTGCCCACCTGAAGGGCAAACAGGCTGGTTGCGCTGTTGGAGTAGTACTCGCGGGTGAGAACCTGTCCGCCGGCGGTGTTTACAAGCACGTGGGTGCGGGCGTTGTCGTCGTCGCTGCCTACGGTATAGAACATCTTGAGCGCGCCGTATTCAGAGCCGCGCTGACCGTTTTCCACCGTGTGACCGTTGTTGGAAAATTCGCCGTACAGCGTGGGGATCGCGTCGCCTTCCACTGGAAGCATATTGCCGTCGTTATCCTGGGTATAGCCGCCGTCCCTGAATACAGAAGGGGTGAGGCTGCCTGCCTTGAACAGGGAAATATAGTCGTCCTCGAGGAAGTTGGCGGGGTCGCTGAGGTAATCGTCCATTGCGAGGCTGTCGTAAGCTTCGGCATAGGCGTCAGCGTTGTATTTGTATGCGCCGCCGTACCAGTCGTTGGACTGATAATCGTGAATTATGGTGCCGTCGTAGTAGCCGGCTTCGGCAAGCTCTATGAAGTGGCGCACCGTCTGAGGGTACATGTTCCTGTACATCGTGTACTCGAGAACGTACTCCGTGCCGTTGAATTCTATTGTGATTTGCGCGCGGGGGTGATTTGTTTCAATAGTGCATCCCGCAAGCGCCGCCGATGCGCCGATTGCCGCAGCAACGGCAACGCCGAGCATGGCGCGTTTTAACCTTCTGAATGACATATCTGCCGCCTTAAAAGGTAATTTACCTTTTTGATAATTTTTTGCTGATACTATTGTATTTTACTTAATTTTAGCGGGGCAGTCAAGCGATTTACAGCGCGGGCGGCTAAATTTCACCGCTTTGACATTTAAAATAACTTACTTTGCCGCTTTTTATGCCAGGCCGCAGTTTTTAAGGACTTTTATGAAGGTAAAAAAACTTAAAAATTGCGTCCGCTTTTTTCTGCCGTTCCCGCCTTTCGGCAAAAAAAAGCGGACGGAAAAAATCCGCCCGCCTTTCAAAGCTTTTTTTAATTCTTAAATTATTCCATAGCAGCGGTTGCGCCGGCAGCCTTGAGCTCTGCAACGATCTTCTCAGCTTCTTCCTTAGCAACGTTTTCCTTAAGCACGCCGCCCTTTTCAACTGCAGCCTTAGCTTCTACAAGGCCGAGACCGGTGAAGCCGCGTACAACCTTGATAACGTCGATCTTCTTAGCGCCAACGTCCTTAAGAACTACGTTGAATTCGGTCTTTTCTTCAGCTGCGGGAGCTGCTGCGGCTGCGCCAGCTGCGGGAGCTGCTGCTACTGCTACGGGAGCTGCTGCGGATACGCCGAACTTCTCCTCAAGGGCCTTTACGAGCTCGTTGAGCTCAAGAACGGTCATGTTGCTGATTTCATCTATAAACTTATTGATATCTGCCATTTTAATGTTCCTCCGATTTTTAATGGTTTTTAATTTGCCCCGTTCAGGCAGGGACGCGCCTTACCCGCATTTTAAGCGGCGCGGGACGCCGCATTTCCCGCCGAAGCGGATGTTATGCCTTGCTTTCCGCAATTCCGTTGAGCACGCGCACGATACCGGACATAAGGTTGGTGAGCACGCCTGCGAAATTGGAAAGAGGCGCCTGCATAGAGCCGAGCATTTTTGCAACGAGCTCTTCCCTGGAAGGCATGGTTGCGAGCGCTTCCACACCCTTCTTGTCAACATAAGCGTTGTCCGAGAAAGCGCACTTCAAAACGATTTTGCCGTCGTAGTCTTTAGCAGCCTTGGTCATGAGCTTTGCCGCGGTTACTTCGTCCGCGCTGAAAGCTATAGCCGTGGGGCCGTTGAGAGCTTCGTCGAACTGGTTATAACCGAGCTCGTTGAATGCCTTTCTTACCAGAGTGTTCTTGTAAACTTTGTATTCGCAACCTGCTTCCCTGCACTTGTTCCTGAGTTCAGAAACTTCTGCAACGGTCAGTTTGTTGTAGTCAACAAAAACCACTGATTTGGACGCCTTGATTTTAGAGGTTATCTCTTCGACAACCAGCTTCTTGGCTTCGAAATTAGCTGACAAACTGTGTACCTCCTTTAAGAATTTAAAAAGCCCTTACGCCGCACGGCATAAGGACATCAAAAAAAGAATGAACTTTGTGTAATCTTTTTTCAAACCTTAACACCTCGGCAGGGGATTAAGCCGTGTTTGCGGCGCCTGCTGTCTGCGGCATCTTTGTTTTTACCAGCTAATTATATTGTTTTATAAAAAGTTTGTCAACTGTTTTTTGCTGTACAGATAAAAAAATCTGTTGTAATTTTTTTTGCGCGGTGATATAATCACGTGCGTTATGAAAAAGTTTGCATGCGCCGTGGGGCGCTTTGTCAAAAAAGAAGCCGTGCTGTGCGTGGCAGTACTGATTGCCATAATTTCAGTCTTTTTCGTGCCGCCCAGCGCCGCATATATAGATTATATAGACTGGGACACCCTCGCCCTCTTGTTTTCGCTGATGGCGGTAATGAAGGGTTTTCAGGGCGCGGGGCTCTTTTCCTTCCTCGCCGAAAAGCTTTTAAAGAAGGCCGACACCACGAAAAAGCTTATGCTGGTGCTCGTGTTTCTGCCCTTTTTCCTCAGCATGCTGGTTACCAACGACGTTTCGCTCATAACCTTCGTGCCGTTCGGAATTACCGTTCTGAAAGCTTCGGGACAGGAAAGGCTTGTTGTGCCCTTAGTCATTCTTCAGACGCTGGCGGCAAACCTCGGCAGCATGCTCACCCCCATGGGCAACCCGCAGAACCTTTACCTTTACAACTCGAGCGACATAGGCTTCGGCGGGCTGGTGCTTACTATGCTGCCCTACACTATAGCTTCGGCAGTAATGCTGTTTGTAGTAATAATGTGCTTCAAATCGGTGCCAGTCGAGCACCTTGCAGAAAAGAGTCAGCTCGGCAGACCATTCCGCCTCGTCTGGCCCGCCGTCGGGTTTGCAATATGCATACTCTGCCTGTCCGACGTTCTGCCCGCGCTGATTATCGCCGCAGTGATTTTTGTGTTTCTGCTGTTTGCCGACCGCAAAGCGCTTGCAAAAGTAGACTACTCGCTGCTCGTGACGTTCATAGCGCTGTTCATATTTATAGGCAATATGGGAAACATTGAAAGTTTCCGCAATTTCATAAACTCGGTCATAAGCGGAAACGAGACGCTTGTAGCCGTGCTTGCAAGTCAGGTGATAAGCAACGTGCCCGCCGCGCTTCTGCTTTCGGGCTTTTCCGAAAACTGGCGCGCGCTTATAATAGGCTGCAACATAGGCGGTCTGGGCACGCTGATAGCTTCCATGGCAAGCCTTATATCCTACAAGGCAATCGCCAAAGATTACCCCGAAAGAAGACCTAAGTATCTTCTTGCATTCACCATTTTTAACATAGCTTTCCTCGCCGTGCTGATAGGACTGTTCTTTATTATTGAATGGATTATGTGACGATGAAAACAAAACAGCCGCCCCGCGGATAAATCCGCGGGGCGGCTTTTACTTTAATTGGTTTTGTTTGATTGGTGCGGCAATATGCCTCAGTCAATTATTATTTTTCCTCTTTTGCCGCAAGGTTGCGCCTTATCTTTTTTACGAGGAAGTATACGAGCACGCCCACGCCTGCAGCCGCAAGCACATCCCATACGATAAGTATTATCTTATAGTATGCAAAGCCGTTGATGTACCTTACGCCGTGAACGAATCCGTTCATGCCCGAGGAGTGAACTACAGTATAGAGAATGCGGTGCGCAGCTTCGCGCGCGTAGCCCTGGTCCTCTTCGTTGCCTTCGAGCGAGTAGCCGAAGAGCATGTTGCCTTCAAGACCTACCGTCTTGAGCTTGGCGTCGCCGCCCGCCGCAAGGCACTGGTCGGTGAACATGTAGCTTGCAACTTCGTAGTCGGTGAGCACAAACCCGTTGAAGCCCCACTCGTTGCGCAGAACTTCGGTTATGAGGTTATAGTTGCCGCCCGCCCACGTGGGGCCTATGCGGTTGAAGGAAGACATTATGCCCGTAGCCGCGGGGACAGTTGCAGTTTTTTCAACGTAACCGGTTATGTCGCCGTTTTCGTTCTTCACCGCCTCGTTATACATAATTTCGACGGTGTTGTCCTCTATGGTAAGTTCGAAGGGCTTGAGATAAATTTCGCGTATTGCCTGTTCGCCAGCCCACGTAACGAGACCGAGATGGTCGCGGTGCGTTTCCTGGTCGTTGAGGGCAAAGTGCTTGAGGAATGCGTACATTCCCTTCGTTGCGGCGCCGTTTACAGCCTGGTAGCCGAATATGCCGCTGAGGTAGGAATCTTCGGAATAATATTCGAAGTTACGACCTGCGAAAGGCGTTCTGTGAATGTTGACGGCGGGACCGTACCAGCCCTGAACGCCGCCGTGAAGTCCGTCTTCGCCTATGCCCTCGCCCATTTTAAACGCGAGGTCTTCGTTCCACGTGCTTGCCAGCATGTATTCGCTCGGCCACGTCATGGACAGGTATCCGTCGCCTATGGGCACGGAGCCGTGACCTACGACGAGATTGAGTCCCGCAGGGCCGTCGAGGTCGGTTACCTTGGGCTTGTTTATGGACTTGACTTCGGGCGAGCAATAACCACATTCGTCAACGAGGAGAGCAAGCTCTTCAAGCGTTATCTGGCTCAATATGTCGTTCCAGCCCTCGTCGTCGAAGGCGAGTCCGCGCATATCTATAAGGTCGAGTTCGCCGTCCTGACCGAACTTGTACGTTTCGGGCACGGTGCCTTCGGCGGGATTGCGCGAAGTCCTTGAATCGAGCGCCGCTTTGAGTTCGTTTGTTATCGCGTGCGACCACTGCTTGCCGCCTATTTCTGCGCCGCTGTCAGCGGACGACGCCGTGCCGTAGCGCAGCGCGTTGTTATCCATTGCGCTCCAGTCGGTGCGGGAAAGGTACTTTGCATCGTCAAGCGAAGCGTAGTCGAACCTGTTGGTTATTTTTTCGTTGTCCGCGCCCACGGAATAGGTGTCCGCGTCAAATGTTGCCTGCCTGTAAGTGCCTACGAATTCGGCATTGCCGGCGCTTTCTTCTTTGTCCAGTCCGCCCGCTGAAGTGAGCTTATCGGAAGATACGCCGCGGGCGGCAAGTATGTTGTTGAGCGCCTTGTGTGCGTCAGTAGCGGCGGTTATATAATAGGTGCCGTCTTCAAGTATGTAAGTCTTTGCGTTGTTGGCGTCGTACGAGGTGAAATCTTTGAGATTTATTGTAAAGGATACGTCCTCGTGTCCGTCGACGTCTATGTAATCTGTTTTAAAGAATCCCGCGAGCGTTACGGAAGCCTTTTCCACGCCGTTTTTCTTATCGTAATCGGTGAAAGGCGACTGCACGTATACCTGCACCACCTCTTTGCCGCGGCGGGGGCCGTTGTTGGTTACGGTGAGCGATACAGTTATATCGCCGTTTTCATCCGCGTCCGACACGTTGAAATCCGTCCATTCGAAGGTTGTATAAGAAAGTCCGTAGCCGAAGGGATACTGAACGGTCTGGCTGTAATTGTAGCTGCCCGCGTTGCCCTGCGAAAGGACGGCGTCCTCATACCTCGTTTCGTAATACTTGTAACCTACGTAAATGCCTTCGGCGTAATTTACGTAGTAATAATCGGTGCCGTCGTACCTGTAGTCGCCCATGTTCTGCATCGCGGGGGAAGAGAAACTGTCGTAAGCGACGGTGTCCACGAGGTGACCCGAAGCGGAAATTTCCTTTCCGTCCTTATCAAGACCCGTGAGCATATAGCCGAGGCCGTAAGTGCCAGTTCTGCCGGCGCCGGGGAAGTTTACTACCGCAGAGATGTTTTCGTAATTTTCCACCCAGCCGAGTTCCATTACGTTGTTTGCGTTTACGAGGATTATTACATCGTCGAAATTTTTATTGAGATAATCTATTATTTCAAGTTCGGTTTTGTCGGGCTCGAGGTAGTGCTGCCCCGATTCTCCGCCGTAAGCCTTCATGTCCCTTGCAAGGTCGGCGCCCTCGCCGCCCGTGCGCGAGAGCACGAACATTGCCACGGTGCCGTCAAACGTGTCGGCAAGGCCTTTTTCAGCGGTGATTTTGCTTAAGGGGCATTCGTTTATGCTCCAGTCGAGGGAAGCGCCGTAGTTTATGGAACCCGCGCCGCGCTTATAGCCCGAACCGTTGCCCTTTTCATAGAAATTCCAGAGAGTGCCGTTAACCTTGAGTCCCGCAGCCTCCAGACCTTTCTTGAGGTTTGCAGTGAGTTCGAAAGAGCCCGAACCCGAGCCCGAACCGCCGCTTACGAGGTCGACGGAAGAGTGGCTGAAAAGACTGAGCGTAGTGCCCTTTTCGAGGGGAAGTACACCGTCGTTTTCAAGGAGGGTTGCGCCCTCCATAGCCATTTCGGCGACGAGGTCCTCTTCGTATTCGTAGAGGTCCTTTGAGCTATTGAAAGAGCTCTTGTAGTACTGCGTGTCTGCGCCCTTTGTGTCGCCCTGAAGGCTGTCTTCAGTCTTTTTGAAGAACTGTTCGAATATGTTGTCGAACTTGTTGAGCGCGAGGTAGTTCAGAAAGAAAGTAAATACAATTATAACGGCGATTGCGACCGATATTATGATAATTCCCAGTTTCTTTGTCTTTTTCATTTTTGTCCCTTATTCGATTTTCTGCGGGCAGATTTTTACATCTGCCCGCAAATATTTTTTTAACTTTTTTACTCTTTGATATTATTCAGCCGTGCTGTCCGAAAAAGCTATTTCGGAAATGGTGACGTTGCCGCTGTGGGTTGAAGTATCGCCCTTATGCGTATCAAACATGAACATCAGCATATAGGGTTCGCGTTCATTATCGTAAGTGATTACAATCGTTACCGTTGCACCGGGAGCAATTCCGTCGAAAATTGAACCGCCCCACCGCAAATCTGTGTACGCGTACTCTCCGTTCATTGTGGACGACAGGTTGCACTTGTTGTGATTATAAGTTGCGTCCGGTATGTTAGCCAGGACATCCACGCGCACGTTTACCGCCGTATCGCCGTTGTTCGTTATCTTTAAGGTGAGAGTATTGTTTTCAGCAACTACAGAGGAAATGCCGTCAATCCTGATTCCGCTGTAATCGTTGCCATTGACGTCTGCATAGACGACGTTAACGGCATTCTTTTCAGAATCAACTGTTGCAGTGAAATCTGCATCCGTCTGGGGCTTTGCCGCCGTGCCGTTTATTGTGACGGTATCGGAAGGCTGTTCTTCGGGAGGGGTTACGGGGTCTTCCTCTTCGGGAGGGGTAACAGTAACATCGGCAAAGGACATTGCCGATATGGTTACGTCGCCGTTGTAAACATTTGTATCCTTATATGTTGAGGAATCGAGCATGAAGAGCGCATAAGCGGGAGCTTTGCTGCCGTCATAAACCACTTGTATGGCCACCGTTGCACCGGGCGCTACCGTAAAGAACGAACCGCCGTTTACAAGGTCGGTATTTACGCCGACTCCGTCCTGCGTTGCCGATAAGTTTATAATATTGCCGCTCGCCGCGCATATATCCACACGCACGAGCACGTTTTCCGCGCCGTTATTTTTAATCTGCGCATTGAATGCGTTGTGCGCGCCCGCTATATCGGATATTCCCTGCAACGCCACGTTGAACCACGTGCCACCTGCCATATTTGTATAAGTTACGTTGAGTTCGGTCTTTTCTGCGTTTACCGTCGCTGTATAAGGTCCGTCGGGCGCAAGATTGCCGTCCACCGCTATATCCGCACCGTTTATCGTGACTTTCTGTTCGGTAACAGCGGGTTCTTCCTCTTCGGGAGGAGTCACGGGGTCTTCTTCCTCGGGAGGAGTTACGGGGTCCTCCTCTTCGGGAGGAGTTACAGGGTCCTCCTCTTCGGGAGGAGTTACAGGGTCTTCCTCTTCGGGAGGAGTCACGGGGTCATCGCCCTCCTCGGGAGGGGTTACGGGGTCATCGCCTTCCTCGGGAGGAGTTACGGGGTCATCGCCTTCCTCGGGATTTTCAGAGGACGCGCTGTCTATGAACGCCATCTCGGATATCGTTATATTGCCGCCGTGAGCGACAGGCGTGCCGAGGTGGGAATCTATCATGAACTGTACGGAAGCCTGAGGCTTTGAATTATCGTACAATATCTTGATGATTACGGTATCGCCCGCATCCACGGTGAAGAAGGAGCCGCCCCAGTCGGTATCCGTGCGCACCTCTTCGCCGTCCTGCGTTGCAAGAATGTTGCACGCCTTGGTATTGGTCGAGACGTTTTCGCTGCTCATTACATCGACGCGGAAGCTTACAGTTTCGGTACCGTTATTCGTAACCTTTGCCGTAAACACATTGTTTGCCGACTGTAAAGCGCCCATGCCGGAAAGGTCTACATTGGCATAATCGGAAGCAGAAGCGTAAGTTACGTTGAGCGCATTATTTTCGCCCGCGGTCGCCGTGTAAGGACCGCCGTTTGCAGCGAGGTTGCCGCCTATTGTTACATCTGCGATATTCACCTGCGTTTTGGTTCCGTCTTCAGGAATTGCGGGCTCCAAAGGGGTTTCGGGTTCGGGATTTTCGGGTTCATCTCCGGGGGTGTATGTGCCGCCCGTGAACGCCATTTCGGATATCGTCACATCGCCGCCGTGAGTAACAGCCGCGCCTGTATGCGAGTCTATCATGAACTGTACGGAAGCCTGAGGCTTGGTGTTATCGTACAGTATGGCAATTTCCACCGTCTTATCAGGTTCAATCGTGAAGAACGAGCCGCCCCAGTCGGTATCCGTGCGCACCCCGACGCCGTCCTGCGTTGCCGCAATGTTGCACGCCTTTGTGTTGGCCGAGACGTTTTCGCTGCTCAGCACATCCACGCGGAGATTTACCGTTTCCGTGCCGTTGTTTTTAACCTTTGCCATAAACACGTTGTTGGCCTTTGCCATGGCGCTGAGACCTGAAAGCGAAACGTTTTTATAGTCGGATGCGGAAGCGTAAGTTACGTTGAGCGCATTATTTTCCACGGTAGCCGTGTAAGGTCCGCCATTGACGGAAGCAAGGTCGCCGCCTACCGTTACTTTTGACATATCCACGGGGTATTTTGTTCCCTCGGTGGGAATTTCGGGCGTTTCTCCCGGAGTATCGCCGGGGGTATCCTCCGAACCGCCGGGCTGCTCAGTCCATATGGCTTCGGCAGAGGTTTTCACCCACTTATACTCAGCCGCCGTATCGTCGACGCCTTCATACTTGCCCATCCAGTCAACTGCCTGCTCGGTGCCGCACCAGTAGTTCATGAGTATGCGGCCGGGCGTTGTGGGCTGAGGGTCGCTTTCTATATCGTCAACCCTGTAGACGGGCTCGCCGTCCACAAACCATACAATGTAGTCCTCCGCCCAGCGGAAGCCGTAGGTGTGGAACTCTTCGGAAGCGTCGAATCCAAGGTCGTACATGTATTCGTGCCCGCGCACGTTGTTGTCGCCGTCCTGATAGAAGTTGAACTGTACCTTTGTGGTATCCTTTCCGAGGAACTCTATATCAATCTCGTCCCAAGGGTTATTTTCGCCCGTATCGGGGTTCTTGTCGTAGCTGCCGGTGCAGATAAAGAAAGTGCTTGCCGTGCCGGGCTTATCGGAAGGCTTCATGCACACTTCATAATCGCCGTAGCCGTACCAGCTGTACGTGCGCAGTTCGCCGCCAAGATACTCGTTGCAATCTTCCTTAGTGCCGTCGGGGTTTTCGCCGAGCGTGAGCTTCATTACGCCGTCTTCATAATTGACGTAATCAGACGACCACTCGGTATTGAAAGAGCCCTTGTTTGACCAGCCCTGCGATTTGTACGCAAGGTCTGATTCGCCTTGCGACCAGTCCATGAGCATTTCGCCCGAAAGAGGAGCATCGGTAAGCGGAGGGTCTTCGTCGAACTTGCACGCCGCAAGCGCGAACATGCCTGCCGACACCGTCGTTGCCAGCGCGAACGCCGACAATGAACGCAACATCTTTTTCTTCATATACTTTTCTCCCTTTAATTTTTTTCTTTTATCATACAAGGCCGCGCGCAAGGCGCACCGCCGTTATGCCGCTTTGTACGCCACCCACTTATACTGCGCCGTGGCAGGCAGCGAACTTTCGTCAAGCGGGCCCGTCCAGTCGTCGTGCCCCGTACAGTTCCAGACATTCATCATTATCTGCGTATCGGTTATGGGTATCTGTTTTTCTGCGCGGTAGACGGGTTTGCCGTCGACATACCACGTTATAGAGTCCCTCTGCCAGTCGAAGCCGTATTCGTGGAAATCTTCCGACGCGTCGAAGCCGAGGTTGTAATGGTATTCGTGCCCGCCTACGCCGCTCGTATAATAGTTGAACTGCACCTTTGTGGTATCGTTGCCGAGGAATTCTATGTCAATCTCGTCCCAAGGATTGTTTGTGTAAGTGAAGAACGAGGAAACGACGCCCGAACACTTTGCCGCCTTCATGCATACCGAATAGTAGCCGTATGAATAGCGCCTGCGGGTGCGGTACTCTGCGCCGTAAAACCTGTTTTTGTCCTTGCTTACGGTCATGTTCATAACCCCGCCCGAAATTACGGTATTGTTCCTCGACCACATGCAGTTGAACATGCCGCCGTTGGAATAGCCGTCTGACGAATAGAAGTCGGACGTCCTGTTTGCCGAAAAGTCGGCTATTATGTCCGCCTTATCCGTAAATTTTTCGGGAAGGGCGGACGCGCCGCCATCGTCGGGCGTCTGCTGCGGTGCGTCTTGAGAACCCGGACTGCCGCCGAGCCCCTGCGTGTTTCCGCCCTGAGAGGCATTGCCATCCCCTTCGGGGGAGCTGAAAATGTTACAGCCCGCCGCAACGCAGGAAAATGCCGTCGCCGCGGCGAGAAGAGCGACAAAAAATTTTTTCATCTATAAGCCTTTGAAATGCACCTTGGCTGCGGCGCAAAATATATCTGACCGCGCCGCGTTTTATGTGCTTTAACTATAAAATAAAGAACGCCCGTTGTCAACGGGCGTTCCCTGAACTGCAAATTATTTACTTATTCTGTAACTTTTTTTCTTTATCGGGGCTGAAAATGATATTAAGGTAATAAACGTCGTCCTTCGCATAGGCGGTGAGCGCGCCCTCGTACTTGTTTACTATCATGCGTATGCTGCGCATGCCGAAACCGTGGTAATTCTTGTCGCTTTTCGTTGTCTGCGGCAGTCCGTCCTTGAACTCCAGCCCGCCGCTGAAATAATTTTCTTCCTGCACGACGAGCATATCATTTTTGGACTTTACGACAAAATTTATTATTCTGCGCTCCTTGTCGGGTATTTTATTCACCGCCTCGAGCGCGTTGTCTATGATGTTGCCGAACAGGCAATAGAGGTCGCCCTCCGACATGAACGAAAGCTTTTCGCCGTCCGCCATGCAGGAAAATTTTATTCCGTTCTGCTCGCAGTAAAGACTTTTTTCCGTAAGCAGAACGTTTAGTATCTGGTTGCCCGTCTCCACGCGCGTATCGTATATAGAGATGCTCTCTTTAAGGTCGTCAAGCGCGGGCGGCGCAACCTGTGCGCCCGAAAGAAGGGAATTTACCTTATACTTTATATCGTGGCACTTGATATTTATCATATCTATGGTGTCTTTGGATATTTCGTACTGCTTTTTGCTCTGCCGCACGGCGTACTGAAGATACTCAACCTCGCGCTTCAGATCGCGCTCCACTATGGCGTGTGACATAAGAAGAAGCACGACTCCGCAGCAAAGCACGGAAAAAATATTGCCCGTTTCCCTCAGAACGAAAATGTCGTAAGAGTCGAACCTGTTCTCCCTCCCCTCGCTGAAGCGGGAGAAATACACATCCTCCGCCGAGCACAGAATTACCGTTATGCACAGCACGAACAGCGAGATTGCCAGCATGCGGAAATCAATTTTACCCTCGGGCAGGCGCCTGACCTGGCGGCGCAGAAGCACATAGTAGGTAGCCGCGGTCGCCGCCGCGAAAAACGCGTAGTAAATGAGGCGGTAATAGAGCGCAAACATTTCGCCCCAGCCGTCAAAGAGGCGCAGCTGTTCGCCGATGCAATAAAGCACGAGAAAAAGCTTGTACACAAGGTTCTGCGCTGCATATGCGAGCGAACAGCAGTACAGCACCGTTTTATAACTTTCCGAAAAGCACAAGCGCACGTGCGCGGTCGTTATTAGGAACAGGAATATATACACGCCTATTCTGCCGGGCAGCGTGCCGCCGTAAAAATAATAGAAAAACGACGCGCCGAATGCAAGCGCGGCAACGCAGAAAAGCCCCGAAAAAAGCTTTGCTGCAAACAGGCGCGAGCGGCTGAGCCTGAACAGGACGAGCGCATAAAAAATATACAGCTCCGCAAGGAACTGCAGTATTATGCGCACATACAGAGACAAAACTTCGGAAATCATGATTTATCGCCCTGCCCCGCATACCAGTTGGCAAGTTCGGCAAGAAACGCCGCGCGGCGCGGACGGCTTATCTGAAGGGAGCTGTTGCCCACCTGCACTTCCGAACCCTTTATGGCCACAACAAACTTGGGGTTAATAAGGTAGCATTTGTTGCACCTTAAAAAACCGAAAGCGGAAAGTTCGCGCTCGGCTTCCGCGAGCACGCCCGTAATCTCTATATCGCCGTCGACAAGGTGATAATAAAGTCTGTGCGCGATTATCTCCACATACATAAGCCTGTCGGTGGAAATGCGGCACATGCCGCTGCGGTATTTTATGGTTATGCAGCGCTCCTCGCTCATAACGTAAATATCCAGCGCTTTGCGGAATTTAAGCGAAAAATCAAAGTAGCTTACCGGCTTTACAAGAAAGCCTACCGCGTCCACCTCGTACCCTTTCTGCGCATACTGCACGAGATTGGTTATAAATACGAGCGAAACCGATTTATCCACCTTTCTCAGCTCTACAGCGGCGTCCATGCCGTTCATCTGCGGCATCTGTATGTCCATGAACACGACGGCATACACCGACTTATAGTCCGCCAGAAAATCAACGGCGTTATTAAAACGCTTTACCTTAAACTCCTGCCCCGTCGATGCCGCATATTTTTCTATATATGAAATAAGGACCTTTGCCTCTTCGTCCTCATCTTCGACAATGGCAATATGTTCCATTTTTCCCCCAATGAAAATGTGGATTATTACTTTAGATTTTAACATAAAACCACATTTTTGTCAATGCCTACTTTTTTATATTTTTATGTTCCGAAAAGGCTGAAACTTTACGCGGAAAAAGCATAAACCTGAATGAGGCGCGCGCAATAAAATTATAAAAAAGAAATGCAGCATTCAGCCGCGAAAAGCAGATATTTAAGGCATATATGCGGGGCAATTTTTTTATTGATATGGGCATGATATAAAAAAGCCGCCGCGCGTTAAAACGCGCGGCGGCTTCTGCCACTTTGTCAGTTTTTATTTATACCCGTTCGTATGCAGATTTCACTAAGATTCTTTAATCGCATTTTATCTGCGCTTTTTGAAGGATACAACCACGAGCACTGCAAGCACGAGGACAACCAACACCGCAACGAATATATAGAGCCCTGCCACGCTGCTGCCCGCCTGTTCGTTGTTGGTTGCAAGGGTATCCACGGACTGCGCCACAGAAGAAAGCTGGGTCTTGAGCTCTGTTACGCTCTGAGCTATCGCAGAAAGATCGGTCTGGTCTTCCTTGCCTATCGAAGAGAGGTCTTCGGAAAGCTTGTCAGCCGTCGTCTGCAGTTTTGCAATCTCTGCAGAAAGAGCCGTCTTGTTATCCGCAACGTCTTCTGAAAGCCCTTCAACGCTGCTCTTGAGCGTTGCAAGAGTTTCGGTTATATCCGCCAAAGCATCTTCAACAGCTGTCTTGTATTCGCCTACCGCAGTCTCAAGGTCTTCCTGAGCGGTTGCAATGCCGCCGAGTACGGACGCAAGCGTTTCGCCGTCGGCAAGGTTGCCTATGCCCGCCTCCACGCCATCAACATATCCGCTTATCTCTGTAAGCTTGCTCTCGAGAGCCGCCACGTCGGCGCTGTCGGCAAAGTCAAGCGCGTCGAGCATTGACCTGACATTTTCGGATAATTTTGTCACCGCGCCGTCTATGTAAGCCTTAAGATTGGTTTCAACCGCCGCGACTTTATCCTGAGTTTCCTTTATCATGCCGACTATCGTCTCGTTTGCCGATGTGTCCGCCGCAGATCCTAAAAGAGCCTGAATCTCGTCAATCGCATCGTTTGCCTCAGCCATATCCGCTGTCAGATTATCGAGTTTTGTGGAATTATTACCTGCTATGCTTTCAACAGCAGCAAGTTTATTCGCAACATCTTTTATCTGCCGTTCAAGGTCAGCCGTATCTTCTTCAGCGGCTTTGCGCTCTGCACGGATTTCATCTATTTCCGCTTTTGCAGAATCCAGGTAAGCGTTGATTTCGTCGGCAGATTCAGCACCGTTGATTGCGGAAAGAATGTACGTGGGAAGAGCCACCTCCACAGTTCCTTCACCTGCCGCCGCGTAAATCTCAAGTTCAGCCACAGCCGCATCGCGTGCAGCGTTGAGCGCGTCGACGAACGCGTCCACCGCATCCATAGCTGCAGCAAGTGATTTTGCGATATCATCTTTAGTGTTGCTCATGAATATGTCTTCATAAGCTTCAGCGACAGCAGCTGCCGAATCATCAGTTTCCGCGAGTTTCTGAATATTGTCAAGAGTAAGTCCAAATGCCGCAAGGTAAACGCGCATATCGTTCTGAGCGCTAAGCCTGTCAGCTATCGTTGCCGCAGTGCCAGCTTCTTCAGCATTTACTGTAACATAATAGCCGTCAAAAAGTTCACCCGTAAGCCCGGCAGCAAAAGCGTCTGGAGCGGGAAGCTCTTTAAACAGACCGCCGGTTATGTAACCAATTTCATTCTCACTTTCAACCGCACCGTTAAATTGTCCGTTTGAAATGCTGAGAGATATATTGTCGCTTGAATCATTCTGCAAGTCATTTTCATAAACAGCTTTTACGCCGTTAAATGTACCGCTTTCAATATTAACGTTTATATCCAAATCGGTAGTATGCTGCGATATTGCAAGCGCTGCACCGGCAACGGTATTGCCGTCGGGATGATCCCCGCCATTGGGCAAAGTTTCAAATTCTGTACTGGTTGCGGTAAGTTCGGCGTCACTCTTAATTGTAAGATCGCCCGCACGGATTTCTATAGCGGCATTCTCAGCCGTGATAGAACCACCGTTTACTATCAACGTACCGTTCTGGGGATGATATATGCCGGTATATCCGGAGCCGTCCGTTAAGAGATTGCTGTCATTTATTTCAATATATGTATTATGATACAAACCGTTGCCAAATACAGCATATCCCTTGACTTTAATTTCTGTATTGTTCAATACAAGCGTTACGGGATTAAGCGTATCGTAATAAGCTTCGTTGCCGTTTGTAACATTACCCATAACGGCTATACCGTCAGCATCTTTCTTTGTTGTGACCACCAAGCAATTATTAAGCGTAAGGCTCGCATTGGTAAAGTTACCATCTTTGCCGACAGCAGCTGCCCTTAACGCGCCTTCAAGCGTAATTCCATCAACCGTTACGTTCGCATCGTCAAATGCCCAAAGAGCAATTGAACTACCGCTCGCAATCTTTGCCCCTTCTGCTGAGGAATAAATATTCACGTCAAATGTTTTGCCTGATTCAAGGCCATTAATCTGAATTACGGCATAAGTTGTATCAGAGTTTGTTATTGTTTTTCCGTTAAGGTCAATATTAATCGCCTTATTTATTACAAGTGCCCCGCCACTAATATTGAAACTTACATCAAAAACAACTGTTTCACCCTCGTCCGCAAATGCAATTGCATAGTTAGGCTGAACAAAACCGTACGTCTTTAAACCGCGGGCAACATGCGCAAACAGCGTGCCAGATTCAACGGTAAACGTATCTTTTACAGAATCATAGCTGAGAGCATATCCCTCTTCTAAGTAATCCATAGAAATCGGAAGACTAAATGTGCCGCCGCTTATGGCAACCGTACCATTATTAGTCAGATTAACAGCTACTATCATATCCGAATTAGGAGTTACAAATGTACCGCCGGTTACAGTAAGATCTGCTCCCATCACATTGAGCATTGTGCCATAAGCATAACTGCTGACTTCAAACGTACCGCCATAGATATTAACAGTAACACCTACACTTGCGGACACAGCCTGACTAACAGCAGAAAACGAACCGTCATTGATAGTCAGAGTACCTGTAATGGCATTTACCGCTGTAGCATTAACATATAATTCATTTACAAACGTTCCGCCGTTTATCGTCATTTCCCCCATAGAAATAACAAGGCTTTGATTTGACCCGACAAATCTGCCGCCATTTATTGTTGCTTCGCCGTTAGTATTATAGATAGCAACAGAATTGGAGATAAATTCACCATTTTCAATTAAAACAACTCCGCCTGCATTATCGACAGCCCTGAATAATCCTTTTTCTCCTCCAGCTCTGACGATACCGTTTCCGGTTATGGTAAGATTACCATTATTAGTTATCGGATTTGCTTCTGCGTTGGTAAGCGTTTTACCGTTAAGGTCAAGGGTTACAGTTCTGCCTTCCGGAATCACAACATCTTCAACCAGATCATCATAAAGCATAACCGTTACTTCGCCTTCGGTTGCGGCAAGCGCATCGGCTACTGTGGTGTATGCTTTGCCGTTTGCAAAAACTCCGACCTTTACCATACCTTCAGGAGCTGAGGACGCAACTGCATAAGTACCTTCATTATCCGTATAAAGTACAGAGTTTTCGCCAAGGTATTCTTCAGGCAACATCTCTGTAAAGATACCGCTGTTTGCAACAATTTTAGCGCTGCTGCTATTTACCGCAAGACTGATATCAAAAGATCCGTTACCATTTATTTCAACGGATAAGTTATCATATATCTCGGCAGCCCCAACATTATCGCTATCATAACCAACTACACCTTCGACCCTGCCAGAAAAAGTTTCGTCGAAAGTAACGCTTGCTCCCTCTCCATAACCGCCGCTAGGCCAGTAATACACGTCGAAAGCTACATAGTCAGCTGCAAGCAATTGAGTGTTGCCTTTTATAATAACGTTACCGCAGTTTACAGACAGGGCTTCGCATTCGGGATTTGCACTGGACGCCGCATCAAGAACGATATTTTCAAGAGTCAGATTAGCATAGTTCTGTATCAGCATTCTGCAAGCTTCGTCAGAAGAGAAAAGATTGCCATTTTTTAATACTATATTGCACCCTTTTTCAAAATGGAATGACTGACTTTCTGTGCCGCTGGAACCAACCGAAGGTCCTGCCATTTCATATGTAAGCCCCTTAAAATCTATAGTTATATCTTTTGCGTTGGCTGCCTCTATCATTACACCGCCGCCCTTTTGTGTACCGTTTGCACCCTCGATAAGAGCTACAGTGTCGCCATTATCGGCATCATCAACTGCTGCCTGAAGCGATTCATAAGTTATTTTGCCTATAGCCGCAACTGCGCCTGCTTCACCCGCCTCTTCCTCTGTTCCGACAGAATAGCCATTCTCTGTAGCATAGAACAAGCTATCGTCAGCAATAAACTTTTCATTCAAAGCGGTTGTGAACTCGCCGCCAGAAATGCTGTATTTAACATTAGCTGCGCCAGTACCAGCCAATATAGCACCATTAAATTGGCCGTCATCGATTGTGGTCGTACCATTATTATAACCGGAATTTAAATAAGACGTCGTCACAGCAGCCGTAGCTGTATCGCTAATGTTGAATGAGCCGCCGTTGATTGTAAGATAGTTCCAGTTAAGAATTACCGACTGGGTACTGTTGTTGAATGTTCCGTCTTCTATTGTAATAACACCATGATTATCATTTTTTATAGAATTAGCACCACCTGTAAATTCGCCGCCATAAATCGTAAGCGTAGGAATCTTATCGCCGGTCGTTACTAAGTTGCTATAATCCATATAGTCCTCACCCACGACATCATCATCGTAATAATAACCATTGGTTACAAGGCTGGAAAAATGACCGGTCTGAATAATTTTGACGTTACATTCCTTACCTTTTTCGCCTATTGTAAGATGACCGAGATTTTTAATATTGTACCAACTGTTGCCACCGCCGTTGTTAAGATCGCTGCCTGCCTCGTGGCTGCGAGTATAATTGCCGCCGAGCAGAGTTGCCTCGCCAAGATTAAAAATAGCATTTCTTTGATTTGATATATTATCGACGGTTCCGATATGTTCAGCAGAACTGTCAATAATAGTAAGAAAACCCCTATTGGTGATTGTATGATCAATTACGTTTGTAAGAGTAAAACCGTTGAGGTCAAGCGTTACAGTTTTACCATCAGGCACCTCAACATCGGCAGCAATATTTGCGCCGAGCCTGATATTAACCTCAGCATCTGTACTGCTGATGGCATTTTTCAGCGAACCCGCATCAGTTACAGTAGTTACATTTTCCGTCTGCTCGCCGTCAGTCTGCGTTCCGGTGTCATCTGCAGCAAATACAGTCTTTCCCGGCACAGCGAACATCGCAAGGCACGAAATGAACGCTGCCGCAAACAGGACCACTAAAAGGCTATCAGGCCTTTTCTCTTTGTAAAATACATTAATTTAAGCCTCCTGTTTATTCTTAAAGCGACCCGCAAAAAATTACTCGGCTTTTAAGAAGCATTGTTGTGCTGTGTATCACAGCACAAAGGGGCATGCCCCTTTAATCCTTTTACTCCTCTTCAGGCTACTTATAAGTAACTTAATTATACCCCAGCCCCAAATCAATGTCAATATACATATCATTGCACAAATCTGCAATCGCGTAAATTTATTGTAAAATTACGCGATGTTTTAAGCATATATAGCGGTTAAAAAGTTTTACCCGTTAAAAAAAATTTTGCGCCGTACGATTCTTTTAATTTGTATAAGAATATTTATATGAAATCATTCACAGCAAAAGTAAAATTTATGCACAATTTTTACGCAAATGTTGCATTATGCAAAACAGTGTGGTAAAATAATGGCGGAGTTAAGAAGGGGCGCAAAAGAGCGCCCTGAATAAAGTAAAATCTGAAACCACACGGAGGTTTAAAATGACAAAACAGCAGATGATTGAAAAAATCAAGGAAACCAAAGTTGTGCCTGTAGTAGTTTTCAACTCTATAGACGAAGTTATGCCCAAGATGACGGCGCTTGTAAAGGGCGGTCTTCCCTGCGCAGAAATTACATTCCGCACAGAATGCGCGGCTGAAGCCATCAAGCTTGCCGTAGATAACTTCCCCGACGCGCTTATCGGTGCAGGCACGGTTATAAATAAAAATCAGTGCGAACAGGCTATTGTTGCAGGCGCTAAATTCATAGTTTCGCCCGGCTTCTCCGCAGAAGTTGCCGACTGCTGCGAAGAACACGAAATGCTTTACCTGCCCGGCATTGTTACCCCTACCGAGGCAATGGCTGCAATAGCTAAAGGTCTTACCACGTTAAAGTTCTTCCCCGCTTCAAACTACGGCGGACTTAAAACCATCAAAGCTATCTGCGCGGCATTCCCTTATCTTCAGATTATGCCCACGGGCGGCATTTCCGCAGACAATATCATGGAATACCTTGCTTACGATAAAATCATCGCATGCGGCGGCAGCTGGATGATGAAGGGCACTCCCGAAGAAATCGAAGCAAAAACCAAAGAAGTTGTAAAACTCGTAAAAAACGCATAAAACATTAAAATAAAAAAGCGGCGGAAATTTTTTCCGCCGCTTTTTTCCGTATTTTTTCAGAATTTTTTTGAGCATATTTTTAATTAAATTATTGCAAATAAAAACTGATTATTTTTTTATTGATTTTTCGCCAATTTATAAGAAATTAATTGCTCGTTTTTTATTTTTAAAAATACAATTAATCAAATAAAAAATACAGTAAAAAAACATGGGCGGCGCAGATTACTCTGCGCCGCCCATGACTACTTTAAGGAGAGATTTACGTATTGACCGCCGCAAGCGGCGGAGTGTAATCGCTTTCAGGCATGCGGAAAAATCAAATCAGAAATAAATACCTTATTAATTATTTCCGCAAGCTTATTTGACAGCGGAATTTTATTCCGCTTTAAGGGCCGGGCGGATTTTCCTCCGCTCCGCCTTTGTACGCGTAATTTTTGTTGCCGCGCATTGCCGCGGCGAAGGTTGCTCCTTCCTCACTCAATCTCGATATTGTGCGAAGGAAGCTGCTTAGGCTGGCTCTTGGGAACGGTAAGAGTAAGCATACCGTTTTCATACTTAGCCTTTACGTTCTCCTTTTCTATATCGTCGCCGACATAGTAGCTGCGGCTGCAGGATACGCTGCATTCCTTGCGGAGATACCTTTCCTTCTTTTCGCTTTCGCCGTTTTCTTCCTTGGTGCTCTTCTGAGCGCTTACGGTAAGATAACCGTTTTCAAGCGAAATTTTTATATCCTTTTTATCGAAGCCGGGCATTTCAACATCGAGCTGATAGCCGTTGTCTGTTTCCTTTATATCCGTGCGCATGCTTGTTTCCCTGTCATCGTAAAATACGGGTTTGAAGAAATCGTCAAAAGCGTCGAAGAAGGGGTCGCGTGCATAATTTCTTTTCTGTAAATAGTTTTTCATAATATTTAAATCTCCTTTAAATTTATTTAAAGGATCCGGGCGTTTGCCTTGATTCTTTTTTCACTTTAATTATAACACTGTCTGAAACGTTTAAAACAAAAAAACAAAATAATTTTTTTACGAATAATTAAGTTTATTTTCTTTTGCAAACGCAGACAATTTCAATGCGCGCGGCGAATGAATTTTCGGCGGTCAGGCGGGCAAAAGCGCTTAAAAATTATTAAGCGCCCGCGGGGTGCGGCTTTCCGCCGCACCCCGCGGGCGCTTTGATACGCTTTATGAAAATATCAGTTTATCCGCGCTTGCCTTTGAGTTCGCCGTCGCGCTGGATTATGCCTTCGAGCACTTCGAGAGCCTTTTCCGTCTTTTCTGCGGCGGCAGCCAGTCCCTCCGCCTCCTCCGCTTCCTTGCTGCCGAATTTATAAGGCGAAAGTTCGGCGCGCGCTTCGGAGAGCAACGTGGATATCGTGCCGAGGTCGGAATACCTCTCCTTTTCAGCGAGCATGCCCGCGCTGTACGAAAGGCTGTCCGCCTTATACATCGTGCGCGAAACGCTTTTGATAAAGTCCATGCGCTTGCTCTTGACGTCTATCGAGCGTATATCCGAAAGCAGGGTCTGCATCTTTTTTTTGAGTTCGCCGTGGCGGGGAAGCCTTGTGTGCTTCCTCAAGAGCATGAGAATGAGAATGCTCACCACTATTATCACGGCGTAAACGACGTACTGTGTTATAAGCTGCCAGGTTTCAGGCGTTTTTGCAACCGTCTCTGCGGTTTCGCCGCCGTCCGCGGCAGCAAGAAGAATTGCGAGCAGATTATTCATCCTTACCCTCCGAAGATGCATTCTGTGCCATATCCACGTGCACTTTGCGTGCGGAAGGCTCTGCCCCGAACTTGCGGATTGAAGCGTATATTATGTCTCTCACGGCAATTTTTGCGGGAGTATAGCCTTCCACGGGCGCCCACGCATACGCCGTGCAGCGCACCGTCATTTCGCCGAAGCTGTCAATTACGACTGCGGGCTTGGGCGAATTCACTATCGCCTTGTTCTTCATGATCTGCGACAGAATTTCCGCGCGGACTTCCGTCGCGTCGGCGACATACGAGAGATAAAAGGGCATTTCAACGCGCCTTAACGGTCTGTTGCTTTCGTTTATGAGCGTTTCGGAAAGGATGTCGCTGTTGGGGATTATCACCTCTTCATTGTTGAACGTAAGAATTTTGGTATTGAAGAGGCGGATATCCTGCACGGTGCCTTCCATGCCGTTTATCATTATTATATCGCCCTTTTTGAACGGCTTGGTAAAAATTATTATCACTCCGTTTGCAAGGCTTGCGAGGCTGTTCTGCAAAGCGAGCGCTATGGCGAGGGCTATTGCGGAGAACGCCGCTATTATGCCCGCGGTGGATATGCCGAGCGAGCTTACGATGACTATGACCAGCGCGATGTACAGCACTACGGTTATTATGGATATTATGAACGTAGCGGCAGCTTTATCCAGCTTGCTGCGCATTGCGGCGCGCCTTGTGAGCATGCGCACTATTTTAAGCACTACAAGTCCCAGAAGCGCGAACGCTATCGTGCGGATTATAATAAGTCCTCCGCTGTAGGCGAAGTCGGAAAAGAAATCCTTTACCGCCTGAATGAACTGTTCCAATTATATTCTCCTTATGTTTTATGGGCGCGAGGCGCCGTTAACAGAATTTTAGCACAAACGCGCGCCCGCGTAAACCTTTTGAACGGAAGTTGTGTCCCTCTTTTTGATAAAACGGCGCGGAAGTCGGCGCATAAAGACAATGCGCGGGTTATAAAAAGCCGTTCAAAAGACATTTTTAAGCTTTACCGACAAAAAAATGCGCATATACGCAAAAAAATTTTGATTTGCCTATTGACTTAAAGCCGACTTTATATTATATAATCATTGAACACAGAAATTTTTACAGGAGTTATTTATGATTGACGCCATACTTAAAGACAAAAGCCTTCCCGTAAGGCTTACGGTAAAGGGCGCAACAGCCGTGTTGCTTGCGGCGTTGGCGGCGGTGCTGCCGCAGATTGCGCACTTCTTCGGCGGAAGCGCCGCCGGAACGGTATACCTGCCCATGTATGCGCCCGCGCTCATTGCAGGCTGCATCCTCGGCTGGCAGTGGGGTCTGGGCGTAGGCGCGCTTTCGCCCGTGGTGAGCTTTGCGTTCACCTCGGCTTTTGCCGGAACGGCAATGCCCGCCGCGGCGAGGCTGCCGTACATGATAGCCGAACTCGCAGTTTTCGGACTGGTGAGCGGTCTTTTTTCAAAGAAAATTGAAAAAAATGCGCTCTTTGCCTTCCCCGCGGTTATATGCGCGCAGGTAGCGGGCAGACTTGTTTACTTTGCCGCGGCTGCCATATCCGGACAGAGTCCCGCAGCCGTATGGGCTGTAATTGAAAGCGGACTTACGGGGCTTTACATACAGGCGGCGGCAGTGCCCGTCATAGTCCTCCTCCTTTCGCTGGCGGTAAAACATGACCGCGATTGAAAGGGCGGTAAGCCTTCTTAAAGAGGGCGCGGCGCTTGCCGTGGTGAACGGTGAGCGCGAAAAAGTTTTTTGCGAACGCGGAGTAAAGAGCCTTACCACACTTTACGACGAAGACAAAGAGCTCCTTGACGGCGCGGCAGCGGCGGACAAGATTGTAGGCAAGGCCGCCGCGCTGCTTATGGCGGGCGGGAAAGTTGCCGAAGTTTACGCCGAAGTTATAAGCGACGGCGCCATTGAGGTTTTTGAGCGATTCGGCATCAGATATTCTTACGGCGCGCGCACGCGCGGGATTATAAACCGTGCGGGGACTGCGCCCTGCCCCATGGAGCAGACGGTGAGATATGCGGACGACCCCGCCGAAGCGGAGAAAGCAATACGGCGCACGCAGAAAGTGCTTGCGGCGCAGGCTCACGGAGGAAAAGATATGAAGAAATTAGGATTCGGAATGATGAGGCTGCCCGTCCTCGGCGGCAGACAGAACGACATAGACCTTGAACAGGTCAAAAAAATGGTTGACATGTTCCTTGAACGCGGGTTTGAATACTTTGACACGGCGTGGATGTACCACGAACACACGAGCGAAGTTGCCGTGCGCGAATGCCTTGTGAAAAGGTATCCGAGGGAGTGCTTCCGCCTTGCCACGAAACTGCCCGTATTTTCGCTGACCTGCGCGGAGGATATGCAGAAAATATTCGACAAGCAGTGCGAAAAATGCGGAGTGGAATATTTTGACAACTACCTTCTGCATAACCTCAATTCGGGCGACTACAATCTGGTACAGGATTACGACGCCTTCGGCTTTGCAAGAAAGCTTAAGGAACAGGGAAAAATAAAGCACTACGGCTTTTCTTTCCACGACACCCCCGAACTTCTGGATAAAATACTGTGCGACCACCCCGACGCGGAGTTCGTACAGCTCCAGATAAACTACCTCGACTGGGAGAGCGAAGGCGTGCAGTCGCGCAGGCTGTGGGAAGTGGCAAGAAAGCACGGCAAGCCTATAATAGTAATGGAACCCGTAAAGGGCGGCACGCTTGCAAACGTGCCTGAAAACGCCGCGGGACTTCTGAAATCGGCGAACCCCGACCTCTCTGCGCCGGGCTGGGCGATACGCTTTGCCGCAGGGCTGGACGGAGTGTTTATGGTGCTTTCCGGCATGTCGTCGCTTGAACAGCTCGAAGACAACACCTCCTTCATGCAGAACTTCACGCCGCTCAATGAAAAGGAGCTTGAAACGGTTAAAAAAGTATGCTCCATAATAAAGGGCACGGGCGCGATAGCGTGCACTGCGTGCAGATACTGCACGGAAAACTGCCCGATGAACATACCCATACCCGACTACTTTTCGCTTTACAACCTTGAGGTGATAGAAAACAAGGACCGCTGGACACCCCAGCAGAATTACTACGAAAATTATGCGCGCAGTCACGGAAAGGCTTCGGACTGCATAAAGTGCGGCTCGTGCGAGGAGCATTGCCCCCAGCACCTGCCCATACGCGACCTTCTTGAAAAGGTTGCGGAAAAATTTGAAAGATAAGCGCTTTCTGATTTTTCGCAAAAAATTTTTCAGCTTACAATACCGGCCGCCGTGCGGCGGCCGCATATGGAGAAAAAATGTCGGTAAACCGCCGCGCTTTAAAAAAGCGCGGCGGTTTACTTTGACTGAAAAACGTGATATAATGCTTTTATATGAAAGGCAGACTTTTAAGAAAACTCAATAAAAAAAAGACCTCGGCGGAGGTCGCAGGCGCAATCCTCGGCGCGGGATACATTCCGTTTGAAGAGGGCGACATCGAAGGACTTTCGCTCATGACGGTTTTCAAAGCAAAAGAGCGCCACACTTTACGCAAAAAAAAGCGCGACGGCGCATACGTCAGGCTTCAGTCGTTCACCTCGCCCGAGGGCGCGGAAAACTGCGATTTCATAGCGCTCAGCGCCGACGAGAAACTTTTTCGCCGCGGAGAGGACGGCAAAAAATTCCGCCCTGCGTACTGCAGGTTATTTGTAAAGAAAAATAATTAAGCTATATATGGCGGGCAATTAAAATTGCCCGCCATATATCATTAAAATATCATAATCTGATTGACTTGCGCATATGCCTTATTCAACCGGATAAGCGTTATTCGGCGCCAAGAGTTTTGAGCACCTTTTCCGCAGGCGAAAGGCTTTCAAAATATACCGTGCTGAACTTTTTAAGCTCTTCCTGGTTGCCCTTGCCGCCTTCATCTTTTACGCCAGCGACATTGAATCCCGCGTTATAAGCCGTTTTTGCGGCGTGGGGAGAATCTTCGAACACCCAGCTTCCCTTTACCGTGCCGCAAAAGCTCTTCATTGCGGCGAGGTACACGTCCGCGCCGTCGCGCTTGCCTACGCCCACCTCCGAGCAGGTGAAAATGCCGGTAAAATACTTTTCCCAGCCGAAGCGGCGGAAAGCGCTTTCCACAAGGTACCTGTCCGTAGCCGTAGCGAGCGCCATGGGTATTTTATGCGCATACAGCCCCGCGAGCAGCTCCGACGCGCCCTCTTTGGCGGGGATATAATTTTTATATCCCTCCTCCATCACCGCGTTTATGCCGTCCTTTATCTGTCCGACGGGCAGGGGAATGGAAAAATTCTGCTTTATATACACGGCTGCGCCGCTTATAGTGAGCGGCAGGATTATATCTGCAAGGCTTTCGTCAGCCTTTATTCCGAATTTTTCAAGGTAAATGCAACCCGCCTTGCGCCACAGTCCCATAGAGTCGAGCAACGTTCCGTCGAGGTCAAAAATAACTCCGTCCATACTTCTCCTTAAATAAAAGCGCCTAAGGGCGCATCAAAAAATACTACCTAATTTTACAGCCTGAACAAAGGATTGGCAAGCGAAAGCGCGTAAAATAAATGTAATTTTATTTTAACGGAAAAGGCGGCATAAAATTTTAGTTTTTAACAAATTGAATGAGCGGGCGCAGCTGAAGCCGCGCCCGCTCATTCAAATTAACATTTCAGCGAAAAATTCACACATTTCAGCGCACCTTGGTCTTTTCGAGATTTTTTGACCTAACCGCGTCCCAGAGCTTGCCGTATTCGGCAACGAGCAGAGGAACGAGCGAAAGCACCGCCGCAATCAGCCATTGCTGCCAGCCGAGCGCGCTCATTTCAAGAGCCGACGCCACGGGAGGCACTGCCGCTATCAGCGCGAACACTATAATCATCGCGCCGCAGCTTATATAAAGCTGGGGATTATCCTTTATGCGGTATTTATAAAGCATGCTGCGGCTTCTTACCGTGAGGACGTGCAGAATTGATGTCCAGCCCGTGATGAGGAACGCCATCGTTCTGCCCGCCGCAAGCGAGCCCGCAACGCCGCCGAACTCAACGTGCATTCCTATATAGTATCCCGCCAGCGTTGCCGCCGCAAACACGAAAATCTGCTGGATTATGACTTCCATAAGCCCGCCTCCGAAGAAGCTTTCCTCCCTGCCTATCGGCTTTCGTTTCATTATCCTTTTATCCGACTGCTCTTTTGCAAGCGCAAGTCCGGGGATACCGTCGCCGAGTACGTTTATGAGAAGAAGCATTATGGGCGTTAAAGGAAGCTCCCAGTTTATGAACTGGGCGAAGAGCATAACGACTATTTCCGATATGTTGCACACGAGCAGGAAATACACGAGCTTGCGTATGTTGGAAAAGATGTTTCTGCCCTCGCCGACGGCTTCTATTATCGTGGAGAACTTATCGTCCGTAAGTATCATCTTTGCGGCGCTCTTTGAAACTTCGGTGCCGTTTATGCCCATCGCAACGCCTACGTCCGCCGCCTTGAGAGCGGGGGCGTCGTTTACGCCGTCGCCCGTCATTGCGACTACTTCGCCGCGCGCCTGCCACGCCTTAACTATGCGGATTTTATCTTCGGGGCTCACCCTTGCGTACACCGAATAAAATTCAATGCTTTCATTGAGCTCTTCGTCGGAAAGGCGGGCAAGTTCCTGACCGGTTATAACGCCTTCGCCCGCTACTATTATGCCGAGTTCGCGCGCGATTGCGCCCGCCGTTGCCGCGTGGTCGCCCGTTATCATTATCGTCCTTATGCCAGCCGCCTTGGCCTTGGCTATGGCTGCCGCCGCTTCGGGGCGGGGCGGGTCTATTATGCCCACGAAGCCGTTGAATGTGAGCGCCTGCTCCACCTCTTCAATATTTTCGGGAAGGCGCTGCACAACCTTGGAAGCGAGCGCTATCACGCGGAGCGCGTCCTTTGCAAATGAGTCGTGCACCTCGTTGAGCCTGTGCATATAGTTATGGTCGGAGCGGTCGAAAGGAAGCCTGTCGAACGCGCCCTTGGTGAGTACGAGATATCCCTCTTCCGTTTTGTAGACGTTTGTCATCATCTTTCTTGCGGAAGAAAAAGGTATCTCGGCAACCTTCACATATCCCGACTGAAGCGCCGCGTAGTCCGTTCCCTTGCTTTCGGCAAGGCGGATTATAGCCGTCTCCGTAGGGTCGCCGAGGATTTTTCTGTTGCCGTCGCCGTCCGTGCCCAGCGTAGCCGAGCAGGCGAGGCACAATCTTTCAAGAAAAGCCGTCTGCGCGTTGTCAAACTCATCGTTGTCGCCGACAGGTTCGCCGCCGTATACCCACAGCCTTTTGACCGTCATTCTGTTCATGGTGAGCGTGCCCGTTTTGTCCGAACATATCACCGAAGTACTGCCCAGCGTTTCCACCGCCTGCATCTGCCGCACGAGCGCGTTTTTTGCAGCCATCTTTTTTGCGCCGTATGAAAGTATGAGCGTTACGATAAGCGAAAGCGTTTCGGGCACCGCCGCCACGGCAAGCGTTACCGCCGCCATCAGCATATCCGTAAGGTCGTGCCTGTACACGAACACGCCGACTACAAACATTATTACAGCGGAGATTATTGCGAGTCCGCTTATTACTTTGCCTACTTTATCCAGCCTTACCTGCAGGGTGGTCTTTTTCTGCTTGGTATCGGTAAGAAAGCGCGCTATCTTGCCCATTTCGGTATTCATGCCCGTGCGCGCAACCACTGCGGAAGCGTTGCCCGAAGTTATAAGGCAGCCCGAAAATACGCAGTTGGACCTGTCGCCAAGCGGCACTTCCTCTTCAAACGACGCCGCCGCGTCCTTTTCAGCGGGGACGCTTTCGCCCGTGAGCGAAGATTCGTCTGCGGCAAGACTTTCTGAATGAATAAGGCGCGCGTCCGCGGGGACGAGGTCGCCCGTTTTAAGCCTTATGATATCGCCGGGGACGAGCTCTTCGGGGTTCATCTCGCGCACGGCTCCGCCGCGCACAACGCGGCATACCGGCGAGGACAGCGAAGACAGCGCCTCGAGCGCGTTCTCCGCGCTGCGCTCCTGCGTGACGGCGAGAATGACGTTCATTACTATGATGACGAAAATGACGAGCGGCTCTATGAGGCTGTGCACGCCCTCCCACTCGATTACAGACATCGCAAGGCTCATGCCGCCCGCAATTAAAAGTATTATCGTGGATACGTCTTTGAGCTGGGACAATATAAGGCGGGCAAGGCTCTTTTTTTTCTGCTTTTCAAACGCGTTGCGCCCGTATTTTTCAAGGCGGGAACGCGCCTCCTCTTCGCCGAGACCGCTATCTGAATCCGAGTCGTATTCCCTGCACACCTCCTCCGCCGAGGAAAGGTAAAATTCTTTTGCATCCGTAGCCGAAACCTGCCCGGGAGTTTTTCTCTCTTCCATAATTTTTAAGCTCCTTAGGTTAGTTTGCGCAAATTTGAAAAATTGCCGTAAATCAAAATAATCTGTTCTGCATTTATTATATATCCGACTGTGTGAAAATTCAATGAGCAAAATGAAAAATCGGCGGACAAATAATTAAAAACGGGCAAGATAATGGTCTGCAATTCCGGGTAAAAACAATTTCATCAGCTCATATATGCGGGGCAATCTCATTTTTTGCCGTTTTAAGGAAAATGAGGAAATCATATGCCCCGTTCCGCCCGCGTATAATTTAAATGCGCGCTGTTGACAGTGCGCAACATCTCATGTTATAATGTCAGTGCACACAGATTGTGTACGGAGGAAGTTATGGACTGGTTCATAGAACTGAGCACCGCGGGGAAAATATACTTCATAATAGCCGTGGTCGCCAGCATTTTTCTTATAATACAGATAATAGTCATGCTCTTTTCGCTCGGCGGCGGGGATATAGACATGGACGGCGGTTTTGACTCGCCCGACTCCATAGACGACGCCGACGGCGGACTTTCATTCTTTACGGTAAAGAGCATTACGGCTTTCTTTGCGCTCGGCGGCTGGTGCGGTTTTGCCGCGCAGACTTCACTCGGCGACAATATATGGGCGCCCATTCTCATTGCCGTTGCAACGGGCACGGTTGCCCTTCTGGGCGTTGCTTTTGCTATGCGCGGAATATCAAAGCTGCAGTGTTCTGGCAACCTCGTAAAGAAAAACCTTATAGGAACGGTAGCCACCGTCTACGTAAGCATTCCGGAAAAGCGCTCGGGCAGGGGCAAGATAACGCTTACCGCGCAGGGCAGCTTTATGGAAATTGACGCAATGACGGACGATGACGAGCGCATACCCGTAGACAGCACCGTGGAAATTACCGAATACAGCGACGATTTTGCGGTCGTCAAAAAAGTATGACCGCTTAACCTATTATAAATCCAAGGAGAATATGTTATGACAGAAGCTATTATAGCCATTGTAGTTGTTGTGGTGCTTTTGCTGTTCATGATCATACTTACCGTAGCGGTGCGCTATAAGACCTGCCCGCCCGACAAGATAATGATAATATACGGCAAGCTCAAAGCATCGTCAGACGGTACTTACCATTCGGCAAAGTGCCTGCACGGCGGCGCGGCATTCGTATGGCCGTTCTTCCAGAAATATACTTTCATGGACCTTACGCCCCTTTCCATTTCCGTTGACCTTAAAAACGCGCTGTCCAAACAGAATATAAGGATAGACGTCCCCTCCATTTTCACCGTAGGCATATCCACCGACACGGGCGTAATGCAGAACGCCGCCGAAAGACTGGGAATGCTCAAAATGGCGGAAATAAGCGACCTTGCGCGCGACATAATATTCGGTCAGCTCAGGCTTGTAATAGCTACCATGAACATAGAGGAAATAAATTCCGACAGGGATAAGTTCCTCGAAGCAATTTCCAGAAACGTCGAAGGCGAGCTCAAAAAAGTGGGCTTAAGGCTGATAAACGTAAACGTTACGGATATAACCGACGAATCGGGATACATAACCGCGCTCGGCAAAGAGGCGGCTGCAAAAGCCATAAACGACGCGCGCGTATCCGTCGCCGAAGAAGACAAGAAGGGCGCGATTGGTCAGGCCAACGCTAAAATGGAAGAGCGCATACGCGTTGCCGAAGCCGAGTCCGCCGCAATCGACGGCGAAAACAAGGCAAAAGCCGAGATAGCGCGCTCGCAGGCCGTTCTGCGCGAGAAGGAAGCCGAAGCGCTCAAACTTGCAGTAGCCGCAGAAAAGGTTCAGGCGGCGAAAGCGCTCGAAGAGAGCTACAGCGCCGAACAGTCGGCGGAAGTTGCGCGTGCCGCGCGTGAAAAAGCTACAAAGGAAGCCGATGTCATCGTCGCCGCAGACATCGAAAAGAGAAAGCTTGAAATCGAGGCCGAAGCCATTGCCGAACAGACGAGAAGAAAGGCGCAGGGCGAAGCGGACGCAATATTCTGCAAGATGGACGCGGAAGCGCGCGGTGTGAGAGAAAAGCTTACAAAGCAGGCAGAAGGCATGGACGCGCTCGTAAAGAGCGCGGGAACGGCGCCCGACGCGGTAAGACTGCTCATTGCAGACAAACTTGAAGATATCGTTGCCGAACAGGTAAAAGCCATTTCCGGCGTGAAGATAGACAAGGTAACCGTATGGGATGGCGGTCAGAATGCAGACGGAAAGACTTCCACGGCAAACTTTTTATCCGGGCTTTTGAAGTCTCTCCCCCCGCTTGAAGAAATTTACAACATGGCGGGACTCTCGCTTCCCAAAATAGTTTCCCCCGTGAAAGAGGAAAAAACCGAAGGCGCAGAGAAGGTTGAAAAACCTGAGCCCGAAGCGTTGAAACCTGCAGAACCCGCAGACAACAAACCCGAAGAAAAAGGCAAAAAATAAATTATGAAATTTTAAGCGCCGCGGCGAATTTCGCCGCGGCGCTTATTTATTTAAATAACTTATGCCACTTAATCTTTATCAACATCGTAAGAAAGTCTGCATTCAGCGCATACATCTATTTTATATTTTTCAGAAATTTCCATACGCTTCATGATTTTGCCGCATTTCGGGCATACGTGCAGCTTTTCATTGCCGACTTCCTGCAATTTTACCTTCTTTCCATAATCAGAGGCGAGATGATAATAAACAGGACAGCCGAGATTTTCGCTCATCTCATCCGCAATTTTTCTGCCCAGCTTATTCAGCGCAGAATCAAAATTCACACGCTGATTGCCCGTAAACCTATCGAACAGACCATTCATCCAAAGTCTGTCTGTATCGGCATAATTATGCTGCCACGTCTGAATACGGCAATAATCTTCGCTGTCTTTAAGGAGCGGCAACTCATAAAGTGCAACGGGCTTTCCGCAATCGCAACAAGTAAACACGCTGTCTGTATCATACTCAGCAGTCTGCATTTCTATAGCACTTCTGTTTTTGCAGTTACAATAGCTCTGACTTTGCGTGTCGATACCGCAATCTTCCACGCAGACAGCAAACAGTTCTGTTATTTTTTTCCTTGCCTTTTTCACATAAGGACTGTCATACTTTTCAGACAGCGAATCCTGCTTGGGCGTTGTCACATATAAAGCATAGTTATTCTGCAGTATTACCTTGTAATCGGAAAGAATCTGCCCGTTACAGTTCAACACAAAAAGAAAATGCCGTAAAAGCTCCTGAACTTCTGACTGATTTACTGTTTTATTTCCTTTTGTACAGAGTTCTATTTTTTTATAATGCATGCAACATCATTTCCTTTCAAGGGCAACGTCGGGCATTTTCCGGATGCCACTCATCGACCGATTTTACGACCCAATGAAATTTATCTTTGAAGTCGTTAAAGCATTTTGCGCAAATCCACACATTCATATCTTCTGTACAATAAAACACCGCTTCTGCATCGGTCGTTGCTTTTTCCCAGCAGAAAAAGCAATGCTCGTGCCAGAAATGCTGGATTTTTTCCCCTTCAAGCAATTCCGCACACTTGCCCGTCCTTTTTACGTAATTTTCAGCGTCGTTTTGTACAAGTTGATAAAAGCCATTCTTTTCCCGATAAGCTCTTTCCCAGAATTGAGGAAATCTGATTTCATATAAAACGGCATTTTTTAAATTATCATCATCGCCGCGCAGTCTCCAATCGTCCATATTATTCCCTTAAAACTATTTCCTTTCAAGGACAACGAGGGTTTCCGTATGGCGGGTCTGAGGGAACATGTCGTAAGGGCGGATATACGAGATTGAATATGCGCTCGTTGAGGCATAGTCGGGATTCTTTTTAAGAACTCCGTCCTCTTCTTTGAGCGCCCCGAGCAGTATGCCTAAATCCCTTGCAAGCGTTGCGGGATTGCAGGAAACAAGTATCACCTTGTCCGCGCCGCTGTCCCTTACAGCCTCCACCGCGGAGCGCTCCATTCCCTTCCTCGGCGGGTCGCAGACTATGACTCTGCGCTCGCCCTCCGTCCTTGCAAACACCGAAGAAAGCTCCTCTTCGACCTTGCCGCATATATTTACCATTCTGTCCGAAAGGCCGTTCATTTCTTTGAGTTCTTCGGCGCAGGCAGAAGCCTCCCTTACTATTTCCACGCCGTACGCCGCTTTGCACGCGCGCGCAAGAAGAGCGGTAAGCATGCCTCCGCCGCTGTACAAATCAATGGCAACTGCTCCGCCGTCGGCGGCTTCCCTCACGATTTCCGAATACAAATCGGAGCGCACTCCGTCGTTTACCTGCAGAAACGTGTTTGCGCCCGCGCGGAATTTTATGCCCATATCCTCAGACTCAAAAAAGCCTTTACCCCGCACTATGCGCCAGTCATCGCTGAAAACGGCGTTGCCCTGAGACTTGTTTATATTTAAAAGAAGAGTAACTTCGCCGAGATTTTTTTCGAGAATATCGGCAAGAGGCGTGGCGTTTACCGCCTTTGCCGCAACCAAGGCGACTATGTACCTGCCGCCTACCTCCCTTACCGCTATTCTGCGGATATCGCCGCGGCGCGCCTCCTCGTCGTAACCTTTAAGACCGCACTCCGACATATATTTTTTAACTGCAGAAATAACCGCCGAGCACCACTCAGACTGAATGGGGCAGTCGTCCGCGGGGACTATGCGGTGACTTCTTGCGGCATAAAAGCCGACCACCGTTTTGCCGTCCCTGTCCGCGCCCACGGGCAGCACGAGTTTGTTGCGGTAGCGGTACTGCTGCGCGCTTGCATGGGCGGGGAGCACATCGGCCTCAATTCCCGCTATTTTGCGAAGGGCGTTTCTTACAAGCCCCGCCTTGAATTCAAGCTGGGCGGAATACTGCATATGCTGGAGCTGGCAGCCGCCGCATTTATAAAAGAGCGGACAAGCGGGTTCTGTCCTGAGCGGGGAAGGCTGCAGGACGCGCTCGCACTTGCCGTACGCCGCGCCGCCTTTGACGGACAGTATTTTAATTTCAGCGCGCTCGCCCTCGAGGCAGTAAGGCACGAAAACGGGCGTATTTTCCACGCTGAAAACAGCCTCGCCTTCGGTGCCGTAACCCGTTGCCGTAGATGTGTAAATTTCGTT
This sequence comes from uncultured Clostridia bacterium, assembly GCA_944368065.1. Lineage (GTDB taxonomy): Bacteria > Bacillota > Clostridia > Christensenellales > Borkfalkiaceae > Coproplasma. The sequence goes on along the minus strand of CALVWV010000022.1, from coordinate 21,388 downwards.
TTTCTGCATAAAATTAAAGCCGCCCTCCGCGGCGCACCGCCGCGGAGGGCGGCTGATTTATACCTGTTGATTAAGGCATATTGCCGCCGCAATTTATTTTTTTACGGCCTGAAGCCGAACTTTTGCACAGCTTTAAGCTGAGCTCTTAAAGCCTTTAAGACTATTTTTTTATTTTATTGACGAGCACGTTTATCCAGCGCTGCGCCCTTGTCATCACATAGTCGTAAGCGAGGAACAAAAGCGAACCGAAAACTATTATCACAAGCCAGATATAATCGTTGACGAAAGTGAAAAAAGCCGAATCGCCGTGGCTTGCGCCCAGCACCCCGTTGAACACGACGAGGTACATCACATACAGCGTCGCATCGAACCACGCCATTTTTACGGGTACTGCCAGCCATTTGTTTACGCTGTATTTAAGCTGGAAAGCGTTTGCGAGCGGATGAAGCCCGAAGAACATCGCAAAAGGAACGACGTTCCAGAACTGCGTAAGCGCGCCGAACACTACCGAAAGAAGCACCGTTCCGACGTACGCAAGGAATCCGCCCAGATAAAAGCGCTTGGAAAGTGGTACCATAAGCGCAATCTGCGCGACTATATACCCCGTTGCCACGAGCACGCTGCTCAGAATCCCGAGCGTAAGCGCAACTACCGCAACGGCGCACGATATGCCCGAAAGCGCCACTATGAACGCGGGAGAATACTTCCTTTTGGGCTCGGGGGCAGGCTTTCGCCAGAGCACAAACTTTTTGCCGCTCTTGCCACCTTTTCCTTCGCCGCCGTTTTCGGTCTGTCCGTTCTGCGCGGGGGGCAAAGGCGCATCCAAATCCGCGAAAAAGTCGTCAGCGCTGTCCGCGCCGCGCTTTTCCGCGCCTTCTTTGAAAGAGCCGCGGACAGTCTGCCCGTCCGGACCGCAAGAAGGACTTAAGTCGCTTTGTGCATCTTTTCCGCAGTCCCCGACTTCCGAATGCGAAGGAGCTTTCTGAGAGCTTCCGTCAGGCAAATCATTTCGGGATTTTCCGCTTTCCGCGTTGTTTTTATTTTCTTCGGGGAGGGTCTGACGCCCTTCCCCTCCGTTGTTCAAATCAGCTTTCATACTGCCTTACCTGCGGCAAAGCCGCATCATACCGCAGCCAAAAGTTATCTGCAGCAGTTGCAGAGCATGTTTATGCACATATTTATGGCACAGCACTGTATGCACCAGGAGCAGAAACTGCCGCCCATCTGGTCGTCTGCGGCGGACTGCATTGTCTGCCCTTCGTAAACGCCCTGATTGCCCGCGGGGTTCTGTGCCTGCTGCGAACTGCTTTTAAGCCTTTCGTTGAGTTTGCGGTATGCTTCCTTATACTTTTCGTTTTCAGGGTCGAGCTGCATGGCTATTTCAAGCTGTTTCTTGCTCTCGTTCATCCAGCTCTTTTTATAGATTACCACACTCGGGAGTTAGTGCCCGCGGCCGTTCCTTTCGTTCTATGATTCGAGCACCCTCTGCGCTTCCTGAATGTCGCCCGAACGGATAAGCTCTTCCACCCTTTCGAACGAAGTGCCGCCGCCCGCCGCATTCTGGTCTTCGGAAAGTTCGCTCATCAGCTCGTTATAAGCAGTATCGAGCCTGGTGAGCATGCGGGCAGCCTCGTTGCCCTCTTCGCCGTCCTTGAAGCGGTCTTCAAGATACTTTGCGCGGAGCTTTGCATAGGCGTCCTTTATTTCCTCTTCGGTTGCGCCTTCTGAAAGGCCTAAAAGTTCAAGATTGGACTTCTTCATGTTTTTTCCTTGTTCTCCCGTTTTTAGCCGTGCCGAACATAATCTGCCGCGTTTTAAGCGGTATGCCGCGCAGTATTATGTTATCGGTGAGGTCGTGATTGAAATGAAATTTGATTGCCGCAAGATGCTGGCGCATATCGGCAAACAGACTGTCGAATATAAAAATGAGTTCGTTTCTGCCTTTTTCTGCCGCCGCCTGCAAAGTCTTTTCGCCGTAATTTAAATAAAGCACGTTATAGCGGCCTTTTTTTGCGTCTTTGTCGTAATCGTCGAGCGCGTCAATGAGATATACCCACTTGCCTATCGCGTACATCAGTCCGTCGGTATGCTCGGTAGCGTATTCGCCGAGCACATAGCGCGAAAGCTGTTGCATCATAAGCGCAGTGGGTTCGCAAGCCATATCTATGACCGCACAGCCCTCTTTTTCAAGCTTCTGCTGGGCGTTCATCTGCTCTGAAACAATCTCTGCAATGCGGGGGTGCTTTTTAAGCACTTTTTTGTAACCGCCGCTGTATAAAAAGCGCAATGCGCCGCGCGCCTCTTTATCCGCCTTGTCGTCGGAAAGTTTGAAGTAAGCGAGCGCCGTGTTCGCGCAGGCGAGAATGCCCGTTATTTCGTCCTTTTCGGTCATCGGGCGCCTTCTTAAAGGATGAACGGGACAGCGCCGCCTTACTATTTTTACGTCCTCGCCGCGTATATTGTGCACGAGCGCGGACATGAAAGCTATGTCGTACGTGAGCGCCGAGCGCGCCATCTGACCGCATTCGGCGGCTATGCTGCGGCATACTCCGCAGTACAAAGCCTTGTAAAGCGTTTCGTCCTTGATGAAGAGATAGGGTCTGTCAGGGCCGATATATCCGAACATACTCGCACCTTAAAGCTGGTAAAAGCCGATTTTGCGATATACTTTGGAGAGAGTTGACGACGCAACTTTGTACGCCTTTGCGGCGCCCTCCTTTAAAACCGAGTTGAGGTAATCTTTGTCTGCAAGAAGGCGCGCCTGCTCCTTCTGTACGGGCGCAAGCTTATCCGCAACCGCTTCGCCTACAGCGAGCTTGAAGTCGCCGTAGCCCTTGCCTGCAAACTCTTTTTCCGCCTCCTCTATGCTCTTTCCTGAAAATGCCGTGTAGATGGAGAGCAGGTTGCTTACGCCGACTTTGTTTGCGGGGTCGTAACGCACTTCGCTTTCGCTGTCCGTTACGGCGCGGCGGAACTTTCTTATGATGGTATCCCTGTCGTCATCCATAAATATTGTGCCGGCGGGGTTTTCCGCAGACTTTGACATCTTCTTGGAAGGGTCGAGAAGGTCGCCGATTTTTGCGCCGACCTTGGGATATACGCCCTCGGGTATGACGAACGTAGGGGAAAATAAATTGTTGAAACGCGTGGCTATATCGCGCGTGATTTCAAGATGCTGGCGCTGGTCGATGCCGACGGGCACAACGTCCGTCTTGTACAGAAGTATATCCGCAGCCATAAGCACGGGGTAATCCATAAGCCCCATGTTTATATTATCGGCATGTTTTGCACTCTTATCCTTGAACTGCGTCATGCGCTCCATTTCGCCTACGTACGTGAAGGTGTTGAGCACCCACGCGAGCTCCGCATGGCAGGGCACGTGCGACTGAACGTAAATAGTGCACTTTTCGGGGTCGAGGCCGCAGGCGATATACAGCGCCAGAAGGGCGAGCGTTTTCTGCCTGAGCTGTGCGGGCACCTGGCGGACGGTGATTGCGTGCATGTTGGCTATGGCAAAAAAGCAGTTGTACTCATGCTGCATATCCACCATGTTCTTTATTGCGCCTATATAGTTGCCTATCGTGAGCGCGTTTGTAGGCTGTACCGCCGAATATAAAGTCTTTTTTACTTCTTTTTCTACAAATATCTGTTTTATTTCGTCCATAATATATAGCCCCGTTACCTCGCGGAATGGCTGCAAAATTAATTCTGCGGCTTATCCGCAGGGGATAATCGAATCGAAGGTAAAATTTTACTTATATGTTATTATTTTAACATACTGCACATCAAAATGCAACGAGATTGACGCGCTTAGTTTAATCAATCACCAAAGTAAGCGGAAATTTACACCCCTTTTTCACCATAATCCGCCACGCGCTTTTTGCAAAATATCAGGCGCAGCAACGCCGTTTTTTGATTTTTCAGCGTTGATTGCGGCATATATGCGGGGCATTCCGATAAACTTTTTGCGCGCGCCATATTTCAATTGCATATATAACGGGGCAACCGCAGCTTTGCGGTTGCCCCTTGAAATTTAATCTGAATTTATTTTTTATCCACAAATTCCAGAACTTCTTCAAAAAGCGCGTCGCGCTTTGCCGTCTTTGTGAAGCGGACGGGCTTGTCGCGCAGGCCGGAAAGGCTCTTGGGAACTGCCATCGCCGTTGCGGCGTGCAGCCTTTTTATGCCCTTGAAGCTGTCCTTCACGTCGTTGCCAGTTACGGCATACAGAACGTCCTGGGGGAACTTGTAAGGGTTTGCCGTGGATACGACGACCATCTTTGTGGTATCCTTTTTGTTCTTGTCGAACCAGTCGAGCGCGACCTTCATTGCGCAGCCCGTGTGAGTATCCATTGTATAGCCCGTGTCGCAGAATACGTCGTAAATGGTTTCAACCACCTCGTCCTCGTTGGCAAATCCGCCGTCGAATATGGACGATATAGCCGCCTTTTCCGCTGCGGTTATGGTGTATGTGCCCTTTTCCTTGAGCTCCTTCATAAGCTCTGCGGTGCGCTCGGCATTTCTGCCGCACACCTCAAACAGAAGCCTTTCGAGGTTGGAGGATATGAGAATATCCATGGAAGGGGAAGTCGTTTTATAGAAATTGCGGTGAGTGTCGTACGTGCCGCTGGACATGAAGTCGGTCAGAATGTTGTTCATGTTGGAAGCGCAGTGTAGCCTGCGTACGGGCAGCCCCATGCGCTTTGCGTAGTACGCCGCGAGTATATTGCCGAAATTGCCGGTGGGTACGGAGAAATCCACCTCTTCACCCATCTCTATCTGACCGCCGCTCACCAAATCGAGGTAAGAGGAAAAATAATAGGCTATCTGCGGGGCGAGGCGGCCGAAGTTTATGGAGTTTGCAGAAGAGAGGATAACGTTTTTATCCTTGAGAATTTTTGCGTACTCTTTGTTGGCGAAAATGCGCTTTACCGCCGTCTGGCAGTCGTCGAAGTTGCCCTTTACCGCAACCACGTTGACGTTCGAGCCCTCCTGCGTGCACATCTGCAGCTTCTGCATTTTGGATACGCCGTCGTCGGGATAGAATACCATTATCTTTATGCCCACGGCGTCCTTAAAGCCTTCGAGCGCCGCTTTGCCGGTATCGCCCGACGTTGCGACGAGAATGAGAATGTTCTCCTTGATTCCGCAGATATCCGAACCCTTCCTCAGAAGATAGGGAAGAACGGTGAGCGCCATATCCTTGAACGCGCACGTGGGGCCGTGCCAGAGCTCGAGAATGTATATGCCGTCGTCAATTCTTACGAGGGGCGCGGGGTCGCCGTCAAATTTGGCGTAAGCCGCTTCCAGCGCAGACAAAAGCTCTGCGCCGTCGTAATCGTCGAGATATTTGGAAAGCACCTTTGCCGCCCTTTCGGGATAGCTCATGCCGAGCATCTCCTCAAGCTCTTCGCGCGATACGGCGGGGAAACTTTCCGGTACGAAAAGTCCGCCGTTATCTGAAAGTCCTTTTACTATTGCCCTTGCGCCCGTAACCTTTTCGCCGCCGCGCGTACTTATAAAATTCATCTTCTCACTCCCGCTAAATCAAAAAAAGTAAATCAAAAAAAATAAGGCAAAGGGAGCGCGAAAAAATTTTGCGCTCCCCTTGAATTTTTAAGGGTCTTTACGTCATCAAACGTACTTGGCAACAAATTCGGGCAGGCTTTCCACAGGGCAGCTGCAAGTAATGGTTATTACTATGTTGTTGTCGTTGGAAAGCTTTTCAAGCATATAGAATATGCCGGCCATCTCGGAAAGTTCTTTGCCCGCTATGCGCGCTATGCCGTCTATGTAGATATATTCGTAATCGTGGTTGCCTGCGGCAATGCCCTTTACGAAACCGCAGAGAGCGTCTTCCCCTGCGATATTATAATCAGTAACGTCTATAAAACGCACGGCACGGTTCAAATCGTACATGTACCTTTTGGTATCGGTAATGAACGCACTTACGCCTTTCGCTGATGCCGCGTCTTTGTTGGCTGCGTCTATGAGTTTCTTTGTCTTGCCCGTACCCTTTGCGCCCGTTATGATTTTAATCATTATAAAACCTCCTGTAATACCGTAGATAGGTATCTTTATTCTATTTTAGCAGTAAAACGGAGGAATTTCAATACCTTTGTGTAAATTTAAGCAAAATTTTTGCGAATAAACGCTATTATTTCACTTTATAGCCGCCCGAACGCGGTATTTGTTCCCGTGCGAGCTTATATTGCGCCGCAGACAGGCTTCTTTTCCGTCTGCGGCGCAACCATATAAATTATTTTACTTTATGTTTCTGACAAATTCGCCTATGCGCCTTAAGCCTTCCACCATATCTTCCATTGAAAGGGCGTAAGATAAGCGCACGCAGTCGTCGTCGCCGAAGCATATGCCGGGGGTAAGCGCAACTTTCGCATAGGTAAGGAGCATTTCGGTCATATCCATGCTGCCCTTTATAACCTTGCCGTCGTACGTCCTGCCGTAGAACTTGTCGCACAGAAGCATTACGTAGAACGCGCCGTCGGGCTTAACGTAGTCGAGGCCGAGGGGCTTCATCTCGTCGAGTATCTGCATCATGCGTTCGCGGCGGTCGCCGAATGCCTTTACCATCTCCTGCATGGGCTCCGTGGGACCTTCGAGCGCGGCGATGGTGGCGTACTGCGTCATTGTGTTTACGTTGGATGTTGCGTGGCTCTGGAAAGAGGCGATTGCCTTTGCAATTTCGGGAGCTGCGCCGAGGTAACCCAGCCTCCAGCCCGTCATTGCGTAAGATTTGGAAACGCCGTTTACCGTTATGGTAAGTTCCTTCATCTTAGGCGAAACGGTTGCTATGGAGAAGGGCTTTTCTCCGCCGTAGATAAGCTTTTCGTAAATTTCGTCGGCAAGCACCAGAATATCGTGCTTTTCGCAGACTGCGGCAATCTTTCTTATCTCCTCTTCGGTATAAACCGCGCCCGTGGGGTTGCAGGGGCTGTTGAAGATAAGCATCTTTGTCTTGGGCGTAACCGCCGCTTCAATCTGCTCGGCGGTTACTTTGAAGCCGCTCTCGCGCGTGGAGGTAACGTACACGGGCACGCCGCCGCAGCACTTTACCACTTCGGGATAGGTGAGCCAGTAGGGCGCGGGAATTATGACCTCGTCGCCGGGGTCGACCGTTGCGAATACCGCATTAAAAATGGAATGCTTTGCGCCGTTTGAAATTATAATCTGCGAAGGATCGTAGTCAATTCCGTTTTCGTTTTTGAACTTTTTGCACACGGCTTTTTTGAGTGCGGGCAGACCTGCCGCCGCCACGTACTTGGTGTAGCCTGCGTCCAGCGCGTCCTTAGCCGCCTGTATGATGTGGGCGGGCGTGATGAAGTCAGGTTCGCCGACGCCGAAAGAAATTACATTTTCGCCTGCGGCTTTGAGTTCTGCCGCCTTGGCAGACATAGCCAGCGTCATAGAAGGCGAAATGTTAGCCACTCTCTTAGAAATTTTAGACATAACTGCACTTCCTTTGCAAATTTTACAGGTCGCAAACCTGCGCGGCGGGCAATCTGAATGCCGGTGAAACGGGTGCAACCGCCGCCTGTACGTTAGTTTTTGACCTGTTTATGATTTTCCATTCAATTATACATAATTAAGCGGTGTTTGACAAACGTTTGAACAAAATTTGTCCTCCTCCCTCTTTTTGTTAGTTATGACAATAAAAATTGGTCTATTTTACAAAAATTTCAACTGTCAGACAGTGCATTGCGCCCTTCTTCCAAACATATTGTCCCGCATATATATGCAGATTAATGCATAATTACAAGACTATAGCGATATAAAATTACTGAAAAAGCTTAACAAAAAAGCTCTGAGCCCCGCGCAGTTTTCTGCGCGGGGCTCAGAGTTTAAGACTGATTTATTCAAAGGAGAGCGGGATTTGCTCATCCCGCGTTATTGGCACTGATACGGTTTTTGCCATTTGGTTTTTGGCTTAAACGCGCTTTGCCGCTTATTTGAATTTGTTACGGCTTTGCCGTTTTTTTCTTTTATGCGGCTCGCCCTTTCATTTCAGCCGCGGGCAGGCGCTTTTCCGCGCCTGCCGCAGCCGCAAAAGCTTGAATTACTTTTTTGTTTTGGCCGCGTCCGTCTTTTCCGACGCGCGCGTGCGGCAGGCGTCGCAGCCGTGGCAGGAGCCGCAACCGCAGTCGCAGCCGCCCTGGCCTTTTACCTTTTTGTAAATGAGATAGCCCACCGCGGCGAGCACCGCAAGCCCCACCACTATTACAGTAACAATTTCAAAAGGACCCATAATATGCCTCATTCAATGCATTTTTTTGCATTATTTTTATTTTTCTGTATCCGCCGCGCGCCTTTTTCTGAGCGCGGGCAGCTTTAACATGCCCCTGTTTTTAAGCACTATGACGGCAGCCGCGGCGGCAGCTGCAGCAAGCCATATGAACAACGTCCACCACCAGCTGAGCACCGTGTAGCAGGCTGCGCCGACGATGTAGCTTGTAACCAGCCAGAAGAGTATCGTCCAGCCGAACTTCCCCTTAGGCAATTCCGCCTTCGCCGTGGCGCACGCCGCAAAGCAGGGAATGGTCGTCATGTTGAACATTATGAACGCAATGAGCGCGGGCCACGTTATGCCTGTATTTTCTATCATCACGATGGCTTCCGCCACTCCATCCTCCGTGCCTTCGAACCCGGACACAAACATTGCGGCGAGCACGGAGAAAGTTGCTATAACGTTTTCCTTTGCGATAAGCCCCGTTATTGCCGCCACCGCGAACACCCAGCCGTAGCCGTTGAGCTGTGAGCCGAACCCGAGCGGGGTGAACAGCGGCTGTATGAGCTGACCTACGGACGCAAGTATCGAGGACTGCATTCCCTCTTCGCCGAGGTACTGCCAGTTCCAGCTGAAGGACTGCAAAAACCAGATGAGCACGGTCGACGCAAAAATTATCGTAAACGCTTTTTTGACGAAGTGCCCCGTTTTATCCCACAGGTGGAGCATAAGATTTTTAAATCCGGGCGCGTGATATGCGGGGAGCTCCATTATAAAGGGCGGAACTTCGCCGCGCATAGTCGTGGAGCGCATCACGATGACGCATATTATGGCGCAGATTATGCCGAGAAGGTACATGGAATATGTGATAATATCCACATTGCTCAGCCCCACCATATAGCATATGCCGCCCGCGATAGCCGTAAGAATGGGCAGTTTTGCGCCGCAACTGAAGAATGGTATCACCCTTATGGTCGCCGTGCGCTCATTTTCGTCGGCGAGCGTACGGGTATTTATCATTGCGGGCAACGAGCAGCCGAAGCCCATTATCATGGGCATGAACGCTCTGCCCGAAAGCCCGAAGCGGCGGAAAATTCTGTCCAGAATGAACGCCACGCGCGCCATGTACCCCGTATCTTCGAGTATGGAGAAAAAGAGAAACAGCGTAAGAATCTGGGGAAGGAAACCGAGCACCGCCGTTATGCCGCCGACTATGCCGTCGTTGATGAGCGCCGCAGCCCAGTCAGCCGCGCCCGCCGCCTCCACTCCGAGGCCTATTCCGTAAACTATGTAGTTTAAAAAAAGGTTGAGCAGATTTGTCAGCATTACCCCAGGCGAGAACACCGCGCCGTCGTAAAAACAGGACGCAAGCCCTATGCCGAAGTTTGCGTACAAATCTTCAAACCCCGCGAGCCTTTCAAAGCCGAGGTCTTCGAACGTGGGCAGCGGACTGCCCGCCGCCGTGGCTATGGCGTTTATGTAGAACAGGTCTTCGGAAAACGTCAGGTGGAAAATTGCAAAGAGTATTACTATAAATACAGGTATGCCCCATATTTTATGCGTAAGCACGCGGTCGGCTTTGTCCGATTTTGTATAGGAAGTTCTGCCCGACTTCTTCTTCGCCGTGGAAAAGTTGGCGGATATGTACTTATATCTTTCGTCAGCGACTGCAGCCTCCATATCGGAGCCGTACTCCGACTGAATTTTTTTGTAAAGCGCGCGCTCCTCGCCGCCTTCAAGTTCAAGTTCGTCGCCTTCTATGAGCTTGAGCGCGTGGAAAAGCGGGGATTTTACCCCCTCCTTTGCCGCAAAATAGCTTTCCGCCTTTTTTACGGGCTCTTCAAGCGCGCCGCCCACGACTGTACGCCCCTTGCGCTCTTTACCGAGCGCAAGCGCGCGGTCCATCAGCTTATTTATGCCCGTACCCTTCAGCGCGGATATGGGCACGACGGGCACGCCGATGTTTTTTTCCAGCTCGGCGGCGTCTATGCTGTCGCCCGATTTATTCACCGCGTCCATCATGTTGAGCGCGATTATAACGGGCACGTCCATTTCAAGAAGCTGCGTAGTAAGATACAAGTTGCGCTCGAGATTGGTGGCGTCGACTATGTTTATTATGCCGTCCGCACCGCCGCTTAATATGTAGTTGCGCGCAATCACCTCTTCGGGCGTGTACGGCGAAAGCGAGTAAATGCCGGGCAGGTCGACTATTGCCGCGTGAGAGCTGCCCTTATACACACCCTCCCTTTTGTCCACGGTGACGCCCGGCCAGTTGCCTACGTGCGCCGTCGAACCCGTAAGCGCATTGAAAAGAGTGGTCTTGCCGCTGTTGGGATTGCCTGCAAGCGCAAAAGTTTTCATAAAGCCGCCTCCGTTTCAACGCACTGCGCCTCTGTCTTTCTCAGCGTAAGCTGATATCCGCGGATTGTGACTTCGACAGGGTCGCCCAGCGGCGCTCTTTTCACGAGCGCAACCTCCGCACCGGGAGTTACGCCCATATCGAAAAGTCGCCTGCGCACCCTGCCTTCGCCGCCGACAGATTTGATTACGCCGCGTTCGCCTGCGGCAAAATCGCAAAGTAATTTTCCCATAATACTTAAAACTTCTCCTTTATTTCAAATCTTCAAATCCGCAAATTACTGAAAAGCTTGCGGCAATTTTTCTGTTTGAAGTTTATCCCAAGACCGCGCGTCTGCCACTACGCGGCGGGTGCAACCATTATGCGCGAGGCGAGCTGCTTATCAAGGCACAGCCTGCCTTCCATCACCTGCACTATAACGCTTCCGCCTTCGGAAGAGAGCACTTTTATGCGCGCCCCCGCCGTTATGCCGAGTTCGCGCAGATGCTTTGAAACCTTTTCGTCCGCGCCGACTTTTTTAATTTCCACCGCCGCGCCCTGCGGCGCTATGCATAGAGGCATAAACTTTTACTCCTTATTTGCCGTTATCTTTACTTAAACCTTTTTATTTGCGCCTTAATTTTATCCCGCGGACTTTTCCGCTCTGCAGATATAAAAATTAACCGCGGTTTATTTACATTGACAATTATAGCGGCACAAAAACAGTTTGTCAACTAAAAATTAACCATAGTTTATATTTTTTTCAGACGACTGAAAAATCATTCGAAAGGCAAACGGCAGAAATGAAGCAGAACAAAAAACGGAAAGAAAGCGACTGAAAAAAATACGGACAAAATATGGGCAAAACGAGGCTGTCGGGAATGGAAAAAGAAGAAAAACGGCAAGAACGAGCAAAGACAGACAACAAGCCGCCGCGCGGAAGGCTGTTCCGCGCGGCGGCTATAAAAAAATGCGTCCGCGCGTTAAAGCGCGGACGCATTTACAATTTATTTCAAATCAACTTTTTTCTTTTATACAGGAGAGCATCATTTTGTACGTCTCCTCCGAAATGACGTGTTCCATTTCGCAGGCGTCTTTTTCTGCAACTTCGTCGGAAATGCCGTGGAGCTTTAAAAAAGCGCGTATGGTGCAGTGCCTTTCGTACACTTCCTCTGCGTAATTTTTTCCGCTTTCGGTAAGCCGGATATGCATGCCGTCCGTACGGACGTAGCCCTGGGATATGAGCAGCTTTATCGCCTTCTGCACGGCGGGCTGTGATACGCCCGCGGCGCGCGCGACGTCTATTCTGTGAACGGCCGGTTTTTCGCCGGATAAAAGCAGTATAGTTTCAAGATAATCTTCGCCGGACTGATTGTGCCTCATCCCGAACCTCCGTACAGTATGTCAATCAATTTACAGAAAGTATTTTATCACATGGCACGGTTAAAGTCAATACATAAAGCTTTTGCGCGATTGTTGCGGCATATGTGCGGGGCAATCGGAAATAAAAGCAGCACCTTAAATCCTTGCACTGCCTGAAAACAATATGCGCGCGCCCTTACGCAGAATTATTTATTCTGCAAGCTGGGCTTCCCTTTCCGCCACGGTGAGAGCTTCGACCATGGCGTCTATATCGCCCTGCATGAACGATTCAATGGAATAGAGCGAAAGCCCTATGCGGTGGTCGGTGACCCTGCCCTGAGGAAAGTTGTATGTGCGGATGCGCTCGCTTCTGTCGCCAGTACCCACAAGACTTTTGCGGTGCTTGTCGTATTCGCTGCGGTTCTGGGAATTGTAATAATCGTAAAGTCTGGAGCGGAGCACCTTGAAAGCTTTATCCTTGTTTTTAAGCTGGCTGCGCTCGTCCTGACAGGTCACGACTATGCCCGTAGGGAAGTGCGTTATGCGGATAGCCGTCTCCGTTTTGTTGACCTTCTGCCCGCCTGCGCCCGAAGAGCGGTACACGTCCACCCTTATATCCTCGTCGCGTATTTCAACGTCCACGTCCTCGGCTTCGGGAAGCACTGCGACCGTGGCTGTTGAAGTGTGAACCCTGCCCTGCGACTCCGTTTCGGGCACGCGCTGAACGCGGTGCACGCCGCTTTCAAACTTTAAAAGCTTATACGCGCCCTTGCCGCTTACGTTGAACACCACTTCCTTTACGCCGCCGAGCTCGGTTTCGTTCAAATCCACGACCTCGGTCTTGAGGCGGTGCTTTTCGCAATAGCCGAGGTACATGCGGTACAGCTCAGCCGCAAAAAGCGCGGCTTCGTCGCCGCCCGCGCCGCCGCGGATTTCCACGATACAGTTCCTGTCGTCGTTCTTGTCCTTGGGAAGGAGCAATACCTTGAGCTCGCCCTCTATGCCTTCCAGCTGCTTTTTGAGCGACTGCTCTTCCTCCGACATGAGTATGCGCATTTCGGGGTCAGCCTCGGATTTAAGCGCTTCGGAAGTATCGTTAAGTCTCCTTTCCGTCTCCTTGTATTCCGCGTACTTTTCAGCCGTTTCGGAAAGTTCGGACTGCTCCTTTGCGAGCTTTGTCCACAGGGCGCTGTCGGCTATGACTTCGGGGTCTGCCATCTTTTGGGAAAGCGTCTGATATTTATTGTAAATGTCCTCTAACTTCTCAAAAAAAATCATGACTTGAATTACCGTAAAATTAAATAATTTTGGATTGCGGGCAATAAACGCAAGGGGATATGGCGCATTTACGCCGCTATGCACAAAAACGGCGATAAATGTTTCTGCGCAGAATATCCTTATATTATAATGCGGCGGCGCGTGCCCGCGCACGCGCCGCCGCGCTCTATTTTAATTTAAAATGCTATTTTAAGGAACCTGTCTTTGCCCTCTAAGTCCTTTATGACTATAGCATAGTCGCGCTTTTCAAAGAGGCGCAAAACTTCCGCCGCCTGGTCTTCGCCGACTTCCATAATGAGCATGCCGCCGCGCGCAACGTAGCGGTTGACCTCTTTTGCAAGCCTTCTGTAAAAATCAAGCCCGTCTTCGCCGCCGTCGAGCGCAATCCTCGGCTCGAAGTCCTTAACTTCTCTGTCAAGCGCGGCGATTTCCTCCGTCTTTATATAGGGCGGATTGCATACGATTACGTTGAATCTGCCGCGGATATTTTCAAACAGGTCGGTCTGCACGAAGTGCACCACCGCGCTGTTGAAATTGGCATTTTCCTTGGCGAGCATAAGCGCCGCGTCGGACACGTCTGCCGCCGTCACCGATATGTTTTTGCCGGCACAGCCCTTGGCTATCGCTATCGCAAGACAGCCGCTGCCCGTGCACATATCCAGCACCTTGTCGCCCTCTTCAACCGTCTTTATGGCTATTTCGGCGAGCTGCTCCGTTTCGGGACGGGGTATGAGCACCCTTTCGTCCACCTTTATGGTGCAGCCGCAGAAATCGACGTCGCCTATGATGTACCACAGCGGTCTGCCCGTAAGGCGCTTTTCCACGATGGACGCAATCTGCTTGCTCTCGGCTGGGGTTATTATGCGCTCGGAAGAAAGTTCGCTGCGCTTAATGTCCAGAACGAGCGAATATATCCACTCGGCATCGCTTTCGTCTATGCCTTTTGCGGCAAATTTTTTCTTGGTATCGGCAAGCTTCTGCGAAAGTATGCCGCCCGTTATGAACTCTGTCTCTTCCATTTTGGGGTCGGCGTCCATTTCAAGCACCTTTTCAAAGGCGGCAATCGCCACTTCTGCCATCTCCCTGGTGGGTTCGCGCGTGGTGAACAACTTCTGGATAAGGAAGCCGGGCGCTTTGAAAATAAGCACGAACTTATTGTCGAACCTGGCCACGAGCTTTAAAATTTCGTACGAAATGCCCGCGATTACAGGCAACAGCACTATTTCTATGCCGAGTTTTGCAAGGAACTGCAGAACGCCGTTTTCAATGGAAGCCACGCCGAGCGCCCAGTTGACGAGCGAAATTATGAGTATGTTTACGGCTATTACTATAAAGAGAAAGGAAGTGCCGCAGCGTGCGTGCATGCGCGAACAGCTCATGACGTTTTCTACGGTGAGGGGCATGCCCTTTTCGTAACAGGTGATGGTTTTATGCTCCGCGCCGTGATACATGTACAGCCTGCGGATATCCTTTAAAACGAGAATGAGTCCGAGATATATGAAGAATATCGCAAGTTTGAACACGCCTAAAAGCACGTATTCCCACGCGCTGCCCGTAAGGGAAGGAAAAAGCTCCTTAAGGGCGCTTACGGCAAGGTTGGGCAGCACCATGAACAGCACGACGGCGAGAACTACGCCGAGGCACACCGCTATGGTGGATACCACCGTCATTAAATTTATTTTGAATTTTTCGGCGAGCCACTTTTCGAACCTGCCCGCCTCCTCTTCCTCTCCGTACACGGCGGCGGAGCGCATCAGCGTGCCCGTGCCGCGAACAAGGCTTGCAACCATGTTGACTATGCCGCGCACGAAAGGTATTTTTGATGCGCGGGCAAGCGAGGGCGAAACTTTGAGGCGCTTTGCCTCCACCTGAATCTGCCCGTCGGGGTCGCGCACGGCAGTCGCCATGCACGTTTTGCCCATCATCATTACGCCTTCAAGCACGGCCTGGCCGCCTATCGAACAGGAAATTTTCTTTTTCTTTGTTTTTTCAGACATAATTTATCCGCGTCCCTGCATTTTGCAGGGCTGATGTGCACTGAAATGCGGACGGAATGCAATGCGCCTTTTTACGCCTTATACAGCATATTACGCCTTATATAGCATATGACGGCGCGCCGCCGCATTTTACATGAAAAAAAGCATAAAAGGAAAATAAGCGGCACCAAATAATTTGGAGCCGCCATCTTTCCTTACATATTGTATCTTTTCTTGAACTTGTCCACACGGCCGCCTGTGTCAACGAGCTTCTGCTTGCCTGTAAAGAACGGGTGGCACTTATTGCAGATATCCACCCTGAGCGTTTCCACGTTTTTGGTGGTACCCGTTTTGAACGTTTCGCCGCAGGCGCATACAACCGTTACTTCATGATACTTAGGATGTATATCGGGCTTCACTTTATTCACCTCGCGTTAGATTTCAATGCTAAATCATTATATATCATTCTTTATGGGCAGTCAATCAATTTACCGCCTTATGCATAAAAAAAATTATGTCGACGACTTTAATTGATATGATAATAAAAAAATGCCGCCCGCCCACAAAAATTTGCGGGCGGGCGGCTTTAAGGAGAAAAACACACCCGTAACGCAATTTTTTATGCTTTTTGACCCGTCTGCACGCAGGGCGGCGCCGCGATTTTGCCTTTTTTTAATATTTTAGTTGCCTTTATAAAAAAATATGAGTATAATGAAAGCAGAATTATGGATAACTGGATTTTAAAAAATGCAGGCTCGCTCGTCAACGAGCCGGTCAAAGAACAGACGGTAGGCGCGGACGAAGTCAAAGTTAAAATAGCTTACGTTCTTGCCTCAAACTTCGACGCGGTGCTCTACTCGGGCGAAAACAAAGTGCGCTACCCCAAGACCATCGGCAGATTTGCCGTAGGCAGGATAACGGAAGTCGGCGCGGAATGTTACGGCATAGAAAAAAACATGCGCGTGCTCCTTCAGCCCACGAGAAGCTGCGGCAGCTGCCTTGCATGCAAGACGGGCAAAGAGGACGAATGCGCCTCGCCCTGGATTGCAGGCAGGGATTTTGACGGCTTTCTGCGCGATTTTGCCGTATGCAAATATACCGACGTTGCGCCTTTGCCCGATTCCGTCAGCGATACTGAAGCGCTGTGCACCGAGGCCGTCGCCGTCGCCGAAAAAATTTACGACAAGCTTGACCTGCCCGCAGGCAGCAGGGTTGCCGTTTTAGGCAGCAGTTTTGCGGGAAACATAATAGCGCAGGTATTTCAGTACCATAAACTTATCCCCATAGTCATAGACAACAGTCCTCAGGCTCTGGAGCGCGCGCGCAGCTGCGGCGTTTACTACGCCTTTGCCGCCGACGACGACCTTGCCGAGAACATAAAGGAAGCGACGAGCGGTCAGCTTTGCGACGCCGCGGTTTATACCACGTGCTCAAGACTTGACCCCGCGCTCACAATGCGCGTGCTTGCAGACGGCAAATGCGCCGTGCTTGCAGGTTTTGCGCCCATAAACTTCAATATCCCCGCGCGCGAACTGTGCGACAAAAATACCACCCTTTTTACCGTGATGAACGGCTTCGGCTACACCGACACCGCCATAAACCTGCTTGTGCACAAGGCGGTTACCACGGACGTATTTGAAAAGGAAACGCTCACGGAATTTGACCCCAACGTAATTTACAGAGGGCTGTGCGACGTGAACGCTTCGCGCAAGGGCAAAATGACGATGTTCAAGCTTATAATCTGAAAACATTCCGTCGATTCCCCGTTTTGAAAAAGCCTTATAAAGCCGCAGCAAAGCGGCTGAAAATAAAAAATTTTTAAATTGCCCCGCACATATGTGCGATTTAATAACAACATCATTCCGCAAAAAACCGAAAGGCAGAAGAGCTGCGCGGTTTTTTGCGGTTTTTAAAATAACTGCGCAGAAGTTTAAAAATGCGCGCACATACTCTGACATATTGCAGGAAAAACAGTGAAAGAAATTAAATGCATTGCGAGCGACCTCGACGGCACGCTTCTTCCCCCTACCAAAATCATGCCCGAAGAGACCTTTCCGCTCATAGAAGAAATGTACCGCCGCGGCATAACCTTTACCCCCGCGAGCGGCAGACAGCTGCCAAATCTTAAAAAACTTTTTGAGCCCGAGCTCGATAAAATTGCCATAATCGCAGAAAACGGCGGTCTGTGCTGGAAGGGCGGTAAAATTATATACTGCAACCCCACCCCCGCGGAAGATATACTGTACGCGCTTGACATAATAAAGCGGGAAAAAGACCTCTTCCCCCTTTGCAGCGGCGTGGACTGCGCCTACTACGATTCGGACGACAAACAGTTCGAGGAAGTGCTCTACCGCTCATATACCAGCGTAAAGAAAGTTGACGACCTTTCAAAAGCCGTAAAATACGACACCATTTTAAAAATTTCAGTGTGGGACAAGCTGCCCGCCGCAGAACACGGCTCCGCCGCGCTCATACCAAAAATAAAGGGGCTGCGCACAAAGGTTTCGGGCTTCGACTGGCTGGACGTGTGCACGGACAGCGCAAACAAGGGCATGGCGCTCGCCGCGCTTTTAAAGGAGCTGGGCGCCGACCGCGACCAGTGCGTTTCCTTCGGCGACCATATGAACGATCTGGAAATGCTGCAGACGAGCGGACAATCCTACGTTACGGCAAACGCATTCCCCGAGCTTAAAAAATATATACCGAACGTCATCCCCTCCAACGCCGAATTCGGCGTAATAAAAAAGATAAAGGAGCTTTTATGAAACTTTTTATAGCCTCTGACCTGCACGGTTCGGCAAAATACTGCAGAATGATGCTTGAAGCGTTCGAGAGGGAAAAAGCAGACAAGCTGCTTCTTCTCGGCGACATACTCTACCACGGTCCGCGCAATCCCCTGCCCGACGGCTACGCCCCGCAGGAAGTTGCGGAAATGCTTTCAAACTACAAGACAAAAATCATATGCGTGCGCGGCAACTGCGAGGCGGAAGTAGACCAGATGGTGCTCTCCTTCCCCTGCCTTTCTGACTATGCGGTAATCTGCGCAGACGGCATTAACATCTATCTTTCGCACGGACACCGCGCCGTGCCTCCGCTCTGCGACGGCGACGTGTACGTAACGGGGCACACGCACGTTCCCCTGATAGAAAAAACAGGCTTCCTGCACCTCAACCCCGGCTCGGTGAGCCTTCCCAAAGAAGCAAGCGAACGCGGCTACATCGTGTATGAGAACAGGACTTTCACTTTCAAAACGATTGCCGGCAGGGAGTACAAGCAGGTAACAGTTTAAATAAAATATTTTTCCTTCATCGACTATTCCGCAGCATGCGGCTGAAACAATAATAGCTTGAATTCAAGCAAATATGCCCGAACGGGCGATAAAGCCATGGAAAACAAATATTTTACATTGAATAACGGCGTTAAAATGCCGTGCTGCGGGCTGGGAGTTTTTCAGAACAAAGACCCGAAGCTATGCGAAAAGAGCGTTATATGCGCCATTGAAAACGGCTACCGCATGATAGATACCGCCGCCGTATACGGAAACGAAGCCGCCGTGGGTCGGGCGATTAAAAATTGCGGAGTGCCGCGCGAAGAGCTGTTCATAACCACAAAACTGTGGTTTGCCGACTGCGGATACAAAAAGGCGAAAAAAGCGCTTGAACGCTCGCTGAAAAAGCTCAGGCTGGACTATGTGGACCTCTACCTCATACACGAGCCTTACGGCTGGGTAAAAAACGCGTGGCGGGCTATGCAGGAGTGCGTGCGCGAAGGCAAAATACGCGCCATAGGCGTTTCCAACTTTGGCATAAAAGAGCTTGAAAATCTTATAAAAGGCGCGGAAATTGTGCCCGCCGTAAATCAGATAGAGCTGCACCCCTTCTATGCCAGAAAGGAGCTTATAAAGTACCTTGAAAGCCGAGGCATACTGCCCGAAGCGTGGGCGCCGTTTGCCGAAGGAAAGCTGGACATATTCCGCAACCCCGTCATCTGCGGCATAGCCGAAAAACACGGCTGCACAGCGGCGCAGGTGATACTTGCGTGGCTGCACGCTCAGGGTGTTGCCGTCATACCCAAATCATCAAAACCTGAGCGCATCAGGGAAAACGGAGAATTTTTTAAAGTAAATCTTTCTGATGAGGATATCGTCGCAATCGACTCGCTCGACCGCGGAGAAAGTCTCTTCCCCTGGGATAAAGGATATAAAGTTCCGCTGAGAAAGACGCTGGGATTTTTCCACCTCGGCGTATGAAGGAAACTTAGCACCGCATAAATAATTCGCGGATAATAAGGTAAACAAATGCCGCGCCCCGAAAACATTCGGGGCGCGGCATTTGCATAAAATGAGCGGCTGCGCAATTTTTGCGCAGCCGCTTGCATGCTTATTACTGGAAGCACAGTTTTTTGAAGAGAAGGCACCATATCATATCAAGCCAGCCGACGATAATACCGGAAGGGATGGTTACGATTATACAGATTATAAGTCTGAGAATGCCACCTTTTTTGAGCCAGGTACTCCACCTTACCACAATTTCCGTTATCCAGTTTACAACGGGAATAAGCAGAAGGAGAATCTGAACCAGACGGCTCTGTCTGTTAAACCAAGTCATATTCCACTCCTTATTTTTATTTATAATATTATTATACCACAATCGGCGGATATGTCAATACAAAAAATTTTTTTGAGCCCCTTTATCAATCCTACACACCGCCTTTGCCTGATTTCTGCGCGCAACTTCCCCGCAATTTCTGCGCGCGTCTTTACTGCTTTCAACACTTTCAACGCGCCGTTTGCATAATTTTACTCGCGCAGCTTTACTGCTTTCAACGCGCCGTCACCATCAATTTCCGAGCGCTCTGAAACGCCGTACTATGCGCCAAACGCATTAAAAAAATCTGCCGAGGCATTGCAGGCAGATTTTTTTGTTTTTCAGCCAAGATAAGTATCGCCGAGCAGGAACGCGTGACCTTTTACAATTACCCATACAAGGTCGAGCACCCACATGAAAAACGCGCCTGGAATTATCGTCAGTACGCCGAGCAGTATCCACAACACGTCGTTTTTCGCCGCGCCGTTTATAACGCGGCATATGCCGTAAAAAATTTCAAGCACGGGTATGCACAGAATGATTTTTAAAATAAGCGGAAGTCCGTTTACCTGACTTATGAAATCTTTCATATCAAGCTCCTTATGTTTTTGCCGTCGCAAAAGGGCATAACGGAAAAAGCGGAATGAAAATAAGCATCCGCGCCTTGCCGCAGCTATATTGAGCTGTGCCGCATTTGCGCGCAGGTTTATATATTTTATTATACCGCGTGCGTCGGCATATTATAACAATTTACCGAAGAATGGCGGCGCGCCTTCTGCGCAATATTCTGCCGCGCGTTGCGTTTGCCTCATTTTACCGCGCGTTAATTTGCCGCATTCTGACTCGCGTTGCGTTTTTTCTGAATGCGCATAGCAATCTGCCCGCGCGATGCGCTTGAAAAGGCGCATCGCGCGGGCAACTGCGATATTTGTTCAAACGCGGCATAAGGGCGTTACAAAAGCTTGCAAAACTTAATTGCCCCGCATATATGCCGCAAATAACGCATATTAAAAAAAGCATAAAAACCAAAAGCGCTGCTGCGTAAAATTACGCAGCAGCGCTTTTATACGGTTTTAAATTAAAGCCGAGGGCTTGCGCCCCGCCGCTTAAACCAATTCAATTATAGCTTCTTCAGAAGCATCGCCGCGACGTTCGCCGAGCAGATAGATGCGGGTGTAGCCGCCGCCCTGGCCGAGTTCTTCCTTGCGCTGGGCGTATTTGGGAGCGATTTCATTGAAGAGCTTTTCCATTAAAGGATGCTGAACGTCTTCGGTGCGCGCCTTGAATTCAGCTTTCTTTTCGCTGAAAGCCTTGACTTCCTGCAAATCGCGCAGTTTAGCCATTATATCGCGGCGTACGGCAAGCTTTTTAGGCGTGTCCTTTATGGACTTAACGGTTACTTCCTTGCCCTTTTTGTCGGTGGTTGCTACATCGATTTCTTCGTTAAGGTCGTAAACGCTTATTGCCTTGGTGATTATCTTTTCTACGTAAGGCTGAAGCTCTTTGGCTCTTGCCGCAGTAGTCTTTATTTTGCCGTACCACAGAAGTTCAGACGCCTGATTCCTGAGTATCGCCATTCTCTGCTTGGTGGTTCTTCCTAATTTAC
>CALVWV010000021.1 GCA_944368065.1 uncultured Clostridia bacterium | reverse complement strand
CTATTCATATTATCTGTACGCGGGTTGCCTTTATAAATCATTAAAAAAGCACGCACACAAACTCAGATATACCCCCGCCCGCCTTTTTGTCAACTTAATATTCTTTCACGTTTTTATTTTTATATGTGGTAAATCTGATTGTATAACCGTTAGTTTCTACGGGTTCAGAGCAGTAGTCGAGCACAAAATCGGGATTTTTATCCAGATTATCAAAATATGCGTCCGCTCCGCCCACTGCGTCAACCTTTGTTACAAGAACTTCTTCGCAGTAAGGAAGCAGCGTTTTGTACATCATTGCTCCACCTATAACAAAAACTTTATCTTTATCGTATTTTTTGATTTCGGAAAAAAGTTCGTCGAGCGAACCTACAACAACGCAATCATCCCTCTTTTCGCCGTCGGGCCACAGAACGATGTTTGTCCTGTTTTTAAGCGGTCTGCCGCCGGGAAAAGATTTTAAAGTGTTTGAGCCCATAACAACAACGTTGCCGCTGGTCGTTTCTCTGAAAAATTTCATATCGGCGGGAATAGAAAACATAAGTCCGTTAGCTTTTCCAATGCCCCATTCTTTATCGGCGTGTAAAATAGCCTTCATATTTCTCCTTCATACATATTTAATATTATTTGAATTTATTAATTTTTATCAACTTTAAAACTATTTTTAAATTAAAAAATCAATAAAATATTTTTTAAATAAAATAACCTGACCCGCAAACAGAGTTGACTGAATTGTTATTTTTTTGCCTGAATTTAAACTATTTAAGTCAATTATACCACACATAGTACATCGATTTTTGCTTAAAATGCGACATTTTGAGCAAATTCAGCCTTATTCTACCCTGTTTTTCTTTATTTTAAAGATTTTAAATCATGCGTCAGTATCTGATTATCGGATAAATTATTTATAATTTTCAGACAAAATCCAACAGATAAATTACAGATAAATTATCGTGACTTTTATTAATATCGTGAGTTTTTTTTAATTCCCGATTTCGTATTTTTTATAATTCATACAGCGCTGACAGATATTTCGCTATTTATTCCGCCACAGGGATATCGTACTTCTTTTTATTGCATTCGTAGTCGACGAGTCTGAAACTGTCCAAAGTAAAATCGTAAAAATTCTTTATATCTTTATCGATTTCTATCTTGGGTGCGGGAAGGCGCGGCATTTCAATAATTTCTTTTACTATAGGAATGTGGCGGTCATAAATGTGCGCGTCCGCAATGACGTGCACGAGCTCCCCCGCCTTTAAGCCGGAAACCTGCGCAAACATCATTAAAAGCACTGCGTACTGCACAACGTTCCAGTTGTTGGCTGTAAGCATATCGTTTGAGCGCTGGTTGAGTATGCCATTTAAAGTATCGCCGGATACGTTGAACGTCATAGAATATGCGCAAGGATACAGATTCATTTCGTGAAGATCTGCGAAAGTATAGATATTTGTAAGTATGCGGCGGCTTGCAGGGTTATGCTTAAGGTCGTACAGAACCCTGTCCACCTGGTCAAATTCGCCTTCGCGGTACTTGTGTTTTACGCCGAGCTGATAGCCGTACGCCTTGCCTATACTGCCGTTTTCGTCAGCCCACTGGTCCCAGATGTGTGAATGAAGATCGCGTATGTTGTTGCTCTTCTTCTGCCATATCCAAAGAATTTCGTCTATGCAGGAGCGGAACGCCGTGCGGCGTATCGTAAGAATCGGGAATTCCTTCTGAAGGTCGTATCTGTTAACTATGCAGAATTTTTTAACCGTATGCGCAGGCGTGCCGTCGCTCCATTTAGGGCGGACATCAAGGTTTGTATCCCATACGCCGTTCTGCATTATGTCTTTCATGTTGGCTATGAATATATCGTCTGCAAGACTCAAAGTTGTTTCCTCCGTGACATTTTATTTATTTTATCATTTAACGGCTGAACCGTCAACAGATTGAGCGTAATTCATAAGCTTTGCCGAAGCCGCAATATCCGCAAGCGATGCAAGTCGCAATATTTATGCGCGTCCGCTACAAGCCATTTAACGCACTGCATTTTAATAAGTTGGGTGCGCGTTTCAGCTTTAAAAAGCTGAATCAGAAAGCGTCCTTTTCAGTTTTGCTCCATTTGCGTTTTATGAACCTGAGTTTCAGACTTTGCGGAATGAGTGCGGTAAATGCGCGCATCAGCTTGTTTGCGAACCCGGGAATATACTTTACTTTTCCGCGCTCCGCCGCTCTGAGGCTGTGTTTTGCTATGAATTGCGGGGATTTTGCGGCAATTTTGCCCCACAAACCCTGAGTTTTTATATATTCTATAACGTCGGGGCGGGTATACACTGCACCCGGGAGCACAGCGGTTACTTTAGCGCCGCTTTCCTTAAGCTCCGCGGCAAGCGATACGGAAAATGAAGTCAATGCGCCTTTAAGCGCGCTGTACAGCGCAAAATACGGCATCGGATACAGCCCCGATACGCTCGAAATGTTTATTACCGAAAAATTTTTGGCGCGGTAATCAAGGCAGAACCTCGTAACAGATACAGCGCCTTCAAAGAGCGAACGGGTCTGAAAAATTATTTTTTCTTCGTCGTATTTGATGAAGGCTTTCTGGATGTCGGCGCCTGCGACGTTTACAAGCCTTACGTAAGTATAGCCCGCCGCGTTGGAAAAAAATTCAGCGCGCGATTTTTCGTCCGTCAGGTCGCACGGATAATATTTTACCTTTACGCCGTAGTTTTTTATAATTTCAGCGGACAGCACCGCGAGCTTTTCCATTGTTCTGCCCGTCATGAAAAGGTTTTCGCCTCGCGAGGCAAGTTCTTTGCAGAATGCCTTGCCTATATAACCCGTTGCACCCGTGACTAATGAATATCGGGGAGAAAACTCACTTTTAATAAGAGAAAGTATTTCGCGGTCGGCAGGCGCCCACAGACTTTCGTCAAGCTCCGCAAGCGGTAACCAGCGGCACTCTTCATGCTCTTTTACTTTATAGCCCGAGAGCATGCCGCAAAGAAATACAGTTATGTTCACTGTTTTATCCGGATATTCAAAGACGGTTGAACCTATCGGACGAAAAACACGGATTTTTAGCTCCATTTCTTCAGAACATTCGCGCATGAGGGCATCTTCGGCGCGTTCGCCCTCTTCGATTTTTCCGCCGACAAATTCGTATTTATGGATGACGTACTCGCTGCCGTAAGAACGTTTTGCCGCAAAAACTTTGCCGTCCTTTACAAAAGCCGCGCCCACTACGTTGATAACGCTTTTCATGTATTTTATTGTACCACCGCGCGGCCGATTCGTCAATTTTTGGCAAAAAAGAATTGAGCCGCCCGCGCAAAATTTGCGCGGGCGGCAATTCACGGAGGACTATCTTCCGTAAGTTAAATTTCAGTTACAGCAGTTGCAGCCGCAGTTTGAAGAAGAATTGCCGCCTGTGCAGCACGAGTGCGAACACGTGCCGAAGTTGCTGTTCAGCGCGTACTGGGCGGCATAATAGGAATCGTAACAACCGCAGTTATTGCAGCAGTTGCAGTGGCTGTTGCAGCTGTTGCAACAGCTTGCGCCCGAATTTCTGTTTGAACTGTTACAGCCGCAGAACAGGCCGCAGAAATTCAGAAGCCCCGGCCAGCAACAGTTACAGCCGCTGTGCCTTGAGCCGCAGCAATAAGACCAGGAATTGTTTCCGCAGCAGTTACCGGAGCACGACGAACAACAGCCTGACGAGCGGGAATTGCAACCGCAGTTTGAATTGCATTTAGAACACATTTGTATAAAGCTATCCTTTGAATAAAATGTATGCGCGCAAACGTTTACCCGCTTGCGCCGTAACACATTATATGAAAATAAGCCTTACCGAAGTTACAAAAAGAGGCGGGCGCAAGCGCCTGCCTCTTTTTTGTTTTAATAAATTACTTGTTGAAATATCTCTTGAGAAGACCTGCAAAACCTGCGCCGTGACGAGCTTCATCCTTAGCCATTTCGTGAACGGTGTCGTGAATGGCATCGTAGCCGAGCTGCTTTGCACGCTTAGCGATTGCAAATTTACCTTCGCATGCGCCTGTTTCAGCTGCAACGCGGAGCTCGAGGTTCTTCTTCGTGGAATCGGTTACAACTTCGCCGAGAAGCTCAGCAAACTTTGCTGCATGCTCTGCTTCTTCGAACGCGTAACGCTTGTAAGCTTCAGCGATTTCAGGATAGCCTTCCCTTTCAGCAACCCTTGCCATTGCAAGGTACATGCCTACTTCGGTGCACTCGCCGTTGAAGTTTGCGCGGAGTCCTTCCATAACTTCCTTATCTTCAACAACGCCGTCGCCTACATGGTGCTCGCAAGCAAATTTAGGAGCGTCGGTCTCCTCTACGGGAACAAACGTCGTTGCTTTGCATACGGGGCATACTTCTACGTCATCGGCTACTATTTCGCCGCATACGGTACATCTTTTCATAATCATATCTCCTTTTTATTAGAAATCAATCTTAATAAGATTATATCACAGACCTTATGAAAAATCAAGCTTTAAGCAAAAATTTTTCTTGTAAAATTTGTAAATATTGTGTGTAATTTTCCGCAAAGAGAGTTGCCCCCGCCTTTTCGAGCTGTTGCTTTTTTCTGAAGCCCCAAAGCACGGAAATACAGGGAATTCCTGCATTTTTTGCCGTTTTTACGTCAGTTTCGCCGTCACCCGTGAAAATGCACTCGTCTTTTTCAACGCCGAGGGCGCGCATTATGTACTCCGCGCCCGAAGGGTCGGGCTTCAAAGGAAACTGACCCTGACCGAGAAGCATATCGAAATTGTATCTGCTGAGAAGCTGGGCGCATACCGCCTGCGTTGCGCTCTGCGGTTTATTGGAAAGCACGGCAAGCTTTACGCCTGCGGCTTTGAGTTTTTCAAGGACTTCGTCCTCTCCGTCATAAAGCGCGGTATTCGCGTTGTCGCATGCGGCGAACGCGGGGACATAGTCCTTGTAAACCGCGTCAACCAACTGCTTTTTATCTTCGGGAACGGCGCGGTCGACGAGATTATAAGCTCCGTCGCCCACCATTTTGTACAGCCTTTCAAGGCTTTCCACGGGCGGAAGCGAAAATTTTGCAAGGCTCGCATTGAGCACGCGCATTATATCGGGCGCGGTGTTCAAAAGCGTTCCGTCAAGGTCGAAAATAATTGCTTTAAGCATAACTTTACCTTACATTTTATCGGGCACGCCTATGCCGAGGAGCGTAAGCGAATTTTTAAGCGCGGTGAGCGCAGCTGCCGTAAGCGCAAGGCGGAAATTCTTTTTGTCGCCTTCGGCAGTTAAAATTTTGCAGTCGAAATAGAATTTGTTGAACTTCTGCGCAAGGTCCACGGCGTAGCGCGCCACTATACTGGGCTCGTACTTTTCCGCCGCATCTTTAACCGCCTGCGGGAAAGCCGCAATGCTCTTTACAACTTCCGCCTCCTGAGGGAGAAGTCCGGAAATTTCAAACTCAGAAGGCACGCCGCCCTTTTCTATTACCGAATTGGCGCGCGCGCAGGTGTACTGCACGTACACGCTCGTTTCGCCCTCGAAGCTTAAAACTTTATCGTAAGAGAAAACTATATCCTTTATCTTATTGTTGTAGAGCGCGCCGAAAATTACTGCGCCGACGCCCACCTTTTCGGCGACGTCCTGCTTGTTTTCAAGGTCGGGGTTTTTTTCGGAAATTATTCCGTAAGCCTTTTCAACGCACCTTGCTATGACGTCCTCAAGCCACACGACCTTGCCTTTTCTGGTGGACATTGCGCCGTCTTCGAGCGATACCATGCCGTATGCCACGTGAACGAGGTCCTTCGCCCACTCCTTGCCCATAAGCTCGAGCACTTTGAATACCTGTTTGAAGTGAAGGTTCTGCTGGTAGGCAACGACGTACAGGCATTTATAAAAATCGTAAGTGTTTTTGCGGTATATAGCCGCCGCAAGGTCGCGCGTGGCGTACAGCGAAGCGCCGTCCGAACGGAGTATGAGGCAGGGCGGCATTCCGTACTTTTCAAGGTCGACTATCTGCGCGCCCTCGCTCTCTTTCAGAAGTCCCTTTTCGCGCAGTTCGTCTATCACGGGCTGCATCTTATCGGTATAGAAGCGCTCGCCCGCGTAGCTGTCAAAGCGGACGTTGAGTTTTTCGTATATGGTCTGCACGTAGCTTAAGGTAAGCGATTTGAACCAGTCGAAGAGCTCGTTGGCTTCCTTGTCGCCGTTCTCTATAAGGCGGAAGTATTCGCGCGCTTCGTGCTCCATCTGCTCGTCCGCCTCCGAATTGAAGCGCACGTACAAATCGTTTATGGCGTGTATTCCGCCCTTTTCCACCTCTTCCTTATTGCCCCAGTGCTTGTACGCGCAAATGAGCTTGCCGAACTGCGTGCCGTAGTCGCCGAGGTGGTTTATGCCTACCGCCTTATAGCCGAGAAAATTGAATATTTTATAGAGCGCGCCGCCTATAGCTGTAGTGGAAAGATGCCCTATATGGAAGGGCTTTGCTATGTTGACGGACGAATAGTCTATGCAGACAGTTTTGCCCGCGCCCTCTTCAGAAGAGCCGTACTTTCCGCCCGCGGCAAGAGCGCCTTCTATCACTTCGCGCGCGAGCGCGGATTTATTTATAGTAAAATTAACGTAGCCGTTGACAGCCTCCGCCTTTTCAATCACCTCGTCAACGGGATAACTTTCGGCGAGGGACTGAGCTATTAATACGGGGCTTTTTCTGAGCACTTTTGCAAATTTGAAGCAGGGAAGCGCGTAATCGCCCATTTCGGGATTGGGGGGCAGGGCAATGGCGCTGTAAATTTCCTCGCCGCTCACCCCTTCCGCGTTAATTTTTTCTGAAATATACTTTTTGTAGTCCATAACTTACTCTCTTAACTTTTTCTGCAATAATTTTAACATACGGGGCAAATTTTGGCAAGTTAAGCTGTAAAGCGTTTTGACTATTTTTAAAAATAAGATATAATGTTAATGATTAAAAAATACGCTATGTACGCGGCGGAACTTTACATAAAACTGCCGCAGCAAAAGGAAAAAATAATATGAAATTAGGCGTTGTAGGTCTGCCCAACGTTGGCAAGTCCACACTCTTTAACGCAATAACTCACGCAGGAGCCGAAGCCGCGAACTACCCCTTCTGCACCATTGAACCCAACGTAGGCGTTGTAGCCGTACCCGACGAAAGACTGGATAAACTTGCGGCGCTGTATAACAGCAAAAAAGTTACCCCCGCCGTAGTTGAATTCGTAGACATTGCAGGCCTTGTAAAGGGCGCTTCGCAGGGCGAAGGTCTCGGCAACAAGTTCCTTTCGCACATACGCGAATGCGACGCCATCGTGCACGTGGTGCGCTGCTTCGAAGACCCCAACGTTACGCACGTTTCCAATAAAATTGACCCCATAGACGATATAAAAACCATAACTTTGGAGCTCATTCTCGCCGACATTGAAGCCGTTACCAAGCGCGAGGACAGAATACGCAACACCGCCAAGGGCGGAAACAAGGAGGCCGCGGCTGAGTACGACTTCCTTGAAAGGCTTATCAAGTTCTTAGGCGAAGAAAAGCCCGCAAGGCTTTTTGAATGCACTGAAGAGGAACAGCCGTTCATGGACAACCTCTTCCTTCTGACGGACAAGCCCGTAATATACGCGGCGAACATCTCCGAAATGGATATGGGCAAGCCCGAGGACGAAATTTTAAACGTTGTAAAGGTCAAGGAATACGCCAAAGCCGAAGGCAGCGAAGTGCTTGTAATCTGTGCAAAAACCGAGGAAGAACTTTCGCAGATGTCGCCCGAGGACTGCGCCATGTTCCTCGAGGAGCTCGGACTTAAGGAAAGCGGCCTGAACCGCCTCATCAAAAAGAGTTACGAGCTGCTGGGGCTTATTTCCTACCTCACCGCGGGCGAAAAAGAAACGCGCGCGTGGACTATAGTCAAAGGCACAAAAGCGCCCCAGGCGGCAGGCAAAATTCACAGCGACTTTGAACGCGGATTCATACGCGCCGAAGTCGTAGACTACGAAACGCTTTTGGAGTGCGGCGGTTACAACGGCGCGCGCGAAAAAGGCAAGGTTCGCTCCGAAGGCAAGGACTACGTAATCAAAGACGGCGACGTCGTGCTCTTCAGATTCAACGTCTGAGCCTTGCGCAAGCTTTGAATAAAGCAAGAAGCCCGTTTGATTTTTTAAAGCGCGGACTGAAAAAGCAGTCAGATTTTAATAGTCTGAAACAGATAAAAAAGATATGCGCCGCCGCGGCATAATTTCCGCGGCGGCGCTTTTACTTTTCAAAATGCAATAAAGATGTTTTCACAGACTGCGTACGATAAAAATAATGCCCGCGGCTGACGCCGCGGGCATTCAAGCTCTTTGCAAAAAAATTACTTGAGTTCAGCGAAGTACTTGATAGTACGTACCATCTGGGAGGTGTACGAATTTTCGTTATCGTACCAGGAAACAACCTTTACAAGGGTTGTGCCGTCGCCCATGGGCATGCACTTCGTCTGAGTTGCGTCGAACAGTGAACCATAGGTCATGCCGACGATATCGGAAGAAACTATTTCCTCTTCGGTGTAGCCGAAAGATGCGCTGGAAGCTGCCTTCATTGCTGCGTTTACGCTCTTTGCGTCAACTTCGCCTTCGCAGATAGCGATAAGCTGGGTAAGCGAACCGGTGGGTACGGGTACGCGCTGTGCGCAGCCGTCAAGCACGCCGTTGAGTTCGGGAATAACAAGGCCGATTGCCTTTGCAGCGCCGGTGCTGTTGGGAACGATGTTAACGGCAGCAGCCCTTGCACGCCTTAAGTCGCCCTTGCGGTGAGGTCCGTCGAGAACCATCTGGTCGCCGGTGTATGCGTGTATGGTGGTCATGTAGCCCTTCTTGATTTTAGCGAACTTGTTGAGAGTATCAGCCATGGGTGCAAGGCAGTTGGTCGTGCAGCTTGCGGCGGATATAACGGTATCGGTGGGCTTTAAGGACTTTTCGTTTACGCTGTAAACAACGGTGGGAAGATCGTTGCCTGCGGGTGCGGAAATAACGCACTTCTTAGCGCCTGCGGTGATGTGTGCGGAAGCCTTTTCCTTGGAGGTGTAGAAACCGGTGCACTCGAGAACTACGTCTACGTCAAGTGCCTTCCAGGGAAGGTTAACGGCGTCCTTTTCGGCATAGATTTTGATGGTCTTGCCGTTTACGGTGATAGAATCTTCACCTG
>CALVWV010000020.1 GCA_944368065.1 uncultured Clostridia bacterium | reverse complement strand
CAAGCCGACTGGCAGGTGCTTCTGCATTCGCCGCAGCCCGTTACCTTTCTTTCAGAAGGTTTTGCTATTGTCTTTATCATAACGTTACGCTCCTTTGCAAGTCATTTTTTTATATTATAAGTTAAGGGACAAGAAAAATCAAGCGATTTTTTAAAATTTCGCCCCGCCGCCCTTAAAAAGCCGCGGGCAATGCTGCTTTTTAAGGGCGGCGGGGCGGCTTTAATATGAACGGAAAATTGCTTTATCCCCTGCCTTTGAGGTTGACGCCTATAACTCCGCTTATCGCGCCCGACACCGCGCCGAGAGCTATTTCGAGGACGAACAGCCAGCTTACGGCAAAAGAGCCCGCTATGGCAGAAAATATTATGTATGTTACGAGCACGGCAATTACTCCGTAGACCGCGCCCTTTAAAAGCCCCCTTCCGCCGCGTATGAAAAGTATTCCGCCCGCGGCGATGGCAAGCGTTTTTATGACCTGGTTTACAGGCTTGACCGCCGCCGACGAAAGCGAAAAAAGCTGGATTATCAGCGAGAACACGAGCACGCACGCGAGCGAAAATATTACAGCCGCCAGCGTGGCTTTTACAATCTGAATTATCTGTGAACGCATAAAAAAACCTCCGCACAGTTTAAAACTATGCGGAGAGATTTTCTTTTATGATTGAAATTACTTGTTTTCGGACAAATCTTCTTTTGCCTCTTCCTTAGCTTCTTCCTTTACCTCTTCAGCCTTTTCTTCGGCTTTGGCTTCGGAAGCGCTCTCTTCGAAAGGTTCTTCGGAAGACTTTTCGTCCTTGCCTTCTTCCTTGCTTTCCGCAGCTTTTTCGACAACCGCGTCGGTCTGGTAGATGGCCTGCTTGTCAAACTTCATGTAGCATTTGCCTGACTTTTCAGAACCGGTTTCAAGCACGAAAGTGTTTTCTTCGGGGTCAACTTCGACTACTATGCCGCATACGCCGCCTATGGTTTTGACTTTGTTGCCGGGCTTTACCGAATTCATGAGTTCTTCGGCTTCCTGCTGTCTCTTTTTGTTCCTGCGGGAAGAGAAAACTAAAAAGACTACTATTATCACGAGGAATGCAGCAATTATTACCCACGTTACCCAGCTGTTATTAGAAGTGTTGTCTGTCGCTGTTTCCAACAATGCGCTGAACATATCCTATTCTCCTTATTTTTTAAGGTTTTGCTTACCTTATTTAATATACAATTTTTTACAGTTTTTTGCAAGCGTTTTGTAATATTAAATTTGCCTTGCGGCAAACTTTCACGCCATTTTCAGATTTTTTTGACTAATTTCCGTAAGCAGAATAAAAACTGCGGGCAAAATCTTCAAGGCAGTCGGCAAAAATTGCTTCGCGCATGTCGCGCATAAGCTTATGCAGAAAGGTTATGTTGTGCAGACTTAAAAGCATTGCCCCGAGCATTTCGTCGACGTTCAGTAAATGCCTTAAATAGGCTTTTGTGTAATTTTTGCAGCAGTAGCAGTCGCACTCTTCGTCGAGCGGCGAAAAATCTTCCTTGTAAGCGCCGTTGCGCACGACAACCTTGCCCTTGGACGTAAACGCCGTGCCGTTGCGCGCTATTCTCGTGGCGAGCACGCAGTCAAACATGTCTATGCCGCGCTTTACCCCCTCTATGAGGCAGTCGGGACTGCCTACGCCCATAAGATAGCGGGGCATGTCCTGAGGGAGCCTCGGCTGGAGAAAATCGAGCACTTCATACATAAGCGGCTTGGGTTCGCCTACAGAAAGTCCGCCTATGCCTATGCCGCATTTTGCATATTTTACGGCGCGGCTGAGGCTTTCTTCGCGCAAATCCTTGTACATATTGCCCTGAACTATGGGGAAAAGCACCTGGTCGTCGCGCGTTTTCGCCGCCGCGCAGCGCTCCAGCCAGCGCGAAGTGAGCTCCATCGCCTCCTCCGCCTGCGTGTGCGTGTAGCCGTATTCGCTGCACTGGTCGAACTGCATTATTATGTCCGCGCCAAGATTTTCCTGTATGGAAATCGATTTTTCGGGCGTGAACAGATGGCGCGAGCCGTCTATATGCGAATTGAAATATACGCCTTCATCTTTAATTTTATTCAATTTTGTCAAAGAAAATACCTGGAAACCGCCGCTGTCTGTAAGAATAGGTCCGTCCCAGTTCATAAATTTATGCAGTCCGCCCGCTTTTTTTACAATTTCGTCGCCGGGGCGCATGTACAGATGATAGGTGTTGGAAAGCACTATTGAACTGCCCGCGTCTTTTAAGTCGCGCGGGAAAACGCCCTTTACCGTAGCCTGAGTGCCGACGGGCATATATACGGGCGTGAGCACGTCGCCGTGCGGAGTATGAAAAACGCCGGCGCGCGCGCCGGTATATTTTTCTATATGCTGAACTTCGAAAGAAAAATTCTGTGACATAAATTAACCTTATTATTAATTATAGGAAATTGCCGCGATTATACGCTGTTAAGCGTTTTTACGACAACTCACTCACGGAAAAAGATTTTGCTATGCAAAAGATTTTTCGTGAACTCATTTTATAAGCATGGCGTCGCCGAAAGAAAAGAACCTGTACCTTTCCTCCACCGCAGTCTTGTAAAGCTCAAGCGTCTTTTCGCGTCCGACAAGGGCGGATACAAGCATTATGAGCGTGCTTTCGGGCAGATGGAAATTGGTTATGAGGCAATCGACGCACCTGAATTTATAGGGCGGGTATATAAATATGGAAGTATTTCCGCGGCAGGGGGATATTGTTCCGTCTTCATTGGCGGCGCTTTCAAGCGTGCGCACGGAAGTAGTGCCGACAGCTATTATTCTGCGCCCCTCCTTTTTTGCGCGGCTGATTATTTCCGCCGCCTCCTCGCCGACCTCGTAATACTCGCTGTGCATCTTGTGGTCGGTTATGGCGTCTTCCTTTACGGGGCGGAAAGTTCCGAGCCCGACGTGCAGAAGAATCTGGGCTATTTCCACGCCCATACCCTTAATCTCTTCAAGGAGCTGCGGGGTGAAATGCAGTCCCGCAGTGGGCGCCGCCGCAGAACCGTCCGTCTTGGCGTACACCGTCTGATAGCGGTTCTTATCCTCGAGC
Source organism: uncultured Clostridia bacterium (assembly GCA_944368065.1). Classification (GTDB taxonomy): domain Bacteria; phylum Bacillota; class Clostridia; order Christensenellales; family Borkfalkiaceae; genus Coproplasma. The sequence goes on along the minus strand of CALVWV010000020.1, from coordinate 8,686 downwards.
TTCTTTTTTATATAAGGCGGGAGCGGCATCGAGCCTACCCTTTCGAGCGCTTCTTCGAACACTCCGTCGCATTCGAAGTCGACTATCCTTTCGCCGCTGTCGGTGACGGAATTCACCGTTAAAGAAAGTTTGTCGTCCACTGTAAGGCGGGTGCCAGGTCTGCACTTTTTGCCGGGCTTTACGAGCACTTCCCATCTGAGCGCGGATATGCGCCTTAAAAGCAGCACCTCTACCCTTCCGCCGTGTTCAGTATGCGCGTAAAGGCGGGCGGGAAGCACCTTTGTGTTGTTGATTACGAGCACGTCGCCCGCGCGCAGATAATTTTTTATGTCGCGGAAAATTTTATGCTCGACCTTGTCCGCCGCCCTGTCGTAGACGAGAAGCCTTGAAGAGTCGCGCGGCTCTATAGGGGTCTGCGCTATCAGCTCTTCGGGAAGGTCGTAGTAAAAATCGCTCTTTTTAAGGTCGGTGGGCTCGCCGTGCGCCTCTACATTCTTTTCTTCGGGCAAATCTGCGTGTGCGCCGCCTGCCGCGTTATTTTCTGCAATGTTCATAATCAGTCTTCTTCTTTATTGAAAAGCGAGAGCTGCGCCGCCTGCCTTTCCGTCATTTTATATCCGAGATGTTCATAGCCGCCGCGGAGTATCATTCTGCCGCGCGGCGTGCGCGCTATGAAACCGAGTTGTAAAAGATAGGGTTCGTACACGTCCTCTATGGTGTTTGCGTCCTCGTTTACGGTCGCCGCAAGCGTTTCCAGCCCGACGGGCTTGCCGTCAAACTTTTCTATCATGGCGCGGAGGATTGCGCGGTCGGTTTCGTCAAGTCCGAGCTCGTCTATCTCCATTCTGCCGAGGGCAAAGCGCGCGTCCTGAAGAGTTACCCTGCCTTCGCCGCGTATTTCCGAAAAGTCGCGCACGCGCTTTAACAGCCTGTTGGCAATTCGGGGCGTGCCGCGCGAACGGGTGGATACTTCCGCCGCCGCGTCCTCGTCTATCTCTATGCCGAGCTTTTTAGCGCTTTTTAAAACTATTTCCTTGAGCTCGGACGGGGTATACATCTCCAGCCTGCATATTATGCCGAAACGGTTTCTCAGGGGCGTGGCTATCATGCCCGCCTTTGTGGTCGCACCGATGAGCGTGAACTTTTTGAGAGAAAAACGTATGTTGCGCGCGCTGGGACCCTTGCCGACTATTATGTCGAGCGCGTAGTCCTCCATCGCTGAATACAGAATTTCTTCCACGCTGTGATTGAGGCGGTGAATTTCGTCAATAAAAAGCACGTCGCCGTCGTTAAGGTTTGTGAGTATTGCCGCAAGGTCGCCGCTGCGCTCTATGGCGGGGGCGGAAGTAAGCTTTAAAGTGCCGCCCATTTCGTTTGCGATGATGTGCGCGAGAGTGGTTTTGCCAAGGCCGGGCGCGCCGTATAAAAGGACGTGCTCGAGCGCCTCCCCCCTCTTCTTGGCGGCGGCCATATATACGTTTAAATTTTCCTTTACCTTGACCTGGCCGACGTAGTCGGAAAGACTTTTGGGGCGCAGAACGTTTTCTTCAACGTCGTATTCGCCCTTAGTGCTCTTTACCAGCCTGTCCTCTTCGCCGCCGTATTCTTCATCGTCGAAAAACATATTTCAAACCCTTGATTACATGCTTTTAAGCGCAGCGCGGATAACGTCTTCAAGCGAAGATGCGCCCTCCGCGCGGGCTCTGTCTATGGCGCGGGTGCTCTCCGCGCGGGTGAAGCCGAGCGACATGAGCGCAACTACCGCGTCCTCGTCGCCGTCGTCCGAAGAAACCGCGGGCGCAGCGCCGCCCTTGGAAGGAGCTGCCGCAGCCGTGCCCGAAACCTTTTCCCTCAGCTCCAGAATTATGCGCTCCGCCGTCTTTTTGCCGAGCCCCTTCACCGTGCTGAGCTTCTTCACGTCGGAAGAGGCTATCGCCACGGCGAGGGAGTTTATGTCCATGCCCGAAAGCACGGCTATGCCCATTTTTGGACCTACGCCCGATACCGACACGAGCTTTAAAAACATATTCTTTTCGGCGGGCGAGGAAAAGCCGTAGAGGCTTATTCCGTCTTCGCGCACCTGAAGATAGGTGTAAACTTCGCCCTCGTCTTTGCCCGAAAGGGAGGAAAGAGCGGACGCCGAACAGAGTACTTCGTAGCCCACCCCGCCCGTTTCTATGAGGGCGGTATCTTCGGAAAGAGATAAAATTCTGCCTTTTAAATATCCTATCATATGATTACCGTCAATTGCCGTCAATAAACTTATCTTCAAAATGCCGCGCGGCTTATAAAAAGCGCGGCTTTATGCTTTACTGAATGCCGAACATTCTGCCGAAGCGCGAGGTGTGCGCGTGGCACAAGGCAACGGCGAGCGCGTCCGCCGCGTCGTCGGGGCGGGGTATTTTGGAAAGATGCAGAAGGGATGTAACCACGTGCATCATCTGAACCTTGTCCGCCCTGCCGTAACCCGTGAGCGCCTGCTTTATCTGCATGGGCGTGTATTCGTAAAGCTTGCCGCAGTACTTCTGGCACGTTAAAAGTATTACCCCGCGCGCGTGCGCCACGGGTATGCCCGTAGTTATGTTTTTGGCAAAGAACAGCTCCTCCACCGAAATTTCCGCGGGTCTGAACTTCTGTAAAATTTTGTTAACCCCCTCTTCCAGCATGGCAAGTCTTACGGGCAGACTTTCGTCCTTGGAGGTGAGCACTACGCCGTAGTCCACCGGCACGCAGTTGCCGTCCGCCCTCTTTTCTATTATGCCGTATCCCATGGTGGCAAGCCCGGGGTCAATGCCCAAAATTATCATAAAATATGTCCGTGCAAAAAATACGCTTGATTTATGGCGACTTTTTGGTTATAATTTTTATATACTATTTCATTTTAGATTAAATTGAAAGATAAGTCAATTTAAATAAGAGGTTTATTGCATATGAAACTGTGGCAAGGCAGATTTGAAGAGCCTACGGCAAAGGACGCAGACGAATTCAACGATTCTCTGCCCTTCGACAAAAAATTATGGAAGGAAGACATCACCGCCTCCGTAGCCCACGCAAGAATGCTGGGAAAGTGCGGAATAATTTCCGAAGCTGAGTGCGACGAGATTTGCGGCGGACTTGAAACCATTTATTCGGACATCGCGGCGGGTACTCTGGAAATAAAGGACGCCGAGGACATACATTCCTTCGTTGAAAACGAGCTCGTTGCGAGAATAGGCGACAGCGGCAAAAAACTGCATACCGCGCGCTCGCGCAACGACCAGGTGGCGACAGACTTCAGACTTTACGTCAGAAATGCCAACGATAACGCCGTGAAAGCTGTATGCACGCTCGTAGAAAGCCTTGCGGACAAAGCCGAAAGCGGACTCAAATACATCATGCCAGGCTACACCCACCTCAGAAAGGCGCAGCCCATGTGCGCGGGACACTTTTTCAACGCGTATGCGGAGATGTTTTTGAGGGACGCAGACAGGTTCTCTTCTTCGCGCAAAAGAATGAACGTAATGCCCCTTGGCAGCGGCGCGCTTGCGGGAACTTCTTACCCCATAGACAGAAACATGACCTCCACCCTGCTCGAATTCGACAGACCGTGCGAAAATTCTTTGGACGGCGTTTCAGACCGCGACTTCGTGGCTGACTACCTTTACAACGCGGCAATGACGATGATGCACCTTTCAAGGCTGTGCGAGGACATCATTTTATATTCTTCCGAAGAGTTCGGCTACATCGAAATTCCAGACGCGTACTCCACCGGCTCTTCGATAATGCCGCAGAAGAAAAATCCCGACATTCCCGAGCTCATGCGCGGCAAGACTGGCAGAATGTACGGTCACCTTATGGGCATACTGACTACGCTCAAGGGCATACCGCTTGCATACAACAAAGATTTGCAGGAAGACAAGGAAGGATTTTTCGACGCCGAAAAACAGCTCAACGGCTGCCTCGGCATAATGGCTGAACTTATCGACAACATTCTTCTGCGCGGCAACCGCATGAAAAAAGCCGCCGAAGCGGAATTTGCGTGCGCGACGGACGTCGCCGACTACCTCGCGAAAAAAGGCGTGCCCTTCCGCACCGCCCACGAGGTAACGGGGCGCATAGTGCGCTGGTGCATAGCAGAAAACAGAACGCTGCAGAACATGACCATAGAGGAATATCAGAGCTTTGACGAGCATTTCGACGTGGATATATGCGAGACCGTTCAGGCGAGAAACTGCGCCGAGGCGCGCACCTCCTACGGCGGCGCTTCGCCCAAGTCCGTAAAGGAAAATATCCGCTCGATAAAGAAAAGACTTTCTCGCTTCGAAGATTCTGTATAACAGCCATTCCAAATAAATACTGAAATGCGGCGCTCCGCGCAGATTCTGCGCGGAGCGCCGCAATGCAAGACGCATGAAGCGCCGCAAGGTTGCGGCGCTTCATGCGTTTTTTTAAGTTGGAACAAAAGTAAGTTTTTTAATAACTGAAAGCAATATGCTTTTTACGTCTGCCTGACGCGGGTCAAATTTTTCCGCGCAGGCTTTGCCAGACCGCCGCTGTTGCGCATACATTATTTATGCCGCGATATGGGCCGGGAAATGACCTGACAGCAATAAAACGTAGCTCATACAAGGGGCAATGCGCTGTCCGCTTTTTAACGGCGTTTACGCTTGTACCTAAATTGCAAAATCCGGAATCCGCGGCAAAATCAATAGCCGTCGAACCCCAGCAGGTAGTCGCAGGAACAGCCCAATGCTTCGGCAAGCCGCACGATGGCGGAAGCCGTCGGTTCACAAACCTCCTTTTCCCATAGAACGATCATTGGCTGACTGCACCCCACCATCTTTGCAAGCTGGGCCTGCGTAAAATGGTTTTCTGTTCTTAATTCCCGTATCCGCTGTGCAATAATCATTGCGATTACCATACCACATTAGAGAAATTTATTCTTGAAAAAATCAGTAAACTTATTTATTATGAATAAGCTTATACTGTAAGAACTGCCTTTTATTGTATTTTATTGATAAATTAAATACTTTTATATCGTATTACACAATAACCTATAAATAAGGCAAACAGGTGCATTTTGCGCCGTTTTCAGCTGTTTTTATAGCTTTCCGCAAGCGCTCTGAACGCGGGAAGCGAGCGTTCTATCATGTCGCGCGAAACGCAGTAAGCTATTCTTACATAGCCTTTGCAGCCGAAATCGTCGCCCGGAACAAGCAGAAGTTCGTACTTCTTGGCGCGTTCGGCAAATGCGCCCGCGTCCTCTTCGGGCGACTTTACGAAAAGATAAAACGCGCCCTGGGGCTTTACCACGCTGAAACCGAAACTTTCAAGCGCGGAACACAATATGTCGCGGTTGGTTTTGTATTCGGAGATATCCGACGTCCTGCCTATCATCCTTGCGGCAAGCTGCTGAAGAAGAGATGGCGCGCAGACGTAGCCCAAAGACCTGCCCGCGCCGCACACAGCGGCGTATACCTCGCCCCGCTCCTCCGCTTCGCCGTTCACGGCAATATAGCCTATGCGCTCGCCGGGTATTGATAAGCTTTTTGAAAACGAGTAGCAGACAATGCTGTTTTTATAGAAATTCATCACGTACGGAACGTGCTCGCCGCCATAGACAAGCTCGCGGTAAGGCTCGTCTGAAATGAGATAGACGGGCGCGCCGTTTTTGCGCGACTGCTCTTCAAGGATTGCGCAAAGCTCCCTGATTTCAGCCTCGGAATATATTATGCCTGCGGGGTTATTCGGGGAATTGATGATGACTGCCTTCGTGTTTTTTGTGAGTGCGCCGCGCAGAGCTTGAAAATCCATGCGGAAAGTTGAGTCCTTTGTATGAACGGGGACGAGCTTTGCGCCCGCCTGAGAGGCAAATACCGCGTATTCGGGAAAATACGGCACGAAAGTTATTACCTCGTCTCCTTCATTGCACAGCGCGCAGAGGGTTATCGTAAGCGCCGCCGCCGCGCCGCACGTCATGTATATGCAGTCGGGGTCCACACTTGCGCCGAAACTTTTTATTATATAGTCGGAGACGGCTTTGCGCACGTTGTAAGCGCCCTGCGCCGACGTATAGCCGTGCAGAGTCACCGCATCCGTATTATTAAGAAGGTCAAGCATTTCGGCATTCAGCTCCGCAGGGGGCGGAACGTTTGGATTACCGAGCGAAAAATCAAAGACTTTGTCTGCGCCTATCTGCGCCTTGCGGGCGTTGCCGTATTCGAAAAGCTCCCTTATGACGGAGCGGACCTTGCCGAGACCTGCATATTTAGCGTTTATCATCGTTAATACCTCTGTTTACCAGATTATACCACCGACAATCAGGTTTTGCAACGGCGATACCGAAATTATAGGCAAAAAACAGATTTTTTATATAAAACGACAGAAAGGCAGCCGCAGAACGGCAACACGCCGTTCTGCGGCTGTTTTTATTTTTTTACTGACCTCTTATCTCACGGAAAAAGATTTTGCAGAGCAAAAGATTTTTCGTGAACGCAAGCGCGACAGTGATATGCGATTTCCGTAGTTTTAAATTTTATAGAAACGAGCAGGTCGAGGAGCGCGCGCATTCAACGACGGGAGTTTACTTAAACGTAAACGACCGAGGCGAAGCGCAAACGCGACAATGAGATGCGAAGTTTATATGAAATTTAATTGGCAAGCTGCTTTTTGAATGACAACAATATCCTGCTCTCTATCCTTGAAATCTGAACCTGCGAAACGCCGAGATAGGCGGCAACTTCGCTCTGCGTCATATCGCGGAAGTATCGGAGCATTATCACCTTTTTGTCGCGCTCGTCAAGCCCCTCTATCGCTGTCTTGAGCTGAAGGATTTCTATCATATCCTCCTGCCTGTCCTCAGCCGGCAGTTTATCGGCGAGCTCGCCCGTCTTTTCGTCCTTATACTCACCCTGAGCGGAGAGAGAAAGCGGCATGCACGATGAGCCCATGGTGAACACTACCTGGCTTTCGGGCATGGAAAAATGGGCGGCTATCGTCTTTACGGCAGGCTGGCAGCCGTTTGCCGCGGCGTACTCGTCCACGAACCTGTTTATGGCCTTTGCCTCCGCCTTTATCGCGCGGGATACCTTTATGCTTCCATCGTCGCGCATGAAACGCTTGATTTCGCCCGCTATCATAGGCACGGCATACGTGGAAAAGCGCACGCCGAAACTTTCGTCAAACCCGTTGATGGCCTTTAAAAGTCCCATGCTGGCAAGCTGGTACAAGTCGTCGTACTCAACTCCCTTGCCGAGATATCTGCGCACAATGGATTTTATAAGATTGGCGTTTTCTGTTAAAAGTTTTTCCTTGGCGGCATTATCGCCCGATTTTGCGCGGGATATGAGCACGTTTGTTTCTTTGACATCAAGCATTCTCCACTTCCGGATCAAAACGTTTTGACATACAAACCAGCGTGCCTTCGCCCTTTTTGGAATGTACGGAAAACTCGTCCATAAAAGTCTGCATTATGGTGAAGCCCATGCCGGAGCGCTCGTCTGAAGGCAAAGTAGTGAAGAACGGCTGAACGGCCTCCTCCACGTCGGCTATGCCCGCGCCCCTGTCGCTGATTTTTATATGTAAAGCGTGTTCGTCCGTGGTGCACTCCACAGTTATTATGCCCGCGCCGCCGCGGTATGCGTGCACGGTGCAGTTGGTTACCGCCTCAGACACGGCGGTTTTTACGTCTGAAAGCTGCGAAAGCGTGGGATTCAGCGGCAGACAGAACGCCGCCACTGCGTCGCGCGCGAACGCCTGGTTTTCGGGCAGTGATAAAAATTCCAGTTTCAAATAGTTATTCTTCATTTATTACCTTCATTCGGTTTTTGGTATGAGCGTATATATGCCGCTTAAATTGAGTATTTTATCCGCGGCGAAGTCAGGCTTTTCTATATACACGGGTATCCCCAGGCGCGAAGCCTTTTTGTACCTGCCTATAAGAAAGCCGATGCCGGTGGAATCCATAAAACGCACGCCTTCAAGATTTATGACTATGCGCTCCGCCTGCACGTTTGAGTCGATGTAATCATCGCAGCTCTTGCGCGCAGATGCGGCGCTGCATTCGTCAAGCTCGCCCGAAAGGTGCAACAAAAGCGTCCCGCCGCGTAAAAGTCCCTGCACTTTCATTTGCCTTAGCTCCCGCATTTTTTATGAATAATACAATATCGGCAGGGAGGAATTCTGGTTTGTTAGGTAACTTTTTGACGAAATATGAACTTTTGCCTTAAAAGTTAAAAAGTAGGGATAAAGCTTTCAGGTTGCGCAAAAGTGCGGCGGCGGGCAAAATTTTTTAAAAAAATTTTGCCCGCCGTTTGCCCGTTGTTACAATAATATATAATGATGTGCGCGGCAAAAAGTGCGATAAAAAGCCAACTTTTGCGTAAGTTACCCCCTTATGTGCGGCAATGCGCGGCGCATAACAAAAAATTTAAAAAAATTTAAAATTTACCCGAATAAAATGCAAAAAAATACTTGACAAAAGGTATCGGTTATATTATTATATACGAGCGTGTTCGGGGAACAGACCGAAGCGCGAAACAATGGGGGCCTTTAGCTCAGTTGGTTAGAGCTACCGGCTCATAACCGGTTGGTCCGCGGTTCGAGTCCGTGAAGGCCCACCACCCCTATTTGGCCCGATAGCTCAGTTGGTTAGAGCGCCAGCCTGTCACGCTGGAGGTCGACGGTTCGAGCCCGTTTCGGGTCGCCA
>CALVWV010000019.1 GCA_944368065.1 uncultured Clostridia bacterium | reverse complement strand
TTTTTACGTGCGCTATTATGCTCTCAAGGTCGGACATGCGCGAGGTGTAGTGCGAGTTGTATATCTCTTTTCCGTCGCTCTTGGGCGATACTTTGTTGGCCCCGCAGCACTCGAACGTTATGCCCGCGATGCCCTGCGCGGCAAGCGTTTCCGGCTCCATGATAAGGGAGGTGGCATCGCCGTTGCCGCCGTGGACGTAGATTATGAGCGGCAGTTTTTCGCCTTCGGCCCTGTCGTTGGGCACCGTCTCGATGCAGTATACCCTGCGGTCGGTGTCCTCATTCATGACGTACAGCGCCGTTTCGGTGTACACTTCGGTAGTCTCCACCGTGTTCAGATACTGCGGGTATGTCACCGGTTTCTTGGTATCCTCCTCCGGTTCCTTTTCACTGCAACCCGCCGCAAACGCGGCGCCCAGCGTAAGGGTGGCGGCGCACAGTGCAACCGCCGCCGTCCGCATAAAAATTGCCTTTTTCTGCCTCATTTTCTTATCTTCTTATAACTTTTATATTATTCGGAACGCGGCGGCCGTATGTAATGGCCGCCGCGCCTGAATTGCAGTTATTTACGGGTGTATTTTTATATGCCGCATGCGCGTTGGTTGCGGCATATATGCGCTCGTTTTATTCCGCAGGCGTCTGAGCCTGGTCGCCACCCTGCTGGGTGCTCTGCTCGCCTCCCGCGAGCTCGCTTTCGGGTATGCCGCCGTTTTCAATGAACGCCGCCATGAGTTCAAGTATCTTGTCCTTTGCTTCCTGTTCATAGGTGCTGAAGGCATGCTTGCCTCCTTCAAACAGATAATATCGTGTGTTCCCCTCCATCCTTTTTTCATATATCGAGTAGGTATACGCGCTGTTTTCGTCTGCGCCAAGCTCGTCGCCCTCGGAACAGAACATCATTATATCTTTGGTGAACGAATTTATGTAGCCTTCATAATCTTCGGGCGGCAGGTACTTTTCCACCACGCCGTTGCCGGACATTGTCAGGTTTGAACCGTCTTCGGTTATTCCGGTAGATTCCAGGAACATGCCGGCGATGTCTTCATTGTGACGGGGCGCGTCGAACATGCATACGAGTCCGCCGTAGCTTTGGCCGTATATGTAGATGTTGTCCTTGTCCACCCAGTCGAGCGTCTTTGCGTGAGCGATCACGGCCTCCAGATCGGATATGCGCGAGGTGTAGTGGGAACTGTATATTTCCTCGCCGTCGCTCATTGGCTTTATATTGTTTCCGCCGCAGCATTCAAAATTTATGCTCGCTATTCCGCGCGATGTAAAATAAGTGTCGCCCTGTTTTCCTACAAGGGAGGTGGAGCTGCCGTTGCTACCGTGGACGTAGATTATGAGCGGCAGTTTTTCGCCCTCGGCAACATCGTTGGGCACCGTCTCGATGCAGTATATCCTGCGGTCGGTTTCTTCGTTCATGACGTACAGCGCTGTCTTGGTGTACACTTCGGTAGTCTCCACCGTGTTCAGATACTGCGGGTATGTCACCGGTTCCTTGGTATCCTCCTCCGGTTCCTTTTCGCTGCAGCCCGCCGCAAACGCGGCGCACAAGGTGAGCGTGGCGGCGCACATGGCGACCGCCATTGTCTTTGCGATGGTCTTTCCTTTCATTTAATATTACCCCTGTAAGATAAGTAATTTTTGCAAATATAAAAAGTAATAACTGCAACAATTTTACAAAAACTGCTCATTTCTTACATTGATTGTAGTATAAAATGATACAAATGTCAATATGTATTGCAAAAATTTCTATAAAAAATTACCGGAATAACGGCGCAGCGGCGGGCGGCTGTGTGGAAGAAATGCAATGGCGCGGTTTGCGTTGCCGGACGGCGCGGTGTTTTTCTGCACGCAGGGCGCAAAACAACAAAATTTCCGTGCATGAAAATACGCCGCTTTGCATTCGGTCCCGGTGCGCCGCGGCGAGGCGGAGACGGGCGCCGCAACGGGGGAAACAAACAATTTTTGCTCGCATTTACCATATAATATAGTCTTACGTCTTGCAATAAGCCACAATATGTGGTATAATGTTCTAAACGGACACAATTTTACGGCATACAAACATTGCCGTTTTTATTCAAGTTCAGACAGCGGAGAAAGTAAAGGTATGGCAGTAAAAAAAGCAGGCTCGTACGACGCCGACGACCTTAAAATTTTAGAGGGGCTGGAGGCCGTGCGCGTGCGCCCGGGCATGTACGTGGGCTCGACAGGCGTGCGCGGACTTCACCATATTCTGTGGGAGATAGTAGATAACTCCATAGACGAAGCCGCCAACGGCTACGCTGACGAAATAAGCGTCAAACTGTGGAAGGACGGCTCTGCTTCCGTACAGGATAACGGCCGAGGCATGCCTACGGACATAAACAAAAAGGCGGGCATAAGCGGCGTTGAGCTTATCTTTACCAAACTTCACGCGGGCGGCAAGTTCGATTCGGGCAACTATGCCTTTTCGGGCGGACTTCACGGCGTCGGCGCGTCGGTTACCAACGCTCTTTCGCGCTGGCTGGAAGTCGAAGTCTGCCGCGGCAAAGTCTATTCCATGCGCTTTACTTCCTCATACGATTCCAAGAACAAAAAGTGGTTGTGCGGCGTTCCCGACGGCCCTTTGAAGGAGACGGGCGCAAAGGCGGGGGTGCGCGGCACGTTCGTTCGCTTCATGCCCGACGACCGCGTTTTTGAAACGGTTGAGTGGAACTACGAAACCATTTCAAAGCGGCTCAAAGAACTTGCCTTTCTCAATAAGGGCGTGCGCATAAACTTTGAGGACGAGCGCGTTTTGTACCGCACCACGGTTGGCGAAGACGGCGAAGAGGTCAAGGAAAAACTTCCGCCCCGCCCCTCGGTAAGCTACAAATACGACGGCGGTCTCGTCGACTTTGTAAACTATCTCAATCAGGACGCAACAAAAGCTTACGCTTCGCCGCTCTATTATTCGGCGGTAAAGGATATAACCATAAAGGGTTTTGCCCCTTCCAAAATAAAAGTTGAGTTTGCCATATCCCACACCAAGGAGGATACCGAAAGCCTGTATTCCTTCGTAAACAACATTTCCACGGTGGAGGGCGGCTATCACGAAACGGGCTTCAGAAACGGACTACTGAAGGCTGTCAACGAATATGCGCGCGCAAACGGCGTTTTAAAGGCAAAGGACGCGCCGTTTATCGTGGACGACGTAAAGGAAGGCCTCACCGCCGTTCTCACCGTGCAGATGAACAACGTCGAGTTCGAAGGTCAGACCAAGACAAAGCTCGGCAACCCCGAAGTAAAGCCCGTGGTCGAGCAGGTGGTAGTGGAAGGGCTTAAAAAGCTTATGGAGTCGCGCTCCAACAAGGCGGCTTTCGACGAAATTGCGCGCAAGGCAAAATTTGCCGCGGACGACAGAATAAAGCACCGCCACGAGAGGGACGTAGCCAAAGCGGCTTCGGAAAACGACGGACTCAACCTTGTGGGCAAGCTTGCGGCGTGCTCTGGCAGGGACCCCGAAAAGAACGAACTTTTCATAGTCGAGGGCGACAGCGCGGGCGGCACGGCAAAGCAGGCGCGCATACGCCAGTTCCAGTCCATACTTCCCCTGCGCGGCAAGCCTTTGAACGTGCAGAAAAAGAGCGCTCTGCAGGCTCTGCAGAACGAGGAGCTCAAAACGCTTATCTCGGCGATAGGCGCGGGCTTCGGCAAGAGTTTCGACGTTGAAAAAACCAAGTATAAAAAGGTAATAATACTTTCCGATGCCGACCAGGACGGCATGCATATCCGCTGCATACTTCTGACTTTCTTCTTCAAGTACATGTGCGACCTCATAAAGGCGGGCTGCGTGTATATAGGCATGCCGCCCCTCTACAAGGTGTACAAAAAGGACGTTGCGGAGTACGCCTACGACGATAAAGAGCTGGACGAAAAGATTAAAAAGGTGGGCAAAGGCTACCAGATACAGCGCTACAAAGGTCTGGGCGAAATGTCCGCCGAGCAACTCTGGGAAACTACGATGGACCCCGCAACGCGCAACCTCATTCAGGTTACGATAGAGGACATAGCCGAAGCGGGGCGCGTCATAGACATGCTTATGGGCGACAAGGTAGAGGGCAGAAAGGAATTTCTGAACGAAAACGCTAACTTCAACAAGGTTGACGGATTTATAGAAAAGGTGCGCTTCAAGGAAGAAGGTAAGGGCGCGCAGGAAGATTTATACGATTAAAAGGGCGCACAGCTTATGGCAAAGAAGAACGACGGAAATTTTCAGACTTCCATACCGCAGGGCAACGTGTTCATAACCCCGATAGAGGAGGTTATGCCGCAGTCGATGCTGCCTTATGCCGAGTTTGTTATTCTCGACAGGGCGCTCCCGCGCGTGGAAGACGGATTAAAGCCTGTACAGAGGCGAATATTATACACCATGCTGGAGATGGGGCTCACGCCCGATAAGCCGCACAAAAAGTCTGCGCGCATAGTCGGCGACTGCATGGGCAAGTATCACCCCCACGGCGACAGCTCGGTATACGACGCGATGGTGCGCATGGCGCAGGACTTCAACATGCGCATGACGCTTGTAAACGGTCACGGCAACTTCGGCTCGGTGGACGGCGACCCCGCCGCCGCTATGAGGTATACCGAAGCCAGGCTGGAGCCGCTTGCCATGGAGCTTCTGAAGGACCTCGACAAGGAGACGGTATCCTTTTCCTTCAACTTTGACGACAGCCTGTTAGAGCCCGATATTCTCCCGGGCAGGTTTCCCAACCTTCTCGTAAACGGCGCGAACGGCATAGCGGTAGGCCTTGCGACCAACATTCCCACGCACAATTTAGGCGAGGTGATAGACGGCGTCTGCGCCTATATAGATAACCCGCGCATCACATTAAAGGAGATGATGCGCATAATCCCCGGTCCCGACTTTTCTACGGGCGGATATATAATAGCCAACGAACTTGTTCAGGCTTACGAAACGGGCAAGGGCAAAATAACGCTCCGCGCCAAGTATTCGGTTGAAACGGATAAGGGCGGCAAAAAACTTATAGTCATAACCGAACTCCCCTACCAGACCAACAAAGCCGAACTTTTAAGGAAGATAATGCTCTTGAAGGAAGCGCGCAAGGACGTACTTTCCGACATAACAGACATCGTGGACGAGTCGGACAGGACGGGCATGCGCGCCGTAATCACCTGCAAAAAGGAAGCGGATATAGACGCAATACTCGCCACGCTTCTGAAATACACCGACCTCGAGTGCACGTTCGGCATAAACATGGTTGCCATAGCGGGCGGCAAACCCCAGCAGCTCGGGCTTCTGGACATAATAAGGTACTACGTAAATTATCAGCGGCTTGTAGTTCTTCGCCGCGCCAAGTTCGAGCTTAAGGAAGCGCTTGCGCGCAAGCATATTTTAGAGGGACTGATTATCGGCGTGCACAACATAGACGAGGTCGTTCGCATAATAAAGAACGCCGAAAGCACGCCCGACGCGCGCCAGAAACTGCGCGACAAGTTCAACCTTTCCGAGCGTCAGGCTCAGGCAATACTCGATTTAAGGCTCGCCCGCCTTGCCAAGCTCGAAGTTTACAAGCTCGAGCAGGAGCTTGAAGAGCTCAACAAAAAGATAGCCTATCTGCAGAAGGTAATAGGCGACAAGAACATGCAGATGGATATTGTCAAGCAGGAGATAAAGGAGATTAAAAAGAAGTATCCCTGCCCGCGCAAATCGCAGATTATCGGCGCAACCGAAGAAATTTACGTCAAGCGCGAAGACGTCAAGCGCGCCGTTACCGAATGGGCGGTATCGCTCACGGCGGACGGCCGCGTTAAGTTCACGGAAAAGAACGACTTTGTTTCAAGGTTCAAAAAGCCGCTTTCCTCCTCCAAACTTTCGGGCATGCACACGCAGATAATATTCACGGGCTCGGACAACGTTTTAACGTGCTTTACCGAGCGCGGCAACTGCGTCTACATCAACCTCGACGACGTAGACCCCACCGACTACAGGCAGCCGGGGCTTACCCTTCACGAAATCTGCCCCGACGCAATGGAGAGCGAGCGCGCCGTCAAACTGTTCACCAAAGAGGAAATGAAGGGCGATGTGCTGTTCTTCACGCGGCTCGGCATGGTAAAGCGCACGCCCTGGTCGGAATACAGCCTCAAAAAGAGCTATTACCAGGCGATGACGCTCAAAGAGGGCGACGAGGTGATAAACGTCGAAACTTACGACACGGACGAATTCTCCACAATGTTCTTCGTAAGCCGCGGCGGACTTGCGCTCAACGCCGTAAAGGATAACCTTCCCGTGCAGGGCAGGGTTGCGGGCGGCGTGCGCGGCATAGCGCTCGGCGCGGGCGACGAAACTATATTTGCTTCGCAGATAAACGGCGAGGGCGAAATAGTGGTGGTAACTGCTGCAAACGGCTTCAAGCGCGTCATATCTTCGCTCATAGACCCGATAGGCCGCGCCTGCAAGGGCGTAATCATTGCCGACGTCAAGGACTGCAAGAGCCTGCTTTTCGCCGACTATGTGACCATTCCTTATACGCTTGCGATAATCAACAAGGACGGCACCGTTGCGGAACTCAACACCGAAGAAATTTCCATAGAAAACCGCGTCACCAAGGGCAAAAAGTTAAAGCGCAATCCGCCTTTGGATCCTGCAAAGATAGTTGCGCTCAAACAGAAGTCGGATTATGCCGACGGAAACGTGCAGATGCGCCTTTAAAGACTTATCAGATAATATCGGCGTGCCCGCGCCTTGGCGCGGGCGCGCCGCATTTTATGATTTTGCGCCCGGCGTAGTAAAGCGGAGAGGCGGCAAAACAAATCGTCTTCGCGCGCGTACGCGCATATATAATATGGTAAAAGTAAAAAGTCGTACAGTTGACTGTACGGCTTTTTGCATGCCGTCAGACTCGGCAAAAAATTTTTTTGATATTTTTTGGTTAAAGGGGCGCGGCGTTGTTTATATTATTACTGTAAACAAAACGGCAGGATTAAAGATATGTCTGAAAAACATAACAAAAATAAAAGTGCGGAAAATGACGCACAGGATATCCCCGTAGAGCAGCAGTCCGAAGAAGCCGAAAAGGCCGACGGACTTACCGAAGCGGAAGAAAAGGAGTTGCCCGAAACGGAGCCTCAGCCTGAAAAGAAAGAGCCTTCCGAGCTTGAAAAAGCTCAGGCGGCGGCAGAGGACTTCAAGCGCAAGTGGTATTCGGTTGCCGCCGAGTACGACAACTACCGCAAGCGCACATCGGCGCAGGCCGCTCAGGCTTATGCCGACGGCAAGGCGGAAGCAATTTTAAAACTTCTGCCCGTTGCAGATACGTTCGGTTATGCTCTGGATTCCGCAAAGGACGAAGCAACCAAAGCGGGAATAGACAAGGTTATTAAAAATTTCAAAACCATACTTTCCTCGCTCGGCGTTGAAGAAGTTGAAATCAATGCGGGCGACAAGTTCGACGAAAGCGTTGCAGAGGCTATAATGAATATTCCCTGCGGCGACGGAGAAGAACCCAACACCGTAAAGCTCGTGCTCAAAAAAGGGTATAAGCAGAACGGCAAAGTAATAAGGTTCGCTCAGGTTTCGGTAACCGTTTAGCGCACCTTGAAAAGTATTGAATAAATGCACATACGCGCTTAAAGCGCATTTCAAAGAAATAAGAAATATAAGGAGACATTGATTATGGGAAAAGTAATTGGTATTGACCTCGGCACAACTAACTCGTGCGTGGCAGTTATGGAAGGCGGCGAACCCGTCGTAATACCCAACAGCGAAGGCAGCAGAACCACCCCTTCGGTGGTATCTTTCAAGGCGGACGGCAGCAGGATAGTAGGTCAGGCGGCTAAAAGGCTTGCAGTCGCTCAGCCCGATAAAACAGTTATATCTATAAAGAGGCATATGGGCGAAGCCTATAAGGTAAATATCGATAAGGGCTATTCCCCTCAGGAAATTTCCGCGATGATCCTTTCCAAACTCAAGGCTGATGCGGAAAGCTACCTCGGCGGCAAGGTAACCGATGCGGTTATTACCTGCCCCGCATACTTCAACGACTCCCAGCGTCAGGCTACCAAGGACGCGGGCAAGATTGCGGGTCTCAACGTTCTTCGTATAATAAACGAACCTACGGCGGCTGCGCTTGCATACGGCCTCGATAAGCAGGAAGGCAGCCAGAAGGTTATGATTTACGACCTCGGCGGCGGCACGTTCGATGTATCTATTCTTGAAATTGGCGACGGCGTGTTCGAAGTTCTTGCAACCAACGGCGATACCCACCTCGGCGGCGATGACTTCGATAACAAGATTATAGACTGGCTCGTTGAAAACTTCAAGCGCGATACAGGCGTTGACCTTTCCAAAGACAGGATGGCTATGCAGAGGCTTAAGGAAGCTGCAGAAAAGGCCAAGATAGAGCTTTCAGGCATGTCCACGACCAACATCAACCTTCCTTTCATAACCGTTGTGGACGGCGCTCCTCAGCACCTCGATTACGACCTTTCAAAGCAGAAGTTTGATTCGCTCACTTCCGACCTCGTAGACCGCACGGTTGAACCCATGCGCAAAGCCATGGCGGATGCAGGCCTTACCTATAACGATATAAGCAAGGTAATAATGGTCGGCGGTTCTACCCGTATCCCCGCCGTATACGATAAAGTAAAGGCAATCACGGGCAAAGATCCTTTCAAGGGCATCAACCCCGATGAATGCGTGGCTATCGGCGCGGCTATACAGGGCGGCGTTCTTTCGGGCGAAGTAAAAGACGTGCTTCTTCTCGATGTAATGCCCCTTACCCTCGGCATTGAAACGCTCGGCGGCGTATCCACGCCCCTTATCGAGCGCAACACCACTATCCCCGTAAAGAAGAGTCAGGTATTCTCCACCGCGGCAGATAACCAGCCCGGCGTTGAAATCAACGTTTTACAGGGCGAAAGGAAGTTCGCAAAGGACAATAAGTCCCTCGGCAGGTTCATGCTTACCGATATACCTCCCGCACCCCGCGGCGTGCCTCAGATCGAGGTTACGTTCGACGTCGATGCAAACGGCATAGTAAACGTTACCGCCAAAGACCTCGGCACGGGCAAGAGCACCAATATAACCATCACGGCGTCCACCAACCTTTCCGAAGAGGATATCGATAAGGCAG
>CALVWV010000018.1 GCA_944368065.1 uncultured Clostridia bacterium | reverse complement strand
CTTTTAAGGGTAGCAAGTAAAAGTAGCGCGCTGCCAGGCGTTCCTGAAGGGCACTTGTGCCCTGCTGGTAGTATTAGGGCTATGCCCGAAAAATAAAAACCACTGGCTATGCCAGTGGATATTTATTGCCAAAAAAATAACAAATTATGGCGTTTTGTACCGTTTGCTACACCAAATATGCGCTGAATTTAACATTTTATGCCAAACAGCTTGATTACTTCGCGCGTGCGTGATAAAATCTATAATGATATCGGCTAAAATTTTTTGTGCGTAATTAGCAAGTGCGGAATGCTTTTTTGTAAGTTCCGCGCGCGTAGTTGTGCGCATTGTTTTCCGTTATGCAAAAATAATAATCAGGGGCAGTATCAGATGAACAGAGAGGAAATTTTGGAAAAGCTTACTTTGCGTCAGAAAGCCGACTTGTTGACGGGCAAGGATTTCTGGAGCACGCAGGGCTATGAAGAGCTGGGCATTCCGTCCATATTCTTTTCGGACGGCCCTCACGGACTAAGAAAACAGGCAGCCGCTTCGGACCACCTCGGACTTAACGCCAGCGTGCCCGCAACGTGTTTCCCCACGGCCGTTTCAATGGCGTCAAGCTGGAACGAGGAACTTGCGGAAAGAATGGGCGAAGCGCTCGGCGAAGAGTCGGCTTCGCAGAACGTTAACATGTTGCTCGGACCCGGTCTTTGCATAAAGCGCAACCCGCGCTGCGGCAGAAACTTCGAATATTTTTCGGAGGACCCTTACCTTGCGGGCAAAATGGCGGCTTCTTATGTAAGGGGTATTCAGAAGAACGGTACGGCTTCGTGCATCAAGCACTTTGCCGCAAACAGCCAGGAGGAGCGCCGCATGGTAACCGATTCCGTCATGGACGAGCGTACCCTCCGCGAAATTTACCTCACAGGATTTGAAATTGCCGTAAAAGAAGGCAAGCCGCACGCAATCATGTCTTCATACAACATGGTAAACGGCGCGTTTGCAGATGAAAATAAACACCTTCTCCGCGACATACTCCGCGGCGAATGGGGCTTTGAAGGCGTGGTCGTTTCCGACTGGGCCGGCACAAACAATAAAGTCGCTTCCACTATAGCTGGCAGCGATATTGAAATGCCCGGCTGCCGCTACGGCGCCGACGATATAGTAAAAGCGGTGGAAGCCGGCAAGCTTGATATTATGTACGTGGACGAGTGCGTGAACCGCGTTCTCGACCTCATAGAAATCACTACCGCGGGCGAAAAGGGCAAGGAGTTCAACAAAGAAGCCCACCACGAGCTTGCAAAAGAATGTGCAGACGAATGCATGGTTCTGCTTAAAAACAACGGCATACTGCCCATAGCCAAATCTACAAGCATTGCGCTTGTAGGCGACTTTGCAAGCAAGCCTCGTTATCAGGGCGCAGGTTCTTCCATAGTTAACCCCACCAAGCTTGAAAGCGTAATGGAAGACACCCGCGAATTCCCCTTCAAGGTTATAGGCTACGCACAGGGCTTCGAACGCTACGGCAAACACAAAACCGTGCACATCGACCGCGCAGTGGAACTTGCCAAAAAAGCCGATGTTACTCTGTTCTTTGCCGGTCTCGACGAGTTCAGCGAAGCCGAAGGTCTGGACAGGCAGACGCTCAAAGTGCCCGAAAATCAGATTAATATGTACAAAGCGCTCAAGGCTGCGGGCGTAAAGGTGGTAGTCGTTCTTTCCTGCGGCAGCGCCGTTTATATGGACTGGGCAAGGGACGCCGACGCTATTCTTTATGCCGGACTCAGCGGTCAGGCGGGTGCGGCGGCAATTCTGGACGTGCTCTCCGGCAAGGTTAACCCTTCGGGCAAGCTTGCTGAAACCTGGTCCACTCCCGAAATTCCCTGCGCAAGCGAAAGTTACTTCCCCGGCAAGCAGATGACTTGCGAATACCGCGAAGGTCTGTACGTAGGTTACCGTTACTTCGACAAAACCGAAAAACAGGTTGAATTCCCCTTCGGTTTCGGTCTTTCCTATACAAAGTTTGAATACAGCGGCATATCTGCCGACGACAAGGGCGTAAAGTTCACAGTAACCAATGCGGGCGACGTTGACGGCGCTGAAATTGCTCAGCTCTACGTAGGCAAAAAAGACGGCAGAATTTTCCGCCCCGTAAGGGAGCTTAAGGGCTTTAAAAAGGTATACCTCAAAAAAGGCGAAAGCAAGGAAGTTACCATTTCCTTCGACGACAAAACTTTCCGTTATTTCGACGTGGAAAGCAACCAGTGGGAAGTTGAAGGCGGCGAATATGTTCTGTATATAGGCGCGTCCTCGCGCGATATCCGCCTTGAAACCAAAGTAACGCGCGCCGCAACCAAGGCGGAGTGCCCTTATAAACCCGAAGAATTGCCCTCATACTACAGCGGCAACGTTGAAAAGGTGGGCGATAAGGAATTTGCCGAAATTCTTGGCAGAGATATTCCCAGAAGCGGATATAACTTCTATAAAAAGAATCGCATGGTAATTACCGAAAATTGCACGGTTGCAGACTTAAGGTATTCCAAGAGATGGGTCGGCAGGCTTTTCTCCGGCGTGATACGCTTTGCCATAAAGCTTATGTCGGCAACAGGTAACCGCGCTATGGCCAATACCCTTGTAATGGGCGTGCTTCACCAGCCCGTAAGGGGACTTGCCAAGTTCGGCGGAATGTCGCGCAGACAGATGGAAGCGCTTCTGCTTATATTCAACGGACACTTCTTCAAGGGTGTAGGGCAGTTCCTCAGCAAGGAAAAGAAAGCTAAAAAGGCATAAAAGACATAAAAGGACGCGGTATATGCCGCAAACAACATGATTTAAGATGCGCGCGCCGCAACGGCTTGCGGCGCGCGCAAATAAATGCAATCTGCGCAAAGAGGGATATGGCGCAGATTGAGCCGCATATATGGCGAAAATAAGTAAATCTGCGCGATAAATGCAACGATATACCGATTGCGCAGATTGAGCCTAACATATGGCGAAAATAAGTAAATCTGCGTGATAAATGCAACGATATACCGATTGCGCAGATTGAGCCGCATATATGGCAAAAATAAATAAATCTGCGCGATAAATGCAACGATATACCGATTGCGCAGGTTAGCCGTAATTTACGGCAACAATATAAAATTTGCGCGTAAAGCGTAAAAATATTATTTTTATTTAAAGAGGGAAAGAAATATGGACGAAAAAATTTTGTTGGACGAAGAGGCAAAACTCCAGCCCAAGCCGCTTTCGCAGAATGCGTTTATGGCGTTCTGGCAGAGAATCTGGCGCTGGTGGCAGGGCGTGTGGTACGGCTTTTCTGAAAAGCACGTAAAACTTGCCGGCTGGATTTATAAAATTGCTTTCTTCTTCATCTTCAGCATGAGCGTAACCGTATTGCAGTACATAGGCTTCGTAGCCCTGCCTTACGCGTTCGGACTCGACCTTGCGGGCACCGAATTCATGTGGCCCAATTTAAAACTTACCACTATCGACGGTAAAGACATTTGTTGGAACATTTTAGGCTACAACGTAAGCCGCAACGCTGCAGGCGAAGTTATTATAGGCGGCGGCCTCGGTTACTTCCTTGCTTACGAAATCACGGTGTTCATCGCACAGTGCATAAACTTCCCTCTTCAGAGGAACATAACCTTCCGTTCTCACGGCAACCCCTGGTGGCAGGCTATGTGGTATTTCATCGGCTGGGTTCTTGTATCCCTTTTCTGCAACGCCATCAACGGTCTGTGGATGCCTTTTGCCGAACTGTATGTTCCCGCGGCAGTCTATAACCTCCTCGTAACGTTCGTAACGGGCGGCGTTTCGATGGTTATATTCTTCTTCATTTTCCTTATCATATTCCCCGACGTTGACAAAACTGAACGTTCCAAAAAGGCTAAGCTCGACGCCGCTGCGGCTAAACTCGACGCGGCTAAAGCTTCGGGCAACGCCGAAGAAATTGCTAAGGCTCAGGCCGCTTTCGATAAGGCTGCTCTCGCTTACGAAATCGCGCTCGAAAACAAAAAGGTGTTCCATTCCGAAAAGGCTATTTCTTCCGCAAAATCGCTTGCCGAAGCTAAAATCAACGGCTATCACGGCATGAAAAATAAGCTTGCCAAATATGAAGCCGAGCTCGCAGAAGGCAAGGCGGACGCATCTAAGAAGGCTGAACTGGAAAAGAACATTGCCGATACCAAGGCTACTATAGAAAAAGTAAGAAACGAAGCTCTTTCCGCAGTTGCTTCCCGCGACGAAATTGTCCCCATGGAAGAGGCCGTTATACAAGAGGTTAAATCGGCAAGAGAGAAGCGCGCTCAGGCGGCGGCATAACCTTCGCTCTGCGCATTATGCGCACACGAAAAGTTTGGTTTGCTAAATCTTGTTGCAAAGCATAAATTGCGTTGCAGAGGTTTGATTGTAGAACTTAAAAGTACCGCTTATATTGCTCGGCGCAGATTTTTGCGCATTATGCCGTTTTAAGCAGTATCGCTTTTTGTGAGATAGCGTTTTAATCGTTTTGCTTGTTTCGGAATTTATATTCGCGGAATAATTTATGCGGCATAATTTATTTTGCGGCGCTGAGAAAAGGTGCGCATATATCACGCAACCAACGCGTTTTTTAAGCTTTAAAAGAGTTGAATACAGATCTTACAAAACCGTAAGTTTTTTCATTTTTTAACTCCATTTGATACTGATCCCCGCAAGGCGCGCCTTGCGGGGATTAGTGTATGGTGTATTGCGCATATATGGCGTAATGTTTTACGTTTTAAACAGATAAAAGCATTGTCTATTTTGCACATAATCGGATAAGAAGATTATAATTTATTAAAAAAGCATATTGCAAAAGGTCTGATATTGTGTTAAAATGGCTGAAAACCGACTATTTTTTCTGTTTTTGTTAAAACGAAGCTTTGGGTGGAATGTTTTTTGTTCTGCCCGCTTTGCAATGCGTTAGGCGCAAGCACTGTCGGAAAAAAGTTTACGGGTTAAAAATTTTTATATAAAGGGGTTTGCATGCTTAAGGTTGCCATTGTCGAAAATGAGGAGGAACAGGCAGAGCTTTTGCGCGGATATGTTTCAAGTACTGCGAAGAGACGGGGGAAAAGTGTCAGGTAAGCGTCTTTACCAACGGCCTTGAATTTATCGAAGGCTATAAACCCGGGTTCGACGCCGTTTTCATGGACATAAAAATGCCGTTGGTCGACGGAATGGAGGCGGCGGAAAAACTGAGGAAAATAGATTCCGACGTAATACTGATTTTTGTAACCAATATGGCGCAGCTTGCAATCCGCGGATACAAAGTAAATGCCAAAGATTTTATGGTGAAGCCTGTTTCGTACTTCGATTTTGCCCTTGAAATGGATAAAATAAGGCGCGAGCACGAGCGTCATTCGGAAGACTATATTTGGGTTAAATCTTCAGGCGTGCTCCGCAGGATAGACTTTGTTGATATCTTTTATATAGAAATTATAATGCACGACGTGTATATGCATACCGAAAAGGAAACGGTAAATTTCCGCGGTTCGCTGAAAAATCTTGAAGAGTAGCTCGACCCGCAGACCTTTTCGCGGTGCAATAACTGTTACATAGTAAACCTTCAGCATGTTACGGCGGTAAAAGAGGACGTCGTTATGCTGGAAAACGGAGCCGAATTGCATATGAGCCGCGCGCGAACTTGAACTTCGCAACCTTCAGCAGGCATTCACCTCTAAGGGCAGGTCTTCCAAGATGGAAAACATTGAAGCGGGCGCAACCGAAAACGTTTATGCAGCAGAAGGCGCACGCGGCGTTATGACAGCGTACAACCGTATCGGCGCAACCGCATCCAGCGCTAACAAGGGCATAATGGTTAACGTGCTTCGCGAAGAGTGGGGCTTCAAGGGTTACAGCGTAACCGACTTCACCGGCGTTACAATGAAAGCCGCTCCCAAGGAATCCATACTTTACGGAACAACGGCATTCTGCGGCATGGGTTCGCCCAGCATCTCTTACTGGAATGCAGATACCCTCAGCAACTATCCCGCAATGGTTGAAGCGCTTCAGCAGTCTATGCACTACGCGCTTTACGCCCTTGCAAACAGCTACGCTATGGACCTTAACATCAATACTCACACCGTATTTCTCATGACGTGGTGGAGGCAGCTTTACACCGCGCTCATAACCGTGACGGCAGTTCTCACCGTAGGCTGCGCTGCGGCATACGTGGTATTCAGCGTCAGAAATAAGAAATCTGAAGGGGAGGTGTAAAAGCAATGTTGGCTTGGGTAAAAAAACAGAGCGTTAGCAGCTGGGTAGCAATCGGCGCAGCCGTGCTTACTCTTGTTGCGATGATAATTTATATCGCTAATTCAACTACGGGCTATATGACAGGTTCAAAAATGGACGCTCTTCCTGTAGTGTTCTCTGTAATTTCAATCGTATTGCTCGCCGCGCTTGTGGCAACTTCCGGCAAGCTCAATCACTGGGTTATAACCGTTGTTATGCTTGCCGTTGTGGTTCTGCTTTCCGTAAGCCTTGCCGTTATGATTAACGCAAGGACCGACGTTGCGGGCGACCAGTGGTTCATACCCGGCATGGCTACTGCGGAAAAGGGTGCTTGCCTCAACGGCGCTATCGCCGCGGCAGTGTTCTACGTAATTTCCATAATTGCGGTAGTCGTTACGGCAGTAACCAGCAAGTTTGAAAAAATCTGATAAGTTTTTTCGTACCATATTTATGCGTAAAGCGGGAGCGCGGGGCTTTGAGCCCTGCGCTCTTCGCGGCATAAGTCTTTTGTCATTCCGCGCAAAAAAACTTACTGTTCGAGATGTCGTTATTGACAGAACCCGCCGCGCGGGGATATAATCTGTAAGGCAAAAAGCTTTATTCTATTTAATGCCGCAAAAGCCTTTGTTTTTGCCTGCGGTATTGACAGATTGTGCACAATATTTTATAATATAGAAGTGCCCGAAAGGGTATATTAAAACGTTTTTTATGGCGCGCGACGCGCGGCAACATACTTGCGGAGGTTAATATGCAAAAAATTTCTTTTAACGAAGGTTGGGAGTACGGTCATATCGGCGAGGACTGGCGCTTAAGCGTAACTCTCCCGCACGACGCCATGCTTTCCGAAAAGCGCTCGGCGTTAAGCGCCGGCGGCAAAAATACCGGCTGGTATGAAGGTTACGATTATGTTTACGAAAAGAAGTTTCCCGTTCCTTCGGAGTGGAAAGATAAGCATATCGTCTTCGAATTCGAGGGCGTTTACCGCAACGCCAAAGTATACATCAACGGTCAGCTTGCGGGCGGTCGCGCCTACGGCTATTCCGATTTTTATGTGGACGCCGATAAATTCCTTAAATACGGCGAGGAAAACCGGATAAAGGTAGAAGCGTTCAATGCCGACCAGCCCAACAGCCGCTGGTATTCGGGCGCAGGCATTTACCGCCCCGTGTGGGTGCGCGTTATGCCTCAAAATCACATTCTTACCGACGGCATAAAAATTAAAACTATCGACTATAAAAATCCCCTCGTAAGCGTAAGCGTTAAAACAAACGCTGCGGGCAGCCTTAAAATAGAAATCATGGATAACGGCAAGCCCGTAACCTCCGTAAAGCTTTCTTCTGACGGCAAGGAAGCCGCCGAAGCCGAACTTTCCGTTCCTTCGGCTAAGCTCTGGAGTCCCGAAAAGCCTTACCTTTATACCTTAAGGGTAACCTTCGGCGACGATGTGCGCGAAGAAAAGTTCGGCGTGCGCGTGCTCGAATGCAATGCTGCGGGCGGACTTAAAATAAACGGCGAGCGCGTTATTCTTCGCGGCGCCTGCATACATCACGACAACGGCATTCTTGGCGCGGCGGGTCATCCGTTCGCCGAAGAGCGCAAAATAAAACTTCTTCAACAGTACGGCTACAACGCAATACGTTCCGCGCACAACCCCGTTTCCAAAGCCACGCTCGACGCGTGCGACCGCCTCGGCATGCTCGTAATGGACGAATACGTGGATATGTGGTACATCCACAAAAACAAGTACGACTTCGCCTCGCAGTTTGCAGACGAATGGCGCGGCGACCTTGCGTCGATGGTGGCAAAGGACTACAATCACCCTTGCGTGGTGCTCTATTCGATAGGCAACGAGGTTGCCGAAACGGGACAGGAAAAGGGCATAGCTCTCGCCAAAGAGATGACCGATTTCCTGCATACAATGGACGACCGCCCCGTAACGTGCGGCATAAACATATTCTTTAACCTTCTGTATTCGCTCGGCTTCGGCATTTACAGCGATAAAAAGGCAGAAACGGCAGCTCAGGCGCCCAAAAAGAAAAAGTCGGTTGGCAGCGAGTTCTTCAACGACCTCGCGGGACTTTTAGGTGCGACTACCATGAAGATAGGCGCGACCCTTCCCGGTTGCGACAAGCGCACAAGAGACGCATTTGCCGCAATGGACGTCGCCGGTTACAACTACGGCATTTTAAGATATAAAGGCGACTTCAAGCGCCATCCCGACCGCGTTATATTGGGCAGCGAAACGTTCTGCGCAGACGCGCGCAGATTCTGGGTTACCGCCAAAGAAAACCCCGCGCTCATAGGCGACTTTGTCTGGGCGGGCATGGACTACCTCGGCGAAGTTGGCGTAGGCTCGTGGGAGCACGCCGACTATGCCCCCGAATTTACCGGCGGCGCGGGCTGGGTAAGCGCGGGCAGCGGCAGGCTTGACCTCAACGGCAGACCTCTTGCCGAGGCGCTTTATACAAGGGTTGCATTCGACCTCGACCCCATACGCGTGGGCGTTGTGCGCGCCGATAAAGCGTTTGAAAAGCATTCGCCTTCGGCGTGGAAGCTTTCGGGCGCGTGGGAGAGCTGGTCGTGGGACGAATGCGACGGCAACAAAACGGTGGTGGAAGTTTACACCGCCTGCCCCAAAGCTGCGCTTTATATAAACGGCAAAAAGGTCGGCGAAAAGAGCGTTGGCAAAGATGCGCGCGCTTACTTCAAAGTAAAATACGAAAAGGGCGAACTCGTCGCCGTTGGCCTCGATAAGGCGGGCAACGAGGTGTGCCGCACATCGCTTAAAAGCGGCAAGCACGAAACGTATCTTTCGGCAATTCCCGAACTTGAAGAAATCGGCGAAAACGAACTGTGCTACGTAAAACTGCAGTTCACCGATATCGACGGAATATGGAAGCCGCTTGCGCGCGGACACGTAACCGTAAAGGTTCAGGGCGGCGAACTTCTTGCACTCGGCAGCGCCTGCCCTTACAACAAGGAAGGATATCTGAAAGACGAGTCCGACACTTATTTCGGCGAAGCGCTTGCAATAATACGTCCCTTCAAGGGCGCGGAAAAAATTGTGCTCGACGCTTCCAGCGCATACGGTCCCGCGCATGCAGAAGTAAAGTGCAAATGGTAAAAGGAGCGGCAGTATGCCGCAACTATTAAAGTTTTAAAGCGGTTATGCCGCAAAAAATAAAGTTAAGAAGCAGAAAAATGGATAAACTAAGCGCTGTAATTGATAAACTTGTTTTTTACGCGCGCAAAAATCTCGGCCTTGACGCCGAAAACGAAATATACGCGCGTAACGCCGTGCTTGATGTGCTCGGCTCGCCCGATTACGCTTACACCGCGCAGAAATGCGCGGATTCCACGCCCGAAAAATTGCTTGAAGAGCTGTTTTCCGCGTGCGAGGAGGCGGGCATTTCCACCGAGGACGAAAGGGAAGAGTACGCCGATAAGGTTATGGGCGCGCTCACCCTTTCCCCGCGCGATATAAACAAAGCTTTTGCGCGCAGAATGCGCGTAAATTCAAAAGCCGCAACCGATTGGTTCTATACATATTGCGTAAAGAACGACTACGTCAAAAAGAGCAAGCTCGATAAAAATCCCCGCTTTGAAGAGGGCGGACTGATTGTAACCATAAACAAGGCAAAACCCGAATTCCGCGACCCCAAAAAGGCGGCAAGCGGCAATTCGGTTAAGGGCGGTTACCCCAAGTGCGCCATCTGCCGCGAAAACGAGGCTTGCCCCGTGCGCAACAAGCGCACCCTTCGCACGGTAAGCCTTACGCTCGACGGCGAAAAGTGGTTCTGGCAGTATTCGCCCTATGGCTATTTCAATCAGCACGGCATTGCGGTAAATTGCGAACACACGCCCATGCACGTGGACAGAAGCACGTTTGTCAAGCTTACCGATTTTGTGGATATGTTCCCGCATTACTTCATCGGTTGCAACGCGCCTCTTCCCAGAATAGGCGGAAGCGTGCTTGCGCACGACCATTTTCAGGGCGGCGGCGAAATTCTGCCCATGCATATGGCGCATTCGTATAAATTGCTTGCGCGCGGCAACTTTGATGGCATTGCCGAAATTCTTGACTGGCCCGGCACGGTTATAAGGGTGGTCTGCAAAGATAAGCAGAAGCTTGCCGACGTCTGCGAAGAAATCCGCGCGAAGTGGATTGACTTCCGCGACGAAAGCCTCGGCATTATCCCTTACGACGAGCAGGGCGCGCACAACGCGGTAAGCCCTACCGTCATAAAAACGCCGCGCGGCTACGAAATGAACATAATTCTTCGCAGCAACGTAACAAGCGAAAAGTACCCCGACGGCGTTTTTCACGCTCATCCCGAATTCCATTCGATAAAGAAAGAGTCGATAGGCCTTATCGAGGCGCAGGGCTTGTTCATTCTTCCGGGAAGGCTGGAAAAAGAGCTTTCCGCAGTGGAAGAATTTATTGCCCGCGGCGAGCAATTGCCCGCGGAATATGCCGCATTCAACCTCGTTTACGAGGAGGCGAAAGCCATTTTTGAACGCGACGGCGGCAGCGCGTCTTCGGCGATGAAAAAAGAACTCGGCAGCATATGCGGCCGCATACTTGAAAACACGGCCGTGTTCAAGGATAAAAATCTTACCGTAAAATTTATGGAGGAGCTGGGGTTTAAAGCATTATGATACGCGAACAAGATTACCAATACAAAGTAGCGGCATCGGGCCGCGTCAACATCATCGGCGAGCACATAGACTATTGCGGCGGCAAAGTTATGCCCGCGGCGCTTTCGCTTAAAAATACTGTATATGTGCGCCCCAACGGTACGGATAAAATCAACGTAAGCTGGACTACTCTGCCCGATACAGTAAGTCTGGATATTTCTTCGCTCGATAACTACAGAGACCTTAAGTACGGCAACTATCAGGCGGGCAGCGCGCTCATGTGGCAGAGGGCGGGGCATAAAATCGTCGGATGCGACATTCTTTCCGACTGCAAAGTGCCCTTCGGCAGCGGACTTTCTTCTTCCGCCGCCATAGAAGTTTCCACGATAGCCGCGCTCGCCACTGTTGCGGGCGAAAAGTTCGACAACGTTGAAGTCGCGCTCGCCGCGCAGAGGGCGGAAAGGGAGTACGCGGGTGTCAATTGCGGCATTATGGACCAGTATGCTTCGGCGTGCGGCAAAAAGGGCATGGCTATGCTGCTCGATTGCAAAACGCTTGAATGCGACTATATACCCATGAACCTCGGCGGATATTCGCTTGTTATTGCCGACTGCTGCAAACCGCACAGCCTTATGGACAGCAAGTATAACGAGCGCCGCAGCGAAACGGAAGAGGCGCTTAATATGCTCAAAAAGAGGCTTGACATAACCTGCCTTGCCGACGTAACGCTTTCGCAGTTTTCGCAGTATTGCTATATGCTGCCCAAGGTTTTAAGAATGCGCGCATCGCACGTGGTTAACGAATGTTACCGCGTAAAAACGGCGGAAGAGGCGCTCAGGGTAGGCAATATCGCGCTTTTGGGCAAACTTATAAACCAGTCGCACGCCTCGCTTAAAAACCTGTACGAAACTACGGGTTTCGAGCCCGATATTCTTGTAGAGGCTGCTCAGGCTCACCCCGCTTGCATAGGCTCGCGCCTTACGGGCGGCGGGTTCGGCGGCTGCACCATTTCGCTTGTAAAAACGGAATTCGTTGAAGAGTTTGAAGAGTATCTTTTAAAAACTTATGCCGAGCGCACAAGCTACCACGCAGTGTGCTACAATACAGAAATTTCAGACGGAATAACGGTAGAAAAAATCAGATGACCTCATCTTTTAAAAATTTCCGCGGACGGCCTGCAAGCATTTACGAAATAAACGGCGGAAATATAATTGCGGGCATTGCCGATCTGGGCGCGTCCGTTCAGTATCTGAAGGTGAAAACCGAACAAGGCTGGCTGGATTTATGCCCCGGGTTCGACGACGCCGAGGAATACATTTCGAGCGGAACTTGTTTCGGCGCGACTATAGGCAGGGTGGCTAACCGCATAAAGGGCGCAAGCTTTTCTTTGAACGGCAAAAATTACGCGCTTTCGCGCAACGACGGCGATAACTGCCTGCACGGCGGCGCGGAAGGGTTCGATAAAAGGTTTTTTAAAGTAAATTCGTGCGGCAATATGCTTGAATTAACGCTTGAAAGTGCCGACGGTGATATGGGTTTTCCGGGCAATTTAAAGCTTAAAGTGCAGTATGTTGCGGAGGAAGGCGCGCTTACGGTGCGCTACAGCGCAGTCAGCGATAAAGATACTCTGTGGGCGCCCACCTGTCACCTTTATTTTAACCTCGACGGCGCGCAGAGCGGCGATTGCCTTAGTAATATGCTTAAAATAAACGCCAAAAAGTTTACGCCTTCGGCAAAAGGGCTCGTACCCACGGGCGAAATAAAGTCCGTGTACGGCACGCCCTTCGATTTTACCGATTTCAGGGCGATAGGTCAGCGCATAAACTGCGGCGACGAGCAGCTTGTAATAGCGCGCGGCTACGACCACAACCTTGTGCTTGAAGGAAGTTGCGCCGCGACGGCTTACGGCACTGAAAGCGGCGTAAAGCTTGATGTTTATACCGATATGCCGGGGCTTCAGCTTTACAGCGGCAACTATCTTAACGGGCGTTCGCGCTTCGGCGCTCTTCGCCCTTATTCGGCTTTCGCGCTGGAAGCACAGTATTTCCCCGACGCGGCAAATATTCCCGCGTTTGAAGCACCCGTTTTAAAGGCGGGCGAAGTAAAGTCGCATTACATCAAATACGTTTTCAGTCAAATCAAAAATGTCTGAACGGCGCAAAAGCCTCCTGTCTCGTGCGTTTAAGCGCCCTGCGGGCGGGCTTTTTATTTTGCGGGGGAGTATATGAAATATTTGGTAACGGGCGGCGCGGGGTTCATAGGCAGTAATTTTATTTATCATATTCTTGCCGAACACCCCGAAGACCGCGTAGTATGCCTTGATAAACTTACATATGCGGGCAACCTTGTAACTTTGGAAAGGGCTTTTGCCGACCCGCGTTTTTCCTTTGTCAAGGGCGATATTTGCGATAAGGCGGCGGTGGATAAGCTTTTCGCTCGCGAAAAATTTGACTTTGCGGTAAATTTTGCTGCAGAAAGCCACGTGGACAGAAGCATATCCGACCCTCAGATTTTTTTAACCACAAATGTAATCGGCACTCAGGTGCTTCTGAATGCAAGCCTTAATTACGGCGTAAAAAGGTTTCACCAGATTTCCACTGACGAGGTATACGGCGACCTGCCGACAGACAGCGGCGCGGCGTTTAGCGAAGTTTCTCCGCTGCGCGCGTCCAGTCCGTACTCGGCAAGTAAGGCGGCGGCAGACCTGTTGGTTATGGCATATTGCCGCACGTATGGCGCAAATGTCAGCATTTCGCGCAGTTCAAACAACTACGGCGCGTATCAGCTTCCCGAAAAGCTTATTCCGCTTACAATTCAGCGCGCGCTTGCGGGCGAAAGCATACCCGTATACGGCGACGGACTCAACGTGCGCGACTGGCTGCACGTCAAAGACCATTGCCGCGCCGTTGACCTTATTTTAAGGCGGGGAAGAGCTGGCGCAATTTACAACGTGGGCGGCGGCAATGAGCTTGCCAATATCCAAATAGTCAGGCGCGTTTTAAGCTTGCTCGGCTGTTCGGAAAGCCTTATAACTTATGTTGCGGACAGAAAGGGGCACGACAGGCGCTACGCCGTAGATTGTTCAAAAATCCGCAGCGAGCTCGGCTGGACGCCGCAGACGGACTTTGACGCGGGACTGGAAAAGACGGTGCGCTGGTACGTAAAAAATACAAAATGGCTTAGGGCAGTTTCGTCAAAAAATTGCTGATTTTAAGCATTGCGGCTGTTTGCCTTAGGAAAAGACAAGTCGGGAGGGGTTATGCAATACCTTGAAATTAAAGGAGTAAACAAAAAGATATCGCGCATTTTCTGCGGAACGGCAACAAAGCCTTACAATCTCGGCGGCGATTGTTGCGATATATTCGACAGCATGCTTGCTCTCGGCGTAAACGCTTTCGACACGGCAAGGGTGTACGGCGGCGCGGAGCGCGCCCTCGGCAAGTGGATAGCTCGTGGCGGTGTGCGCGAAAAGATAGTAATACTTTCAAAATGCTGCCATCCGAATATTTTGGGCGTTAAAAGGGTGAACGCGCGCGCAATGCGCGCCGACCTTAAAAAGTCGCTTGAAGAGCTTGGAACTGATTATATAGACGTTTATCTTCTGCACAGGGACAACCCTTCCGTGCCCGCGGGCGAAATAGTTGAGGAGTTTAACGCCATTCACGCGGAGGGCAGAATAGGCGCATTCGGCGGCTCTAACTGGACGCATGAAAGGCTTGAGGCGGCACAGGAGTACGCTTACAGCCACAACCTTATCGGTTTTTCAGTATCCAGCCCCAATTTCAGCCTCGCCGAGCAGGTGCGCGATATATGGGGCGGCGGAGTAAGCATTTCGGGCGAAAGCGGCGCGGCGGCGCGGCAGTGGTATAAAAAAAGCGGAATGGCGGTCATAGCTTATTCTTCGCTTGCCAGAGGGCTCTTTTCGGGCAAGGCGAAAAGCTCTGAACCCGTCGGCGCGCGCGCAGTTTTAGATAAATTTGCCGTCAAGGGATATTTCAGCGAAGAAAATTTTGTGCGCCTTTCACGCTGCGAAGAGCTGGCGCGAATAAAGGGGGTAACCGTGGCGCAAGCCGCGCTTGCCTACGTATTGTGTCAGCCGTTCCCTTCGTTTGCGGCGGTAAGCTGTTCCCGTGCGGAGCGAATGAGTGAAAATTTAAGGTCGCTCGACGTGCATTTTACGGCGGACGAAATTGCTTATCTGGAACTTGAAAAAGACAGTCTGAACTGAATAAATTTATATTGGTTGCGGCATATTGCGGCACGTTTTGCGCGCCGCGGCAATCGGGAGCTATAGAATGGCATACAAAGTAAAGGGTAAAATCGTAGTTATAACGGGCGCGACTCCGGGTATAGGCAGGGCTACGGCAGAGCTGTTTGCGGAGAACGGAGCACAGGTAATTTGCATAGCGCGGCGCATGGCGCAAGACTTTTACAGCATACCCGCAGACATAACAGACGTCTCCGCCGTTAAAAACGCGGTGGCTGAAATAAAAGAAAAATTCGGCAGAATAGACGTGCTTATTAACAATGCGGGAATGGGCATTTCGGGTGCTGTTGAAGATACCGAAATTTCTGACGCGCACGCCATATTCGAACTTAACTTTTTCGGCGCGCTGAACATGATTAAAGAGGTCGTACCCGTAATGCGCGAATGCGGCGGCGGGACGATTGTAAATATAAGCTCTGTCGCGGCAGAACTGGCAATACCTTTTCAGTCCTTTTATTCGGCAACAAAAGCCGCACTTTCTTCGCTTTCGTCGGCGTTGCGCGGCGAGCTTGCGCCCTTCGGAATAAAGGTCTGCGCAATTCTTCCCGGCGACGTTAAAACAGATTTTACTTCTTCGCGCCGCAAAAATGCTTGCGATAACCCCGCTTACGGCGACAGGGTTACCCGCTCG
Organism: uncultured Clostridia bacterium; assembly: GCA_944368065.1. Classification (GTDB taxonomy): domain Bacteria; phylum Bacillota; class Clostridia; order Christensenellales; family Borkfalkiaceae; genus Coproplasma. Next base: position 19,566 of record CALVWV010000018.1, on the reverse strand, counting down.
GTTGCCGTCATGGAAAAGGACGAGCGGAACGGACTCCCGCCCCGCGCGATAGCACGGATAGCCGTAAAGCTCGCTTCGCGCAAGAACCCGCCCGTGAAAGTTGCGGGCGGCAGAAAATACGCGCTGTTTTTGTTTTTAAACAGAATTTTGCCTGCAAGGCTGGTTTCTTACATACTTGCAAAAATGTACGCCTGAAACGCCGTGTTTGCGGCATATTGCAGGGTGAATGATAATTTTATAAAAGACCGACGCGCAAGCGTCGGTCTTTTTCGGTGCGCGGTTTTTTAAGCTCCGTTTTTTAATTGATGCGGCAATATTGCGCGGTGAAATGTAATAACGATTAGAGTTATTAAACTTTCGGGCGCATATGTATCGGTACAGTTCGGCGTAAACGGCGAAGGCTCAAAAACAAGAAACTGCGCTTTAAGATTTTTGATGCAAATCGGACAAAACCGCTCGCCGTATATCGGAATAAACTAAGGGTAAACGGGGAATAATCACTATATCGCCTCGGTTATATCAATGCGCGGCAATATTATGTAAGCGCATTGTTTGATTTTTATGGCAAAAAACTCAAAATTTTAAGGAGGATATAAATTTGTCTAAACAACTCAGAACAAGAATAATTCTGGGAGTGGTTGCTCTTGTTTTGGCGGCGGCAATCATTGCGGGCAATATAGTGCTAAGTAAGTTTTCTTACATCATTAACCAGTTCTTCGCCGGCGATACCACCGATTACGGCGGCGCAGGCGCAGAGCTTGAAGAGGGCGACGAGCTTGTTCAGAAACTCGGCGAAGAAAGTATGGTTCTTCTTAAAAACGAAAATGATTTTCTTCCCCTCGATAAAAGCGTAAAAGTAAACCTTTTCGGCTGGGCTGCCACCGATCAGGGTTTTCTGCTTGTCGGCGGCGGCTCGGGCGGTACTGTTATTGCCGCGGAAAATAAGGTTACGCTTACTTCGGCGTTCAAAAAAGAGGGGCTGGAGTATAACGAAGACCTTCTGAAAGCTTACAGCGCGGTAAGCTCTGCAGACGCGGACGTAAACAGCAATTCGCCCGATTCAATAGCCGCGCTCGCTAACCCCGACGCATCTTTCTATACATCGGAAAGAATGAATAAGGCAAAACAGTATTCGGATACGGCTATAGTCGTTTTAAGCCGCTTTTCGGGCGAAAACGCAAGCCAGACCGAGCTTATAGACATAGGTTCTTATACCAACGGCACTTTCCTGGAGCTCACCGCTAACGAAAAGGCTATGTTTGAGGCCCTCGAAGCCAACGATTTCAACGTAGTTGTGCTGTTTAATACGACCAATAATATGGAAATGGGCTTCCTTGAAGATTACGACTGCATAAAAGCTGCGCTTTACGCGGGACTTCCCGGTCAGTCGGGCGCACTGGCAATTCCCCGAATTCTTCGCGGCGAAGTCAATCCCTCGGGCAGAACGGCGGACACGCTCGCATACGATTATCAGACCAATAACCCCTCGTACGTTAACGGCAGATACGTAAACAGCAGCATGGTTTATCAGGAAGGCATTTACGTAGGCTACAAGTGGTATGAAACCGCAGACGAAGAAGGCTTCTTCGGCAATGTTGCAAACAATTACGGTACGGGTTACGACGCGGTCGTTCAGTATCCTTTCGGTTACGGTCTTTCGTACACCGATTTTGAATGGGAGGCAGAGCCGTCCTGGTCGTCTGCGGACGATATGTCTGCCGAAGAAGAATATACCGTAGAAGTTACCGTATACAACAAAGGCGGCGTCGCGGGTCAGGACGTTGTTCAGCTTTACTATACGCCGCCTTATACCGAAGGCGGCATTGAAATGGCTTATGTAAACCTCCTCGTTTTTGCCAAGACGGATATAATTCAGCCTGGCGGGAGCGATACCGTAAGGCGTACTTTCAGCGCGTACGACCTCGCATCATACGACTATGACGACGCAAACAAAAACGGTTTCTCGGGTTACGAGGTTGTTGACGGCGACTACGAAATAAAGCTTATGAATAATTCGCATACGACCGCAGCAATGGCGGGAAACGGAGAAAGTTCATATATCCTTTATTCCCCCGGCTTGAAGTTTGCAAACGACCCCGATACCAATGCCGAAGTCGGTAACCTGTTCAGCGGGGATACTGCTTATGCGGGAACGCCGATTGACGGTTCTACCGTTATAGCGGGCGGCGTTGATTACCTTTCCAGAGCCGACGGTTTTGCAAACTATCCTAAAACTGCCGCGGGTTCGCCAAACAGTACGGTAAACCAGACGGGCACTTACGAATACGACGGCTACGATAACGCCGATGTTTCAGATATACAGTACGGGGTCGATTCGGGGCTGTACCTTGTAGTCGTGGAAAATGAAGACGGCTCTACACAGCGCGCTACGCTTGCTCAGCTTGAAGGCACGGATTCGGGAAATGCCACGCTTGTTATAAATAAAGAGCTTATGGAAACGCTTTCCGATTACGAGGCGGAAGAGTGGGACGCCGTTCTCGACCAGCTTTCCGAGCAGGAGATTAAAGACCTGATAGGCAGGGGAGGTTTTAAAAACGTTGCCGTTTACAGTGTGGGCAAACCTCTTTGCACAGACCGCGACGGACCTGCGGGCTTTAATATGGGCGTTACCAACCCCAACACCGAAACAAAGTGGACGGGCTTCCCCACAGAATCGCTCATAGGTTGCTGCTGGAACGCCGACCTTGCTTTCAGCATGGGCGTTGCTCAGGGTAAAGTTGCTTCGGCTACAGGGCTTCAGGGTTGGTATGCGCCAGGCGTAAACCTTCACAGGTCGGTGTATAACACGCGCAACTATGAATACTTCAGCGAAGATTCCGTTCTTACGGGCAGGCTTGCCGCCGCAATGGTAAAGGGCGCAAAGGAAAACAATCTTTATTGTTATGTAAAACACTTTGCTGTAAGCGAAGCGGGCGCAAACCCTAACGATAAAAACACCTGGCTTACCGAACAGACCCTTCGCGAAACCTATCTTAAGCCGTTTGAAATGTGTGTTAAAGACGGCGGGGCAAATGGCATGATGAGCGCGTTCAACCGCGTAGGCGCCGTGTGGGCGGGTTCAAACCACGCACTTCTTACCGACCTTCTGCGCGGCGAATGGGGCTTCCGCGGCACGGTTATAACCGACTGGTATCAGCCAAACTATATGGACTATACCCGCGGGCTTAAGGCGGGCAACAATCTCTGGCTGGACGGTACGTTTGACAGAGCCGCCGACATAAACCTTTCGGATGCGGGCACGGCATACAGCGCGCGTCAGGCGGTTAAAAATATTCTGTACACCTATGTTGTTACAACAACCGCGGTATCTGTAACGGCAATACCTCAGTCGGCGCTTTTCACTGCGCTGTGGGTGTTGCTCGACGTGGCTCTTGCGGTCGGTCTCGGGGTATGCATATTCTTTATTGTAAAACCATCAGTAAGGAAGAACGGGTAACTTTTTGCGCCGCTTAAAAAGTGTTGGCGCGGGTACAAAATAGTTTAAACAATACGGCGGCGCCGCGGACAAAGTCCGCGGCGCCGATTTTAACTGAAGTATCTGAAGGATAAAAGCTGCGCAAACTATCAGTTTCTTTGCCGAATGCCGTTAATCTGAAGGCAGATTGAATTTTGAAAGGGTTATTTCTTAATAATGTGTTGCGTTTACAACGATTGCCTTATTGATGGCTATTTGTTGACTTTCTGGTGAGGCTGGTTTATAATTTTAATATCCCCCATAGGGGGATATTGTGAGGCATTATGGAAAAACATGAACATACAAAAGCCGTTATCAACAGGCTGTCGCGGGCGACGGGGCATCTGAACGCCGTAAAAAAGATGGTGGAAGAGGGCAGAGATTGCAGCGAGGTTCTTGTTCAGCTTTCAGCAGTGAGGGCGGAAATTGCAAACGTAAGCAAAGTCATTTTGAAGGACCATCTTGACCACTGCATCGTGGATGCTGTTAAGGGTGATGATATGCTGGCGGTTCAGCGCCTTTCGGAGACGATAGATAAGCTTTTATGAAGAACTCTTCGGTAGGAACGGGAATTTTTTTCGCCGTTCTTGCGGCGGCGCTTTATGCTATAAGTTCGCCGCTTTCCAAATTGCTGCTTGACTATATGCCGTCGACGCTTATGGCGGGCTTTTTATACCTTGGCGCGGGCATAGGCATGGGTGCGATTGCCCTTATCAGGCGGGCATGCCATATTCAGACTGCGGAAAAAAGATTGACAAAAAGTCAGTTTCCGTTTGTGCTTGGCATGATTCTTCTGGATATAGCTGCGCCTGTATGCCTGTTGTTCGGGCTTAAATCTACAACTGCGGCAAACGCGTCGCTTCTGAATAATTTTGAAATCGTTGCCACTGCAATTATTGCGCTTGCCGTATTCAAAGAAAGAATAAGTCCCCGACTGTGGTTTGGCATTCTTTTTGTAACTTTGTCGTGTGCGCTGCTTTCGTTCGAGGATATATCGGGGTTAAAATTTTCTTACGGTTCGTTTTTCATTCTCGCCGCGTGCGTGTGCTGGGGTTTTGAAAACAACTGCACAAGGAAAATTTCGTCCCAAGACCCGCTTCAGATAGTCCTTTTAAAGGGTATATTTTCGGGGCTCGGTTCGCTTATAATAGGGCTTGCCATCGGCGAACGCGTCAGTGTGCTGTGGAGCGTGTTTGCCGTTCTCGGCGTCGGGTTCGTGGCGTACGGGCTCAGCATATTTTTCTACGTTTACGCGCAGAGAATGCTTGGCGCGGCGCGCACAAGCGCATACTATGCAGTTGCTCCTTTTATCGGTACGTTGCTGTCGCTTATAATTTTCAGGGAATTGCCGCACTATACCTATTTTATAGCGTTGGGGCTTATGGCTGTCGGCGCGTGGCTTTCTTCGCAGGATAAACCTCTTTTTAAAAGAAATGCAAGGGTAAATGCTTGCAATCCTACGGAGGTGGCCGGTAATAATTCGGTAAAAGACAATACTTCGGAAGAAAATCAGAATAATTTGCCTTATTGATTATTCGGTAATAAAAAAAACAACTTTAAATTTATGTTTTGCACGGTGAAAGCTTTTAAAAGTTAACATTCACTTAAAAAAACCATTGTAAAATGCAGATAATTAAATTTAAAGGAGTTTTTTATGGTTCAGGGAATAATGGAATTGTTGTTTGATGCCGCTTACCTTGTGTTTGCGCTTGTTGTTGGCATCTATCTTATTGTAAAAGGCAAAAGCAAATTTTTTAAAATGTTCGGCGTTATGGCGGTGGTGTTGTCGTCGGGGGACTCTTTCCACTTAATACCCCGCGTTTACGCGTTGCTTACAACAGGTCTGGAAGAAAATGCTTTTGCGCTCGGGCTCGGGAAATTAATCACGTCCATAACGATGACGGTGTTCTATATCATTCTGTACTTTATTCTTGAAAGCGTTTGGCAACCCGATAAAAAAATAAAGCTTATAAGCCGCATAACGCTTTTTACGCTTACGGCATTGCGCATTATTCTTTGCGCGTTCCCGCAGAACGAGTGGTTCTTGTATGAAAGTTCGCTTCTTTGGGGCATATTAAGAAATATTCCTTTTGCTTTAATGGGCATAGGCATAATAATAATTTGTCTGATTATCGCCAAAAAGAATAACGACAAAAGCTATCCTATAATGGCGATTATGGTAATTCTTTCTTTCGGCTTCTACATACCTGTAGTTCTTTTTGCGGATGTGTTGCCTGTAATAGGCATTCTGATGATACCCAAAACTTTGGCTTATGTCGGAGTGGTGGTGATAGGGCTTGTTAAGCACCGCAAATGGGTAAAAGCGGAGCAAATTGACAGCGTTAAGGCAAATTGATATAATGTAAGAGGGGTTGCGTGCCCCTCTTTCATAATTTTAAGGGGAAGATTATGTTTCATATTCTATTGGCGGAAGATGAAGTTCCGCTCAGAAAACTTATAAAACGTAATCTTGAAATGCGTGGGTTTGCTGTTTATGAATGCGGTAACGGCAACGAGGCGCTGTCTTTGCTGGAGCAAAAGGATGTAGACCTTGTTATTGCCGACGTTATGATGCCCGCGCTTGACGGAAATCAGCTTACGCAGGCGATAAAATCTTCCGATGCCGACCTGCCTGTGCTTATGCTTACGGCATTGAGCGCTATCGCTGATAAAAGAAAAAGTTTTGAAGGCGGCGCGGACGATTATATGACAAAGCCCGTGGATTTTGAAGAATTGGAGCTGCGCGTAAGGGCGTTGCTGCGGCGTTACGGTCGGGTTTCAAAACAAAAAATACAAGCGGGAAATACTCAGCTCGATTTTGTTTCAAAAACTTTAAAAGTTAACGGCATTACCGTGGATACAACAAAGAAAGAATTTTTATTGCTGTTTACCCTTCTTTCTTCGCAGGGGCGCATATTTTCCAGGGCGCAGCTGCTGGACGAAGTGTGGGGCTTGGATTCTGAAAGTCTGGAACGGACGGTTGACGTGCACATAAATAAACTTCGTGAAAAACTTTTGCAAAGCGACGTCGCTATTGTTTCTGTGCGCGGGCTTGGTTATAAGGCGGAACTGAAATGAAGAAATTACTGTTTAAAATTTTTCTGATGATGTGTGCGGCTATGGCGTTGGTATTCGGCATATCGCGCGTCGCCTTGTTAATATTGCAAAAACAAAACGTAACCGACCCTGTCGTTTCGTATCATATAACGCTGATTTCCGGCGCGCTGGGGCTTATTCTTTTTGCTTTGCTGCTGTATATTTTCGTGGGCAGGCGGCTGAAAGCTGTTTCGTTGGCGGTCAATAACGTAAAGGACGGCAATCTTGAAAGTAAAATAAGCATTAAGGGCAAGGACGAGCTGTCGGAGCTGGCTTACGACTTCAATCATATGGTTGACAGGTTGCAATCCAACGAATACCTTAACAGGGAATTTGTTAAAAACGTTTCGCATGAGTTCAAAACTCCGCTCAGCATAATACTGGGCTACAGCGATTTGTTGCAGTCGGATGGGTTGACCGCCGAAGAAATCAAGGAATATTCAACTTATATCAATAACGAGGCAAAAAGGTTAAACTCCTTAAGCGAAAAACTGCTCGCCATTTCAAGGCTGGATTCTGATAACTTTGTAAATACTCAGCAGTTATTTTCCGCAGACGAGCAAATCAGAAATATCATTCTCTCGTTGCAGATAGTCTGGACAAAGAATAATCTTAATTTTGATGCGGAATTGCCTGAAACATATATCCGTTCCAACAGAGATTTGTGTTACCTTGTATGGCAGAATCTGATTTTCAATGCGGTTAAATATACGCCCGTAAACGGGAATATTTCGGTAAAGCTATCCGAAGAAAAGAATTGGCTGATATTCAGCATAACAAACACGGGAAATTCGCTGGCGGGAAAAGAAGAGCTTATATTCCAGTCCTTTTATACAAGCGATAGTTCGGGCAAAGATAAGGGTACGGGGCTTGGTTTGCCGTTAGTTAAAAAAATTTTGCAAAAACTTGGCGGGGATATTACGGTATCCTGTACAGACAGCACACAGTTTACTGTAAGGCTTCCCTTAACCTGACGTAAATTAGTGCGAGTGGCTTGCCTGCAGAATATCACGGTCTTAGGTCAAGTGCGTCTGCGTGCCGCCGTTTGTGGTTCTTGAATCAAGTCGGTTTTAAATGCGTAAAAATGGTGCGGCGCGGAGCATTTAAAGCTCCGCGCCGCATTTATTAACAAATATGATTATTGGTTGCGTGCATGAATGGCGCAGTTTTGATTGTGTGTGCAAATATAAATTTTAAATTGTAAAGTTAAAAACCTTATATTGATAATCGAAAAAAGGGGGGGGGTATATTTATTTTTTTTTCTGTAAGCTCGTTGATTTACTTAATAAGGTCAATATTGATGTCGCCGTTGTTGCAATCTGCGGTTAGCAATTTTTCGCTGCCCTCTTTGCTTATTAAATTGCTTTTGCCTTTCTTAATGGTTACTTTAATGGTATAATCGTCCCAACCGCCCGAAACCGAGCCTGTTATATCCGAATTTTTGGCGGTTAAACTTATTGATTTTCCTGCGGAGAGGTTTTCAAACTCCAGATTTCCGCCATCAGAATTAAGTGAAATGCTTTCTTTGACGGTGAGGTTGGTAACTTTAATTTTTTCGTTTGTGGTTGTTATGCTTAAATCCGATATAAAATTTTCGGGAATTTCAATTTTTATTTTTCGGTATTGAATGTCCGTTTTCAATCCTATATAATCTGTCCAATCTTTATTAAAAACAACAGACATTTTTAATATTCCATCCGCTTCGGAAATGCTATAGTATTCTTTTTCGCTTTCAAAGTAACAGATATGAATTTGCTCGTCTTGGGATTGGGTAACCTCGACTTCTCTGTCTGAAACGTCTAAAACAACGCTGTTTATTATTGCATCTGCTGATGAATAATTATTTTCGGTAAATGTATTTTTGCCTCCGCAGCCGCTGAACAGAGAAATGCCTATCGCGCCGATAATTGCCGTTAAAACTGTTGTTGATTTTTTCATTGAAAATCTCCTTTTTAAAATTATTTGACTGGTGCTTAATTTATCGATACAATAAGCTTAAACCTTTGTGTTACACAAAAGTCAAGGGGATTTATCATAAAATGGAAAAATTATTTTCTATTAGCAAAACGGCAAAAATGGTCAATATGACAACAGAAACTTTGCGTTATTACGACCGCATTGGTTTAGTTCATCCGTCCCAGACAGATAAATGGACTAAATATCGCTATTATACGGAAAAAGATATTGTTCGGCTGAATACCATAAGAGCATTAAGCTGTATGGAAATTTCTCTTAAAGAAATAAAAAGATTGATTGATTTAAATGATATAGAAGAAATTGTAAAATTTTTGGAAGATGCTCTGACGCGCGCCGATAAAAAGTTGTCTGAATTGCAAGAGGCAAAATTGCGGATTATCCGAGCAAAAGAATTTTATGAAAGTAAAATAGTAGAAAAACCGGAACAGAACATGTTTGTGCGCTCTTTACCTAAGCGTACAATATTGCTTTCAGATAAATTGAGCCAACCTACAATCGATAATTTATGGGATTATCATCGGCATTTCTATTCGCAAATCGGAGAAAGCAGAAAAGAAGATTTTATTTTTGAAGATTTGGCGGGCGTTTACTCATCTGGCGATACAAAGCGTTTGTTTGCCGTTTGTAAAAAATTCTCGCAAATTGACAATCTGGTGGAGTTGCCTGAAGGTAAGTACTTATGTGCCGAGTGTTCGGAAGATAACTATGATAACGTGTTGCGGTCTTTGATTGATGCTGCAAAACTTAAATATTCTGCTGATGTTAAGTTTATAGTAAGTTTAATCGTCCTTACCGGAATACTTAAGTGGAAGTACGAAATACAGATATTAATTCAAAATTATAAATAGTAGTGGATTGAAGGTTTATGTACAGTTCTGCTTGTTATAAGGTTTGCCTTTCTAAGTGTTGGCTGGGTGTTGTTTATTGAGTAAGTTTGAGTTTTGTTATGCGCACGTTGCGCTGCTTGCTTTTTGGTAAGGGGTGGTATTGAGTAGGTTTAAAAGTAAAAAACAGCAGAACGCTTAAAGCGCTCTGCTGTTTTTTTGGTGCACTTTCAGGGACTCTCGCCTTGAGCGGCGCGCACGGAAAACAGCGGGTGGCCGCTGTTTTGTCGTCAGTAGAGACTTCCGACCTGCGCAAGTAAACTTGCCGCCTCCCCTCGAGTCCTTGTATAAGTTGCAAGAAAAAAATCCAGCCGAACTATTTCGTTCTGCTGGATTTTGGTGCACCAATGCAATTCATATCCGAATTGTCGCCCGTGGCTGGCATTGTAGTGAGCTCTGACATTGACACGGTCTGCGTTCCGTCCTTGTAATTGAAGGTAAACACTATCTTGTCGTCGTAGACGTAGATTGCATTGATAAAAGCTTCAATCAAACGCCGTTTTCCTTCAAGCGTGGACAGATCTAATTTCTTATATCGCTCAATCCCGAATTGTATCTGCTCTTTCGTGAGGAAGGGCTTTTTAATTCGTTCCTGTAACAAGGTGATTTCAATCTCTTTCTTTTGCGTTTCAAGTTGTGAAAGTCTGTCCTTTGTCGTATCGGTGATTATGCCTTGCTCAATGGCGGACATAATATTGCCTATGCGCTTTTCAATATCGGCAAGTTGTTCCTTTAATCTTGGTATTCTCGGATTTTCTTCCCCTTGTAAAGCATATATCCTTTCTACAAGCACGGAAATTAAATCTTCGTTGTTGAGTATTTCAAGCGCTTTCTTTACGGCTAAATCTTCCATCCATTCCTTGCGGACGGGCTTTTTATCGCACAGATGCACCTTCTTTGTTTTAGCGCATTTGTAGTAGCGATAAACCTTTGAAGTTCCCATACCGCTTTCACCGAACATATGCGCCCCGCATTTCCCGCAAAAAAGTTTTAATGTCAAAAGATAATCATCTTCCGCCTTGCGTCTTGCCGGCGCTTTTTTATTCTTGGCGAGTTTCTGCTGCACTCTTTCAAACAAATCTTTATTGACGAGCGCAGGAATACCGTCGGGAATAACCGTATCTCTGAACTTGTATTCGCCTATATAACGGCGGTTAGAGAGCATACGCTGAACGATATTTATCGTCATCTTGCCGCCGCGAATTGTTTTGATATTCTTCTCTTCCAAATAATCAACTATCTGCTTAATGGTTTTTCCGTCGTCGTACATTGTAAAGATTTCTTCAACGATAGGCGCGGTGGTAGGATGAGGATGAAAATACATATCATCATCTATCTCATAGCCGAAAGTAACCTGTCCGCCGTTGTTTCTGCCTTTGAGTACATTCTCGGTCATACCGCGCACAACCTTTTCGGAAAGTTCTGCCGAATAAAACTCGGCATAGCCTTCCAAAACCGCCTCAAGCAATATGCCTTCCGAGCCTTCGGCAATCGTTTCTTTTGCGGATACAACTTTAACGCCGTTCTTTTTGAGCAACGCTTTGTAGTAAGCGCTGTCATATCTGTTACGGGAAAACCTGTCCAACTTCCAAACGATAATAATATCGAAGGCATGTTTATAGCTGTCCTTAATCATGCGCTGAAATTCAGGACGGTTATCTGTCTTTGCAGTCAAAGCACGGTCTATGTAATTGCCTATGACGTCAATTCGCGTACGCTCGGCATATTCCATACATTCGCGAAGCTGCCCCTCGATGGACGCTTCGGTCTGATTATCCGAACTGTATCTTGCATAAATTACTGCTTTCATTTCTGTTGTTCCCCCATAAGGCGTAAAAGCGTTTCTTTCAACTGTGCATTTGCAGGAGAGTTCGGATCGAAACACATCTCTATCAAGTCTTGCATTTGTTTGTTGTCTTTCCACACTTTCGGTTGAAAATCGTACAACCTGCCTTGCGGCTTTTCGCACCGCCCGAAAATATAGTCAAGCGATACGTCGAAATAATCGGCATACTGTATAAGCACATTAAAAGAAGGGGAAGTTGTCCCTTTTTCGTAACGGTAGATAGAAGGTTGGTCAACACCGTCAAATATAGCTGCAAGTTTGGCTTGCGAAAGGTGTACGCCTTCCCGTAAAGCCTTTAAGCGTTCACCTACAATTTTTTTATCCATTAAAAACCTCAATTCCATAATTTACACGCATTATAACATAAATTCACATTAAAGTCAATGTCAAACAAACATTTTCGTTGAGAAAAAAATTTAAGGAATTTTTAAAGATTTCTGCCTTGAAAAATGGTATAATTAGTATGGAGATAAACTATGAAATATAATTGTTTAATTATTGATGACGAAAAAGTGCTTGCCGATAGCACGGCAGAATATTTTAATCTTTTCGGCGTAACAGCCGCCGCCCGCTATTCTGCGGAAGATTGCCGTAGATTTTTTCAGAACAATTCAACGGAACTTATCTTGCTCGATATAAACTTGGGCGACGGTAACGGCTTTGATTTATGCAAAGAATTACGGGAAACTACGAACATTCCCATTCTTTTTATTTCCGCGAGGGGCAGCGACGACGACAAAATAGTTGCGCTCAATATCGGCGGCGACGATTATATTCAAAAACCGTATTCGCTCGGCGTATTGCTTGCAAAGGTAAAAGCGGTATTAAAGCGTTTCGGACAAGCCGTTCAAACTAATTATTCAGATGGATATTTAACCGTGAATACTCAATCGAAAGAAGTTTGCGTAAACGGCGTTCCCACAAAACTGACCGCTCTTGAATTCAGACTTTTATTGTATTTGATTGAAAATAAAGGCAAAGTCATATCGAAGCGGGAACTGTTTGAGAAAGTTTGGGAAGATAAATTTACGGGCGACGGAACGCTCAACGTTCATATTAGAAGATTGCGCGAAGCAATAGAGCAAAACCCCAATGAGCCGAAATATATCGTTACCGTTTGGGGCGACGGATATAAGTTTACAGGAGAAAATCAATGAAAAGTAAAATTTTTCTATTCGGAACTATTCTCCTACTTATTGCCGAAATAATCGCTCTTATTATATTCGCTGTTCAGACACCCGATTTATCGCAAGACGCCGTTGCTGTTAATGAAATCGTACAGACCGTAACCGACGATTTTAATAATATGGAAGAACATAGAAATACTACCGCTCTCAACTACGTTGTTTTGGATAATAGCGGCAATCTTCTTTATAAGACGCAATCGGGGTTATCCGAAAGTATAAATGTAGCAATCACACACCGAGATACAATACTCGATATTACTATCGACAAAACGCAAGTTGGGAAAATCATTATCTACAACGACGGAACGCAAACTTTACAATATCAAAAGCAAACGGCTGTTATCGTATTGTCGGTTGCTATCGTTATTCAAATTTTTATTTGTATAGGGTACACTGTTTATTTATACTTATCCGTTATCAGACCGTTCCGCAAATTAAAAGGCTTTGCCGAACGAGTTGCCGGCGGCAATCTCGATATGCCGCTTGCAATGGATAGACATAATCTTTTCGGTGCGTTTACCGAAAGTTTTGACATTATGCGTTCGGAACTAAAAAAAGCCCGTCTTGCCGAAGCGCAAGCACAACAGAGTAAAAAGGAACTTGTTGCAAAACTATCTCACGATATTAAAACGCCGGTTGCAAGTATTAAAGCAGTTTCCGAAGTCGGGCTTGCGGTTGCGACAACCGAAAAAGACAAAGCAAACTATACTCAAATCATGGGCAAAGCCGATCAAATAAATAAACTTGTTACAAATCTGTTTACGGCAACGCTCGAAGAATTGCAACAACTTACCGTAACGCCTACCAACATAGAGAGCAAGCAAGTGAAAACCATGCTCGAAAACGCTGATTATCTTCGCCGTTCCATCATTCCCGATATGCCCGATTGCTTGGTATTCGCCGACGCACTCAGGTTGCAACAGGTGTTCGATAATATATTCGCAAATTCTTACAAATACGCAAATACCGAAATTACTGTTTCCTTGCATAGAACAGACAAGCATATCGATATAACCATCGAAGACTTCGGCGGCGGCGTGGAAGCGGAAGAACTACCCGTACTCAAAGAAAAATTTAAGCGCGGAAGCAATGCCAAAAATACGGAAGGCGCAGGCTTGGGACTTTATATATCCGATTATTTTATGAAAGAAATGCACGGCGAATTGATTATCGAAAACGGAGTACACGGACTGAAAGTAACCGTTTCCGTGCCTTTAGGCGGTAAGATTTAAGAAATATTTAAGAAATCGTTAAAGACATTTAAGAATTATAAAAGCTAAAATGAACGTGTTAAAAGGAGATTTTATATGGAACAAATTTTATTGAAAACAGAAAACCTTAGCAAGACTTTCTCTAACGGCGGAAGTCAACAACACGTTCTCAAAAACATCGATTTGGAACTGTATCAAGGCGACTTTACCGTTATAATGGGCGCAAGCGGCGCGGGGAAATCTACGCTTTTGTACGCCCTATCGGGTATGGACACGCCGTCGCTCGGTAAAATTACTTTCGGCGACAAAGTTATTACCGATTTATCGCAAGACGGACTTGCCGTATTCCGTCGCGACCATTGCGGATTTGTATTCCAACAAATATATCTTATTGACGGAATGTCGGTTATGGATAACGTACTTTCCGCAGGATTACTTGTAAACAAGGACAAAAAAGCGCTCGTTGCAAAGGCAAAAGAATTATTTGCGGCTGTCGATATTTCGGAAGATACTCAAAAAAAGTTCCCCACGCAAATATCCGGCGGCGAAGCACAGCGCGTAGGTATAGTCCGCGCACTGATAAATAATCCCGATATACTTTTTGCCGATGAGCCTACGGGTGCGCTCAATTCTCAAACGGGGCTTGACGTTCTCGATATGCTTACTAAATTCAACGAGCAGGGGCAAAGCGTAGTTATGGTAACGCACGATATTCGCTCTGCTCGTCGCGGCAACCGTATTTTATACTTAAAAGACGGCGTTATTTTAGGCGAGTGCGATTTGGGCAAATACACGCACGGCGATACCGCAAGGCACGAAAAACTTTCCGCATTCCTTAAAGATATGGGGTGGTAAAATGAAAAAGTTATTTTTGATTGCCCGCTCTAATATGCGGAAAGCTAAAGGACAGACCGTCGCTATTGTCGTGCTTATATTGCTTGCGTCGTTACTGTTCAATCTCTGGCTTATGCTATCTATGGATTACCGCGCTAACTTTGACAGATACCACGACAAACTCAACGCCGAACACGTTACGCTTGCCGTTGACGACAGCGACGGTAGCGTAAAAGAATTTTTAGCGCAGATGCTTGCAAACGACACAAAAGTTAAAGAGTATCGTTTGGATAAAAGTATGCACATGGTCGGCACATTTCCCTATAACGGCGGAATGATGAATAGTGAGTTTGTTTTTATGGATAGGCAAACGGCTATCACACGCACAATAGGTAGATCCGAAATCGTCGAAGACAGCGACCTGACAAGCGGTATATATTTACCTATGCTATATAAATCGAATGATTATACGATAGGTAAAACAATAGAGGTATCAATTGGCAGCCATCCCGTAACCTACACGATTTGCGGCTTTTTCAATAGCGTAATGTTAGGCTCTCATAACTGCGCCTTAACTCAAATCATACTTACGGCAGATAAATATGCCGAACTTGAAGCAAGCGGGCTTGCGCCCGAAACCGCTCTTTGTTCGATACGTTTGCACGATAAATCGGCTAATCTCAATTATGAATCGTCGCTGAAAGCAATCGTTTCCGAACGCTTCCCGAATACCCGTATGGCAAGCAACTGTTACGATATAGTATCTCAGTCGCGCTATATTTCACAGGGTATCTGTTCGGCAGTAATGGCGGCTATGGCGTTCTTTGTTTTACTGATTGCCGTCGTGGTATTGGTATCGAACATTATCAATTACATTCAAGTCAATATGAAAAATCTCGGCGCGCTGAAAGCCGTTGGTTATACGTCAAAACAACTCATCTGTTCGCTTTTATTACAATTTTTAGGGTTGACTTTAATTACGGCGATTGTCGGTGCAGGGTTATCTTATTGTCTATTCCCTGCGGTAAACGCAATGATGATAGCGCAGACGGGAATACCTTATGCAATTCATTTTTTGCCGTTGCCGATACTGATTTCTCTTTTGGTTTTGGGCGGAACTGTTGCACTTGCCGTATATCTTGCCGCTCGCAAAATTAAAAAGATAGAGCCTATACTCGCCCTGCGCTCGGGGATACAAACGCACAATTTCAAGAAAAACCGCATTCCGCTCGAAAAGACGAAAGCGCCCTTAAATCTTGCTCTTGCTCTCAAAACTACGCTTTCGGGTGTTAAGCATAATATAACGGTTTGTATTACAATGCTTGTGCTGTCGCTTATCGTTGTGTTTTCGGGGCTGATGACGGAAAATGTCATCGCCGATATGTCGCCCTTTTTGAATTTAATCGTAGGCGAAACGGCAGATAGCGCAATCAATGTACAATGCGAAGTCGAAGACGATTTTATAGAAAAGTTAAATAACGACAAACGTGTAGAAAAAGTTTACCTTTACAATTCATTGAACTTATCGCACGTAGGCGGCGCAGAGCTTATGGCAACTCTTTCGGACGATTTTGAAAACGTAAACAATCAGTCCGTAGTGTTTCAAGGCAGATTTCCCAAATACGATAACGAAATCGCCGTTGCCGCAAAGTACGCAAGAGAAAATGGCTTAAAGGTAGGCAATGAAATCGAAATTACGGTGAACGGTAAAACCGAAAAATATCTTATAAGCGGATTTACTCAAATTACAAATAATCTCGGCAGGGATTGCCTTTTGACAAGGCAAGGCTATGAACGGTTAGGCACGCTTCAAAACGCAACTTATTATATCAATCTTTCGCAAGATACCGACATTGACGCTTTCAACGAAGAAATGAAAGATTTGTTCCCTGGCAATATAAACGCAGTTATAAATGTTTTAGCAACGGTTGAAAGTGCAGGTAGCGTTTATGTTAATCTTATGACGATTATAGTTGTTGCCATACTTGTGCTATCGGTAATAATAATTTGTTTTGTGTTATATCTACTTGTTCGAACTATGCTCAACAACAAGATGCGCGATTACGGTGTTATGAAATCGCTCGGTTTTACCACAAAGCAACTTGTTTTACAAACTGCGCTTTCGTTTATGCCTGCGATTATTCTTTCTACCGTAATCGGACTGATAATAAGTTGCCTGATTATAAACCCGCTTATGTCGCTGTTTTTAAGCTCTATGGGGATAGTTAAGTGTACGTTTGCACCGCCTGTACTATTCAGCGTCATAGCAGGTATCGGACTGATTTTGTTCGCATTTGCTTTTGCCTGTCTGCTCTCTCTCAAAGTCAAAAAGATTGCACCGCGTAATTTGCTTGTCGGTGAATAGAAATATATCGCAAATAGGGAGTTTTGTCATTCTACAAAACTCCCTAAAATTTAGCAAACAAATGTTTAATTTTCTATTGACTTCTTATTTTTATTGTGATAAAATGCATAGTGTGCCATGATATTGTAATGAGTGGCATTGTACCCTTTTGAGGTAGTAGAGTTCTGCGGCAGATGATAACGTAATTAGTCTGTATGATGCAGAAGATTTTGGGCGATATGGTCGCCCGTGCCTTAGCTTACGATAAGAGCGTAGATTTTTTAGTTATACGCAAAATTCGTGAGCGGAGATAGGCTTTTATTGTTGTACAATTTTTACAACAATATTCAAAGTAAGCCGGAGTTATCCGAGATTCCTGTGAGGATGCAAAAGTCGGATAATGTTGAGGGTTTATTTTGTTGTACAGTTTTTTATGTAATCTGAGTTTAAATATGAACTAAGTTTTTTCATACAACCATATAGAATGTCTAACCAACATAGAGCAATGAAAAGTTGCTAAACACGGTTAAAGTCGGTGATTACGTTACGAGTATCAGCGGCTTTTTTGTCGTCTTTTTTTCAGTATCTGTTCCACCCTTTTCTGCGTGGATAAGATATAAAAAATATGCAATCGGAGGTAAAAGTTTATGACAATCAGACCGCCTTAAACGGCAAACAAACGGAAAGCAAATAAGACTTTAACGGAAAGCAAAATTAAGTGGAAATGGCTGCCGGCAGGATCTAACCAAACAACAGGGTATCCCGAAAAAGATTGCTTGCAAGATTTTTTGGGAAGAGGAGCGCAAACGAAGCGATATTGGTTATGGGATTTATCCTATAACCTCGGAGCGCAGTTTTGCGCGACGAGGTATAGCGCACTATACCTTGAAAGCAAGGTGTGCGCTCTGCCGAGGGCGAGTGGGAAGTTCTCGCGACAGCACAGTGCGCTGTCGCGTTCCCACGAGGTGAGCGAGCGCATATGCTCGCGCGAGCGGTGACCGAACACGGCGTTACCCTTGCGCCGTGTGAGAACTTTTATCCACTGAACAAAAACAAAATTTTGGAGGAAATAATTTGAGCTACATAATTTGCAATGAGAAGAAAATAAAACACGACGGTATTCCGCCCGTAGAGAAAGAAAACGAGCGCGACGAACAGTACAACGGCGCTAACAAGAATATAGACCATTCTCGCACGGGCAATAATATCCGCTTCGTTGAGCGTGGACAATCCTACCTAACCTACATCAAGCAAAGAGTTAAGGAAGTCGGCGCAAGAATTAAAAAGGATTCCGTGCTGTTAAGCAGTTGGGTTATAACCGCAAGTCCGGAATGGTTTAAGGGAATGCGTCCCGAACATATACAGGAATATTTTCGGGAATGCTACCGCTTCTTTGCGGAAAGATACGGCGAGGAAAACATTGTCGGCGCAGTCGTCCACTTGGACGAAACGACACCACACATGCACCTTAATATGGTTCCAATCTATCAGGGACATAGGCTTTGCTGTAAACACCTTTTTGACAGGGTTGCGTTAAGGAAATTGCAGACAGATATTTACGAGCAAGTCGGCAAGCATTGGGGTTTGAAGCGCGGAGAAAAAGGAAGCAAGACAAAGCACCTCGACGTGGCTGAATACAAGGTAAAAATGGCGGAAGAAAAAGCCGCCGAAATTACCGTAGCTTGTGTCGAAGCCGAACAGGGTTTGGCAAACGTTAAAGCGGAAAAGCGTAATACCGAAAAGGAAGTTGAGAGCTTGTCCACACAGAAGGAAACGCTCACAAAAGAGGTTGACGATTTATCCGAAGTAAAGGACGCCGCAACCTGTCCTATCCCCGTTGTGGGCAAGACTTCCGTCATCACTTCTCTTCGGGTAGAGAACGCAAAGCTGAAGCAGGAGAACGCCGATCTTTCCAAGCGGCTTGACGTTGCTATGACCGAAACGTTACGGGAAGCTAAACGCGCCGACCAAGCCGAGCGCAGCAACGAGGCGGGCAAGAAAGCTCTTGACAAGCTCAGAGAATTAGAGAGAACAAATCCCGAAGCGTACAACGAGCTTATGCATCCCACGCCCAAGCCGAGAGTAAAATCCACAGGCAACTTCAAGTATTAGTATTTGACTTTATGCTGACGTTGGCATAAGGGCAGAGCCACCCGCAGAGCTTACCATAATACGGCAAATTTAAGCAGCCGATTGATATTGATGAAATAGTTAGCCCACTACGGGGATAATGGCAGAATGAAATCAGTCCGCGATATGCGGAAAGGAGGACTTATAGATAAGTTGACAACGAATAAAATCTTAGGAGCAATATTACGAGAAAGCGCAAGAACAACACAGGGATTCCCGATTTTGAGATCGATTCCCTTGCAAGAGCATTACTACCCACTATTCAGGCATTTTTCGCCACCGAAGAAGGTCAGCGCGAGTTTGCCGAATGGAAAGCCGAAAGGCAAAAATTACAACTTAATAAAAAATTAAATAAGAATGATCCCATTGATTAACACAGGGATACCGCCATTGAGGGCGGAAACGAAACGGTTTGCCGTTAGAAACCGATAAAAACGGCACGAGAGCTTGCGGAGTAAAATCCGCAAGCTCTCGTTTTTTATTGCAAATCTTCAATATAAACAATAAATCCGAACCACTCACTCGTGACGAGTAAACAATTCGGATTATATTGCTTTGGTGCACCTTCAGGGACTCGAACCC
>CALVWV010000017.1 GCA_944368065.1 uncultured Clostridia bacterium | reverse complement strand
GATAACGTTTGCGACAATCAGCACAACTGTGAGGAATGCGAAAACGATCGTAAGAATCTTCCACAGCTTATATTTCTTCATTTAGAACCTCCTGATAGAGATTGGATATGCACCCTTAAAAGTTTTTGGGCTTTTGGGGTGCATATCGCTGGTAGCATTAAATTGAAACTTGAAAATTTACTGATTATTCAGCAGATGCTGCGGGAACGGCAGATGTAGCAGGGATTTGTTCACCAACAACTTTAACCTGCATATTGCCTAAGCCCATTTCACAAACCATATCATATTCCCTGCCGTAAGCAGCGATGAATTCTTCTACAGTTGCCCAGGTTTCGGTTTCAGCGCGCTCCATAAGAGTGTAAGAAATACCGCCCTCGATACCTTCTGCCTCGTTAGCTTCGGGCCACATAGCAGTATCAGCCGTTATAATAGTTTTCTGTCTGTGGAAAGCAACAAGCTGCATTCTTTCGGGCATATTGAGATGAACGCTGAGCTGCTGAAGTTCTGTATCTTCTGCCGTCACAGTGTAATCACCATAAGATGTTACATCACGACCATAAGTAAGGCTAAGAGAAGCACCCATATCCCATGTCTGACGGTAAGTAAGCTGATAAGTGCCGTCGCTGTAGAGTTCAAGCTTATAGCTTTCTGATATTCCCGTACCAACGGTATTATCATAGTTGTAGAAACCTTCGATAGAAGCTGCGCCGCAGCCTGCGAATGCCATAACGATGGCCATGGTGAGAGTTGCAATAGCAGCAACTACAAGAACTTTGATTTTTTTCATAATAATATAGCCTCCTGTAACTATATAAATTTTTTTCTTTTTTTCAGATTTGTAAGATTTTGGGTTTGGGTTTTAAATTCCCCCGGTCAATACGTTTGTTAATCAAACCACTCCTACACGCTGCAGATATTCGTTGATGAACGGCATAACGTATAAATAGTTAGCGTCCGAGAAGTTGTGCGGTGCTCCGTCAACCTCAACAAATTCGCAGTCGTTTTTTCCGTCTGCATTGTAAGCTTCGACAGTCTTACGCTGGAGCTCAATGTTTACGGACTCGTCAGCATTACCCTGAAGAATAATAACCTGCTTATCATAGTCATTGATATAATCGAGAGGATTACCTAATTCGAACATATCGATATAATATTGCTTGCCATAGGCAAAATAGTCAGGTTTAATCACATCGGGCAAAGCGTCCACATCTGCGCGGGTCGGATACTGTTCATGGAAACTTTCATAGATAGTTACCGCAGGGAAGAACAACACAAGTCCCGCAAATTCTTCGGGATTGCGCGCCGCCTCGGTTGCAACAACCAGGCCGCCGAAACTCTTTCCTGTAAGAACAAGCTTTTCCGTATCTACGTAGGGAAGCGACTGGACGTAATCTACAACATATTCGAGATCGGTAATCTCTGTTTCGACAGACATATCAGTCGTTTCGCCTTCGCTCTGAACGGAATTACCGCCGCCGCAAAAGTCAAACGTGTAGCAAAGCATTCCCTGTGCTATGTAGTTCTGCACAATGCGCGAACTTCCGTCTTCGGACAAAGCATTGAATCCGTGGCAGACGATTGCCGTAGCATATTTCTTGCTTTCGTCAAAATCGTCAGGCTTGAACATTCTGCCGTAAATCTCGAAGCCGCTCTCATCGTTTTTAATCCAGTGCACCGTGCCGGTAAATCCGTCATGCTGGGTCGTATAACCTTCGGTATATTGTGCAGGTCTCTTCTTGCCGCCTGTCGATTCGGGTTTTTCCTCGCCGCCGCAGGCCGCAAACGATACCAGCAAACATACCGTCAGCAGAAACGTCAGTACCGCAACAAGAACTTTCACGAACACCGATGTTTGCAACACGTTCTGATGCCTCATTTGCTTACCTCCTTTTTAGATTTTATACATTCCTTTCCCGCGCCGCCTAAACCGCCCGCCGTTGCAGATGCCTCAGCGAGCCGCGCTGAAGAGGCGCAGAAAAAGTCATATATCGTGAATTTTTACTTCTGGAAGAACACGAGCATGCTGTTGTACAGGTCGGTTATCCAGGTTGCATAGTTGTGCGCGGTGCCGTTGGTCACGCAGAACTCGCAGTTGTCGCCATTTTTGATGTCGCTGCCGGGCGTAAGACCGTTTACTTCCTTCCTGAACCTTACGTAGATATCGAAGAAAGTTTCGGGCTCTTCCGATGTGCCGGCGCCGACAAACCAGTAGTTGAGGTTGTAATCCTTGAACTCGGTGTTCTTGGTTTCTATAACCTCGTCAAGTATCTCCTTGGTAGCCGTGCCGCCGCCGGAGAATGTGCCTATGTACGAAATATAATCAGTGCACTTGCGCCAGATGGACGCGTAGCTCGTCATGCCGCCCATTGAAAGGCCTGCATAACCCTGATGGTCGCGGTTTGCTATAAACTCGGCTTCCATCTCTTCCGCCGTCATGTCAGCTGATATATCCGCATAAGTGTTGTAATGCGTGGCAACGTAGGGCATAAGCTCGTTTTTAAGTTCCTGCCACCACTCTTCGGTTATTGCAAGGTCGCTTCTGTCCACGGTGAAATCGCGCGTATCCCCTTCTTCGGGAGTATAAGGCGAATAGAAGGTCGGAGTTACGATAATCGTCTTTGCCGCCCTGCCGTCCATCATCAGATGGTCGAGTACGTTTTCCGTGCCATAGCCGCCTGTGTAAGCGTTGTTGTCGGGCGTGAATTCGTTATAGTTATCGCCCTTTTTGCCCTGCGCAAACCAGTAATTTTCGTTAAGACCGTTGCCGTGCATAAGGTAAAGCACGTTGTACCTTGTATTTTTGTCTTCAGCGTTGTAACCCGCGGGCAGATATATGTTCGCCTTTTTGGTTACCCAGAGCTGTTCGCCCTCTTCAAGCTTGTCCGCGTGAATGCGCTCGGTGTAGTATGAACGCGTTTCGTAGGTAAAGCTCGTTACCGTGCCGCGGTGAGCTTCGTCGACCTGAGTCGTTAAAATATCCTCGCCGCTTAAAGGTTCCTGTCTGAAGATAGTCGTTTCGTCGCAGTATTCGCACTTGCCGTCTACAAAGTTGTGCCACTGGTACGTTCCCTCTTTGCCCTCGACTTCGAGGGTTACGGGGTCATGCTTCAATGCAGGTTTCTGCTGAACCTCCTCCTCCTCGCCTCCGCCGCAGGCGGATAACGAAAAGACTGCGCAGGATACCGACGCAAAAGCAACTGCCGTTGCAACAGCTTTGGCAAAACGGCTTTTATGTATTGCCGTATGCTGTTTCATATGCCGCCCTTAAGATTACTTTCCTTCGGGCGCCTGGAAGAACACGAGCATGCTGTTGTACAGGTCGGTTATCCAGGTTGCATAGTTGTGTGCCGTTTTGTTGGTTACGCAGAACTCGCAGTTGTCACCGTTCTTGATGTCGCTGCCGGACTGGAAACCGTTAACTTCGTTTTTATACTTGAGGTAAACTTCAAGGTGGCTTTCGGGACCTTCGGAAGTACCTACGCCGACGAACCAGTAGTTGATGTCGTAATCCTTGAATATGCCGTTGTTCTTCTGCTCGATAATAGCTTCGGCATCGGCAGACGATGCACCCGAGTAGCAGCCTATGTAAGAGATATAGTCGATGCAGTGCTTCCATACCGAAGCAAAGCTGGTCATGCCGCCCATTGAAAGGCCTGCATAGCCCTGATGGTCGCGAGCTGCTATGAGCGCAGCGTCCATCTCTTCAGCCGTCATGTCATCGGTAACTTCGGCATAGGTATTGTAGTGGGTTGCGACATAAGGCATAAGGTCGTTCTTGAGCTCTTCCCAGAACGTGGTCGTTATGGTCATGTTGCTTCTGTCGACGGTGAAATCTCTCGTATCGCCTTCCTCGGGAGTATAGGGCGAATAGAAAGTAGGCGTAACGATAATCGTCTTTGCCGCTTTGCCCTCTTCCATAAGGTGGTCGAGAACGTTTTCCGTGCCGTAGCCGCTGGTATAAACGGTGCTCGTGGGATAGAACTGGGAACCGTCGGCTTCCTTGCCCTGAGCGAACCAGTAATCTTCATCGAGACCGTTGCCGTGCAGAAGATAAAGCACGTTGTACTTGGTGTTCTTGTCCTCGGCGTTATAGCCGTAAGGAAGATAGATGTTTGCCTTCTTGGTTATCCAGAGTTCCTCTCCTTCCTCCAAAAGATCGGCATGAACTTCTTCGGTATAATAAGCGCGGGTGCGGTACTCGAAACTCGTAACCGTGCCCTGCTGGGTAGCTTCGGTGGTGAGTATGTCCGTTCCGCCGAGCTTGTCCTGGGTGAAGATAGTCGTTTCGTCGCACATCGTGCACTTGCCGTCAACGAAGTTATGCCAGTGATATGTTCCGGGTTCACCGTTGACTTCAAGCGTCACGGGGTCGTGCGTTTTAGCCGCAGGCTTGGTGTCGTCGCCGTCGCCGCCGCAGGCGGCAAGGCAAACCGATGCCGTTGCCGTCGCCGCGACGCAGGAGAGAACAAGTATGCGTTTGATAAGCTTTTTCATGAATTTAAATTCCCCTTATACTATGTTTTTTTATGCTTTGAAAAATACCTGCATAAAATTATACAAATCTGTTATCCATGTAGCGTAGTTGTGCGCCGTTCCCTGAATGGTCATGAACTCGCAGTTATCGCCCGAAGCTATGTCCGAACCGTGCTGCAATCCCTCTATCTGCTCGATGAACGGGATATATGTAGTGTCGAATTTGCTTTCGGGATTCTCGCTCGTGCCGCTGCTTACGTACCAGTACTTTATGTCGCAATCGGCATAAGTGGTATTCTTTGCTTCAACTATTTCAGGCACGAAATCGTCGCCCTCGGGGCTGTTCGCACCCGCGGAAAGCGAGCCGATATATGCAAAGTATTCAAGGCAGTAGCTCCATATCGAGGTAAAGCTCGTCACAGAGCCCATGGAAAGTCCCGCATAACCCTGATGGTCGCGCGCGGCTTTAAGGTCCTCCGCGCTGCCGCTTGCCGCATATGTATTGAAATTTTCGGCAACATAGGGCATGAGGTCGTTTATAAGTTCCTGTCCGAAATATTTGGTTGTGCGCCAGTTGTCTTTGTCTATGGGATATTCTTCGGTGGTGGAATAGAATGTAGGCGTAACGACTATCGTCTTTTCCGCCATGTTCTCTTCCATCAGATAGTCGAGAATGTTTTCCGTGCCGTAACCTTTGGTATAAGCGTTGCTGTCCGGCGTAAACTGTCCGCCTTCGCCGCTGCGCGCAAACCAGTACTCTTCGTTCTGACCGTTGCCGTGCAGAAGATACAGAACATTGTACTTGGTATTTTTATCTTCGGCATTATAGCCATAAGGGAGATATACCCACGCGCTCTTTTCCATAGGAATCTGTTTGCCGTTCAGCTGGTCTTTGTAGAGCTCTTCGCCTATATAAGAACGCGTGCTGTACGTTATTTTTGTAAGAGTGCCGGGTTTCTGCGACTTGCGGTCGATAAGATCGCTGTCGCCTATGGGCTGTTCTTCAAATATTGTAGTTTCGTCGCATAGCGTGCACTTGCCGTCAACGAAATTGTGCCACGTATATTCGTCTTCCGAGCCCGTTACCTTGTAGGTCTGCGCGTCGTGGGAAGTAACGCTCTGTTCGTTACCGCCATTGTCGCCCGTGCCCGGTTTTTTGTTGTTATCATCGTCATCTGAGCAAGCGCCGAGACCTGCCGCGGCAACGCATGCCGCCGCCGCGCAGGTCAGCGCTATGATACTTCTGAATAATCTCTTCATTTTACCCTTTATGTATTATCGACAAAACTTTATAATTTTTTAAGCAAGGTCAGCCTTGAAGAATACCTGAAGGCTGTTGTAAAGCGCGGTAATCCAGGACTGGTAGTTGTGACCGGTCTTGTTGCACTGAACGAATTCGCAGTTATCGCCTGCGGCAAGGTCGGAACCGGACTGAAGTCCGTCAATTCCGTTCATCATCGTGCGGTAGCAACCGAAGGGATCGCCGGGATATACGGTGTTGTTTTCGGACGTGCCGAGGCCTACATACCAGTAACCGATTTTATCTTCCTTGTAGGTGGTGTTGGCAGCCGTAACGATTGCCTGGGCCTGTTCAAGGCTTACGGCACCAGAATAAGAGCCGATGTATGCGAAGTAGTCAAGGCAGTCCGTCCAAACGATAGAGAAGGAAATCATCGAGCCGAGGGAAAGACCCGCGTAGCCCTGATGAGCGCGGTTTGCTTTGAGAGCCGCGTCAACCTGCTCTGCAGTCATGTCTGCGGTAACGGTTGCATATGTGTTGTAGTTCTTTGCTATGTAAGGCATAAGGTCGTTCACAAGTTCGTCGCCGAAACCTGCCACGCCCTTGTTCATCGAATCGTCGCTGGAATCGGTTGTGCCGTCTTCGCCGGGAAGATAGAACGTAGGCGTTACGATTATCGCCTTCTTGGCGTCACCATCTTTCATCATGGTGTCGAGCACGTTGGTCGTGCCGTTGCCGCCGCTCTGATAGATGGAATCATCCTTCTTGTATGAGCCCTGTGCAAACCAGTAACCTTCGTTGAGGCCCTTGCCGTGTACGAGGTAAAGCACGTCGTACTTCGTTGTTGTATCTTCGGCGTTGTAACCGTAAGGCGTGTAAACATAAGCCGTCTTGGTTATTACGTCTTCGCCGTAAGCATCTGTTTCGTAAGTTATTTTGGTAACGGTGCCCTGCTGGTCGCAAGCGGTGCTTACTATGGCATCCTTTGCTATGGTGTCCTGAGTGAATATCGTAGTTTCGTCGCACATCGTGCACTTGCCGTCGACGAAATTATGAGGTTCATAAGTGCCCGTCTTGCCTGTAACTTCAAGCGTTACGGGGTCGTGAGTCTTGCCTGCGGGCTTTTCTTCTTCACCGCCGCCGCATGCTGCAAACGATACCGCAAGCGCACCTGCGCAGCCAAGAACTGCAATCGCTTTCAATACATTCTTCAGTTTCATAATTTTACTGTTCCTCCTGTATCCGGGGAAGGAAGCCTTCCTTTCAGCCCGCTCAGGCAGACCGCAAAAGGCAATACTGCGCCCCTACCCTGATAATCTTTACCAAGTATAGCACGCATTTCCGATTCTGCACGAAAATAGAATAAACTGTCAGTATTTAGCATAAATTGCTAAGCAATTTCAATTTTATTGCAATTCTTTTAGTAATTTCAATCATTTATATTGCATTTCTGTTACTTAGCAAAAAATCCGCATACAGAAAGGCGCCCGCGAAAACTTTCGCGGGCGCCTCTTTGCTTGCAAAAAAGCATTTAAACTCATTTTATATAATCGCTCGATATTATATTATATAATAATGTTAAAAGACTTTACAGCCGCCGCCCAAAACTTTTCTGCCCCGCAAACGGAAGAGAGAGCTCAATACCCCTTCTTTCGCGCGACAGCGCCTCCAACGGAATGCTTCCCCGATTGGCGCGGCGGCGACTCATCTCATGCGGAAATCATGCGATAACTCTCCACTGCCGCGCTCAGGACAGGTCGGCTTTGAAGAATACCTGAAGGCTGTTGTAAAGCGCAGTTATCCAGGTCTGGTAGTTGTGCGCGGTGCCGTTGCACAGCATATACTGGCAGTTATCGCCGGCGTCGAGATCGGAACCGGGCTGAAGACCTTCAAAGTTCTGAAGCACTTTGAGATATGTGCCGAAAGGATCGCCGTAGTATGTTGCAGGCGTCTCGGAAGAGCCGAGGCAGGCATACCAGTAACCTATCTTGCAATCTTCAAAATCAGAAATCGCTTCAACGAGGGCGGGCATCTCCTCAGCGGTAACGCCGCCGGAATACGAACCTATGTAAGCAAAATATTCAAGGCAACCCGACCATATGGTGGTGTAAGATACAACCGAACCCATCGAAAGACCTGCGTAACCCTGATGCTCGCGGGCAGCCTTAAGCGCGCTGTCCACCTGCTCTGCGGACATATCGTTGGTAACGGCAGCATACGTGTTGTAATTTTTGGCTATGTAAGGCATAAGGTCGTTCAGCAGCTCATCCTGGAAACCTGCCCTGCCCGCAGCCATGTTTGCGTCGCCCTCTTCGCTGTTGGCATTTGCAGTTTTGCCGTCAGCGCCGGGAAGATATACAGTAGGCGTTACGACGATAGCCTTTTCCGCCGCGCCGCTCTTCATCATGGTGTCGAGCACGTTTGCCGTGCCGTTGCCGCCGCTGAGATATGCGCCCTGCTGCGAGGGATCGGCATATGTGCCCTTTGCAAACCAGTAGCCTTCGTTGAGTCCCTTGCCGTGCATGAGGATGAGCACGTTATACTTTGTAGCAGTATCTTCAGGGTCGTAGCCGTAAGGGGTATACACCCACGCCGTTTTTGTGACTATACCATTGTCGGCATACTCCCAGTCGGGATAGGCGTCCGTGGTATACTTTATTTCTGTAACCGTACCCTGCTGGTCGCAAGCCGTGCTCACTATAGCATCCTTTGCTATTGAATCCTGTGTGAATATTGTAGTTTCGTCGCACATCGTGCACTTTCCGTCCACAAAGTTATGCGGTTCGTAAGTGCCGGCGCTGCCCGTAACTTCAAGCGTTTCGGGGTTGTGCGTCTTGCCTTCGGGTTTTTCCTCTTCACCGCCGCCGCACGCCGCAAACGATACCGCAAGCGCGCCCGCGCAGCCGAGAACTGCAACCACTTTTAACATATTCTTCAGTTTCATAATTCTACCGTCCTCCTGTATCTTGCAGAATAACTCCGCCGCATCCTCTGCCTGCTGAAAGGCAGAACAAAAACTCAGCGTGACAAATTCCAATCATTTCCTTTAATTTTATCACCTTTTTTGCATTATGCGCAAATACAGAATGAATTGCATGAATTTAACATAAATTGCAAAAGAATTGCAATTTTAACCTTGCGATAAATTAAATAGCGGCGCCCCGCGTAAACATACGCGGGGCGCCGCTATTTATTTAAAATTCAGAACATTGCAATTCCGTACTTTTTATTCACGCAGGCTTCTTTTTATCCGGTACAGCCGGCTGCTTTGCAGCAGACTGCGGCATAAAAAGGAATACGTTAAGTTCAAATATGTCTCCGTTAGCCGAAATGCGCGCCTCGCCGCCGTATTTTTCGGCGACAAGCTTTATGCTGCGCATGCCGTAGCCGTGGGATTCGACGTTGTCCGTCTTTGTAGTGGCGAGCACGCCGTCGGCAACGCGCAGTTTGCCCGAAAAGTAGTTCATAGAGCTTACCACGATGCAGTTGCCCTGCGACTCTATGGTCACAGAAATTATGCGCTTCGCCTTATCGTCCGTCTTTCTTACCGCCTCTATGGCGTTATCCAGAATGTTGCCGAACATAGAGTAAATGTCGTACTGGCTGACAAACGAAAGCAGCCTTCCGTCGCCGAGGAATGTAAGGGATATTCCCTCCGAGCGGCACACGTCCACCTTTTCGTTCACGACTATGTCGAGCGTTTCGTTGCCCGTACGTATCTCGCTGTCGTATTCGTCGAGTATCTTGCGGTACTGAGCAAGTTCTTCCGCGTTGCGGCTGCCGTCCAGAAGGGAAAGCACGTGCTTTAAATCGTGGTACTTTATGTTAAGCTGTTCGCGGTTCTTTTTGCTGGCTTCGAACTGCCTGCGCTCTTCGTAACCGATGCGCTCAAGAGTTTCGTTTTTGGCGCGGGTTATGCTTAAAACGTGAAGATTGAAGTTTATGAAAAGCGACAGCATGCAGCACGAAATAGCATAGAGCGCGTTGCCCGCTATAACCTGAGGGTTGCCCAGACTTGCCGCCTGGCGCGCAAAGCGGTTTATTACCAGACAGATGAAAAGCACGAAAACAGAGACGACTATGAGTCTGCTGTCGTAATTTTTATAAAATTCATACTTTTCCGCAAGTCTGCCGAAGATAATCCACGCAAGGAAATATGTTACGGGGAACACAAAAAGTTCGATGATATGCTCGCGCCACAACGAATCCATTCCGATATCTTCAAATATTTCCGAAAGCCCGACGAGCTGCATTGCCTGATAGGAAAGGTGCTGCAGGGCGTAGCCCGCTGCGCAAGCCGAAATCAGGGCGGCAATCTTGACTTTAAAGCAGAAAGCCATGCTCACTACGGTAGCCGCAAACAATACGATGTACTTGAACAGCTGGTAAACCTGATTGCCGAAGTCATAGGCATACGGAATTGACGGAAATACGCCGGCGAGGGCGATTACCGCGCAAACCACAGGCACTATGCGCCAGTAAAAATATTTGCGCTGGGGGTAGGAGTACAGAAATATAAGTTCGGCGGCAAATATCTGCAGAACAAACAGACTGTTTCCCCACTCATACGTCATAGCTGACCCCCGCCGCGCATGTAATCCTGCAGGGTCTGAATAAACTTCTTTTTCTGCGGTCTGCTTATCATAAGTTCCTCGCCCGCGAGCACGCATACGCCGTCGCGCACCGATTCAACGTACCTTAAATTGACAAGATAGTTGCGGTTGCACCTTACGAACTGCGAAGCGGGCAGTTTTTTTTCTTCCGCGGAGAGCGTGCTGTATACGGAATAATCGCCGTAATAAGTATGGTAAATCACGTAATGCCCTTCCACTTCGAGATACTTTATATGCGAAACCTGAAGGCACTCAATCCCGTCGTTTGTCTTGAGCATGATGTTTGCGTCCTTGCGCCTTACCACGCGCGAAAGGGCGCGCTGCATTTTAAGCGCGAAAGCATACTTGTCCACCGGCTTTACTATATAGTCCAGCGCGTCCACTTCGTACCCCTGCACCGCATAGCGCGCGGAATTTGTGACAAATATTATTGTAACCGTTTTATCCACTTCGCGAAGTCTGCGCGCTGCCGTCATGCCGTCCATTTCGGGCATCTCTATATCCAGAAAAATAATGTCGTACTGGCCGTCAAAATGCATGAAAAAATGATCGGCGCCCGTAAACTCGTCTATCTGGAATTGCTCGCCGATTTTTGTTTCGAGATATTTAAAGCATTCGCGAAGCCCCGTCCGTGCCGCTTCATCATCGTCAACTATGGCAACGCTGAACATAAATAATCCTCCGTTCTCCCCTGCTGTTATATAAAGGCGGCCTGCCCGCCGCAGAATAATTCTGATTAAGAAAGCGCACTAAAGCCTGCGCATATTATGCGCAGGCTCTTTTTTGCGTAGTAAAAAAGCCCAGAATATAAATTTTCATTACAATTTTATCATTTTAAAACTATTTTGTCAATACCGCATTTTCAGTTATGCGGCAATAAATTTCAGGCTTGCGGGGCATATTTTTCGGCGCTGTTTTTTGCATATTTCAGCTTATGGTTACATTTACTTGATTAATATTGCAAATGTGTAAAAATATTAAATTTTATGCGGCACAAATTTGCGCTTTACAAAAAATCACCCTCGCGCAATCAGAAGAGCCGAGGAAAAAATTTCCTTTCTGACGCGCAGGGACATTAAATTAATTTACAGACGCAAGCGCCCCGCAAATCAATAAAGGCTGACTATGATGTCCGCGCATTTTTCAAGTCCAAGAGTGCCGCTGTTCAGCGTTATGTCGTAGTTTTGCGCATGCCCCCACTTCATATTCGTATAAAACCTGTGATATGCCGCGCGCCGCTTATCTTTATCCTTTATGCGCTGTTAGGGTGAGGCGTCGCTTTCGCCATATACCCTCACTATTCTTTCGGCGCGGAAACTCATATCGGCATGAATGAACACTTTAAGACAACCTGCCTTATCCCTGAGAATATAGTCGGCGCATCTGCCTACAATAACGCAGGGACCTTTTTCCGCCAGCTCCAAAATGATGCCGCACTGAACTTTCCACAGGTAATCTTCATTCGTAGGGCCAAAAGCACGACTTGCGAGGAGCGACAAAAAGTTGCCCGACGAACGCTCGTCGGCATTTTTAATGTAATTTTCGTCGAAGCCGCTTCCGGCGGCTGTTTTCTGTATCAGTTCGCTGTCATAGCAGGCAATGCCGAGCTTTTGGGAAACCATTTTGCCAATAGTGCGTCCGCCGCTTCCGAATTCACGGCTGATAGTTATTATTCTGTTTTTCATACGGACATATCCCCCTGTCAATCTGAATTTTTATTTTCAACCGAAAGCAAGTTTCTTTTTGCTTCCATGTGCTTAAGCTTATGTATTTCATACAGAATAAGCGAAAGCGCGAGCACAAACGCCAGACCGTCCGCAACCGGACCCGAGACCCGACCACAGAACTCCCTCGACGCCCATAAACAAAGGCAGTATGAGCGCCGCAGGTATAAGGAATATAATCTGACGGGCAAGCGTCACCGCCGCCGATTTTACAAGTCTGCCTATCGCCTGAAGGAAGATGGCCACAACCGTCTGAAATCCGTTCAGCGGGCAGAGCAACAGGAATACGCGGAAACTTTTAACTGCGAATTCATTGTACAGCATGCCGTCCTGCCCCTCTTCCGCGCCGAACAGCGAAACGACCGCCATGGGCGCGAACTGAAAAATAAAAAAGCAGATAACGGCTACGATTTCCGCCGCGACTATGGCGATTATAAAAGCTTTTTTGACCCTTGCAAAATTTTTGCTGCCGTAATTGAAACCTATTACGGGCTGAGCGCCTACGGCAATGCCTACAAGTATGGACAGCATAATCTGGTTTACTTTCATGACTATGCCCATTGCCGTCATAGGTATGTCAGGTCCGTATACGGACGATTCGCCGTACCTTGTGAGAAGGTTATTGAACAGCACCATGACTATGGTTATGGCTATCTGCGTTATAAAGCTGCTTACGCCGAGACTGAGCACCTTGCCGCACGTTTTGCCGCTGAGGCGGAAAGCCGATAAGTCAAAATGAAAACTTTTGAAGCGCGGCAGATATACAACCGACACTATAAAAGACGCCACCTGTCCCATTACGGTCGCGATTGCCGCGCCGCGCACTCCCATATCGAAAACAAAAATGAATATCGGGTCGAACGCCGTATTCATTACCGCGCCGAGCAGCATGGAAAACATCGCATATTTTGAACTTCCGTCCGCACGTATAAGCGAATTGAGCGCCGTGGATATCATCGTAAACGGCAGTCCTATGCCGATGATGCAGCCGTATTGCAGAGCATATTCCCTGAGAAGTTCGTTCGTAGACTCCGTCGCACCGAAAAGGGTGAGTATCGGCTTTATGAACGCCAGGAATATGACTGTTATAATCACCCCGGCAAACAGCACCATCACTGCTGAATTGCCCGCGCCATTTTTTACGCTTTCGCTGTCACCCTCGCCCATTTTAAGGCTCATATACGCCGCACCGCCGTCGCCTATAAGCACCGCAAACGCCAGCGCTATGATTGTTATCGGGAATACTACGTTTGTAGCGCCGTTTCCCAGATACCCCACTCCCCAGCCTATGAATATCTGGTCTACAATGTTGTACAGAGAGTTCACCACGAGCGATATGACGCAGGGAATGGCAAACCTTGCAATCAGCTTTCCGACAGGTTCCGAGGCAAAAGGATTTGCCGTCTGATTAGTTGTTTGTTCCATTTATCAATACTCCTTAATTAGGTAACTTGTTACGTATTTGACTGAAAAATCAGGCAGCGGAACCGCATGCGATGCGGCGCACTGCCGTATGAAATACTGAACGCTATGAACCAGAAAAAACTGTAGTTTAATCGGAATCTATATTTTTGAGTATAAGGTCTGTAAGTTTTATGAGTTCCTTCTTCTGCTCTTCCGTAAAATTTCCGCACAGTTGGGACAGCACTTCTTCATCCTGTCCGAGAATGAGGTTATGTATGCCCGAAGATTTTTCCGTGCTGGTTATAATTTTACATCTTCTGTCTCTGGTGGCAGGAACGCATTTAAGAAAGCCTTTGGCTTCCAGTTTCTGAATGATTTTTGTCATCGCGGGGTGCGTTACGTGCTCTATGCGCTCAAGGTCGTTCTGGTGAATTTCCGTAACGCCCTTGTCTTCAAGTCGGCTGACTGAACCCAGCACGCGCAACTGTACAGAAGTAAGACCCATATCCGCCGCTTTTTCGTCCATTCTTTTGCGGAAAGCACGGTTTATTATTGCAATTTTAAGACCGAACGGCATTCTTACAGCCATATCAAGACACCTCTTATTTAAGTAACCTGTTACCTAATATACACCCTTTGCGGGCGCTTGTCAAGCGGGCGGAAAGGTCAAAATAAAAAATTATAACCGCCGCGCAGACACATCTGAACGGACATAATTTAAAACTGACGAACCTTTATTAAAGCCGCGCACAGATAAAAAATACTATTGTATTATAAAAAAACCTCTCCGCGCTGTATAAAGCGCGGAGAGGTTTTTGAAATATATAAAATTTAAAAACTGACTTATTCGGGCGGAAGCTGTCCGTCATCATCAGTGACAAGAACAGTAGCATTGCGCTTTGACCGCAAGTTGATTACCACAGACGCGACGAGCATGCCCGCACTTACTGCCGTAAGAGACGCAAACGTGCATTCGAGCGCAAGAAGTACCGTCTGCCACCACGGGGTCACTTTTATGGTAACCGAACTTATAGTCATACCGTTCATTGCGTTCGTACGGACGACGTTGTATATGACGCGTTTTGCCGCCTGTCTTATCGCCTGTGCAACGGCGGCATTATCCGAATTTCAGATATGTATTTATCAGACTTATCTTCGCGCAAAAAGGCAATCTGATGCTTGAGGTCGTGGCACTTTTCGTTTATGATTTCAATGTTTTCCTTGGTCATGAAGTACTGTTCGCGCTCCTGGTGCAAAAGCTCCTTGGCGCTCGAAAGCTCTTTGTTCGTCTCATCATTCTTTGCCATGCTCAGCTGCACAGCAATTATAAGCGCGCTGCAAAGCATTGCATAGCACAGCTCGCAGATTTTTGCAAACATTGAGCGGGCGGGGTCGTCGTACGAAAGTCGGGAAAGGCAAATGAACGCAAGTATTACCAAAAAACACAGGATAATTTTATTCTTTTTGCTGCCCGGGTAGAAGTCCTCTTCAAAGCGCACCTGCTTTAAAAGGGCATACATAAAGCCGTACACCGCGCCGCGCGTCACAAGCCATATAGCCGCTTCGGCAACAAAAATCCACGGAACGCCGAGTCCTTCCGTTGCTACGCCGAACAGCATTGCAGCCGAAGCCGCAATATGCTGTATGGCATAACCTGTTGAACTGCATACAATTATGAGTATGAAAGACTGCCTGAAACTGAACCATACGCAGAATATCGTCATGCCGAAGATTATTATGTAATAAAAGACCTTGAACAATATGCCGGCGAGTTCGGAGGACGAACCGTAATTGAACCTTTCACCCGTAATAAGATAATATATTATTTCTATCCAGACCGTGAGGGCGATGCATACCGCCGCGCTGCCGAAAAAGCGCAAGTGAAAGTAATCGCGCCGCTCAAAATAGCGCGCAATGAGAAATTCGCCCGCAAGAATTTCAGCCGCCATGAGCGGCGTCATTATAAGGGATATAAAAATTTCCATACGAGTCCTATTATGCCGCTGCGTCAGATAGTTCCGCCTATATATCTGGCAAGCTGCGCCATAAACTGCTTGCGCTTGCCCTGGCTTATGGGAAGTTCTTCGCCCGTGCTCAGCATAACCGTTTTATTGGCTTTTTTGACATACGCGAGATTTACGAGGTAACAGCTGTTGCAAAGCGAAAAATAATGACCTTCAAGCTGACTTGCAACATTTTTCATCGTTCCGCGCGCGACTATGCTGTCCCCGTCCATATGATAGATTATGTCGTGTCCGCGCACTTCCACATAAGATATGCGCGAAATACTCAGACGCGTGAAGCCGGATTTTGTTTTAAGCGTGACAGAACCCTTGTCGCTGCGGTGCTCCAGCTCTTTGTATATTCTTGCAAGCTTCATGGCAAAGCCGTTGTAATCGCCGGGCTTAAGAATAAAATCGAACGCGCTGACCTGATAGCCTTCCACAGCATACTGCGCAAGGTTTGTCACAAATATTATCAGAACCTGGGGGGCCTGCTGGCGTATGCACGCAGCCGCCTCCATTCCGCTCATCATTCTGAGCTGGATATCCATAAAAAGCACGCTGTAGTCGGCACGGTAATTTTCAAGCAGGTCAAAAGCGTTGGAAAAGTAGCGTATTTCAAGCTCGTTCTCGTATTCCGAGCCCTCGAAATACCTTCTTATATAACTTTCTATAGTTTCTGCGACGCTGCGCTCGTCTTCAAGAATTCCGATTACCTTACCTATTCTCCGTCAAAGCGATAAAAGCGCGAGCCCGGGCAACTGCAAAATCATGTCGATTATATCAGCAGCGCATGGCTTTGTCAACACTGCCGATATAAATCACCCGTAAAAGCGCATTAATCGCGTGATATATTGCGTCCTTTTCAGACCAGACGCACCGACCAAGCGGTATTTTATAATAGTCCGAAAGGTTGCTACATAGTATGCGCAACCTTCCGTCAGTTATTTATTTTGTTAATGCCTCACGCATCAGGATTGTACGAAAGGGTAAGATCAAACTCGGCGGCAAGCTGCTCAGCCTCGCCCTCGGCATAAGCGCCGCAAATCATATCCATACCCGTCTCGAAAAAGAGCGCAGCATTCCTGCCCGCTTCCCATCCGCAGACATTGTAGACTCCCTGATAGAAATGCGGGTCGAGGCGGAGTTTGAGGGGAACGTTCTCAAACTTGCGCGAAACGAGCACAAAATCTTCGCTCTCTTCGCACAGCGCCACCTGCTTTTCTATCAGTTTGCGCTTATGTTCTATGATGGAATTATCGGTGTACATGCTGGGCGTCACGATAAAGCAACGTTCGACGCCCGCATCCTCGTTAAGGCTTTCGTAAAGGTACGTAAGCTTATCGCAGTAGCCGAATTCATTGTGCTCCTCGTTGTAAGCGTCAGTTTCGCCCTGGCACCAGACCATGCCCGTATGCCTTACATCGTACTCAGTTTTTTCCTCAAGGTAATCGAGGCAGGCATTAAGCCTTCGCACCGCCTCGTCGTAAGCGGTATCCTGTTCGCCGGGCAGCCACTTTAATATGGAAGAGCCGCTTATGCTTGCAGATACAGCCACTACGGGCATTCCTGTATTCTGATAATATGATTCGCAGAACGCAGATACCATGCCGCCCGTGCGCTGGTCCGAAATTATTTCGTTATTTTCCGTTTTTCCGAACGGCTCCTCCACGGGATACAGCCAGCCGTCCTCATCATTGCCGCTTACGGCGCGGAATTCGTAGCCATGCCCTTCGCCGCAGGGCACAGCCTCTGCAGACTTGCCCTGTCCCGACATGTTGGACTGCCCCATAAATATGAACACGTCCGCATAATTTTTATCGTCATCCGAAGATTCTTCGCCGCCAGGGGTTTCGGGTTCGTCAGTATCGCCCGTGCCGCCGGGGTTCTCGGGCTCGTCAGTGTCGCCCGTGCCGCCGGGGTTCTCGAGTTCGTCAGTGTCGCCCGTACCGCCGGGATTTTCGGGCTCGTCAGTGTCGCCCGCGCCGCCGGGATTTTCGGGTTCGTCAGTGTCGTCGGTATTACCGGTATCGCCGGTATCGTCAGGTGTTTCAGTCCCCTGCCCGGGTCCCTTATCGGGACCCTTGGTTTCATTGTCGCTGCACGCGGCAAAGCAGGAAAAACTGATAAGCACGCTGAGACAGGCCGCGCACAGCGCGGCAATATATTTTCTCATCATCCCCGTCTCCCGTGTTTACGCCTTAGCGCCAGACGTGAACACTATATCTGTAATTTCAAGCGTTATAGGCATATCGCGCGTGTCGGAATTAACCGTTATGGAAAATGCCTGATTTGCCGCAGAAACAACACCAGTCCATGTAACCTGATAATAGCCGTCCGCATCGGGCGTAAGAGATACGGAACTTCTGTAATCGTATCCATACACGAAGCGCGCGGTAGGGTCGTCGGATACTATTTTTATCTTAGCGGTAAAAGTATATGACGTACCCTCTTCAAGGTCGGGCTGATAGCGAAGTATGCAGTTGCTTCCGGCAGGCATTTCGGAAACCGCGAAAGTTATAGAGCCGTCTTCATATCTGGGAACATTTTCAAGCACAGCGCCGTTATCCGTCCAGTACGCCCACTCGCCGGGATTGGCTTTTGTATCGGCATTGTTTCTGAGCACAAGCTCGTAGCTGCCGTCTTCAGGTTCCACAGCTTCTGCCGCCGTAAACGAAATATCGCTTACCGTCAGTTTTATTGCAACGGGCGTTTCCGTGCTCGTTGGTGTTAATCTGAATAAGGAACGGACTTACCGCATCGACGGTATCGGTATAAGTAACCGTGAATGTGCCGTCGCCGTTATCCACAACCCCGGCAAAATCCAGGCTCGTCTTGTAGTCATTGCTGAAAGTAATGTAAGCTGTTTCGTCCGCGCTGTCTATTCTGAATGTGAATTTTACCGTGTACTGAGTGCCGACGGCAAAGTCAGGCTGATAGCGGAGCTGATATACAACGTTCTGAGGGTCCCTTATCATAGACAGTATGTCCATAACGATAGCGCCGTCTTTATATTCGGGGACAGCCGAAAGAGTATCTTCCACAGGTGAAGTGTAAGCCCATACGCCGGGCGCGTTTATCACTTCGGAATTGCTCTTTTTGGCAAGGGTATAATTTTCTCCGTCGTCATCGGGAGTCTCGCCGCCTGGTATTTCGCCCGTGCTTTCAACAAAAGCAATATCGCTGACAGTGAGTTTAGCAGCTACCGCCGTATCGGAATTGGTGGCAACCTGTACCCAGAAAGGTATAGCCTCGCCCACTTCTGCCGTATAGGTTACGGTGTAAGTGCCGTCGCCGTTATCTACCACAGAGCCGAACTCTGCCGCATTATCCATAGTCACATTGTTTTCGCCTGAGCCGTACATGAAGTAAAGCGTGGCAAGAGCGGCTTCATCTGCATTTTCAAGTTTTA
>CALVWV010000016.1 GCA_944368065.1 uncultured Clostridia bacterium | reverse complement strand
TTTTGATTATCTTGCACTTGTCGCACATAGGCTTTACAGAAGGTCTTACTTTCATAATCTTTCTCCTTGAAGAATTTTTGATTTGTTTTTCGCTCGGTTACGATTTACTGCGCCACGTTATGCGACCTTTAGTAAGGTCGTAAGGGCTCATTTCAAGCTTTACCATATCGCCTTCTATAATTCTGATATAGTTCATGCGAAGTTTGCCTGAAATGTAAGCCGTTATCACGTAGCCGTTTGCAAGCTGAACTTTGAAATTGGCGTTGGGGAGGCACTCTATTACCTTGCCCTCCGCTTCAATTACGTCGTTTTTTGACACAAACCGTTTCCTCCGCTAAATTTTTGCGTCCCCTTCGGGCGCAGCCTTTGCCGCGGCGCTTACATTTTTCAGCGCCGAATATACCTCGCTGTCGAACACCTTGCCGCCGCACAGAAACTTTTCGGCTATAACCTCTGCAGTTTCGGGCAGCAGTTTAACGTGCTTTAAGCTCTTTTTTTTGGGCGAGGCCAGCTTTTTGTAGTTGCCGTCGCAGACGAGTATAAAGCCGTTCGGCAGTACCTCTTTGATGAGGTAATATCTGCCCTCGTCCCTGCCCTGCGTGCTTACGCATATGCCGCCGGGCACAGCTTCTTTCTTTTTCATAATTTTCCGCGCTTTCAAAGCGTTAAAATTTCTACGCCGTCTTCGGTGATGAGCACCGTGTTTTCGTAGTGAGCGGCAGGCTTGCCGTCCATCGTGCGGACCGTCCAGCCGTCGCGCTCGTCCTGCCATACCTTCCACGTGCCCATGTTTATCATGGGTTCGATGCAGATGGTCATGCCAGCCCTGAGGCGAAGCCCCGTGCCCTTGCGGCCGTAGTTGGGAACGGCGGGGTCTTCGTGCATATCCCTGCCTATTCCGTGACCGGTGAGCGCCCTGACCACGCCGTAGCCGTTGGCTTCGGCATAGGTCTGCACCGCGTAACCGATATCGTACAGCGGCGAACCCGCTTTAAGTCCTTCGATTGCTTTGAAAAAGCACTCTTCGGTGACCCTTACAAGCCTGCGCTTATCCTCGGATACGTTTCCGATGAGGAATGTGCGCGCGCCGTCGCCGTTGTAACCGTTCTTTTCGACAGTGATGTCCACGCTGACTATGTCGCCGTCGACAATTATCACGTCGTCGGAAGGTATTCCGTGCACTACAACGTCGTTCACGGATACGCAGGCGCTGGCGGGGAAGCCTTCATAGCCGAGGCTGGAGGGCGTTCCGCCGCAGGATGTTATGTACCTGTAAACGAGGTCGTCGACATCCTTGGTGGTCATTCCCGCCTTTATGTTTTTGCCTACGAAATCAAGCGTTTCTTTTACTATCCTGCAGGATTCGCGGATGAGTTCGATTTCCTGCGGACTTTTGATATGAATCATATTACTTATTCAAGCCTTCAAGCTTTTCGCAGATCATTTCAAAAACTTCCTCGGGCGAAGCGTTGCCGCATTCAACCGTAAGGAGCTTGCCCTGAGCCGCATAGTAATCAATCAGGGGCGCAGTCTGCGTGTTGTATGTTTCCAGCCTCGCGCCTACCGTTTCGGGATTGTCGTCCGCCCTCTGGTAAAGGGGCTGACCGCACCTTTCGCAGGTAGTTCTGCCGCCGAGCGTGGAAATGTGGTAACTTGCGCCGCAGCTGCACACGCGCCTGCCGCAGATTCTGTCCATGAGGAGGGCGGAATCTACGGAGATGTTCACGCATGCGTCGATTTTTGCAAAAGAATCGAGCTGCTCTGCCTGAAAGAGATTGCGGGGGAAACCGTCGAGCATGTAACCGCCTTCGACGTCCTTTTCGGAAAGCCTGTTCTTTACTATCTCACAGGTCACTTCATCGGGAACGAGCTTGCCCGCATCGATGTAGCTTTTGGCTACCTTGCCGATGGGCGTGCCGCCCTTGATGTTTGCTCTGAAAATATCGCCCGTGGAAATGTGAACGAGGTTAAATTTCTTTTCGAGAAATGCCGCCTGCGTTCCTTTGCCTGCGCCGGGTGCGCCTAAAAGCACGATGTTCATAGTTGCCGCAACCTCCCGTTATATTAATTTTTTATTATTATTTAAGGAAACCTTTGTAGTTCTTCATCATCAGCTGCGACTGAAGCTGTTTTTCAAGCTCGAGCGCAACGGATACGACGATCAGGATACCTGTCGTGGAGAACACGCTCAAAAGGTCGGTATCGGTGGTTATGTTGAGCGATACAACCACCATGCTGATTATCGAGGGAATGAACGCCACGAGCGAGAGGTAAATCGCGCCGAAGAGCGTTATTCTGCCCGATATCTTGCGAAGATAGTCCGCCGTGGGCTTGCCGGGGCGGATGCCCTGTATGAAGCCGCCGTTCTGCTGAATGGTCTTGGATACGTCTTCGGGATTGAACTGCATCGACGAATAGAAGAACGCAAACGCAAAAATCAGAAGGCAGAGAACTACCATGTAGATGAGCTGACCGTACCAGTAAGGCGAAGAACCGGAGAACCAGTTGGTGACGCCCGTTTCAAATCCGCTGCCCGGCCAGAACAGGCTGGCGAGCATCGAGGGGAAACTGATGAGCGCGAACGCGAAGATGAGGGGCATAACGCCGCCGCCCGCTATCCTTATGGGGATTACGGTGGACTGTCCGCCATACATCTTGCGGCCCTTTACCTGCTTTGCATACTGAACGGGGATGCGCCTTTCCGAAAGGTCTACCGCTACTATCGCGGTGAACTCGAGAAGGGTGAGCACTACGAAGCCTATCAGTATCCAGAGTGCGTCGAGGTTGCCGGCAAAAAGTTCTTCGAACTTGCCTACGATTACGATACCGGCGGTGGATATGATGCCGACGAAGATTATGAGCGATATGCCGTTGCCTACGCCGTATTCCGTTATCCTTTCGCCGATGAACATTACGAGCATCGCGCCAGCGGTATAAACTACAACGAGGAATATGCCCGCTATCCAGGTGGCAGCCGTATCGGACATTATGCCGCTTCCGCCACCGCCGAACATTACGAGGTTGATAGCGTCTTCACCGGCAGCTATGTTCACTATAATGCCTATAGCCTGAGCTATTGCAAGCACTATCGTGACGTAACGGGTGATCTGTGCTATCTTTTTGCGTCCCTCTTCGCCCTGGCGCGAAAGGCGCTCGAGCGCGGGGATGCCTACAGTCAAAAGCTGAATTATAATCGATGCGTTGATGTACGGGCTTATGCCTAAGGCAAACAGAGTCGCGTTGGAGAGCGACGAACCCGTGATTGACGACATCAGCTCGAGAAAGGAATAACTTTCGATTGCAGTTGCGAAAGTTTCTGAATCAATGCCGGGCACGGGTATATAACACCCGATTCGGAAAATCAGCAACAGGAGCAGGGTTATCCATATCTTCTTGCGGATTTCCTTAACTTTAAAACAATTTTTTATTGTTTCAAACATTTTGGACCCCTTTTGCGGCGATTGGCGCCGCGGAAATAATTTTAAAGGACTTCCGCCGTGCCGCCTGCCTTTTCTATTGCCGCTTTGGCACTTTCAGAAAATTTAGCCGCTTTAACGGTTATTGCGTTTTTAAGTTCGCCGTTGCCCAGAACTTTAAGTCCCGAATTGCCCTTTACGAACTTGGCAAGATTGTTTTCGACTACGTAGTCGTAATCTACAACCGTGCCTGCGGGAACGCCCTCAAGCTGGGAAAGATTTACGATGAGGTAGCAGGTTGCCCACTTGTTGTGGAAGCCCCTCTTGGGTATCCTTCTCGCTATAGGCATCTGGCCGCCTTCGAATCCGGGACGTACGCCGCCGCCCGAACGCGCCCACTGGCCCTTGTGGCCCTTGCCGCTCGTCTTGCCCGTGCCGCTGCCTATGCCGCGGCCGAGTCTCTTTACTTCTTTTCTCGAACCCTCTGCAGGGGATAAAGTATCTATTCTCATAACTTTGTATGCCTCCTTATACTTTTTCAACCTTGAGAAGGTAGGAAACTTTGTTAATCTGTCCCATGATGGCGGGATTTTCTTCGAAAACTTTTTCGGAGCGGATCTTCTTGAGTCCGAGCGCGGCAACGGTAGCCTTTACAGACTTCACTTCGTTGCTCACGCTTTTTATAAGCGTTACTTTTATCATAGCGTTCCTCCGATTAACCTAAAATCTCTTCCGCCGTCTTGCCGCGCGCCGCTGCAATCTGTTCTGCAGTCTTGAGCTCCCTCAGGCCCTCTATGGCTGCCTTTACGCAGTTGATGGGGTTGTTGGTGCCGTGCGACTTGGTACGGATATCCTTTATGCCCGCGGCTTCCATTACGGCGCGCACGGGACCGCCGGCTATAACGCCGGTACCCTGTGCAGCAGGCATCATGAGAACTTTGCCCCTGCCGAATATGCCGGTTACGGTGTGAGGAATGGAAGTTTCCTTTACGTTAACCTTGAACATATTCTTCTTGGCCTGGGTGGTAGCCTTTTCGATAGCTTCGGGAACTTCCTTGGCCTTGCCTACGCCGCAGCCGATGGAGCCCTTGCCGTCGCCGACTACAACGAGCGCTGCAAAGCGCATGTTGCGGCCGCCCTTTACGGTTTTGGATACCCTGTTTACCTGTATAAGCTTTTTGATGGTGCCGTCGTCTTCAGCCCTCTTGAACCTTGATTCCCTTCTTGCAGGTCTTTCTTTCTTCTCTTCCATTGTCTTCGCTCCTTAGAAATTAAGTCCGGCTTCCCTTGCGCCTTCGGCAACAGCCTGAACCCTGCCGGTGTACAGGTAGCCGCCCCTGTCGAATACGACTTCCTTAACGCCCTTTTCAAGCGCTCTTTC
>CALVWV010000015.1 GCA_944368065.1 uncultured Clostridia bacterium | reverse complement strand
TTGCGCCATTTATTGCAGAAATAAGGTTCTGTACGTTTGCTATAGTTTCATTTATCTTGCCGTATACCTTTACTTCGCAGCCTACGCCAAGCACGTTGCTTATTTTTATGTACGCCGTGCCGTTGGTTTCTTTATTATATGCGTAGTATACGCTTGCCGTAAGTATTGCTTTTGTGCTTGAGCTTACATTAACGCTTACGCTCGCTTCCAATGTCTTTACATTGACGTCTCCGTTTATCGTGAGCGTAAGGTCGTCTATTGTCGTGCCGAGGTCGGCTACGTTTACGTTTGAAAGGATATCTGCAAGCGCTTCGCCCTTAAGCGTTATATCTATGCCTACTTCCTCGCCGCTTAAGATATTGAGCGCCGTGCCGAGGAATGAATTAAGGTCAAGATATTCCTCTTTTTCCGTTTGGGTAAGCGCGGCGGTACTGCCGTATATGTAGGCTTCTGCGCCGAGCGAAGGCACGCTGCCGTAAAGCCAGCCGCCCTCAGCATTATAATCTTCACGCTCAAAGTCGCCGAGACTGTATTTAAGCGTTATATCGCCGAGAGACAGATTTATGCCGAACACGGAAAGCACGTCGTCAGCGTTTACAGTTGCACCTATTACCGTTGAGTTCGCCGTAACTTCCTTAATCACAGAGCCGAAATCGAGTCCGAGAACGGTGTTTATTATTTCCGCAACATCAAGTCCGCCCTCTTCAGCGACATCTGCGTCAGCATTTTCAGACGCTTTTTCATTAGTTTCTGCGGAAACTGCGGTCATGCCTTGTACCTGTTCTACGACCTTTGTTACCGTTGCATAAAGTTCCGAAATATCGCTGTAAACCTTGACATCGGTCTGAGCTCCGAGAATGTTTGTTATATTGAGGTAAGCCGTGCCGTACTCGCCCGAATCAGAGTTATATTCGTAGTACGCATCGGCACAGAGAAGTTCCGCTCCGCTTACATAATTTGTAAGCTTTATACCTGCCACGACGGTTAAGCCGCTTATATCAACTCCGCCCGCAACTTCGAGCCTGAGCTCATCGATGGAAGTGCCGAGCTCCACATCTGTAAGAGAGGAAAGAAGGTCGGCAAGCTTATCGCCCTGGAGGGAAAGTTCAAGCTTTATGCTCTCCGAGTCAAGGAGC
This sequence comes from uncultured Clostridia bacterium, assembly GCA_944368065.1. GTDB lineage: Bacteria > Bacillota > Clostridia > Christensenellales > Borkfalkiaceae > Coproplasma. The sequence continues at coordinate 39,550 of CALVWV010000015.1, read as the reverse complement.
TGGTAAATATTTTCAGCTGCTTCCGCAACATTGAAAGGCGCTTCAGACTTTTCATGCGAAATTATTTCCGCGGAAGAGGGCTCAAGGCCGAGCGAAAGAGCAATCTGCTCGCCGCTGTAAGAGATGTTGCCGATTACTGCATTTACAAAGGTATATTCCGTACATTCGGAAGCCGAACTCTTGGTGAAATTAAATTCTGCGGAGAGACCTATACCCATGAGGTCATCGAGCGAAAGAACCATCTTAAGCCCGCCTTCCGTCTCCTCCGTGGTCATGCCGTTCATCAGCTGATTGAGGATATCGTCGAGCGAGCCGCCCTCTTCGCCGCCCTCTGTCGCCGCGGCAGCGCTTTCAGCCCCCGCGTTATTTTCGTTTTCCCGGTTGCTGAGGGAATCAGCCCAGGTCTGGAACTTTTCTATTATGCCGCCGAAGCTGCCGATATCGGCTGAGAGCGCAAAATCGGTGCTGTAGTATCCTTCAACGACGCCGTCTTTAAGCTGTATATAAAGGTCCTGCGCATCCAAAGTTTCGTCGGCAGAAATTGCAATCCTCGCTTCTATCGAACCGAGAATATCCGACGAGATGCCGGCCATATCCACGCTCAAGAAAATTCTGCCGTAATACGTTTTGCCGCCCGTGGTGAGGGTAGCTTCAAACTGCTGTCCGTCCTCGCTGAGAACACCGGCAAAGGCGTTCATGAGAAGGGTGAGCGGGTCGAGTTCTTCCTCCCCTCCGCCGACGGAATCAAGCTCGCCGACGAACTGTTCGTAATAATTTTCGTAAAGGTCGCGGTGCGGCTGGTCGAAACTTTCTTCCGTATAAGCGTATGTCGTAGTGGTTTCAGACACGCTGGACATGGACATGCTGTAGCGCATTATCCGCGAATTTTCCTCTGCCTGAATGCTTAAAACGCGGTAGTTATCGTCAAAGGTAAAGTCTAATGTTATGCTTTCAAATTCGGGAAGTCTGTCGAGCCCGCCGCGCGTTTTCATGGCGTACTGGTAGTAATAAGCCGCCTTTTCCGCATCGAGATAGAACTTCTGGGAATACGTACCGTCACCGTTGTCCCTTACCTTGTCCCAGGATAAAACGGTCTCCTGATTGAGAATGTACACCGTCATTTCGGTGGAATATTCGCCGTAGGTATAAAGGTAATGCTCCCTGTCGTAATAAGTTACGTCATCGTTCCAGTCTGCGGTTGTGCCCGTAGTGGACTCATTCACGCCGCCTGCAGCCGTGCGCATATAGACGCCCGCGCCCTTTCCGTCTTTGTTGCCGTCAGGGACAAAGCAGGACTGCGTGCCCTCGCTTATAATTCCGTACGTGAAATCGGACGAAAGCATTATTCCGTCCTTGTAATCTTTATATGAATCCGTGTACTGAGGCACGGGGAATATATTTGCAGTAGACTGCGTGCTCGATTGCGAATGATAAAATGATTGATGATCGAGCACGTATGCAAGATAGCCTAAGGTATCTATGCCGTCAGACCTAAGCTGGGAATAGGTTGCGCCTTCGGGCAGTTCTTTCCTGTAGCTCACCGTATTGTCCGGACGGATAATCTCTTTTTCGCCCTGAAGGGCGGAGCTTAAAACCCATATAGCAAGTATGCCGCCAAGCCCGATTATAAAACCGAGCACGCAGCACAATGCTATTTTAAGTTTTATGTGACTTTTTCTTAACCTGACCATCTTTTTATCCTTTTTCCCTTGACGCGCCGGATGCGCTTATTTTTTCATTTAAAAAAAGCGCCCCTTTCAACGCTTGCTTCAATATTATATAGTATAAGAATTATGTTGTCAAATAAATGTAATGGTTTGTAATAAAAGTATATTACATTTTCAGCTGATAAATCATTACAAGATATGACAAACATGCGAGAAAGCAGATTACAAAATATGACAGCATATTTCAAAAACAGCGCTCTGCAGAGAAAAAATACGATGTATAATTAATAAAAAAGCAAGACGGCGGATAAAAAAATGTCAGAAAAAATTTTTTTGAAAAGCGCCAAAGGCGGCGCGGGCGCGACGACGATTGCCGTGGGACTGGGGTTTGCCCTGTCGGCTGCGGGCGAACGCACGCTCATAGTGGACGGCGACTATGTCTGCGGTTGTGCGCTGACGGTAAGCGGCTGCGCGGGGCTGCAGGTCTTTACGGTAGCCGATTATAAAAAAGGAGCCTGCAGGGCAAAGCAGACTGCCGTACAGCATCCGAAATACAAAAATCTTTACATAATGCCGACGATAGGCTGCAACGACGAAAGCGCAGTACAGGCGGCGGTTGAAGAAACGGGCGGACTTTTTGACTATGTTCTGTGCGACGGAACGGCGCTCAAAGCGTGCAGCCGCGCAATAGTCATAACCGAACCCTACTCCCCCTCGGTAAAAGCGGCAGACGCGGCGGTGTGCGCGCTCAAAGACGGCGGCGCGCGCGTTGCGGGGATAATAGTGAACAAAGTCAACGGCGGACTTATTTTGAGCGGCGAAACGCCGTACCCCGAAGACATTGCCGCGGCAATAAATGCAAAACTTATTTCCGTAATACCGGAGGACCTTGCCCTTACCCTCGGACAATGGCGGCCTTACAGCATGAAATATTTTAAACTTACGGCGGCGCGGATTAAAGGCAAAAACGTAAAAATGCCCGACGTCGAAACGGGATACACCGGCGCAGGCGGATACTTTAGAAGGAGGATGAGGGAAAAAATATGAGACAGAAAAGGGGCGCGGCGGCGCTTGAAAGAGAAATAATGACCGAGACAGAGCGCGGACTTTTCCGCAGGGACGTTATGCGCGTTGCCGAAGAATACTTCGAAACGGAAGGCGACGCCGAAGCGGATATAACCCGCACGGAAAACGGATTTTCCGTCTGCATACTTTTTAAAGCGCGCAGAATTAAAAAAATATGGAGTCCGCAATAGTTGCTTAAAATATTTAGTCAGAATTTTAAAATGCCGCCGCGCAAATTTTTGCGCGGCGGCATTTTAAAACTATTCAAAAACACATCAGATTACAAAAAGATGCGCACATATGCCGCAACCACGGCATTTTAATTGCTGTCAGGAAGAATAAATCGCTCTTGCTACGAAGGCGAGTTCCTCCCCGTCTCCGCTTATCGGCAAAGGCGCTTCCACCGCGTTGCAACGGTTTTCCGCGCCCTCCGCAGACGTGAGCCCAGTGCCGTGAATGGTCACTCCGTTAGGCCAGTAAATCTGCGCCGTGGTGAGCTTGAGCGCCTCGCCAGTGAATCTGTTTACAAACGTAGACTGCATTATGCCTTTGCCGTAAGTGCTGCCGCTTTTTGCGTCCGCGGCGGTAACGCCGACCGCGTTCAGATAACTTTCGGCATAATCGGAAATGTAAATATTGCCGTAATCAGTCGCGCCGTAGCTTATAAGGCAGCCCATAAGCGCTTCCGACGCGCTGGCAGTATTTGAATTGGAGAGAATGTAAACTTCGGTATCCGCGCTTATAACGGGCTGCGAAGATGAAGAAATTATATTGTAAACTTCTTCCGTACCGTTGCGGTAACGCGCCACCATTGCGGCTGAACCGCCCTTGCAGGGCGCAAAACATGCCGCTATCTGCTGCATTACGGAAACATAGCCGCCTCCGTCGTTGCGCAAATCGAGTATGAGCCTGGTGCAGCCTTCTTCGTTGAATTTTTCTACGGCAGCCCTGAACTGTTCGGGCGCATTGCCGTAAAACTGGGAAAGACTTATATACCCTGTGTCGTCGTGCAGATATTCTATTTTGTCGCCCTCGCTCTCCGTCATTTCGAGCGCGTCTGAGCCAGTAAACGTCCATGCCGTATCGTTTGTGGCAAAAAGAACGTAGCTCGTGGCGTAAACGGCCTGGGTAACTTCAAAACTGTCTTCAGCGGTATTGAAAGTCACGGTATCTTCATCGCCTATACCGGAAAGAAAGGCATTGAAATCGCTGAGTGAAGAAAATTCGGCAGTCTTGCCTTCAGACGTAGCCGACACAATGACGTCGCCCGTGCGCAGCCCCGCCGCAAACGCCGGCGAATTGCCAACGACGGACATCAGCGTAAGACCTCTTTGGGGAATGTACGAAACGCTTATGCCGAAGCCGCTTTTGACGCCCGCATTGGCGTTCTGCTGTGCGGCATACTCTTCAGCCGTGTAATATTCGGAATAAATGTCCAGATATTCTGCCACCAACGCGTCAAGCGCAACGTTTTCGGCATTTCCGGAATTTATTTCCTTATAGTAGTACTCTTTTATTATGTCCATCGCCCAGTCGAAGGAGGAATTTCCGATTTTGCCCCTCGTCCAGAACCCGGCAAAGAATGCAAGGACGATTATGGCGGCGGCACATATCACAGACGCGGTTATAACCAGCGCCTTTTTTGTTTTGGAAAGTTTCATTTATCACCCGCATGCAGATTTGCCGAGCGGCTGTCAGCCGTATGTAAACCGCCCTGATTGTGCCCGCGCGCATAGACGGCGTAAAGCAGCCTGAACGCTACGGCGTCGGCAAATGAACGTATGTCCAGCCCCGTAGACCTTTTTATTTTATCCAGGCGGTACATCATCGTGTTCCTGTGCATGTAAAGTTCGCGCGCGGCGGCAGATATGTTAAGGCTGCACGAAATAAAACATTCGGCGGTACGCATGAGTTCCGCGTCGCAGAATACTTTTTTCAGCCCCTTCACGTCGCAGAACGCGGCAACCTTTTCGACCTGCTTTTCGCTTATGCAGGCGGCTGCTTCTTTAAGCGCAAGGCTTATGCCCGAATGGTCGCCTGCGGCTGAAAAGTTATGCTCTTTGCGCTTTTCACTATCCATCTTCGCACCTCCTTTTAGTCAATTATACTACGTTATTGCATTTCAGGCAACACCCGGGACGAAATATGCGCGAAAATGTGTTGAAAACGGTGTGAACTTTTTTCATTTACTCAATTTATGCGCAGTTAAGTGCAATTTTATTTGTCCGCGCGCGTAAAATTTATTGAGCGGACGATATTATTATCAGACTCATTTATTCAGTTTATGCAGCAAGTATTGTCGGGCTTTGCTTTGAAAAACTGCAAAAAGAGCAAAAATGATAAACGGTAACATTTTTCTTAAAGCTGAAAAAAACGTTCAATTTTTTGCACCTCAATATCGTTTTTGCCCTTGACATACTACCGTTTTTGTATTAGAATATATTATAGACAACGGGCGCAGAATATCAGCTGTGCAACACGCTTTCAAAGCTGTTCCTGACAAGCTCTGCACGCGTCGTCTTCCCGCATAGTCGAAGCGGGTAAACAGACCAATTCCCGGAACAAAAAAATATTTCAGGGCTTAAAACAACTACTGACGGAGATTTATTATGAGTACGAAAAATGAAAGCAAAAAGTATTTATCTGTAGTAACGTACTGCATAGCGCTCATCTGCCTTCTGCTTGGTTTCTTCCTGCCTATTTTTAACGGCAAGAGCCTGCTGTTTATGGCACTTCCCGATGCGTTCTGCACCACGTTCGGCATTGACGGCAACACTTTGGGCGACGCGCTTTCGCGCACGTACCCCTTCACCTTCACGGGTACGGAAAAAGTATTTGACTTTGCCGCAATCACCATCACCGCTTACGCAATTATCACGGTAATCGGCATTATAATGCTGATACCCGTGCTTGCAGCCAAATCCAACAAGAAGACTGCCAACGCATGCGCTTACTTTGTTGAAGTCGTTGCGGCGGTTATCCTCTTCATCTATACCATACTTGAAATCATGTGGTATCTTATGACTGTAACGGCTGCGGCAAACGCTGAATTCAACTGGGATTACGGCGTTATAGGCATCGCGTTCGGCGGCACGCTCCTCATGCTCATAATACAGTCGCTCGCATACAAGAAGGGCTCGGGCTTCATCAAGCTGGTTACAGCTATCCTCGGCGCCGCAGGCGTTCTTACCCTGTTCGCCATCCCCACGCTCTTCGGACTTGAAACGCAGTATATACTCGACGGCAAGCTCTATATAACCTTCCTCGGCGCAGGTTACGACGGCATTAGCCTTATGCATACGCTCCTTGCAAACGGACTTAACGAAGCGTTTATGGCCCTTGTTTTCGGCAGCACCGAAATCATCGCAAAGATTGCCTTCATATCCGTTGCATGCGCGGCGCTCATGGCGATTATCAACTTCGCTCTCGACATTATGGCTATCGGCGCTTCCACCAAGAAGGGAACGCTTGTAGTTGACGTTATCAGATACGTTATAGAGGCTCTGTTCATCATACTTGCAATCGTTATGGTATTCGTGCTCAACACGGACGGCTTCAAACCCGCGCTCCTCATTTATGTTCTGCTTGCGATATCCGTAATACAGCTTATAATCGCGGCAATCAGGTGCGCAGTTTACCAGCCCGCACTCAATACCGAAACGAATGCGGTTGTTCCCGAAACCTACTACGATGACACCGCTGCTCCCATTGCTCCCGCTCCTGCATATGCAGCTCAGCCTCAGCAGCAGGTAGTTCAGCCCGTATATCTTCAGCCCGTATATGCAGCACCCGCTGCTCCCGCTCCCACAGCACCCGCTGCCCCTGCGGCGCACACGACAGGCGAAATAGTTTATACCGCTAAGGAAGTTTACCGCGGACCTACAGACTCGTTCATATCCAGGCTTACCGACAGCGAAAAGATTGAATTTGCCAAGATGTTCCTTGAAAAGATTAACGGCTCCTATGCCAACATCCCCGACTACGTTATAGGCGGAGACAACAAGGAGTTCTTCTCTTCGATATTCATCTATCTCGGCAAATTCCGCTCGCTGCTTTCCGACGGACTCATGAACAAGATATACGAAGAACTCAACCTCCTCAACTGAATATAATTTAAGCCCCGCAGTTTTGCGGGGCTTTTATTTTGCCTGATACTCATCGGAATGCAAAGAAAATCAGCCGCCCGCGCAGTTTTGCGCGGGCGGCTGATTATAAATTAACGCTGATTATAAATTAACTTTTTAATTTCTTCTTCCACTCTCAGCTTATATTATCAGATTGTTTTAAGCGCTGTTTTAATAAGTTTGCAACGCTTAAACAAGCTCGCGGCATATCTTACATCAAATCAAAACGCTGACATAGCTGATATTGAGCTCAGGTTTTGTGCCGACTGATATAAACTTTTACCGAACAACCGTCGGAAAAAATATTTCCGCGGCAGATAGTTTTGATAATATAAAGCCCGCGACCGCTTTCCGCAAACACGTCGGGAAGTTTTGCCTCTATCTTTTTGCCGTCTGTATTTTCCGAAGAAACCGTAATGACGATGTTGTCGGCATTTATTGCTCCTTCAAAGCTTGCGGTCTCGCCAAGATGCTTTAAAACGTTTGAAATAAGCTCGCAGGAAACAAGGCGGCTGTCGAATACGGCGTCGTCGTCAACGTCGGCACTGCGCAGATAATCCAGAAAGGGTTTCAGGCAGGCGTTCATATTCTTCAAATTGTCCACCCTGAAATTAATCATTGCGATAAAGCTTCCTTCAATTTATCAACTATTTTTCTTTCGGCGCGGGATACAAACATCTGGCTCACGCCGAGTATTTTGCCTACTTCCGCCTGAGATTTGCCGTGTATGAACCTCAAAGACACAACTTTCTGCTCTGTAGGGCTGAGCTTTTTGATTTCGTCCTGCAGGGACTGTGCGTCGTCAAACTTTTCAAACGAATCGTCGGGGTCGGGAATGACGTCGTACAAAAGCCCGTCGCCGTCCTCGTTCTGCACGGTGCCGTCAAGGCTTAAAGGATGTCGGCTTTCCATTGCTTCCATCACAGCTTCTTCGCTTTCGCCAAGTTTTTCCGCAAGCTGCTTTACCGTAGGCTTTACGCCGTGCTCCTTATAGTAATCGTTTGTCCCGCTCTTGATTTTCGCGCCGAGCGAATATATCCTGCGGGGCAGGCGCACAGAGCGCGAATAATCGCGGAAATAGTTTTTTATCATGCCCGTTATCGTGGGCGTGACGTATGTAGTGAACTGGTTGCCCAGCTCTGGGTCAAATTTTTCCACGCCGAGAATGAGCGCTTCGGACGCGACCTGCAACAGGTCGTCGTACTCCACCCCCCTGCCTGCAAATTTTTTTGCAAGAATTTCGGCGATATACATGTAATTTTCAACAAGCTTGTTTCTCAGTTTTATGTCGCCCGTTTTGCGGTATTCCCTGAAAAGCTCGTTTGCCTGTTCATTAGTCATCATAATTCAAGCGTTACCGAATTTATCACACCGCCGCACTTTTCTATGCCGCACTTTTCCACCAGCGCGCCTATAAGCGCAAGCGAAAGCTCGTTTTCGGCATCTGCGGGATTGCCGCCCTCGCCTGTAAGCACGGCCTTTACGCCGTCCTGCGCGCTGAATACAGCGTTTACGCTTTTAAAGCCGCAGTTTTTTAAAATAAGTGCGCTTTCCGTCACGCAAACCTTAAAATCTTCGGCGGCGTCGACGTCCTTTTCTCCTATGGAGCAGAATGCGCCCGCAACCAGCCTTAAAGCCGTATAAAATTCACTGTCCGAAAGGTCAAACTTAACCGATAATTCTTTCATCAGTCTATCTCCATAATAGTATCGAGCGCGCAGATCTGGAACAGTTTTTTAATCCTTTGCTGTACGTTCTTAAGCACGAACGTGTGCCCGTCCTGTTTGAGGTGCTTGAATATTTTTACGAATGTGCCGAGCGTGGTACTGTCTATAAAGGTAAGCGCCGAGCAATCGAACTGTATGTCCTTTTTATCGTGATTGTAAATGGCTATTACCTGCGCGTAAAAATCCTCTGAAATGGCCGAATCTATCTCGCCGTAGAGCGCTATGACAAGCTTTTCTTCGGCGGAAATAAGTTTTACGTTCTGCATATCATAAAATCTCCTTTATCCGCAAAAGCGCGTGCGCATGCTTTTTATACGGCATCGCCCATCGCGGTATATTTATTTATAACCCCCGAGCGCCGCACAAAAACACAAAGGCTGAAAAAAGCGGCAAATTATATAATATAGTTTGTATCTTTGCATAATAAATCGTTAATCTGTATAAATATTCATAAAATAAAGGCAAAACTTTTAATCATTTGACAAAGCAGGGAATTTATGCTATTATGAATAAAATTACCGCAAATACAAGTATTGGAGTTGATTATTTTGGATTTTAATGAAGCCAACCTCTTAGTCAAATATTCATACAAAATTTCCGAGCTTGCGGAAAAGTCGGCGCTCTCCAACAGGATAGAGCCTTCGCTCTATGCAAAATACGACGTAAAGCGCGGACTGCGAGAGAGTAACGGCAAGGGCGTACTTTGCGGACTTACTGAAATTTCCGAGGTTACTTCCTGGAAGGAAGAGAACGGCAAGCGCACGGAAATACCGGGCGTACTGCGCTATCAGGGCTACGACGTCAAAGACCTTGTAAAAAACTGCATTGCAGAAAACAGATTCGGGTTTGAAGAAACGGTTTACCTTCTTATGTTCGGCAAACTGCCCAACAGAACGGAATTTGAAGAATTTTCTGAAATGCTGGCAGAGTTCAGGGTACTGCCGCGCAACTTTGTGCGCGACATCATCATGAAGTCGCCCAGCAAGGATATGATGAATATGCTTGCGCGCTGCGTTTTAAACCTTTACAGCTACGACCCCGACCCCGATAACGTAAGCATTTCCAACGTGCTCCGCCAGTGCATACAGCTTGTGGCGCAGTTCCCCATGCTTGCCATTTATTCGTACAGGGCATACCGCTATTACAACACAAACGACGGTTCGCTTATAATTCATAAGCCGAACCCTGCGTATTCAACCGCGCAGAATATACTGCACATTCTGAGGAAGGACAGCAATTTTACCGACCTTGAAGCAAAGGTTCTGGATATTGCGCTTATACTTCACGCAGACCACGGCGGCGGCAACAACTCCACCTTTACCACGCACGTAGTAACATCTTCCGGCACGGATACTTACTCTTCCATGGCGGCCTCTCTGGGCTCTCTGAAAGGTCCTAAGCACGGCGGCGCGAACATAAAAGTAATGCAGATGATGCAGAACATAAAGGAGAATGTTTCCGACTGGAAGGAAGAGAGCGTAACCGCTTACGTCGATAAAATTTTAAAGAAAGAAACTTTTGACCACGCAGGCCTTATTTACGGCATGGGACACGCCGTGTACACCCTTTCCGACCCGAGGGCGGAAATACTTAAGATGTACGCGGAAAAGCTTGCCGTGGAAAAGGGCAGGGAAGAAGAATTCCACCTTTACGAGACAGTAGAAGCTTCGGCAAAGCGCCTTATCAACGAACAGCACAAGCTTTCAAAGCCCGTATGCGCAAACGTGGACTTCTATTCAGGCTTCGTATATTCGATGCTCAATCTTCCCACCGACCTTTACACTCCGCTTTTCGCCATTTCAAGGGTCGGCGGCTGGAGCGCTCACCGCATGGAAGAACTGATAAACGGCAACAGAATTATCCGCCCTTCCTACCACTGCGTAAAGCCCGATCAGGACTATATACCCATGTCCGAAAGGGATTAGTTGAATAAAAAAATATATCCGCCCGCGCTGAGATTTCAGCGCGGGCGGTTTTTTATTGTTTTAATTCTGCGTAAGCACAATCAATTTTGTTAATCTGAAAATCTGTTCACCTTTTATTTAAAAATCAGAAAACCCGTTCGCGTTTTTATATCAAAAGTTATTTTGAAATTGGCGTTATATATCGGCAACAAACCACAACGTGTCTTTATTCAAAACAGGTCTTTATTATTCTTAAAAAATTCATACCACATGCGCACGTTTTTTATATCCGTCCACTTTTTTATGCTGACGGGGTCATCGTCAAGGTCGTATATCCTTGCGCCGCGCATAGAAAGCATAAACGGCGAATGGGTAGCAATAATAAACTGACAGCCGTAAAAACGCGCACTGTCTGCAAGAAAATCTCTGAGTTTTAACTGAAGGTCGGGTGCAAGGCTGTTTTCAGGCTCGTCCAGGAGGTAAAGAGCGCCCTGCGTTATTTTCTGAGTGAAATAAAAATAGGCGCTTTCGCCGTTGGACTGCTCACGTACGTTTTCCGCAAGACGGCTTTTTACATACGCAGACTGAGTTTTTCTGCGGGCATCGCAGGCATTTTTCAGTCTCTCGTAATCCTCGAGCGAGGTTACCCTGAACTTATCGTACTTTGCCCGAGAGTACTCTTCAAATAACTGGTCTCTGCGCCCGTCAACGCCGTCGTTTACGGCGCGGATATCAAGCATGTAAGAAAATACGTCGTCGCTTGTTATAACGGCGCTTTGCCCAGGCATTGCCTGCTCTGCACCGAAAGAACAAAAGCCGAGGTAATCTTCAAAAAACGAAGAGCGGTTATACAGACTTGAGCGCGACAGACCGAGTTTTTCCGCAATGACGTTCAATGCTGTAGTTTTGCCCGAACCGTTGCCGCCGCAAAGTATGGTAATCTCTGAAAAATTCAATTCCGTCAACGAGCGACGCGATAGCACGAAAAAAGGATACATCGTGTTGTAACACGTGCGCTTTACCTCATTAAGTCTGAAATTGTACTCAGTGTCCCAATCGGGAAAACGGAACGAGGAAAGGTATATCACTTCCGCCCTTCTCCATTGCAGTATACAAGCGGCATATTGCCGCTTGTATTTGAATTGACAGCGGAATATGCCGCGATTATTAAAATTTAAGCGGCAGTCTTTTCAACCAATCCGCTTTGCGTAAAACTTACCCAAAAACTGAAATTGGTGCGGCAATATGCCGCAACGAACACAGTTTAACGCAATTCAATCTTTTTGCAGAAAGTTATTTTTCAGGGAAAAACGAACTTTCGAAAACTTTATCGTTGAGGTATGAAAGCGCGCCGCAAAGGTCAAAAGATATGTATTTTGCAACCAGACGCTGACGCCGCGCGCCGTACTTTGCATTGAGCGCACCGTCGCCGTACTTTTCGTCGCCGAGGAGCGGACAACCTATATGCGCCATATGTGCGCGTATCTGATGAGTTCTGCCCGTGTGCAGTTTTATCTGCACGAGCGCAAGCCCCCCATCCCTTTCAAGCACCTTGTATTCGGTCACAATCTTAACAAAACCCGCGCGGGGAGTATCCGAAATTTTTACGAGGGAAGTTTTTTCGTCCTTGCAAAGGTAGGCTGTAAGCAAATCCCCGTCTTTTTTAAAATTATCTTTGACAAGCGCAAGGTACGTCTTTCTTATTCGCCGCTCCTTAAAAGCCGACAGAAGCTCTTTTTCCGACTCTTGATTTTTTGCAAAGATTATCAGACCTTCGGTGTTTCTGTCCAGTCTGTGCACGGCAAAATATCTGCCGCTTTGCAAAAGCTCGGAAAAGAGCCCCTCCGTGGAAACTCCGCTGTATTTGTCGCAGACAATTATATTTTCGTCCGAATAAATTATGTTATGGCTGGGCTTGCCCTCCTGTGCGGGAGTGGTATAGTAAACTACCTCGTCCCCGACGCAAAGTTTTATGTTTTTGCCCGTACGCGCGCCGTTTACCCTTATATCGCGCGAACGCAGAAGCGCCGCAAAGGCAAAACTGCCCTGCGGATACGTTTCGTCGGTAAAAGTTTTCAAATCGGCGGCGCGCCGAACGGTGAATCTTTTCATAAAGTTTATCAGAGTGCAAGCGAAAGAATAAAATGCACGGCATATGCCGCAAGAAATGCGCCTATGAGCTGAATGCAGAAATATTTGAAAGTAGCCTTAAAACCTATTTCCCTGCACGAGGCGGAAAACGCCGAAACGCACGCGGGACAGGTGAGTATAAACACGCTTGCCGCAACACCCGAAGCCATACCCAGCCCCGCGCCCTCGGGCATAAGCATTCCGATAGTGGCGGCTACGTTCTCCTTTGCGGCAAAGCCCGAAATCATGGCGTATGCAAGCCGCCAGTCATCGAGCCCCATAGCGCGGAAAAACGGCAGAATAAATCTGCTTAAATCTGCAAGCATGCTGTCTTCTATGCCGCAAGGCGAAAATGTGAAGGTGAAGTTGGAAAGCACCCAGCTTACCACACAGAACAGCATTACTACGGTCGCTACCTTAATTATAAACCCTTTTATGTAAAAATACAACTTTTTTATTACAACGCCAGCCGACGGCAGAGCCACGGGCGCAACTTCGGACAAAAGCTCTTCCTCCCCTCCGCCGGAAAGTCTGCACGCTGTCATTGCTATGGCAATGCCCGCAAAATAAAGCGCGCTGATTGCGGGGAACGGATTGGAAAACAGCGGAGACAAAAGCGTTAAAAATACCGGCATTTTTGCGCCGCACGGGATATAGGCGAGCACGGCTATGGCGCGGCGCTGCGTTGAACGCGAGGTAAAGCCGCGCGTCGTCAGAATTGCCGCCGCCGTACAACCGAAGCCCGAAATGAGCGAAAATGCCGCCCTGCCCGAAAGCTTAACCTTCTGGAATACGCCGTCCGTCACGAAAGAAAGCGCCGACATCACTCCGCTTTCGTCGAGAAGCGTGAGAAACAAAAACAGAACGGCAAGCTGAGGGATAAACGAAAGCACCCCGCCCGCGCCGCCTATGATTCCGTCGCAGACAAGCGAGCGCACTTTGCCGTCGGGAAGAATGTTTTTTACAGCGCCGCCAAGTTTTTCGTTTATGAGATTTTCCGTAAGTCCTTTCAGGGCGTCGCCCGGCATGCCGGGGAAAAAAGCCATGAAGAACATCAAAAGTACGGCGGCAATAAAAAACGCAAGGGCGAAATATCTGTTATAGAACAGCTTCTCCGCGCGGGTAAGAGAGCAATTGCCCCCGTAATATGCCTTATCCAATCCGATTTTTGCAGATGCTGTACTTCTGTTTTGCACGGATTTTATATCGGACGGATTTTTTAAAATGCGCTTAAGTTCTTTTAAATCCGTAACCACCTCAATGCCTAAAATCTGCGAAAGCGCCGCCGCGTCCAGCCTGCCGCCCCGCCTTTTAAGCTGTCTGAGTTTGGTGACATATAGCACCGTGCGCTTGTTCATGGAAAGGATTGTGCGCGTCAGCACGAGCGAATTTTTAAGCGTAAGCCCGTCCGCCACGTTAATTACGATGTCGGCAGACCTTATTTCCTCGGCTGCGGAATTTTCTTCCATGGAATATGGGTTGAAAGAGTACATGCCGGGCACGTCCACATAAGTTATGCCGCCGCATAATTTGCTTGCGGGGCGGGTGGTTACACCGTGCCAGTTGCCCGTTTTAAGCTTGCTTTTTGTAAGCGCGTTGAAAAGGGTAGTTTTGCCCGCATTGGGATTGCCGGCGAGGACGATTTTCATTTTCTCACCTCGATTTTCTGAGCTATCGTCCTGCGGGCGGCAAGCCTTACAGAGCCGCACTGCAAAAGCACGCTGCTTTTTAATATCGACCAGCCGAGCACGGTCACATATCTTCCGCGCGTGAAGCCTAAAGAAAACAACCTTTCCGCCGCCCCTCCGCTTGCGCCTACCTTTACTATTTCCGCGCTTTCGCCCGCGGTAAGATCAAGTACAGTCATACTTATAAAGTATGAAAGCGCCGCGTCAGGTATAACCTTCCGCGGCGCTTTGAACTGCTATTTTATCATATTCATGCGCGTCAAAAACTTCAGATTGCCTTGCGCGCACTCATTTTACTTCTTTGCAAGGGCAATCAAGGCTTTATCGCCGTTGATGTTCTGCTCCTTTGCAAATGCGCCTGAAGGAGCTTCGCCCTCCTCCACGCTGTCGGCGAGCACGTCCTTTGCAAAGTTTGCGGCTTTAAGCACCTTTTCTGCTCTGCCGTCAGCCCTGAAGTAGACCTTTATCCTGTCCGTTACCTCAAAGCCCGCTTCCTTGCGCATGTTCTGTATTTTGGAGATAATCTCGCGCTCGACGCCTTCGTCGATGAGCTCTTCGGTGAGCGCGGTGGAAAGCGCCACGGTTATGCCCTTATCCGACTGGGCGACATAGCCGTTTGCGCTGTCCGAGAATACCTGCAGGTCATCGAGAACGAGGCTTACGCCGAGCCCTTCTATGACATACTCACCGTTCTTTCTTATTGCGGCGAGCACCTCTTCCGCGTTGCATTCGGCGAGGAATTTGGAAATTGCGCCGAGCTGTTTGCCGTACTTGGGTCCAAGCGTTTTGAGCTGTGGCTTTAACCTGTGCTTTATATACAGCGACGCGTCGTTTGCCACCGTCATCTTCTTGACGTTGAGCTCTTCAAGCACGATTGCCTTTTCCTCTTCGGAAAGGTTCAAGGGCTTTTCGGATACTACCACCATTTCGGCGAGCGGCTGACGGTTTTTAAGGTTGCCCGCATTGCGCGCAGACCTGCCGTTTACGACTATGTTAAGCACTCCGTCCATGCCGCGCTCGAGCTCGGCATCGATAAGGCTTTCGTCGGCTTCGGGGAAGCGGCAGAGATGTACGGACTCGGGTGCGTCCTTATAGAACTGCGGCACAAGGTTGAGGTACATCATTTCGGCTACGAAAGGCGTGTAAGGCGCGGTAACTTTTGCAAGCGTTACCAAAACGGTGTAAAGCGTGGTGTATGCCGCCGCTTTATCGTCCGTCATATCGCTGCCCCAGTATCTTTCGCGGCAACGGCGCACGTACCAGTTGGAAAGCACGTCGGCAAAATCCTGAATCGCGCGCGAACTTTCGGTTATTTCATACCTTGCAAGATGCTCGTCCACAAGCTTTACCAGGCTGTTGAGCTTGGAAAGTATCCACTTGTCCATGAGCGAAAGCTTGCAGTCTTTCAAAGAATATTCTGCGGGATTGTACTTATCGATTTCGGCATACAGCGTGAAGAACGCGTACGTGTTCCACAGCGTGCCGAGGTATTTGCGCTGAGCTTCGGATACCGCCTCTTCATAGAACCTTGAAGGCAGCCAGGGAGCCGAAGATGTGTAGAAGTACCAGCGTACGGCGTCCGCGCCCTGCTTGTCGAGCACCGTCCAGGGGTCGACTACGTTGCCCTTGTGCTTGGACATCTTTATGCCGTTTTTATCGTTGACGTGACCCAAAACTATGCAGTTTTTGAACGGAGCTTTGCCGAAAAGTATGGTGTTTACGACGAGCAGTGTATAGAACCAGCCGCGCGTCTGGTCGACAGCTTCGGAAATGAAGTCTGCGGGGAAAGTTTCCTTGAACAGGTCGACGTGTTCGAACGGGTAATGATACTGTGCGAAAGGCATTGAGCCTGAGTCGAACCAGCAGTCGATAACCTCGGGCGTGCGCTTCATTGCGCCGCCGCACTTGGGGCATTTGCAGGTGAGGTTGTCAAGGTAAGGGCGGTGAAGCTCTATATCCTTATCTGCGGGAATGCCGCACTTTTCCTTAAGTTCTTTTTTGGAGCCTATAACTTCTATCTCGCCGCAGTCGGGGCAAATCCATACGGGAAGGGGCGTGCCCCAGTACCTGTCGCGGGAAAGACCCCAGTCGATTACGTTTTCGAGGAAGTTGCCCATTCGGCCTTCCTTGATGGTTTCGGGCATCCAGTTTACCGAACGGTTGGAAGCCTTGAGCTGTTCCTTGACCTTTGTAACCTCAATGAACCAGCTTGAGCGCGCGTAGTACAGAAGCGGCGTATCGCAACGCCAGCAATGAGGATAGTCGTGCTCGAAGGGAACTACCCTGAAAAGGCTGCCCTGCTTTTCGAGCATTTCTATTATGATTTTATCGGCTTTTTTTGCAAAAATTCCGTTAAGTTCGGGGAATCTTTCGTCGAAGCAGCCGCGCTCGTTCACGAGCTGGACTACGGGAAGATTGTAGCGCTTGCCTACTTTGTAGTCGTCCTCGCCGAACGCGGGCGCGATATGAACTACGCCCGTGCCGTCGCCCATAGTAACGTAGCCGTCGCATACGACGTAGTGCGCCTTTGCGGGCTTGCCTGAAGGTGATATGCGCTTTACTTCGGCTGTCGTTTCGGCAAAGAGAGGTTCGTATTCAAGCCCCTCCCATTCCTTGCCGCTCTTTTCGGCGATTATTTTGTAGTCTTCGAAGAAGTTGTTTACGAGCGCTTTGGCAAGGATATACCTTACGCCCTCGCTCTCAATTTCAACATAGGGTTCGTCGGGGTTCATGCAGAGCGCAACGTTTGAAGGAAGCGTCCACGGCGTGGTCGTCCACGCAAGGATATAGCGGTTTTCTTCGCCATTTACCCTGAAGCGCGCGACAACGGAATTTTCTTTTACGAGCTTATAGCCCTGCGCAACCTCGTGCGAGGAGAGCGCCGTGCCGCAGCGGGGGCAATAGGGCACGATTTTGTGACCTTTGTACAAAAGTCCCTTTTCGTGCATTGTCTTGAGCGCCCACCACTCCGACTCTATATAATTATCGTCGTACGTTACGTAAGGGTTTTCCATGTCCGCCCAATAGCCTACGCGCTCGGACATTTTCTCCCACTCGCTTTTATATTTCCACACGGACTGCTTGCACTGCTTTATGAAGGGCTCTATGCCGTACTTTTCAATGTCCTGCTTGCCGTCCATGCCGAGCATTTTTTCAACTTCGAGCTCTACGGGAAGGCCGTGCGTATCCCAGCCCGCCTTTCTTAAGACGTGCTTGCCCTTCATCGTCTGATAGCGGGGAATGAGGTCCTTCATTACGCGCGTCAAGATATGACCGATGTGCGGCTTGCCGTTTGCCGTAGGGGGGCCGTCGTAGAATGAAAACTCTTCTGCGCCCTCGTTGCTCTTTACCGACTTTTCAAAGATGTCGTTGTCCTTCCAGAACTCGGCTATTTCCTTTTCCCTTTCGGGGAAGTTGAGGGTTGTATCTACCTTCTTATACATATAAAAACTTCTCCTTGCGGCGGTAAAAAAATAAAGCCCCCGTTATTTCGGACACCGAAAACGAGTGCTTTTTAAACCACCAAAACAAACTGATATTTGCCATAACTTGTGACGGGTTATGAAACCGTATCCGCATACTTGCAACCTTTGCCGCGTTCCGCAGATAAGCTGGGAGGTGATATCCTTTATGCGCGCCTGCTTCCTCGCACCAGACGGAAGCTCTCTTTAAGGGCTGACAAAAAGGCGGTTGTCCTCCGTAATAGCCTTTGATATTTAATTTTTACGATATTATTATACAAAACGCAAAAAAAATTGTAAAGCGTTTTGAGGGCATTTGCCGTTCGCCTTTGCCAAGACGTCAGAGGGGAATTGCCGCCGCGGCATTTATGTCGAGGTCGGAAAAATTGCCCGCCATATACTGGTTGAGCCCTTCGGAAGCTATCATTGCGGCATTGTCTGTGCAGTACTTCTTTTCGGGCAGCACGAGCGCAAGTCCCGCTCTTCTGCACGCAGCGGAGAGCGTTCTGCGCAGATATTCGTTTGCGATAACGCCGCCGCCCGCCGTAACCGTCTTTACGTTGTACCGCCTTGCAAGCTCCACAGTCTTTTTTACGAGCGGGTCTATCGCCGCGCACTGGAACGACGCCGCGACGTCTGCCGCATTGAGCTGTTCGCCCCTCTGCTCTGCGTTATGACAGTAATTTATGACCGCGGTCTTGAGTCCGCTGTACGAAAAGCGGAGAGACGCAGAATTTTTTACGAGCGCGGACGGGAATTTTACAGTGGGCGCGCCGCCTTCGGCAAGCTTCTGCACCGAAGGTCCGCCGGGGTAAGGAAGACCTAAAACGCGGGCGCATTTATCGAACGCTTCGCCCGCGGCGTCGTCTGAAGTTGCAGCGAGCACTTCGAATTTGGTAAATGACGAAGTGTATAAAATAGCGGTATGTCCGCCGCTTGCAAGCAACGTTATGAAAGGCGGCTTCAAGTCGGGCTTGTCGAGGTATGCCGCCGATATGTGACCGCGTATGTGGTTTACGGCGATAAAAGGCACGTTGAGCGAATAAGCGAGCGCCTTGGAAAAAGAAAGCCCGACGAGAAGCGCGCCCAGAAGCCCCGCGCCGTAAGTTGCCGCGACGCAGTCTATATCCGAAGGCTTAAGTCCCGCGTCCGCAAGGGCAAGGCGGCACACCTCGTCCACCGCCTCTGTATGCATTCTGGAGGCGATTTCGGGCACGACCCCGCCGTATTTTGCCTGTTCTGCCGCGGAAGATATTATGCGGCTGGAAAGAATCTTTCTGCCGCTGAGCACGGCGCAAGCCGTTTCGTCGCAGCTCGATTCCATTCCTAAAATTATCGGATTTTCCTTAATAACAAAAGCGCTTTTATCGTACATATAAAAAACCGAAGTGCGGCGCAGCGCGCCGCACGTTAATGCAAAATTTGAAATCTGAATTTTGCCGCACTACACCCGCCGCACGCATTTTTGCGGGCGACCAGGAAATTGAGCGGCATATATGCCTCAATCAACAGAGTATTTCAGTCAGACAGTGCCGTCGTAAGGCGCGTTGAATCCGTCGGGATCTTCCGCAGCCGCTTCGCCCTTTGCTTCAGGTTCAGCCACGGGATTTGCAGACGTGGGCGATACTGCGGGAACGGGACCGCCGGAAACATATGCCTTGACGAGCGCGTTGACGTCGTTTGCTATCTCTACGGCGAGATTAAGCGCTTCGGACAGGGGCTTTTTTAAAAATACCCCCTCGCGCAGAGCAAAATTAAGCATATAAATTACTTTCTGCGCACATTTTACAAGGTCGATGACCTGCTGGGTGCGCATAGAGCGCGCGGGAAGATAATCAACCGCGCATATGCCCGCGCCGAGGTCGGTAGAAGCTTCTACCAGCTGCGAAAACAGTATCTGCGCGTTGCGCCTTCCGTTTATCGCAGTGCCGAGCGACATTATCTTGCCCGAAAGAGCAAAACTTTTAGCGGCAATGTTCGTGTTTGCTGACATAATAATCCCCTCCGAATGATTTTGCATGCGCGGACATTTCGTCCGCACGTATTTGAAAAGGCAATGATATGCGCGGGTAAAAATGCCGCATTGTGCCAAATCCGTGCGGGAATATCCCGCAACGAACGCACGCGGCAGGCATATCAGCCAGCCTTTTTGAGGTAGTCTATGATAAAGCCCTGAATATCGCCGTCCATTACTGCCTGAATATCAGTCATTTCATAGCCGGTGCGGTGGTCTTTTACAAGCGTGTAAGGGCAGAACACGTAGGAGCGTATCTGGCTGCCCCACTCTATCTTCTTTATTTCGCCCTTTATTTCGGCGTCAGCCGCCTCGCGCTCGGCTATCTGGCGCTCTATGAGTTTTGCGCGCAGATACTGGAACGCCATGGCTTTGTTCTGGAGCTGGCTTCTTTCGTTCTGGCAAGTTACCACTATGCCCGTAGGGAAGTGCGTTATGCGGATTGCTGTTTCGGTTTTGTTGACCTTCTGTCCGCCAGCGCCAGAAGAGCGGTAAACGTCTATTCGGATATCCTCGTCGCGGATTTCAACTTCGCCTTCGTCGTCGACTTCGGGCATTACCTCAAGCGAGGCAAACGAGGTGTGGCGGCGCTTGTTGCTGTCAAACGGGGAGATGCGCACGAGTCTGTGCACGCCCTTTTCAGCCTTTAAAAATCCGTATGCGTTTTCGCCTTCAACCTTGAAGCTTACGCTTTTTATGCCCGCTTCGTCTCCGTCTTCGCGGTCAAGTTCGGTAACTTTGAAGCCCGATTTTTCGCAGTAGCGCTGGTACATGCGGTAGAGCATCTGCGTCCAGTCGCACGCTTCGGTGCCGCCCGCGCCTGCATGAAGGCTTAATATTGCATTGTTGGCATCGTACTTACCTTTAAGGAGCGCCTTTATGCGCATCTCCTCTATGTCGTCCTCCGCCGATTTTATCATGTTTTCAAGTTCGGGCACAAGGCTTTCGTCATCGGCCTCTTCGATAAGGTCGACGAATGCCTGGGCGTCCTTGAGGGCGTTTTCGCCTTTTTTGTAGGCCGCCATCTTGCCCTCTATGACAGAAATTTCCCTTCCGATATGTTTGGATTTTTCCAGATCGTTCCATACCTCTGGTTTTTCCTGCTCGGCCTTGAGCTCTTTGAGTTTTTCGCCGATGTTATCGATATCTAAGGCGTATTTAGCCTCGGCAAGCGTTTCCGAAAGCGATTTGAGCCGTAATCTGTAATCGTCTGCTTTGAACATAAATCTCTCTTGAATACTGTAATGCGCCCGCCGTGTGGGCGTTCCGCCGCGCCGCGCAAAGCGGCGCGGCAACGGTTTTATGCACCCGAAAAAACGGGCAAATTTATAAATTGCACCTGTAATATGCCGCAAATAACGGCATTAAAAATTATCTGTGGTCCTTCCAGTAGCAGCAGTCTTTATACTTTTTGCCGCTTCCGCAAGGGCAGGGATCGTTGCGGCCTACTTCCTTCTTCTTACTGCGGACGAACGGGTTCTGCTTGCCGGTAGGGTCGGGAGTAAATTCCTGGGGACGCATGGAAAGTCCGCCGGCGCCGGGCATGGGAACGCGCTGAATTTCAGCGGGTTTTGCTTCGGCTGCGGGTGCGGTTTCTTCTGCGGTAGCTGCGGGCTGCTTTGCAGGCGCTGCGCTTTCAGCCGCCGCATTATCCTCGTTTGCAGCGGGAAGCTGCTTTGCAGGAGCTGCGGGTGCAGCTGCGGGTACAGGCCTTGCGGCAGGTCTGCCCATAGGCATGCCGGGACGAACGCGGACTATTCTGCCCTTAAGAAGGCGGGATATCGTGGTCGTCTGCACGCGGTCTATCATCTCGGTGAACATCTCGTAACCTTCCTGCTTGTATGCGATTACGGGGTCCTGCTGAGCGTAGCCGCGCAGACCTATGCCTTTGCGGAGCTGGTCCATGGCGTCGATATGGTCTATCCAGTTGCGGTCAACGCTTCTTAAAAGTTCGTTGCGCTCTATCTGGTGATAGTCCACCTGACCGTGCGTTTCGTTTTTGATGTTTATTATCTTCTGCTCGTAAGCGTTGATGACTTCCTTGGAAATCTTCTTTATAGCCATTTCGTAATCCCAGCGCTCGAGCATGTCGCGCGTGATTTCGAACGTGCACTCGTCGGGATATACCTTAACTTTAAGCGCTTCGTTGAGCGCGGCTTCGTCCCACTTTTCGGGCATGGCGTCGGTATTAACCGTTTCGCTTACAACCTTTTCGATATAGTCGGGGATATACTTGAGCATCTGGCCGTGCACATCCTCGCCCTTGAGAACTTTAAGGCGCTCGCCGTATATCGTTTTGCGCTGTTCGTTCATGACTTCGTCGTACTGCAGAGTGCGCTTTCTTATGGCGAAGTTGCGACCCTCTATCGCCTTCTGCGCATTTTCTATGCTGTGCGAAAGCAGTTTGGACTGAAGGCACTGGTCTTCATCGAGCTTGAACGCGTTGTAAATCGACTTTATCCTCTCTCCGCCAAAACGCTTTGCGAGGTCGTCTTCGAGAGATATATAGAATATGGAAACGCCGGGGTCGCCCTGCCTGCCCGAACGGCCGCGGAGCTGGTTATCTATGCGGCGGCTTTCGTGCCTTTCCGTACCTATTATGCAAAGTCCGCCCGCTTCGATAACCTTTACCTTCTCAGCGTCAGTTTCCGCCTTGAACTTGGAATAAAGTTCGGCATATCTGTCGCGCGCGGTCTGCTCTTCCTCGGTGAAAGGTCTGTCCGCATAGGATATTGCCACTTCTATCATATCGTGGTCGTAGCCCTCTTCCCTCATGCGCTTTTTGGCAAGATATTCGGGGTTGCCGCCGAGCAGAATATCCGTACCACGACCGGCCATGTTGGTGGCTATCGTAACGGCGCCGTATCTGCCCGCCTGGGCTACTATTTCTGCCTCGCGCTCGTGGTTCTTTGCGTTGAGGATGTTATGCTTTATGCCGTTGCGCCTTAAAAGTCTGGAAATTTCCTCCGACTTGTCTACGGTTACCGTACCTATAAGGATAGGCTGTCCTTTTGCGTGGCGCTCTGCAATTTCGTTGACTATGGCGCGCTTTTTGCCCTCCACGGTGGAGTAAATCATGTCGGCATAGTCTTTGCGCTGTACGGGTTTATTGGTAGGTATTTCAACTACGTCCAGCGAATATATTGTGCGGAATTCCGCCTCTTCTGTCTTGGCGGTACCGGTCATGCCCGAAAGCTTGTTGTATAAGCGGAAATAGTTCTGGAAGGTAACGGTTGCGTGCGTCTTGTTTTCGTTGCGCACTTTAACGTGTTCCTTTGCCTCTATCGCCTGATGCAGGCCGTCCGAATAGCGTCTGCCGTGCATGAGACGGCCGGTAAACTCGTCGACTATCATTATTTCGCCGTCGTTGGTGACGATATAGTCTTCGTCGCGCTTGAAAAGTTCGTGCGCTTTGAGCGCCTGCTGTATGTGGTGGTTGAGGTCGGCGTTTTCTATATCGGCAAGGTTTTCAATGCCAAAGAATCTTTCCGCCTTTTCCGCGCCTTTTTCGGTTATGGTGACCGACTTTTCCTTGCGGTCTATGATGTAGTCCCAGTCCTCCATTTCCTGAAGGATTGCGGCGAGGCGGTCGTTAGCCTCCTGCTCTTCCTTGGAAAGTTCGCCCTTCTTGCGCTTGGAAGGAGCTTTCTTTTCGGCGTCCTTCTTATCGTCGTCGAAGCCGCCCGAAAGGGTGCGGACAAACCTGTCCACATCTTCGTAGAGCCTTGAGCTTTCGCCGCCGCGACCTGAAATTATAAGAGGGGTACGCGCTTCATCTATTAAAATGGAGTCGACTTCGTCGATTATGCAGAAGTTGAGTTCGCGCTGAACCATCGCCGATATCGAAGTTTTGAGGTTATCGCGCAGGTAGTCGAAGCCGAGCTCGTTGTTGGTGGCGTAAATTATATCGCAGGCGTAAGCCTGTTTCTTCTGATTGTCGTCCATGCCGGGCACTACCACGCCTACGGTGAGTCCCATGAATTTATGAACTTTGCCCATCCACTCGGCGTCGCGCTTTGCAAGGTAATCGTTTACAGTTACGATGTGCACGCCCTTGCCTGTGAGCGCGTTGAGGTATGCGGGGAGGGTGGAAACGAGCGTTTTGCCTTCACCTGTGCGCATTTCTGCGATACGTCCCTGATGCAGGCAGATGCCGCCCATTATCTGAACGTGGAAGTGCTTCATTTTAAGCACGCGCCAGCTTGCCTCCCTGAGGGCGGCGAACGCGTCGAACATTATGTCGTCAAGCGTTTCGCCTGCGGCGAGTCTTTCCTTCAGAACGCGCGTCTGGTCTTTGAGCTGCTCATCCGTCATGCTCTGGTATTTAGGTTCAAGCTCCTCCACCTTCAAAGCAAGCTTGTTAAGCTTTTTTACAGCCTGCCTGCTGTCGGAGCCGAGAATATAGCTTATAAGTCCCATTTAAACTCCTTAACCGTTAAAGAAATCTTATGCGGAAAACCGGTCTGCCGCGCGCACGATACGCGTGGCGTTATAATCCGCTTAATATTTTACTACATTACAGCCGCTAAGTGCAATCTTTTTTTGCAAGAAACGCAATATTTTTGTTAAAGAAGGTAAAAAACAGGGCGGAGCGCACATAAATTGCGCGCTCCGCCCTGTTTCAAAGCCCGCGCCGCAACGGCGGCGCGGGCATATCGCTACTTTATAAGTTTAGTGCGCATGGCGTTGAGCACGGCTATGAGCATTACGCCGACGTCCGCCGCAACGGCGAGTATGAGCGGGAAGCCCTGCACTGTCACGCCGAGCACCATTACGGCAAGCTTTATGAAAAGCGAACCTATGATGTTCTGGAATACAATTCTGCGCGTACCTTTTGCAATCTTTTTGCCCTTAGGAAGGAGCTCCAAATTGTCGGTGACGAGCACGACGTCGCTCGCTTCTATAGCCGCATCCGAACCAACCTTGCCCATGGAAACGGCGCAGTCCGCCGCCGCCATTACGGGTGCGTCGTTTATTCCGTCGCCCACGTATATGAGCTTACCCTTTTCTTTGAGCTGTTCAGCAATTTCAAGTTTTCCGTCGGGCAGAAGACCGGCATTGTAAGCGTCAAGCCCTACTTCCTTCGCCACGACTTCGGCGCGGGCGGGGTTATCGCCGGTGAGCATAGTGCAGTACGCAACGCCCTGAGCCTTGAGGTCGGCTATCGCCTCCTTTGCCCCCTGCTTAACTCCGTCGCCAATCTCTATGCTTCCCGCATATGTGCCGTCCAATGCGACATATATGACGGTGTAAACGCTCTGTTTTTCGGTAAATTTTATGCCGTTTTCATTCATCATTCTCGCGTTGCCGCAAAGAAGAATTCTGCCATCTATTTCGCACCTGACGCCGCGGCCCGCAACCTCTTCGGCATTAGCCGCAACATACCCTGTATCCACGTCGGAAAACGCCACTGCTATGGGGTGGGACGAATATTTTTCCGCCGCCGCGGCAAGTTTTACAACGTCTTCGGAATCGGCTGAAATTACTTTGAACGAACCTTCGGTAATAGTTCCCGTCTTATCGAACGCCGCCACGGTTGCAAGCGCAAGTTCGTCCAGACAGGTCGAACCCTTTACGAGTATGCCGAATTTTGCGCACTGACCTATGCCGCCGAAATAAGAAAGGGGCACGGATATTACAAGCGCGCACGGGCAGGAAATTACCAGGAAGGAAAGCGCTCTGGAAATCCATTCCGAGTAAGTAGCCCAGGCAAATGCGCCTGCAACTGCGCATATTATCGTGGGAACGAGCGCCGCCACTACGAGCGCGGCCGCGCATACCGCAGGGGTATAGTACTTTGCGAATTTGGTTATGAACTTTTCGGGCGCGGCCTTTTTAGCCGTGGAGTTTTCCACGAGGTCGAGTATTTTGGCTACGGCAGAATCGGAGTAGCGGCGCACAACCTTCACTTCTATTACTTTGGAGATGTTGATTGCGCCGGATAAAATCTCCTGCCCCTCTTTTACGTCCATGGGCAGCGATTCGCCGTTCAGCGAGCGCATATCAAGCGCGCTTTCACCCTTTACTATAACGCCGTCCGCGGGCACTTTTTCGCCCGCCTTTATCAGGATTATGTCGCCCACTTCAAGCTGTTCGGGCTTAACCGTAATATGTTTTCCGTCCTTTATAAGGGTAGCGGTATCGCTTTTAAGATCCATAAGCTTTGTTATGGAGTTGCGCGAAGAACCGACAGCTATGGACTGCAGAAGTTCGCCTGTCTGGTACAGAAGCATTACCGCAACGCCTTCGTATATGCCGTCGCCCGATACTATGCCGAGCACTATCGCCGCAACGGAGGCAAGCGTCATAAGAAAGTTTTCGTCAAATATGCGACCCTTGGATATATTTTTGGCAGTGTTGACGAGCACTTCCCAGCCTACCGAAAAGTAAGATATAGCAAAAAGCGGATAGGAAATTATTTCGCCGACTTTGCCGCCCGCAAGGTTGAGGACAAGCGCCGGTATGAAGCAGACTACGGAAATTATTATCAGAACTATTTCCTTTAAGTGCTGCCTTAGCAGACTTTTTGCCTTGGGCTTTGAACTGTCTTCGACTATTTTTACGTCTTCGAAATGAGTTATTTCGTACACGGCCTTTTCATAAGCCGCCTCGCTTTCCGCGCTGAGGCTTATTGTCATGTTCATAAAATCGACTGCCGCGTCGACGCCTTCTATCTTATTGAGTATCTCTTCAAGTTCCCTGCCGCAGTTCGCGCAGCAAAGACCTTTTATCTTTATCTTTCTTTTGTCCGAATCCGTCTGAGGTGCGGGCGAAGGCTGAACGACCTTTACTTCTTCAAACGAATTGCAAACCCTGACCACTTCGGCGAAAACGTCTTCCCCTTCGCACTCAAGGCGCACCTTCTGGGCTATAAAATCGACAGACGCGCCGCTTACTCCGCTGACGCCGTTTATGAGCTCTTCGAGTTCCGCTGCGCAGGAAGCGCAGTCCAGCCCTTCAAGAAGTATTTCCCTCGACATTGCGCAATTTTTTTTATTCGCACCGCCGCCAACATAAGTTTTCTCTGCGCCCTGCACGCGGTTGCAGGATTCGTGGCCGTGCTTATGTTCACAGCCGCAGGATTCGTGACCGTGTTCGTGCTTACCCTCACAGCCGCAGGATTCGTGGCCGTGTTCGTGCTTGCCCTCACAGCCGCAGCCATTAGCTTTACTTTCGCGCGGGCTTTCATCGCCTACTACTTTTACATCCTCGAACGAGTTGCATATCTTCACAACTTCAGAGAAAGCCTCATCGTCCCCGCACTCAAACCTTGCTTTCTGCGCGATAAAATCGACAGACGCATTTTTTACTCCGCCGACCTTATTTATAAGCTCTTCAAGCTCCGAAGCACATGACGCGCAGTCCAGTCCTTCGAGCTTCAGAATTTTATTCATCGCAGTGCAGATGCTCCTTTGCTACCTTTATCATAGTCATTATGTGGTCGTCCTCCACCGAGTAAAGAATATTTTTACCCGCGCGGCGGCTCTTTATTATTCTGTTATCCTTAAGCGTTTTAAGCTGATGGGAAACGGCGCTCTGATTGCCTCCCACCGCCTTTGATATGTGCTCCACGCAGAGCTCTCCCTCGGAAAGAGCAAGCAGTATTTTAAGGCGGGAAGGTTCGCTTATCGCCTTGAACCTCGCTGCCATTACCGAAATCGCGTCGTCTGAAGGCATGGCGGCAAGCGCTGCCATTACAGTATCTTCATGCTCTTTCGGCGTAAGACACGCTTCTTTCATATTTTTGCGCTCCTTTATATGAATGTTTATTCATATGATAATATCATATTATGTATTTGTCAACCGTTTGAAGAAAAAAATTAAAAAAATTATTTCTTACACATAAAACATAAAGGAACACTATTTATAGAGAATACAGCCGCCGCGCTTAAAAAGCGCGGCGGCTGTATTTCATATATTCGCCATATTAAATTTTTCAGCTTTTGACTGCGGCAAATACACCGCCGAGGCCGGCAAGCACGCCGCCAATCGCGGTGAGCCATGCGCCGAACGAAGGCGTATACGTACCCTTGCCCAACCAGCCTCCGTCAAGACTGATTTTATCGCAGAAAGTAAACGTGGTGATAACGCTTACTATACCGCAGACAACGCATACGATTGCAACGACCACGAGCAGGAACTTGAAAAGCTTCCAGCCAAGAACCTTGCATATGCCTGCAAGAATTGTGGTCGCGCCGGCAAGTATTACGGTAAGTATTGCAAACGCCGCCATTGTTTTGAATGCGCCGCCCGTTTCGGTTTCTGATTCGCCAAGCGTATCGAACAACTCCGTGAGAGTCACACCCTGCGTTTTCGTGGATATCATTCCACCGAGAGCCTCGCCCTTGAAGCTGAGCCAGTCGATGCACACGCCCACGATTGCAAGCACAAGCATAACCAGAATTACCAGTATAGCAATAAAGCCGATTTTATTGCTTGCCTTTTTTCTTTTTGCCATAAAATATCCTCCTTACGGGCGCGGAAATCCCCTTATTTTCATTACAAGACCCCGCCCTTTATGTTTTGATTATACAACCGCTTTGAACTTAAGTCAAGGTGTATTCTGATAAATTAGCTTATATGCAGGTTGTCGGAATTTGCAATCCGCTTCCGATTTTTGTAATTTTTGGCACTTTTCAGGCAAAAATCAAGCATTTTTAACTTAAAAAAGCAATCAAAAAATGCAAAACACGCAATCTGATTATTTCACGTTCAGTTTGACTTAAGCAGACTGAAAATCCGCCAACACCGATTGCTGAAAAGCAGCCGAGCCCGACTGTCTTACGACAAGTTCAAACTCTGAATCCACCAGAATAAAAGCGCTTTCGGAGCCGACCGCTTTGGAGGGAACGGAAGCATAAACAAGGCTGCCGCAACAAGCAAAAGCGCAGTCGCCGAGCTTTTCAACCGTCTCGGGAATATTCACTTCCGTAAGATATTTGCAGCCGTAAAATGCAGAATCGCCTATGCTTTTAAGGGAGTCCGCCTCAGCAAAATCAATCTGCGTAAGCTTAGGGGCATTGTCCTCGCGTATGCTGTAGAAAAGGCAGGCGGGAATTACCTCTGCAGCCGAACCTATAGTGAGAACAAGGCCGCCATTATCCTTTCCCGCATTTGTAAATATATCCGTCGCCTGACTTTTAGCGTTTACCGCATCATAATATACATTTTCAAGCATAAAGCAGTTTCTGAACGCTTCCGCGCATATATTCACGACCGTTTCGGGTATATTTACCCTCCGCAAAGACGTACAACCGCTGAAAGCGCCTTCGGAAATAGTTTCAAGCCCGTAAGGCAGAGTCACGCTCGTTATAACCTGATTGTCCGAAAAAGCGCGCTCTCCGATTTCAAGCACGGGCAAACCGCCGTAAATTGCAGGGATAACTATGTCCGTCTCCGCGCAATCCGCCTCAAGCCCGTCTGCAATATAGTACCCGCCGTCAGCGCTGAGAGTAAAGATAATTCCCTGAGTTGCAACAGGCGCTTCGCCTTCAACCCTTTCCTCATAACCGCAACGCAGGCATTTGTAATCGGTATATTCCGCGCCGTTTGCAAGATAACCGCTGCCGACCTCAGCCATATCGTGGCCGAGCGCTGAAACGTATCCGCTTATGTAACCTGCGCCGCACTCAGCGCATATATATTCGGTATAACCGCGTTCGGTACACGTAGGTTCTACCGTAACGGCAGCATACTCGTGCTCTGTCACTTCAATAACGCGCCTTTCTTCAGCGCCGCATACGGCGCAAATCCTTATTTCCTCGCCCTCATCTGCACAGGTTGCAGGTCTGAGCGTAAGCCATTCCCCGTAATCGTGCCCGAGCGGTTCTGTAACAGAATCGGCATAAGCGTTGCCGCAGTGCACGCACTCATGCTGAGTGTATCCCCCGTTAACACAGTCGGGTTCTATAATAGTTGCTGCATATTCATGCCCCAATGCGCTTATAAGTTCACCTTCCTGCACTCCGCAATATATGCAGGAGTGCACCCTTACGCCGCTTTGAGTACAGGTCGCAGCGACGACTTCCACCCATGAGCCGTAACTATGCCCGTGCGCAGGTATCGTCTCGCAACAGGAAATGCCGCAGACCGAACATACATATTCCGCCTCGCCTTTCTGCGTACAGGTTGCCTCTTTCACAATATGCTTTTCGTAAGAATGCGGAATAGTATCCGTGTACGAATTTTCATCAATATAGCTGTCGCCGCATGCAGAGCACATATATTCGGTATATCCGCGCTCCGTACACGTAGGTTTTACTGTATTTGCCACATATGTGTGGTCGGTTTTTGCTGTATATTGTCCGCGGCATTCATATCCGCAGACCGTGCAGATATATGCGGTGTATCCTTCCGACGTACACGTAGGCTCAGTCACTTCCGTTCTGTAGCTGTGCCCCGCCGCTTCAGTTATATCATCGGTATACATATAACCGCAGACCGTGCACTGATAGAGCGTAAATCCTTTTCCCGTACACGTGGGTTCGACCACTGTTACCATATAGTCGTGCCCGAGCGCGGGCGTGTAACTGTCCTTATAACTTTCGCCGCAGACCCTGCACAAATGCTCGGTATATCCCTGCCCTGTACATGTCGGCGGTACAATTTTCTGCGCATAGTCGTGCCCGAGTGCGGGCAATATTTCAGTTATGCTGTAGGAGCAGTCTGCGCAATATATAAGCTTTTCGCCATCGGCATCGCACTTTGCCGCAACAAGTATATGTTCTTTGAGATTATGCGGCGTCTTTTCCGTTTCCGAACCTTCGACGATGCCGCTGTAGCCGCAGTTTGCACAGCAGTACCAATCATAACCGCCCGCCGTACACGTAGGCTCTACAGTAGTATATATGCAATCGTGCCCCAATGCGGGAGTTATTCCGTCCGTGTAGCTGTCGCCGCAGACCGTGCATTCGTACTCGGTATACCCCTGTTCGGTACAGGTCGGCAAAATGGTAGTTTCGGCATATGCATGCCCCGATGCGGGAGTAAACCCGTCCGTGTAGCTGTCGCCGCAGACCGCGCATTCGTGCTCGGTGTACCCCTGTTCAGTACAGGTCGGCATAACGATAGTTTCGGCATATGAATGGGGCAATTTATCAGTTTTCTGTATTTCCATGACGTGACATACGCCGCACGTACGCACGCGTTCGCCTTCCGCATAGCACGTAGGTTCTGTAGTTATCACCCATTCGCCGTAGCTGTGTCCCTTTACAGGAGTGTATGAAGAAGTATCTGCATAAGAATCATTGCACCGACTGCAGGTATAGCTCACATATCCCTGTTCGGTACAGGTCGGCTCTACGGTAAACGCCACATAGTCGTGCCCCAATTCATTGGTTTGTCGGCATTCGAAAAAGTCGCACTCCGTACAATATCTGATATCTTCGCCGCCACTTTCGCAAGTTGCGCTGACTACTGTCTGCCACTCACCAAATGTGTGACCTGCGGGCTGTACGTAAGAATTTTCATCTATATAGCTATCGCCGCAATTGCTGCAAACATATTCAGTATATCCGCTTTCCGTGCAGGTAGGCTGCACAATTTTTTGCTCGTAATTATGCCCGGTTTCAGCCAGCGCAAGGCTTTCCCCGCTTATTTCTTCAACCGCTCCGCTGTCTGCAAAATACCGTCCGCAACTATCGCAGTACCAGTATTCTATGTTACCCGCAACAGTACAACCCGGCTTTGTGCCGGCAACGTAAGCAAGATTATGCTTGTGTTCCGATTCCTCTGAATCCTGCGTTTCATCCGCCGTTTCTTCCGAAGTTTCTTCATCAACGGAACTGTTCTCACCGTCTGCAGACTGCCCGTCCCCTTCCGAGCTGTCTGAGTTGCTGTCGTCCCCGCTATCGGAAGACGGACCGCTTTGGTCAGCCCCGTCGGAATCATTTCCGACAGTGTTACCTTCGGTACCCGTTGAAGGATAAATAATCCCCGATTGTCCGCCATCAACCGTTCCGAGTTCCGATGCACAGGCAGACAAACAAAATGCCGACGCAAAAGTAGCGACGGCCGTAAAAAGTAAAATTAAAAACTTTTTGCGCATATACGTGCTCCCTTTACATAAGTTTTGCGCGCACGAAAAACCAATTTGCGCTTAAAGTGCTTCCGCACGCGCAGTTTAAAAAATTATAACACCACAATGCATAATTATCAATATTATAAAAGCTATTTTTCTACATAAAGCGACATTTATTTTAATTTTTTCACTATTAAATTGCATATTTATAAAATTATACAATTAATATAATCATTTCAATTATCAAATGATTTATCAGTGCAAAAATGCCGAATAAAACTTCCGAAGAGAAGCGAAAAACTCAGCGCAACCTATGCGACACGAAGCAGAAGCATTGCAAAAATTATTTTCCCCAAGCAGAATCGTGGGATTTGGCAAGCTGAATCGCTAATTAAAAAGCGGAGCAACAAAGATTTGTTGCTCCGCCTGACATACGGAAAAAAAATAGTATTAGTTTTTAACCTTAATATCACTCAGATTAATGACTTTCTATGAACCTGTCCGCCACATCAAGCACATCATTGTCTTCTTCGCATATGGCAGAATAATCGCGCGTTGAAAAGAAATCTGACCTCTCCTCTTCATTCATCTTATCAGCAATAAAAAGCCCGTCCTTAAGCTCTTTCAAAAGCTTCTCGGCTTTAAAAGTATTGTAAGGATTGTGCCGCTTGCCTTCGCACAGCATTACACTCAGCGGAATGTCTGAAGATTTCTTTTCACGCATATTCTTTGCGGCAAAACAGGCAGAAAGTCTGACGGGGACATCGCAGTCAGCTGAACCGTGAATTATAAGCGACGGCGTACCGCTCTTTGCCGCGCAACGCGCCGCGCGAAGGTCAGCGAATTTGCCGAAATGGAAAAAAGTGACAACCTTTACAAAAGGCTGCAACATCATAGCAAAAATCTTCCCCGTAACTTCCGCCGCGCCGCGCTCCACCATTCTTGAAGGCTGTTCGGGAGCTGAAAAAGCTACAACGCTGTCGACTTTTACAAACTTTGAAGCGGCGAGCGCCGAATATGCACCCATGCTGTGTCCGACTAAAGTCTTTTTAAGGTCTTTAAGCTCCTGACAGCTGTCGGCAAATTTTACGGCGGCGACAAGCGCGCGCGTTGAATTTTCCAACCCGCCGAGCGACCTGCCGCCGGAAAGACCGCAACCGAAGCAGTCAAAAGCGAGCACCGCACAGCCCTTTCGGCAGAAATGTGCGATAAGCGACGTGTATGCGCACTGCCCGGGTCCCATACCGTGAGAAAATATGATAAGCCTTTCAGCAGGAAACTCATCGCCCGCCCAATATAAAACCCCCTTAAGAATTGTTCCGCCTGCTTTAGTCTCCACATCCTTTACGTTCAGAGAAAACTCTTCCGCAGAGAAATATTTTAAAAGTCCGTTCTTTTCAAACCTTCCGCCGAACCCTTTGTTCTGCGCGTAGACGGCAAAACACATCATAAAAACGCAGAACGCCGCCACGACAGAGCATATTGCTATCGCAGTTATTATACCAACCGACATTACATTTACTCCAATAAATGCATAATTTTATTTGCAAAATTATACTAAACTTACAAGTTTGATTTGTTTTATGCTGCTGTTATTACAAGTTTTATTGCTTTATTTTGTTTTTAACGGCGCAACCGGTCAGAATTGCTTGCAATGAAATATAAAAAAAGACGGGCGGCAAAGCCGCCCGTCCGATAAACAATTTTATTAAACAATATATTTGGAATCGAGTTCGGGAGCGGAGTCGATTTCTGCCTTCTTTGCCTCGTAGCCCTTCTTGCCGAGGAGCGCAAACGTCGCTTTTTTGCCGTTTTCTACGCCGGGCTGGTTGAAGGTGTTTATATTGAGCATTGCACCCGCATAAGCCGTCTGAAGCTCGAGAAGGAACATAAGCTGACCCATGGTAAACGCGTTTACTTCGGGCACATTTATCGTATAGTTCATTCTGCCCGCACGCATAAGCGCATAAGCCGTAGCCTTGTTTTCAGCCTGGATAAGCTCCTGCATGGTGTGTCCGCCGAGGAAGCCTACGTCGGGAATATCCTCGCAACCGTGAGCTATAGGCATTTCGCAGGCATACTTGCCTACAGATATGAAGGTGATTACCTTATCGTAAGGACCTTCGATATAAAGCTGAACCTGTGAATGCTGGTCGGTTACGCCGAGGCTCTTTACAGGGGTAGTGCCCGCGTTTACGATATTGCCTTCGTAATCTTCCTGCTTGCCAATACTTTCAGCCCACAACTGGCAGTACCAGTCGGAAAGGAGACGAAGGTTATCGCAGTAAGGCATCATAACGTGTATATTCTTGCCCTGCTTCATGGTTATGTACATAAGCGCGGCGCAGGCAAGCGCGGGGTTGGAAGAAATTGCAGGCTTGTTGCAGATGCTGTCCATATAAGCTGCGCCCGCAAGCATGCCCTTTATATCTATGCCAAGAACTGCGGCGGGAAGAAGTCCCACGGGGCAGAGTTCAGAGAACCTTCCGCCTACGCCGTCGGGAAGAACGTATTTTTTGAATTTCCCGCCGAAAGCCTGGTCTATCTTTATAAGGTTGCCGCGGCTCGCATCGGTGGTGAATATCATGTTGCGCGTAAGGTCTACGCCCGCCTTTGTGAGTATGTCGGCAATAATAAGGTACTGGGTCATCGTTTCGGAAGTGGCGCCAGATTTGGAAATTACGTTGAAGCACGTCTTTTCAGGCTCGATAACGTCCAGAAGCGACTTCATGCGTACAGGGTCAACGTTATCTTCAACATAGAATTTGGGCGCGCCGCCGCGGGCCTTGGAATTGAGCTCGTTGTGGTGAAGATGGCAAAGAGCGTTGAACACCATAGAAGGACCGAGCGCGCTGCCGCCGATGCCTAAAA
The DNA here is from genome assembly GCA_944368065.1 of uncultured Clostridia bacterium. Classification (GTDB taxonomy): domain Bacteria; phylum Bacillota; class Clostridia; order Christensenellales; family Borkfalkiaceae; genus Coproplasma. The sequence continues at coordinate 4,880 of CALVWV010000015.1, read as the reverse complement.
CTACAAAATATTTGAAGTTTTTGCGCACTTCCTTTGCGGTCGCTATGATATCGGCAACTATTTCGTTCTGGTTATAGGGAAGTTCCGTCCAGCCCATGAACAATTCATCCTTGCCACGGTTTTCCTGAACGTACTTGAACGCTTCTTCCGCCTTACCTTTCAAAGCCTTGATTTCAGAGTCCTTTATTCCCCTTTCACCGAGGAATTTGGACATCATATTGTTATAGTCCACGGTAACGCGCATAGACTTGCGCCATTCCTTAGTTTTGTAACCCATTGTCATCCTCCGATATAACATTGTTTGAAGGGCGCGCAAAGCCGCCCTTCCTCTTATATTATTATAAGTCAATTTAATGCCGTAGTCAATAGCGGCGCAAAAATTTGCGCAAAAAATTTGGAAAAAGTTGCCGTTTCGGACTTTTTTGCGGCTCAAACGGCTTTTACTGCAAAAACACCTTTCCCACCGCGCTCTTTCGCCGTTTTTATAAGTTTTGAGGTTTCGTCCGCCTTTACGTTCTGCCTTGCAACGATAATCGGTTTGCAACCAAAGCTTTGCGTTCTCCCATTGCGACCACAATCAATCTGACGCAGGCTACGCACAGTTGCCGCCTTGCAGCAATTAAACCGGTTGCCCCCCCTTCAGGCTTACCCGTTTACAGTATTGCTCCATTAAATTTTCCCATACAGGATTACCCCATTGCAGCTTAAGCGTCTTTAAGGCCAAAAAACAATATCTCTTTATAAGAGCCAATTCTATGGCAATTACGCCGCCGAAAGCTTAGGCTCAGCCGCCAGATATTATGAACGCAAAAATTTAATGTCCCGCGCGAGCGTCAAATACTTTACAAAACAAATGTTTGTATGATATAATAACATCGTGGCAACAGAACTTACGGCCGATCAGATTGCGGCAGACAAATCAATAGCCGACTGGTACAAGAACTCCACGCGGCAGGTTTACGTGCTTGCGGGACTTGCGGGAACGGGCAAAACCACGCTTTTAAGACATACCGTGTGCGACACGTTAAAGCTTGTGCCCGACGTGAGCGCGGCTTTCGTCACGCCTACGGGAAAAGCCGCCACCGTGCTCATACGGCAGGGAATACCCGCCACCACTCTGCACCGACTTATATATCAGGCGATGACGGAAGAGGTTGAAACGGAGATAAACGGCAAACTTGTAAAGGTGGATAAACTTGTTTTCCGAAGAAGGGAAAACATAGACAAGAGCATAAAACTCATAGTTCTGGACGAGTTTTCCATGGTATCCGACGAGGTTCTTTCCGATATTTTAAGGTTCGGCGTAAAAATGCTCGTCTGCGGAGACAATGCGCAGCTGCCGCCCGTAGAAGGAATGAACAGCTTTTTATCCACACCCGACAGCTGCCTTAAAACCATAGTAAGGCAACAGGAAGGCAACCCCATCATAAAGCTCGCGCGCGACGCCATGGAGGGGAAATATATACCTTACGGCAACTACGGAGACAGAGCTTTTGTATTGAATTCACGAAGGCTGAAACCTGAATACAGAAAAAAATATTTTCTGAAAGCCGAACAGCTCATATGCGGCATAAACAAGACGCGCGCAAAAATTAATGATGAAATACGCGCCTACCGCGGCTTTGCGGGACTTCCCCAGAAGGGAGAAAAGCTTATATGCACCCTGAACAACTGGGAACAGTTCATAGACGAAGAAATGCGGTACAACATGGTAAACGGCATAATAGGCTACATACGCGACGTAGTTTATGAAGGCGAAAACATGGGATTTATGACGTTCCGCGCAGATTTTTTAAAAGAGGACTGCCCCGAAGCTGTGCCGTTCGATACGGGAATTTTTGAAAACGGAGCCTACCGCTACCGCCACGGCGACTATTTTGAAAGGTTCGACGAAGAGGGAAACGCAACGGGAGCTTTCACTCTGAACAGGTTCGAATACGGCTACTGCATATCCTGCCACAAGGCTCAGGGTTCGGAATTTGACAGCGCCGTCATTTTTGACGAGAGCTACGCATTCAAGGAAGACGCTCGCCGCTGGCTTTACACCGCCATCACGAGAGCCAAAAACAAACTGATAATCTTAAGGTAAGCAACAATAGTTTGCCGCGCCCGCAAAAATGCGGGCGCGGCAATTTTCTTTATTTAAGCCATACTGCGGCATCAATTTAAATTATACAAGGCATACTGCCGCACTTGTTTTAATTAAACCAGATTTCAATACGTGCGCATATATGCCTGAATTAATATTTGATATTTAAAACATTGGCATAAAAAAAGCGGCAATGCTTTTGCCGCCTGCATTCAGTCAATGCCGAGAATCATAACCGAGCATATCCGCATGCTTTTCAACGATATAATCGAGGAAACAACTGCAGCCCTCTGAAATATCAGAAAAAGCTTTTTCAAAATCCCTTGTGTACCACGGGTCGGCTACGTCGCGCGGGCGGGGCGTAAACGAGCACAGTTTGAAAATCTTTTCGCTGCACTGACCGCCCGTAAGCCGCAGAACATCAAAAAGATTGGAAGAATCCATTACAAGGACATAGTCCGCGTTTAGCACCTCTTTTTTTGTGAGCTGCAGCGCGCGGTGAGTGCCGTCAACGCCGTGCTCGCGCAATACGCGCGCCGCGGGATAGTAAACGGGATTACCCTCTTCCTCGTCCGAAGTTCCGCGCGATACGATATCGAAAGAGTTCGCAAGCCCCCGCTCTTCCACCATTTTTTTAAACACAAGCTCCGCCATTGGCGAACGGCAGATATTGCCGAGACATACAAATATAACAGAAATCATTTTGCCTTAATCGGTATTTTTAAGCTTGCGCCACGAGGTCCGGGAAGGGGTATAATTTTCCAGATAATCCAAAAGCTCGTCGGCGTCGGTAAAATATTTATACATTTCGTGGCAGGAACTTGCCATAAAATTCTTATCAGACATTTCGCGCATGAAATTTTCGAGCGTTCTGAAATACCCTTCTATTTCAAACATAGCCATGGCTTTTGAATGCCTGCCGAGCTGTTTTAAAGTTATTACCTCGTAAAATTCTTCAAGCGTGCCTATGCCGCCCGGGGCTATTATAAAGGCGTCCGCCTCGTCCTCCATAAGCGTTTTGCGCTCAGCCATGCTGGAGGTATAGGTAAGCTTGTCGCATTCGGTATATATTTTTTCAACGCCCTCTTCGCGGAAAAATTCGGGGATTATGCCGTGGATATAGCCTCCGCCGCGCTTTGTTCCGCGCGCCGCCGCCCCCATTACGCCCGTCGCACCCGCGCCAAATACAAGCGAGTGCCCGCGCCGGGCCATTTTTTCTGCAAGCTCCTCAACTTTCTGTATATAAATATCGTCTATATGGGCGCTGGACGCGCCAAAAATGCAGATTTTCATACAAATCCCTTTTGACGGCAGAAACCTTAAGAATGTAAACTGATTTTGCCGCCTCTTTTATTATACGGAATAAAGCAAAAAATGTCAACCTGCGGCAAGCCGCTTGAAGCAATAGATTTAATGCGGATAATGCCCGCATATACGCGAAATAACCCAAACGCGCGGCTATGTTTTCCGCGCGACTTGCAATGCATGCAAATGCAACTTGATTTTGCGAATATGCATTGATTCAACGCGCAATATGCTTGAATTATCGCGCACCGAACAAAAAAATATACATCCCGAGCCTTAAAACACAGCTCTGCGGCAGCTGAAATATTTAAAATTAATTCATGCGCATATGACAACATAAGCTGTTGCACATATGAACGAGCGTTTCAATGCGGGCATTGCGTTGAATCTAAAAATTTTTATCTGAAAGGTGGGTAAAAACAGTTGCGAAAACATATTATTTTTATTACAATTAATTGGCAAGGCGTTGAATATTTTACGACTGCTTAAAAGAATTTGAAATGCGGGGATATAGCACAGTTGGTAGCGCGATACGTTCGCAACGTATAGGTCAGGGGTTCGAATCCCCTTATCTCCACCAAACGGGAACTATCCGAACACCACTATCACAGAACAGTGGGTTCGGGTAGTTTTTTATTGCCGCCAAAGGAATAACTCTCCGACATTTTGCCCCTCGTCGTGGCTATCGTAGCACAGTCCTCGCGGAAGTCAACGGAAAAATTATCGCTGAAAAAAAGAGTTGCGTTCCGTCCTTTCGACTGACAGCAAGCAAAGCTTGCCCGCCCCGATGGGGCTACCTCAATATGAGGCCATCACAACTCTTCCGTTGTTAGTATATAAAAACATAATGGTATTGTCAACAAAAACGAGGTAAAAATGAGCATTTTTGACGAACCGAACGATCAACAGCCGCGCTCGGTAACTTCGGTACAAATTGGTGGAAGTATCTGCTCGTCGCGTCTCGCCAAAAATCATTGCTGTGCGGATCCGTAATGTCGCAGACAAAAGCGGTTTTGGACAAATCGTCCAAAACCGCTTTTCTGCGATTCGGCTTCTCGGCAATCTGCCGAGATGTTTTTGCGGCGTCACTCCAACTCGAATGCGCCGGTATAGAGCTGGTAGTACACTCCCTTTTGGGCGATCAATTGCTCGTGGTTGCCGCGCTCGATGATGCGGCCGTGGTCGAGCACCATGATCGCGTCCGAGTTTTGGATCGTCGACAGCCTGTGAGCGATGACGAACACCGTCCTTCCCTGCATCAGTGCGTCCATGCCCTTTTGGACGAGATACTCGGTGCGAGTGTCGATGGACGACGTCGCCTCGTCGAGGATGAGCACGGGCGGGTTTGCGACCGCGGCACGCGCGATGGACAGCAATTGCTTCTGCCCTTGCGACAGGTTGGAGCCGTCGCCGGTCAACATCGTGTTGTAGCCGTCCGGAAGACGGGTGATGAAGTCGTGCGCGTTGGCGAGTTTCGCCGCGGCGA
>CALVWV010000014.1 GCA_944368065.1 uncultured Clostridia bacterium | reverse complement strand
AAAATGCGCAGAATAACAGATGTTAATCTGCGCTATGATAAGTGCGGATTGAAAAAATTTTATTGCTTATGTTGAATGGATACCGTTTTGGGGATGTTGTTATCAGACAGTTGTATACAAGGAGCGTGACAAAAATTTGTCAGGAGCTGGCAGTCTGACTAAAATTAAAGATAACCGATGGCAAGGAGCAGCTTAAAGCTGAAGCGTACACGGCAAAAAATTATATAGCTTACTTAATGTCTCATTAACAAACAGACTGAGAAATAATCCGTGACGCAGCTTAAGCACGGCAGTAAAGGGGTACGATTTGAAAAATTACTGTAATGCAAAAGCTGAGATTTGAAGTTTTCCTTCAAAGAGCAACGCAAGAAATCCATGAGCTTAATCAGAAGAGGATAGAAAAGTATGAAATGTTTTGCACTGCCGCTTCAGACTGAACATTTCAGACCAGACATTGCAACTTTGTCATTTTAAATTATTCATTTTAAGTTCAGTAAAAGTATAAAATTATTTTTTATAAGGATTTGCAGAACTTAAATACAATTTTTTGATAAAACTTGTTCAGGCACACGACGGATAAACCTCACGAAAAAGAGGGGGATAAAAATAATCATCAGCATAAAGCTTTTGAAACATGAAAGGAGGAGACAACCAGAATGTAGAACTCAGAAAACATAATTCACAGAGCAAAAAAAGCAGCGGAGTTACACATAGCAAAAAACATCAGACGTAAAGTTTTAAATATTCAATAAAGTCTGGTCAACGGCAGATGAACAAGTTCGGGCAGCGGCGAATGAACAGCATGCACGTCAGGTTCAGACATACAAATCCTCAGTACAATTAATCTGCGGCAAAACAGTAATTGAAATGAACACATTTTTTTCGTAGAAATCTGTTGAAGTAAACAAAACAATGGAATGAACCTTTATAAAAGCGGCACGAAATAGAGCGTACAAAAAAACAGCAGACAATAAACAGCAGATAAAAAAACAGCGGACAGAAAACTGCGCAGAGCAAAAAACGGACAGTATAATTCGGACAGAGTACAGCAAAATTATCGAATTGAATTTATTATTAATGCTTCATAATTTAAGGTTATTAATTATAATTTTAAGCCATTTAAAAATATGAAATATTATTAAAATTAAATAATTTTATTGAATCATTATTGCAGATTATTTTATATTTTTTGCGGCAAAATAATTTAAAAGAAAAGCACAAAAAAAGCTGAAATTTAATAATTTTAGCAGATAAAAATATTTAAAAAAACAAAAAAAACAATAACAATTTTTTAATATTACGCTTTACAAAAAAATGATTTTACTGAAAGACGGCAATATAAAATAAATTAAAAATAATTAATATTTATTGCGATAATATTTCAGTTATTTATTACGCCTTTATTATTAAAAAATACTTAGAATATATGAAAATTATGAGAATACGGCTGTAAATATGGCTGATTGAATACCATTATTCGGCATAATTAAATTAAAAATATAAAATATTTAAGCTTTGTAATTTATTTTAAACACATTAAAAATAATAAATGATTTATTGAAAAACGGAAATAAAAATTATAAAAACAAGACTGCAAATATAAACTTTAAATATAAAAAAGTATAAAAAAATCAGCATTGAAAAATGCTGAAATTATGCTGCCATTTGATTAAAATTATATATAAATAAGAAATAAATTCAGATTTCTATTATTTTAAGTCCGAGCGATTTTGCATACTCTACCGTATAAAAAGTTCCGCCGCTTTTCTTCCTTAAATAACATACCACGACGCTGCTGTTTTCAGCCATATATCTGTCTCTGGCGTGCATGCACCAGCGGTTATAATTTTTTGAAAAAATAACCTTTTCGTCGCAATAGTTCAAAATATTTTCGTACCTCTCCTTGTCGGAAAAGGAAAAATACTCCGCCTGGCCTTCGTAGGGTATGCAGGCAATAAGCTTTACCCCGCATGAAGCCTTGTACCCGAGTACAATCTCCGCCGCAGCAAGGTCAAACCCCTTTGCCATTCCGCAATAAAAAGTATCTATGCCGCGCTTTATCAGTCCTTCCACGACACGGGTCAAGAGGTTGCGGTCAAAATCGTATCCGAGCTGTCTGTGTCCCGTAAATGCGCAACAATTTTCTTTCAAAGCGGATTCTTCCTCTCTTTGCCCTGTCCGCGCGGATATTTCGGCGGGGTGGGCTTTATTTTTTTATATACGACGAGCGTGCGCTCACCCGCCTCTTCGGGCAGCTCGTATTTTTCCGCGCATTGCATTTTCATTCCTAAAATTTCAGCCGCTCTTTCGGCTTCCTTAATCTCTTCTCCGGCGTCGCCCTTGTAGGCTATGAATATTCCGCCCTTTTTTACGAGGGGGGCGCAGTACTCTAAAAGGGTATTCAGCCTCGCTACCGCCCTCGCGCAGCATACGCCGAACTTTTCGCGCCATCTTTCGTCCCTGCCGGCGTCTTCCGCGCGCAGGTTTTCTACCCTGACGTCTTCAAATCCGAGCTTTTCTGCCTCGGCGGAAAGAAAGGCGCATTTTTTGCCAACGCTTTCAAACAGGGTGAACTTTAAGTCGGGTCGGCAGATTTTTAACGGCATCGAAGGGAAGCCGCCGCCGGAACCGACCTCTGCCACAGTCGCGTTTTCGGGAAAGTACTTAATTCCCGCAAGGCTGTCCCAGATGTGCTTTATGAAAAATTCTTCCCTTTCTGTAATCGCCGTTAAATTTACCTTTTCGTTGTAGCTTTTTACGTCCGAAAAGAACTCTTCGAGCATTCCGCTCTGGACATCGGTAGGACAAAAACCGTCTTTATACACAAAAAACGCTCCTCTGATAGTTGATAACCTGCTTTTTTCTTTCTTTTGCTTTTACAAGTATAACACGTTTTTGCCGCCATTTCAAGCCGTTGCGGACAAAATTTAATCAGAAATGCGCGTTTATGGAAATGTTCATTAACTTTTCAACAGCCATGTATATTTGTGGATAACCTGCTTTTTTAACGCTGTTTTTACAAAATAACCCCTTTTATTTCAAAAAACTTCAAAAAAATTTACTCCACCAATCCACAAAGCCGCACACAGTTTTCCACAGGTTGCAAACATAGTTATCCACCTAAAATTTCACCGCCTCAATCTTTAAAAAAAGCTCATTTACTTGCTTTTTACCTTATTATTTGGTATTATATATTCATAACAGCGCATTATTCTTAGCGGAGCGGATGAAGTTATCAATATTTCCACAGCCCCTAATAATAATACTATCATACATTATCTTTTAATAAATAAAAAAACAACAATCAAGGCAGGGAGACATGAAAGCAGTTTGCGAAGGAATCAACTTATCAGAAGCCGTTCTGAAGGTAGTAAAGGCCTGCGCCGTAAGGACTACGGTGCCCCTTTTGGAGTGCATAAAGATTTCCGCCGTCAATGACGGAATCACTCTTTCCGCGACCGACGGAGAAATTTCCATTCAGAAGACGGTAAAGGCGGAAGTTTACGAGGAGGGCGAAACGTGCGTGCCCGGCAGATACTTTGCCGACTTCATAAAAAAGCTTGAAGGCGTTCAGATAACCCTTTCGGTTGAGGGCGGACGCATGGAGATAAACTATGCGGACAGCCAGTCTTTCCTTCAGGTGCTTTCTGCGGAGGACTTCCCCAAAATCAGCACGGACATAAGCGAAAACAGCTTCACAATGAAGGTGGAGGACCTCAAAAAAGTAATAACGGCGACCTCTTTCTGCTGCGCGACGGACGATTCCAGACCCAATTTAAAGGGCTGCCAGTTCGTAATATCGGGCGGAAAGGTTTGCGTTACCGCGCTCGACGGGTTCAGGCTTGCTACTATCACCGCGCCCGTTTCGGCTTCCACCGCGGACATGGACATAATCTGCCCCGCGCGCACTCTGAACGAGATTGAAAAGATGCTCCCCGCCGAGGGCGAGACGCAGATTTTCGTTCAGCGCGGCATGATACTCGTATCCGTCGAAGATACCGTCCTCACTTCGAGGCTGTACGGCGGCGAGTTCATAAAAAAGGAAAACATAATCCCCAAGAATTTTTCTACGGTGGTAACCGTGGACAAGGCGGCGCTCAAAAGCAGCATAGAGCGCGCGGCAATACTCGTGCGTTCGGATAAAAACAGCCTTATAATTTTCGACATTTCGGCGGGAACGATAGAAATTTCGTCAAATTCCGAGATAGGCAACGTTCAGGAGCCGGTAAAGGCGGACGTCGAGGGGCACGACATAAGAATAGCCATGAACTCCAAGTTCATAACCGAGGCTGTGGGCGCGCTCGAGGAAGAGCGCATAACGCTTTCCTTCAACAGCCACGTGCAGCCCTTCATATGCACCAACGCCGAAAATAAAGACGTGTTATATTTAATTTTACCCGTAAGAACGGCGAATAACGCTTGACTTTAAGTTTTTTTTGATTGTATAATTGAAAATAGCGTAAAATAAAAAAATTGCGGAAATCTTTTGCCGACGGCAAAAGATTTTTCGTGAAACGGACGGAGAGAAAAAAATAATTGCCGTCAACGATTTCAGGAGGATGAAATGAAAAGGACCTACCAGCCCAAGAAAAGACAGAGAAGCAAGGTACACGGCTTCAGAAAGCGCATGGCTTCTAAAGCAGGAAGGAACGTTTTAAAGAGAAGAAGAAACAAGGGCCGCAAGCATCTTTCCGCGTAAAAGGTAAGGAAAGGTGCGCGGTATCGCGCACAGCGGCATAAAAGGCGCCGCCCTTTTTAAATACTTTTCAAGGGTGTTTTGCATGAAGTACGCAAGGTTGAAAAAAAACACCGACATTCAGCGTCTGTTCAAAAAGGGCAAAAAGGCGTACTCAGGGGAGCTTACCGCCGTTTACTCCCCGTCAGCGGAGCTGAAAATGGCGGTCATAGTCTCTAAAAAGCACGGAAAAGCCGTAAAAAGGAACAGGATAAAGCGGCTTGTAAGGCAGGCGTTTTACAACACTTTGGAAAAATGCCCCGTAAGCTGTGCGATAATACTCATGCCGCGCGTTGCGGAGGAATACTCCCTCGCAAAGTTTGAGTCCGCGCTTAAAACATGCTACAGAAAAATGCAATGTACGCGCGCATAAAAAGAGCATATAAAAGACTGAGGCGCACGGTTTTAAAGCCGTATTTGAAGATGTTTCTGATGCGCCTTATAATATTTTATCAGCGCCATTTTTCGCACGGGACGTGCATGTTCACGCCCACCTGTTCGGAGTACATGCTCCGCGCGCTGAACAACCACGGAGTGGTTCTGGGAATACTGATGGGCACGTGGCGCATAATGCGCTGCAACCCGCTCACCAAGGGCGGCTACGACCCCGTTCCCGAAAATTTTTTTAAGGTAAGGTGGGTGCTCTAACCCCGCTGCAAGTAAAAAAGAATGAACTTTTTGGCTACGTTACCCGCCGAGTCCACCGGGTTTATCAGCTTCATGGTGAAGCAGATATCTCAGATAAACCTCAACTGGATAGGCGAAATCATCAAATTTCTTGTAGAAGGCATAGGCATTACTGCCGTGGGCGTAATTATTTTCACGCTCATATTAAAGACGATAGTAATGCCCCTGGACGTCTTCTCCAAGGTAAAAACTAAAAAGCAGTCCCTCATAATGAAGGGAATGCGCCCTCAGATGGAAAAGCTGCAGAAGCAGTACGCAAACGACAAGGCCATGTACAACCAGAAAGTGATGGAGCTGTACAAAAAGAACGGCTATTCCATGCTCGGAATATGCCTTCCCACGCTTGTATCGCTCATCATATTCATGGTAGTGTTCAGCCAGTTCTCCACCTATTCGCAGTATGCAAACCTTCAGCTTTACCGCGGAATGGTTACCGCGTATAACGAGGTAGCGCAGGAATACGTTTACGACGAAGAAAATCCCGACGGCTTTTTAATCTCCGCGACTGACAGCGACGGCGAAGCCGTTTACCGCGTAAATTTTGAAAAATTCGAAGATTATTACACGGCGCACAGGGCTCAGAACGACCCCACTTACGAGGCGCTCACTGCAGAAGTAAATGTTGAAGAAGCGGACGAGTACGAGCACGACATGTTCGTAATCATAAAGGATTACATGGCGGAGTTCGCGCGCGAAGCTTCTGCAAACTACTATCACGAACACAACCAGGGCTTTATGTGGGTAGGCAACATCTGGTATCCCGACTCCATGCTCAACAAGGAAGTGCCTTCATTCGATAAATTCGTAAGCTCGCTTTCAAGGGCTTCGGATCTCAGCAACTACGAAGAAAGCTACAACGAAGTAACCGCCCACCTCGACAAAGAAAAGGATACGTACAACGGCTATTTCGTGCTCATAGTTGTGGCGATAGGCATGATGTTCCTCTCGCAGTTCTTCATGATGCGTATGCAGAAAGACATGAACGAGCTCGGCACGGTTGACGGCGCGGGTCAGCGCACCAACAAGTGGATGCTCATACTCATGCCCATAATCTACGGTATATTTTCATTCTTCTACAGCGCCGCGTTCTCAATTTACATGATAACAAACACGCTGTACAGCTTTATAACCACGCTGATAGTAAACAAGGCGCTCGACGTTAAATTCAGAAAGCTTGAAGAGCGCAACGAACTCGAAAAATATCTCCGCAAGCCCTCCAAAGCCGAAAGGCAGATAAAGAGGAAATAAGTTACAGTGATAAGGAGCTTCATTTAGTATGGAAGAAAATATGGAAAACGTTTTCACGGGCAAGACGGTGGACGAAGCCGTTAAAGAAGCCTTAAAAACGCTCGGCATTGAAAGGGAGCAGGCGGAAATAACCGTGCTCGAAGAAGGCAAGAAAAAGCTTTTCGGTTCTGTAAAAGCAAAGGTAAAGGTAGTAAAAAAGGCGTCCGACGGCGAACGCGCCGCGGCATTTATCGACGGACTTTTAAAAATCCTTAAAATCCCCGCTTTCAACGAAGTTGTATCAGACGGCGAAAAGATTGAAATCGAAATAAAGACGACGAATACCTCGGCTGTAATCGGAAGAAGGGGCGAAGTGCTCGACGCTATCCAGTGCATAGCGGGCGCCGTTGCCAACATCGGCAGGGAAGAGTACAGGCGCGTAGTCGTAGACTGCGAAAATTACCGCGCCCAGCGCGAAGACAAGCTCAAAGCCGTTGCCGTTGCAAAGGCGGTAAAGGCCGTTGAAAAGAAGAGGCGCGTAGCGTTGGAGCCCATGAGCCCTTACGAGCGCCGCGTCGTTCATTCCGTGCTCGCCGATAACGAGGATGTAACCACCGTATCCGAGGGCAAAGAGCCCATGCGCAGGGTGGTAATAATCCCCAAGAACGAAGTGCCTTTCGAAAGAAAAGAAAAGCGCGGCGAAAGAAAGTTCAACCGCGACAGGCGCGAAGGCGGAGAAAAGAGGTTTGAAAGAAGGGAGCGCCGCTTCGACAAGCGCGACGGCGAAAAGAGGGAGAGGTTCGGCCGCTCCGACCGTTCCGAAAGGAGCGAGCGCAACTCGCGTCCTCCCCGTTCATCCGCACCCAAGGGCAAAAAGCAGATTTACCTCGGCACTTTCCTCGGCAACAGCGGGGCAGGCAAGGAAGAAAAGTCTGAAAACAAGGAAAACAAAGGCGAATAACTTTTGTGCTGCGCATAAGGATTTCTGACGCAGACGCCGCCAAAAAGCTCAGGTTTCGGCAAAGAGCTTTTGCGCCGCAATGAACAGCGCTGCAATGAACAGCGCTGCAATGAACGGTGCCGCAATGCTTAGCGCCGCAACGCTGAAAGTTATTGTATTTAAGTTAAAAAACGCCGCTTTGCGGCGTTTCGATAAAATTTTATTGCGCGGTTTTATTTTTGAAATTGCGCGCGGAAGGTTTTCGGCTCAACACTTCCGTTATAAAAAAACCGAAGGAGAATACAGATTAAGTATTTTTCGGGGACGGTTTTTGCGCCGTCCCCTTTTTCATTTCTTTAAAAGGTCAGCAAATTTTTGCGGCGCGCGCACCGCAATGTGCGCGCGCCGAAAAAAAAGGCTTTTAAAATGAAGAAAAATGCTGCGCCGTAATCTGCAAAAAAAGATGAAAGAATTTTTCAAAGGCGTTGCAAGCGATTTTTCGCATTGGAACACCAAAATGCTGTGCAGGGCGGGCGTAATCGCCGCGCTGTACGTAGTGCTTACCTGTTCGCTCGGACCAATCATTCCCTACGGCCCTTTCCAGATAAGGCCTGCCGAGGCAATGACTGTTCTGCCCCTCTTCTTTCCCGAGGCAATTCCCGCGCTGTACATAGGCTGCATGCTGGCTAACCTTATCTCGGCTTACGGCGTGTACGACATATTCCTCGGAAGCCTTGCGTCGCTGCTCGCCGCAATACTCACATACCTTACCGGCAAGATTATAAAAAACAATGTTGCAAAGGTAATTGTTGGCGGCATCTTCCCCGTAATAGTAAACGCGTTCATAGTTCCCGCCGTGTGGATACTTGCAGGTTCTACCGACGTCGTTTACTGGGTGGAATTCGGCATAATGTGCGCAAACCAGGCGCTCTGGGTTTACGTGCTCGGCATACCCCTTTTCTTTGCCGTTTTAAAGCTCAGGCAGAAGGGAGTAAAGGTATTTACCTCGCCTGTGCACGCCGCGGCTTCTGCGCACGGTTCAGCGCCTTCAGCGCAAAGTGTTGAGCAGGAAGAACAAAGGGAAGAAAAGTAAAATAATGAAGGGAATAAAAATGATGCTTGCGGGAATAGCCGCAATTTTAATTGCAATATTTTTCATGGTCGCGGGCGGAACGTACAGCCCCGCAGGGATGATTGCCGTAGTTTTCCTTATTGCCGGCGTCATTCTTGTTGTTTACGGACTTTTTGCCAAAGAAAGTATTGAATCCAAAGGCAAAAGCGACAATGTTGCCGCTGAAAATAACCAAGTAAATAAAGACAAGAACAAAAATTAATGAAAGTAAAATGCGGGCCGCGCTTTCAGCGCGGCCCGCAAAATATTTCAGCTTGCAAAAGCCATATGCAGCGACATAACGCGGCTGTGTGCCGCGTATGCATAATGCTCAATATACCGTGCATTATGGCGCAACGGCATTATATGACGTAATAATATTAAAGGGCGGCGGACTTAAAAAGTCCGCCGCCCGTTTCAGTTTTATTTAACCGTAAAAAACTTACTGGGGATTTTTGCGGGGTCTGCCTCTGCCGCGCTTAATCTGCTGTACTTCGGGCTGAGACTTCTTTGCAGAACCGGGTTTGCGGCCGCGCTTTTTGCCCGTGTACGCGGGCTTTTCAGCGGGTTTTTCCACCGCCTCGGCCTCCGCCTTGGCTTCGGGCTGTGCCTTGGGCATTTCCGCCTCGGCCTTTGCCTTTGCTTCCGCGCAGTTCGCCTTTAAGGTGTTAAGGCAGTCCCAGAGTTCCTTGGGTATTCTGCTGCCTATAGACTTGTTGTAGTAATTTTCAAGCTCGTCGGCTTCAAAGCCCCAGCGCGCTTCGTCAACCTCGAGTATGCCCTCAAGGTCTGCAAGACCGAACTTGTGGTCGGGCGCGATTTCGTAGTCGAGCTCGGAAATGTCTATGTCCTCGGCGTAAGGCACGTAGCCTATGGCAGTCTCTTTGGCGTCCACGCTGTCTTCGCAGCGCTTTAAAATCCATTCGAGCACGCGCATGTTGTCGCCGAAGCCTGGCCATATGAAGTTGCCGTCCTTATCCTGACGGAACCAGTTTACGTTGAAAATCTTGGGCGGATTCTTTACAATCTTGCCCATGTCAATCCAGTGCTGCCAGTAGTCGCCCATGTGGTAGCCTGCGAAAGGCTTCATTGCCATGGGGTCGTGGCGCAGAACGCCCGTCGCGCCTGTAGCTGCAGCCGTCGTCTCGGAAGACATCGCGCTGCCTACGAACACGCCGTGGTTCCAGTCCCTCGACTGATAAACGAGGGGGGTGGTGGTAGCCCTTCTTCCGCCGAAGATTATTGCGGAAAGGGGCACGCCCTTGGCGCTTTCAAACTCGGGCGAAATGCAGGGGCAGTTCTTGGCGGGAGCCGTGAACCTGCTGTTGGGGTGAGCCGAGCAGGTGGACTTGTTCTTCTTGTCGAACTTAGCGGGATCCCAGGGCTTGCCCGTCCAGTCTATGACGTGCTGGGGCAGTTCCTTGGTAAGGCCTTCCCACCATACCGTCATATCGTCGGTGTTGAGCGCAACGTTGGTGAAAATCGTGCCGCGCTTTGTCGTTGCGAGGGCGTTGGGGTTGGAGTGGTCGTTTGTGCCGGGCGCAACGCCGAAGAAGCCGTTTTCGGGGTTTACCGCCCAGAGTCTGCCGTCTTCGCCTACGCGTATCCAGGCGATATCGTCGCCCACGCACTCTATCTTATATCCCTTGTCAAGGTAATGTTTGGGGGGAATGAGCATTGCGAGGTTGGTCTTTCCGCAAGCGGAAGGGAACGCCGCCGCAACGTACTTCTTTTCGCCGTCGGGGTATGTCACGCCGAGAATGAGCATGTGCTCCGCCATCCAGCCTTCGTTCTTGCCGAGGTAGGAAGCAATTCTGAGCGCGAAGCACTTTTTGCCGAGGAGCACGTTTCCGCCGTAAGCCGAGTTAACGGAAATAATCTCGTTTTCTTCGGGGAAGTGGAGGATGTACCTGTTTTCTGCGTCAACGTTGCATTTTGCGTGGAAGCCCTTTATGAAATCGCCGTCCCTGCCGATAGCGTCGAGCACCTTTTTGCCAACGCGGGTCATAATGCTCATGTTGAGGACTACGTAGATGGAGTCGGTAACTTCAATTCCGTAGCGCGCGAAGGAAGAGCCGATAACGCCCATGGAATAGGGGATGACGTACATCGTTCTGCCGCGCATTGAGCCGCGGGCGATTTCAGCGGCGAGTTCGTGCGCCTGTTTGGGGTCCATCCAGTAGTTGTTGGGGCCCGCGTCGTCGCGGTCGGAAGTGCAGATGAAAGTTCTGTCTTCAACGCGCGCAACGTCGTTCACCTTGGTGCGGTGAAGGTAGCAGTCGGGCAGAAGGCTCTCGTTAAGTTTGATAAGTTCGCCGGAATATACGGCTTCCTTTCTCAGCTCGTCTATCTGCTTCTGACTTCCGTCTATCCACACGATGTAGTCGGGCTGTGCAAGGTCGGCGCTTTCTTCCACAAAGGAAAGAATCTTTTTATTCTTCGTAAGTGCCATTTTTAACTCCTTTACCTTGTATGCGGTATCCGCATTTAACAGAGTACCAAATATAATATAATTTTATTTCATAATAATTATACTTCAAAAATATTTTAAACGCAATAATTTTAAATATAAAAAATCTAATTTTGCGCCCGTACGGCGCGGATTCTGACGGAAAATTAAAATATTTAAGGCATATTTCCGCGCCAATTTACGGCAAAAAATAATAAAAAATTACAAAATACGCAAACTTTATTATTATATTATATATTAAATAAAGCGTTAATTTTTTTGCGTGAAGGTGAAAAATGGCGGGATACACAAAAAATATTGCGGTAATACGCGGCATAAAAAGCGGATTTTCCGCGGACGGAGGCGCCCTTTCGGGGCTTGTCAAGGCTGAAAAATACGGCACGTTTTTCCGCGCCGAAATATCGCTCATAAATTTTGCTCCGCTTACGCAGGGCAGGTACATAACCGCCGTCACCGACGGCGAAAATACCGTCATATGCGAGGGCGGATACTGCGAATGCCAGAGCAATATCGAAACATCCGAAGGTTTTGCCGCCGTTGTATGCTTCGTCAACGGCGAAGTAAGCCCCGTCGCGGTGGCTGTATGCGGCGATATGGCGTGGGCTGCGCCGCTCGCCGTGCGCGAAGCCGAAAAACAGGAAAAAAATAAGCATTTGCCCGAGGCGGGCGCCGCTTACGAGGACGAAGCCATTGCGGAGGACAATTATTATGAATACGGCAAAAATACTCAAAGCGAGCGCGATGTACGCAAGGATAAAGAGGAAGAAGAGGGGCGCGGCGGGGGAGAAAATGAAGCTCATTTCAGCTTACGCAAAGAGCCTGAAAATGCCGCAGAAAAAAATACCTGCAAAAAAGAAGATGGCTTTGCAGACGGAAAATTAAATGATTTTACCGAAAAAAATTGCGATTGCCCCGCAGATATGCCCGAAATACCGCAAAATAATAAAGCGTGCGAAAAAGATAATTGCGGCGCAGAAAATCCAGATAAAAACAGATTGCGGGAAAATGCCGGAAAAACTGAAAATAAAAAAACGGATAAAGCCGAAAACGCCTTTAAATCTTATGCGGCAGAAAATTCAGAAAATGGCGGAAAAGCGCGCGAAATACCGCTTGCCGACGACCTCGGCTTTTACGAGCGCATGCGCGGCGAGATAGAAAAGCTTTTAATATCCCACCCGCACGAAACCGAGCTTGAAGAGGCGGTGGAAAATTCGCGCTGGGTGCGCATAAATTACGGCGGAAAAAGGTTTTACGTGTTCGGCATAATTTTTGAGGAGGGGCGGCCGTCATACGTCTGCTACGGCGTCCCCGCCATGGGTTCCGCCTGTCCCGAAAGTTTAAAGGGCATGGCTGGTTTCATTCCCGCGGGCAGCGGCGGTTACTGGGTTATGTATCAGGATGCGAGGACGGGGGCGAGCGTGAAGCTTACTTCTATATAAATTATATAAAAAACTTTGTATAAACTTCGCAATACTTTGTTGCGCTGTGGCAACCTTCAGTCATTTACATTTATGTAAACTCCTTCAGGTTTTCCGCGCGCGCCTCGTCTTGCTCGTTTCTCCGAAGTTTTTAGGGTGGCGGTTATAGTCGCGCTTGCGGGTATATTCGGTCACGTACGTCTGTGTACGCTCCCTCATATCTTCCGCGCGCTCCGCGTTCTGCTTGCAACTCTGAATTTATAAATGCTGCGGAAGTACTTTGTATAAACTTCGCAATACTTTGTTGCGCTGTGGCAACCTTCAGTCATTTACATTTATGTAAACTCCTTCAGGTTTTCCGCGCGCGCCTCGTCTTGCTCGTTTCTCCATAGTTTTTGGTGGCGATTATAGCCGCGCAGTGGCGGAATGCCGCAGCGGCGACATTGTTGCGGCAACCTGTCAATATGTCAGCCCCTCGACGAAAACTTTCGGCGAGGGGCTGACAGTTTATTATATCAAAAAATTGTTTTTTAACAAGGCGCGTTGCGGCGGCAATACAGCGGTAATATTAAAAAAATTGCTCATAATGGTTTTATGAGACTTTCTGCAACCGTGTGCCTTCTGGACCTCATTTTCCTTTGCTTATGCGGCGGAGTGTACGCCTTTACGGGCTTCAATATGCTTAAATTTATCTGTTTCGGCAACATAACCGCCGTGCGCGTGCTTTTGGGCACGGGCTTCGTTTCAGCCGTTTTCTGCCTTTACGCGCTCATCGCTTTCAGACCCTTCCGCGGACTTAAATAGCCGCGCATAATCTTATGCGCCTGCGCAAAAAAATAATTAATGCAAGACTTATTGCATTTCCGTTTTACGTGAAACAGCCGTTTTTCGGCAAAAAACGGCGGCATATATGCTTTATTCAACATAAAAAGAAAGGGGGCGCTGTCTGCGCCCCCTCAATTATGCTTTTTTATCTTAAAATATTTTCAAGAACGAGCTTGTCGAAATTTACGGGCTCGGCAAAGTCGCGCGGAAGAAAGGTCACGCGGTTGAACTTTGCGTAGTTGAAAATGTGCGTCTTCAGAAGTATAGGAGTGCCGATATCCAGCGCCTCGCATATGTCGGCAAGGTATGTAAAAAAATCGCTCCACTCAAATTTGGCGGTGCTCTCGTACGTAGTCTGCCTTACTATTTTATGCTCCTTTTCAATTCTGCCCCATATTCTGAACATATGTAACTCCGCAAAAATAAATTGTGGCCGCGCCGTTTTTTAAACAAGGTTGCGCGCGGTCAGCTCCTTTTTGTTATCAGTATATATAAAAAACAGAGCTTTGTAAACACAATTGCGCGGCGGCTCTGCAAAAAAATTTATTGACAATGCCGCCGTTTGGCGATAATATAATATAAATAAGCTATTTAAGTTATTTATATTATTTACAGCATAGCGTCCGCGGAGCACAGCGCCGAGCGGAAAGGGGGTAAAACACATGGATAAAATCAAAAAGAATATACTTTCACTCGTAACCGAAGATTCCCGCATTTCAGCGGCGAGCATGGCGGCAATGCTCGGCATAACCGAAGCCGAAGTTAAAAAAGCCGTTGAAGAGCTCGAGGCAGAGGGCGTCATAGTCAAGTATACCGCCATAGTCAACGAAGCGCTCGTAGAGGAAGAGAAAGTCGAGGCGCTTATCGAGGTAAAGGTAACCCCCCAGCGCGGCCACGGCTTCGACAGCATAGCCGCGGAGATTGCCGCGCACCCCGAAGTAAAGAACCTGTATCTCATGAGCGGCGCTTACGACCTTGCGGTAATAGTCGAAAGCTCGTCGCTGCGCAGCGTTTCGCGCTTCGTGTCCGAGTGCATATCCACATACGATACGGTAATTTCCACCGCCACGCACTTCATTTTAAAGAAATACAAGGTTGAAGGCGCGCTCATGGAAGACGAAGAGGGCGGCAGGCTGAGCATACAGCCGTAGGAGTTACCATGAGAGATTTTGTCAACAAACGCGCCGCAAGCTTAAAGCCGAGCGGCATAAGAAAATTTTTCGATATAGTATCCGAAATGAAGGGAGCGATATCCCTCGGCGTAGGCGAGCCCGATTTCGTAACGCCGTGGAACATACGCGATTCCGCCGTGCGCTCTATAAAGCGCGGCTACACGCAGTACACGGGCAACCGCGGACTTCCGGAACTTCGCAAGAACATATGCAGATACCTTGAGGAGCGCTTTTCTGTAAAGTACTCCCCCGAGCACACCATAGTGACGGTCGGCGCGAGCGAGGCGATAGATTTGGTTCTGCGCGCCGTCTGCGACCCCGGCGACGAAATACTCGTGCCCTCGCCCTGCTACGTATCATACGCGCCCCTCGTGCTCATGGCGGGCGGCGTAGCCGTGCCGCTCGAGTGCAGCGCGGAGAACGAATTCATAGTCACGCCCGAACTTATCGCGGGCGCGGCTACAAAAAAGACAAAGGCGATACTGCTCGCATACCCCAATAACCCCACGGGCGCGATAATGACGAAGGAGCAGCTCGAGGCGATAATTCCCGAGATAGAAAAGCGCGACCTTCTTGTGATTTCCGACGAAATTTACGCCGAACTTACCTACACGGGCAGGCACGTTTCCATAGCTTCGCTCGGGGATATGGCCAAACGAACGGTGCTTATCAACGGCTTTTCCAAGGCGTTTGCAATGACGGGCTGGCGCATAGGCTTTGTGTGCGCCCCCGCAGATATTGACGACGCTATGTTCAAAATTCACCAGTACGCCATAATGTGCGCGCCGCGAATGGGTCAGCACGCCGCAAACACCGCGCTTTCCGAAGGCTTTGCCGACGGCTTCGCCTCCGTAGAGGAGATGAGGGAGGAGTACAAACAGCGCGGAGGGTTTATGGTAAACGCCTTCAACTCGCTGGGACTGAAGTGCTTCAGCCCCAAGGGCGCGTTCTACGTCTTTCCCTCGGTGGCTTCCACCTCGCTCGACGGCGAGCAGTTTGCAAACAGACTGCTCAAGGAAAAGAAGGTGGCGGTCGTCCCCGGAGAGGCGTTCGGCGAAGCGGGCAAGTGGCACGTGCGCTGTTCGTATGCAACGGGCATGGCTCAGCTCGCCGAGGCGATAGAAAGAATTACGGCATTCGTAAAAGAGCTGCGCTGAAAAATAAAGTTTTTTTGCGCCGCGGCGATTGCAATCGCCGCGGCGCATTTTCACACCCTGCGCCGCAAAAATTGCGGCGCAGGGGCAAAAAATTTTGCCGCCCGCGTTTTTGTTGACAAATTAAAACTCAGACTATATAATATAGAGGTGTTAAACGTGATTCCGGCTTTAGGGCGAGGAATCACGTTTGTATTATATGCCGAGAGAAGTTCGGCAGGGAGTAGAAAAAATGGCAGATCAGTATTTTGAAATGACTCAGAAAAATTACGAGGACTTAAAGAAAGAACTCGACTACCTCGTAAAGGAAAAGCGCCCCGAGATAATAGAGCGCATAGCCGAAGCGCGCAGCCACGGCGACCTTTCGGAGAACGCCGAATACGACGCGGCGAGGGAGGAACAGCGTTCCAACGAGGGCAAGATTGCAGAGCTGGAATATCAGATCAAGAACGCCGTTATAATGGCCGAAGTTACCGACAACACCTACGTGCACTTAAACAGCAAGGTAACTGTTGAAGACGAAGAATTCGGCGACAGGGAAACATACACCGTGACAAGCGTTACGGACGTTGACGTAATGGAAAACCGCATAAGCAGCGAATCTCCCGTAGGCGCGGCGCTCATGCGCCACAAGGCGGGCGACACAGTAACCGTAAACTGCCCCGACGGTTCGTCTTACAAGCTTAAGATAGTTGCCATAGCGTAAAAAAAGGGCAAAAAAGAAAAGGCAATAGGGCGGACGCTCCGCCTGCAAAGAGGTTTTATGGAAGAAAAGAACGTTACCCTTTCCGAAGAGGAAGAGGTTGAAAGGCTCGCCGAACAGGCTCAGATAAGAAGGGAAAAGCTTGCAAAGCTCGTTGCCGAGGGCAAGAACCCTTACGAAAAAGTTAAGTACGACGTAACCGCCGATTCTGAATATATCAAGGAAAATTACGACTCGCTCGAGGGCAAGGAAGTATCCATTGCGGGCAGGCTCATGTCCCGCCGCATAATGGGCAAGGCTTCCTTTTCGCACATCTCCGACCGCGACGGACTCATTCAGATTTACGTCAAGCGCGACGACGTCGGCGAAGAGGCGTACACATCTTACAAAAAGGACTTTGATATAGGCGATATCGTAGGCGTAAAGGGCTTCGTTTTCAAAACGCAGACGGGCGAAATTTCGGTGCACTGCACGCATATAGAGATGCTTACAAAGTCCCTGCGTCCCCTGCCCGAAAAGCAGCACGGTCTCACCAATATAGACCTCAAATACCGCCAGCGCGACCTCGACCTCATTGTAAATCCCGAGGTGCGCTCGACATTCGTAAAGCGTTCGCAGATAATACGCGAGATACGCGCGTACCTCGATAACCTCGGCTATCTCGAGGTGGATACGCCCGTTCTTACCACGCTTGAAATAGGCGCGGCGGCGCGCCCCTTCAAAACCCACCACAACTCGCTGGATATCGACATGTATCTTCGCATAGAGACGGAGCTCTATTTGAAGAGGCTGATTGTCGGCGGGCTTGAGCGCGTTTACGAAGTGGGCAGAATTTTCCGCAACGAGGGAATGGACGCATTCCACAACCCCGAGTTCACTTCCGTGGAAATGTACCAGGCGTACACCGACTATAAGGGAATGATGGACCTTATAGAGGATATGTACCGCACGATAACAAGAAAGGTATGCGGCACGGATAAGATAACCTATCAGGGCACTGAAATAGACATGGGCGCGCCCTGGACCCGCCTTACGATGAAAGAGGCGGTAAAGAAGTACTGCGGCGCCGACTACGACGAGTGGGCGGACGACGCAGCTGCGCGCGAGTGCGCAAAGAAGCTGGGCGCAGAGGTTGAAGAGGGAGAAAAGGCTACAAAGGGTCACGTTCTTATAGCGCTTTTTGAAACGTTCGTGGAAGAAAAGCTCGTTCAGCCGACGATAATTTACGATTACCCCGTAGAAAATTCGCCGCTCGCAAAGCGCAAGCCTTCCGACCCCGCGTTCACCGAAAGGTTCGAGTACTTCATCTGCTCGAAGGAATTCGGCAACGCGTTCTCTGAACTCAACGACCCCATAGACCAGAAGGAAAGGTTTGTAAAGCAGGTGCGCGAGAAGAGGGCGCAGGAGCCCGGCTGCAACGCGCAGGTGGACGAAGACTTTATCGCCGCGCTGGAATACGGCCTGCCCCCCACGGGCGGCCTGGGCATGGGCGTGGACAGGCTTGTCATGCTTCTTACGGACAGCCCCACGATAAGGGACGTTATTCTGTTCCCTACCATGAAGCCCAAAAAGTAACGCCGCGGAAAAATATAATTTTTTTCAGATAATAAAAAAGCGGGCGGCGCGCAAAGCTGTCCGCTGTTTTTGTACTTAAAGCGCCGCGCAAACGTCTGATTACAAGTTCAGCCAAAGGCTTAATAAAAGCCGCGAAAAACAGCTTGGCTTCGGCAATGTCCGATTGCCCCCGCAATATGCGGCAAATATTGCATATTTTTCGCAGTTTTCAATTTGTCGGCGCAGGAAAAAAAGCGGGATTTCCCCGCGGGAGTTTTATGAGCGGATACCGCATTCTTGACAGTATAAACAAAGGGAAGCGCCACATAAGTTTCCATACGCCCGGTCACAAGGGCGGCGGCGCGCTTTCCTCCGTTCTGCGCATATGCGCGGACGACGTAACCGAACTTTCTTACACGGACGACCTTTCCGACCCCGAGGGCGCAATACTCGCCGCGCAGTCGGATATGGCGATGATAACGGGCGCAAGGCGCGCCTATATAACTACGGACGGCTCAACCAGCGGCATACTCGCCATGATGTACGCCGTAAAGGACAGGGGCGGCAAAATAATAGTGCCGCGCAACAGCCACAAAAGCGTATGGAACGCGTGCAGGCTCTTTCACCTCGAACCCGTCATAGTTCAGGGCGAGGAAAGGGACGGAGTTTTAAACTCTCCCGACCCTGCGGAAATAGCCGCGCTCGTTGCCAAAGACCCCGACATATGCGGCATGATAGCGCTTTCGCCCGACTATTACGGCAACATTGCCCCGCTTGAAAAGTATGCCGAAATACTTCACTCTGCGGGCAGAGTATTCTTGTGCGACGGCGCTCACGGCGCGCACCTTGCTTTTGAAGAAGGCAGGGCGGGCTACTGCGGATTGTACGCCGATATGTGGGTGGAGAGCGCGCACAAATCCCTCCCCGCGCTCACTCAGGGTGCAGCCGTGTTCCTCAGCGATTTAAGGTTTGAAGAGGAGCTCAAAGACGGGCTTTCGCTCTTCCGCACGACTTCGCCCTCCTTCCCCGTTATGGCTTCCGTGGAGTTTGCCTATAAATATACGGAAGCGCACACGGGCGACATAGCAAAAGTAAAAGCCGCCGTAAAGGCGTTCAAAGAAAAATATCCCGACTACAAATTTTACCCCTCGGCGGACTGGACAAAGCTCTGCCTTGACTGCGCTCCGCTCATAACCGATTCGGCAGTTCTTGCAAAGGAGCTGGAAAAGAGGGGCATATATGCCGAATTTGCCGACGGCAGGTACATAGTTTTCTACCTTTCGCCGTGCACTACGGCAAAGCATTTAAGCGCGCTCGGCGCCGCGCTTACGTGGGCGCTCAAGAGGAAGGGAGTGCGCCTTACATACACCCCGCGCAAGGTGATGCCCCAGACGCCGCGTACGTTCAGCTATCTCTACGCGCTGCGCCAGCCTGCCGAATACGTTTCGCTTGAAAGCAGCATCGGCAGAATGTGCGCCTGCAACGCGGGGCTCATGCCCCCCTGCATACCCGTAGTCGCCGCGGGCGAAATTATAACCGAGGCGGCGGTAAGGGCGCTTTCTGGCGGGCATACGTTCGGCCTTTCAGGCGGAAAAATAAAAGTGGTGAAAAAACATGACGGGCAGATTCATAACTTTTGAAGGCTGCGAGGGCTCGGGCAAGAGCACGCAGATAAGACTGCTTTCCGAAAAGCTTAATAAAGCGGGTATTCCGCACATAGTCACGCGCGAACCCGGCGGCAGCGACATTGCCGAAAAGATACGCGCCATAATCCTCGACGGCAGAAACACCGCCATGTGCGACGAGTGCGAGGCGCTTTTATACGCCGCGGCGCGCGCCCAGCACCTGCGCGAAATTGTTCAGCCTGCGCTTGCGGCGGGAACTTTGGTTCTGTGCGACAGGTACGTCGATTCCTCTCTCGCCTACCAGGGCTACGCAAGGGGGCTGGGACTTAAGTTCATAGAGGATATAAACAGCTTTGCAATGCGCGATTTTTGCCCCGATCTGACGCTTTTTCTGGATATATCTCCCAAAGACGCGTTCAACCGCAAGCACGGCGCGGACGAGGGCGACAGGATGGAACAGCTCGGCATTGAATTTCATTCAAAGGTCTACGAAGGCTATTTGAAGCTCGCCGATATGTACCCCGACCGCATAGCAAAGGTGGAGTGCGGCGGCACGAAGTTTCAGACGGCGGAAAACATATACAATATATTAAAATCGCACAAAATTATATAAATAAGTAAATTGGCGCGGGCATATGCCGCAACCAAATATTGTGCGGCGGCGTTTCTGCCGTTTCTGCGGCAATATGCCGCAACCAACTTAATTTCCGCGATAAAAAGCTGCGGGCTTAAAAAAATAAAAACGGGGGGAGTGGCATGGAAATTTTAATAAAAGAAAGCACGGCTTATAAAATTTTCTGCCGCGAAGCCGAAGCGGGCAGGCTTGCACACGCTTACATGCTCTCGTTTGAAGACGCGGTGTATCTGCGGCGCGCTTTAAAAATTTTCGCTCTGCGCTTTTTCGGTGCGGAGAGCGAAAAGGGCGTCGGTGGTCAGATAGAGCGCGAAGCCTTCCCCGACTGCAGAATTTACCCCGAGCAGGACAAAAAGTTCAATGCCGAGGCGGCGGAAGCGCTTATCGAAGACTGCGCAATGCGCCCCGTGTACGGCGATAAAAAGCTTTATGTGATAAGCTCGTTCGACGAGTGTTCGGCGGTCGTGCAGAACAAACTTTTAAAAGTAATTGAAGAGCCGCCCGAAGGAGTATGCTTTATCCTCGGCGCGACCACCCTTTCGCCCGTGCTCCCCACAATACTTTCGCGCGTGCGCCTTTTGGAGATATCCCCGTTCACGGTGGAACAGATTTACGGCGCGCTCGAGCGAATGAATAAGGGCGGCGCGTACAACAGGCAGGCGGCGGAAAGCTGCGGCGGCGTATTGGGCGTTGCGGCCGGGCTTGCCGAAGGTCGGTTTGCGGAAATTCATTCCGCGG
Source organism: uncultured Clostridia bacterium (assembly GCA_944368065.1). Classification (GTDB taxonomy): domain Bacteria; phylum Bacillota; class Clostridia; order Christensenellales; family Borkfalkiaceae; genus Coproplasma. The sequence continues at coordinate 27,777 of CALVWV010000014.1, read as the reverse complement.
CGGAAGATATTCTCTCCGCAAAAGACGCGGCCGCGGCGGGCGTTATTTCTTTGAAGTACGCGGACAGCAAATATAAAAAAGAAATACTTGCCGAAGTCCAGCGCCTGTGCTTTAACGCCGCAAAAGCATTATCCCGCGGCGGGCGCGCAGACGGCAAAGGCAATGCGTACGGCTGGAGCCTTCCGGCGCTTATCAGAGGCGCGGAAATTTACGGCGGCGCAATGCGCGATATGAAGTTCAACGCATACTACTCGGCGCTTTTGTACAGCGCTATCCTGAAGATGACGGAGGAGAATAATAAATGGCAAAGATTATCGGAGTAAAGTTCAAAGGCGGCAGCAAGGTTTACTATTTCGCCCCCGGCGACGGCAATTATGAAGAGGGCAGCGGCGTAATCGTGGAAACTGCGCGCGGCGTTGAATACGGCACGGTGTGCGTTCCTTTAAAGGAAATACCCGAAGAGGAGCTCGTAGCTCCGTTAAAGCCCGTGCTCCGCGCCGCTACCGAAAAGGATGAAGAGACGGTGCGCGCAAACGAGGAAAAGCGCGCCCCCGCGCTTAAAACGGCTGAAGAAAAGATTGCCGCCCGCGGGCTGGATATGAAGCTCGTGGACTGCGAATTCACGTTCGACGGCACAAAAGTCATTTTCTATTTCACGGCGGACGGCAGGGTTGACTTCCGCGAGCTCGTAAAAGACCTTTCTTCGGTGTTCCACATAAGGATAGAGCTCCGCCAGATAGGCGTGCGCGACGAAACGCGCATGATAGGCGGCTTCGGCCCGTGCGGCAGGGAATGCTGCTGCTCGAGCTGCATGCCCGAATTCAAAAAAGTGTCCATAAAAATGGCGAAAAATCAGGGTCTTTCGCTCAACCCCAGTAAAATTTCGGGGCTCTGCGGCAGACTTATGTGTTGCCTTGCGTATGAAAACGACTACTACGCCGAAGCCTGCAAAAAAATGCCCAAGGTCGGCGGCGAGGTCGGCACGCCCGAAGGCGACGGCACGGTGGTAAACGTCAATATGCTCAAAATGGAAGTAAAGGTGCGCATAGACAAGGGCGACGCCACCGTCTATAAGGATTTCCCCGTAGACGATTTGAGGTTCAAGCGCCGCGGGCAGGACGTCAAAAAGGAAAAGGACGAGCCCGTGGACGACGAGCTCAAAAAACTTCTCGACTGAGTTAAAGAAGCGCTGCGAAATTGCGGCGCTTTTTTGCGCCTCTTTTCCCGTATTTATGCCGCTTAAGGCAAGCCTCAGGCGGCGCGCCGTTTAAACGCAGGCGTCAGCCGCGTAAAGGGCGGAAAATGTAAAATCCTGTATCTTTGCAGCGTTTACGCGCGCTGCGCGCTGGAAGATTTTGCATGAATTTACACGAAAAAAGGGCAAGCGGGGCGCAAAAATTTAGCTCTTTCCCCTTTACTTTGAGTTTTTCGTATGATATAATTATTTCACTGAAAGCATATAAAAATCATGGAGGTGCTTTATGGCTCACGCTATATCTGATGAATGCGTAATGTGCGGTGCTTGCGCTGCCGTTTGCCCCGTATCAGCAATTTCCGAAGGCGATACAAAGTACGTCGTTGATCCCGACGTTTGCATCGATTGCGGCGCTTGCGAAGACGGTTGCCCTACCGGCGCGATCAAATCCGCCGAATAATTGGTAAAAAAAGCAAGGCGGAACGTTTTGTTCCGCCTTCTTTTTTTGACCTCTGCACATCTTTATGCATAAAAAGCGGCATAAGGGTTTGCCCCTTTTTGTAATTTTCAGCGGCATAAGCCTTTGCGCTTTCATATCGCACTTTATATAATATGGAAATTCAGCTTAAAAGCGGCGAAGTGCTCGAAGAGCTTTTCGGTGACAAAAAAATAATACAGAACGTCAATTTATACCGCTTCACCTCGGACAGCGTGCTTTTATCCAGGTTCGTAAAGGGCAAAAAGAACGATTACGTAGCCGATTTCTGTGCAGGCAGCGGCATAGTCGGACTTCACTTTCTCTGCCTCAATCCCCACATAAAGGGGGTGGAGCTCATGGAAATGCAACAATCCCTTTCGGATATGAGCGCGCGCACAATTTTATACAACGGCTTTGAAAACGTGCGCGCGGTATGCACGCGCATTCAGGACATAGGCAGGGAGTACGACGGCAGATTTTCGCTCGTGCTGTGCAATCCCCCGTACGAGCGCGGCGGTTTTGAAAACATCTCTTACGAAAAAGCCGTCTGCCGCAAGGAAATAACGGTGACCCTCGCGGAAATTCTCGACGTCGCCGCAAGGGTACTAAAGTTCGGCGGCAGAATAGGCATAATAAACCGCGCGGACAGGCTTGCCGAGCTTATTTACGCGCTCAAGTCGCGCTCGCTCGAGCCAAAGCGCATGCAGCTTATATGCGGCACCGCGGGCGCAAAACCCTACCTTGTGATGGTGGAAGCGTGCAAGGGCGGAAAAGAGGGCATAGAAATTCTGCCTTCCGCCGTAAACTGAAAACAAGGCGGCATATTGCCGCTAATTGCGCGGCAATATGCCGCAACCATTAAAAATAAACTTTGCGGCAACGCGCCGCAGAAGCAGTTTCAAGGAGGCTTTTTTTTGGTTTACTTCGTGGCAACGCCTATTGGCAACCTCAAAGACATAACTCTCCGCGCTCTCGAAGTTCTGCGCTCGGCGGACGTCATTTTCTGCGAGGACACCCGCCATTCGCTAAAACTTTTAAACGCGTACGAAATAAAAAAGCCGCTTGTCGCGTGCCATAAATTCAACGAGCGCGCCGCCGCCGAAAAAATAATTTCCGCCGCCGCGGAAGGAAGGCAAGTCGCCGTCATTTCAGACGCCGGCATGCCCGTAATATCCGACCCCGGCGGATTGGTCTGCGAAGAGCTCAGAAAGGCGGGCGTAAGCTATACCGTAGTTCCGGGAGCAAACGCCGCGCTCTCTGCGCTCATACTTTCCGCCCTTCCCGCGGACAAGTTTGCGTTCATAGGCTTTCTGCCCGACAAACAGGGCGAAAGGCGCCGCCTGCTCGAAAAGTACCGCGACTTAGAGCTCACGCTCATTTTCCACTCCGCCCCTCAGGATGTGGACAGGTATATCGCGGATATGTACGCCGTATTCGGCGACCGCCCCGCAAGCGCCGTGCGCGAAATAACAAAGCTGCACGAGGAGGCGCTTCCCTTTACCCTCTCCGCCGGGCTTGAAGGCGAAAAGAGGGGGGAATATGTGCTCGTCGTCGGCGGAGCAGAGCAGAAGGAAAGCGAGCTGTGCTCCCTTTCGGAAACGGAGCACATACGCCACTATATGGAGCAGGGACTGGATAAAAAGGAAGCAATAAAGCGCGCCGCAAAGGACAGGGGAGTTACAAAAAGCGAGCTTTACAAATTCAGCCTCGATTTATAATAAAATTGCAGTAATTGAGGCATATATGCGGGGCAACTTTGCAATGCGCTGTAAAAATTGCGGCGCAGGTCTGCTGCCGCGATGCAACGGTACAGCTGCCGCGGTGCAACGGTACAGCTGTCGCGGTGCAGTTATGCGGCTTGCCGCAACCTTTCCCGAGCCGCGCTTTAGCCGCGACAACCGCGCCCGGCCGCGGGCTTTATATAAAATAAATCTGCCGGTACGGATACATCAATGAAGAATAAAGAAGAAAAGAAACTTACAATATACGAATACGAAGAGAGGTATGTCAAAAACCGCAACACGCGCGCGGCGCGCCTTCTCATCGTGGTGCTTGCGGGCATAATAGGCGTGTTCCTCGCCTGGTGCCTTCTTTCAATCACGCTGCAGATATGGGGCATAAACGTCTATGCGGGGTATGCCGCCGCCGTTGTAAGCGCCGTGCTTTTTGTGCTGCTTTTTATCGTGCCGCTCGTCAAAATATGCCGAATGAACTATTTTCAGACCAACATTCCCGCAACTCACGCCGCCGCGGCAAAGCGGCACAACAGGCGCGTCCGCAGGAACATTGCAGAGCGCATGGTCGATTTCGGCACGCGCGTGGACTGCGCGGGCTGGTACGACGACGCCATACTTGCAGAACTTGCGGGCTGCCTTTCGCAGAACGACGACGAGGGAATAAAGCGCTGCCTTACCGCGCTCTATTCGGGAAAAGTAAAAAAGACGGCAAAGGACTACATATTCCGCTACGCGCTCAAGTCTGCGGCGTACTCCGCCATTTCGCAGAGTTCGCGCACGGACGCCGCGCTCGTTGCGGTCGTTAACCTGCAGCTTATAAAGGACATTGTGTTTTTGTACGGCTTCCGTCCCTCCGAACCCCAGCTCGTCAAAATTTTTGCCGCCGTCGTGCGCAACTCGCTCGTGTCATACGGGCTCGGTTCGCTCAAAATAGGCAACGGCATAGTAAAGACCATGGGCGACGCCGCAAAGGGCATACCCTTTTTGGGCTCTGCGATATCCGCGCTCGTGGACAGCTCCGTCCAGGGACTTACAAACGGCACGCTGACGGCAGTCATCGGATTCCAGACGATACGCTACCTCAACAAAGAGTACAGATTGCAGAATATTTTAGACGGAGTGGAGGTTGCCGAAAGCGAGGACGAGCTTGAAGAAGCCTGCAAGGACATAGAAACCGAGCTCAGAAAAAAGCCGAGGGCGCGCACCGCCTGAAAGTCTGCATGAAGTTTTGCGCATCCGAAAGGCGCGCTTATATTATGCCTGATATAATGTTGATAAATATAAAAGCCGCGGCGGCGCAGATTTTGCGCCGCCGCGGCTATTTGTTAAATTTATTTCCGCTGAAAAGCGGCTTTTATATTATGCCCAATCAAAATTTTCTTTTCCGGCAAAAAGTTCAAAGTGATATTTTGCAATGCCGAGGTCTATATCCGTATAAAAACCCGTGCCTGCCAGCGCTTTCACTTTGTTCCCTTCAGAAATGAATTTAAATTTCTGCTGGTTCACGGCGGTAGGCGCAAGCAGCGCGCCCTCAACGCCGCGCACAAACCATTCAGGCGGATTTTCCGCTTTTGCAACATCGGCAAAAGTTTTGCTCCTGTGCGGCTTGCCCGCCGTCTTTCCGTAGCCGATTGCAATTACAAGCGCAACTTTTTCGCCATCTTCAAGCGAGTACGCGCCCTTGATTTTTTTGTAAGTTAGCGCAACCCAGCAGGTGTTAAGTCCAAGCGTCTGCGCAAAAAGCACAAGGTCTTCGCCGTAATAGCCGCATTTTTCCTGCAAATCCTTGCCCTTTTTCCCCGCAAGCACTATATAATTATTTGCGTTTTCAAACTTGCCGTAATGCGCAAGCAGACTTGTGCCGAAAGCTTTCGGCTCGTTTAAAACAAGCTGAATGTTAAGCCCGCTCTCGCTGTTCAGCATGCGTATGCGCTCTTCAAGCGCGCCCTGCACGTCTTTGTCAAGTCCGCGCGGCAGAAAGCTTCGCACAGAGTGCCTTTGTTTTGCCGCTTCTGTCATATCCATGATATGCTCCTTTGCGTAAATTGCCCCGCACATATGCCGCTTTTAGCGCATACGAGCATATGCTGTTTTTACGCGCTTCAATATTTTACAGAGGTGATGACGCCGCCGCCTAAACAGCTCGTTTCGTCGTATAAAACGGCGTACTGCCCTTCGGTTACGGCGCGCTGTTTTTCGGCGAACTCTATGTTCATTTTGCCGTCTTTTACGGTTACAAAAACTTTCTGCTCGGGCTGGCGGTAGCGGAACTTCGCCGTGCATTCAAACTGACCTGCGGGCGGCTCGAACGCTATGAAGTTGAGCTCTTCCGCCGTGCAGGAGGAGGAGTAGAGCGGGCTTTCGTCCCCGTGCGAAACGTATAAAATATTGTTTTCGAGGTCCTTTGATACTACGAACCAGCGCCCCTCTTCGCCGTGCATTCCGCCGATGCCCAGCCCCTTGCGCTGACCGAGCGTGTAGTACATAAGCCCTTCGTGCATGCCTACTTTCTGACCATCGCGCGTGCGTATCTCGCCAGGCTGAGCGGGCAGATAGGTCTTTAAAAAGTTGCGGAAATTCCTTTCTCCGATAAAGCATATGCCCGTGCTGTCCTTCTTTTTCGCCACGGCAAGTCCGTTCTTTTCGGCTATCGCGCGCACTTCCGGCTTTGTTATGTCGGCGAGGGGGAATATTACCTTTTCAAGCTGGCTTTCGCGCACCTGGTTCAAAAAATATGTCTGGTCCTTGCCGCCGTCCTTAGCTTTCAGAAGGCGGTGTCTGCCGCCTTCGTGGGATATGCCGCAGTAATGCCCCGTAGCTATAACGTCCGCGCCCATGCCCTCGGCGTACTCCCTGAACGGGCCGAACTTTATTTCGCGGTTGCATAAAACGTCGGGATTGGGCGTTCTTCCCGCTTTGTATTCTCTGAGGAAGTAGTCGAAAACTCTGTCGTAGTACTGCTTTGCAAAATTCACGCTGTAGTAGGGTATGTCGAGCGTGGCGCACACGCGCTGTACGTCGGCATAATCTTCTTCAGCCGTGCACGCCCCGTTTTCGCCGTCCTCTTCCCAGTTCAGCATAAATAGCCCTATTACGTTGTAGCCCTGCTCCTTTAAAAGCAGAGCGGCGACGGAGCTGTCAACCCCGCCGCTTAAGCCCACGACGGCCGTCTTTTTACTCATTTTCATTCTCCGTTGGATTGATGCTTTGCTGCCGCTGCGTTGCGCGCTGCAAAAAATGCTTGCTGAAAGTTTTTTTGCCGTGCAAAAGCGGCATTTTACGCGCTTTTTTAAAATTATAACACAAATAAAACTGATTGCAAAACGCAATGCGGGTGTGGTATAATAATTTTGCGCGGCAAAGATAAGCCTTGTTTTGCACGGCTTGCCGTCAGAGTCTGCCTCATGCGGGAGGATAGTCATGCAGATGCCGTCTGACGAAGCAATTCTGCTTTCAATGGTGAATATGAAGCTGAGGGACGGAGTTTCTTCGCCCGAAGAACTCTGCGCCGAAAACGACTGGGACGAAGAAGAGCTTTGCCGCCGCCTTGCCGCAGCGGGCTATTCATACGACGATAAGCGCAATGCGTTCGTGTATATCGGCTGATTAAGAAAAGCGGCTGAAAAATAATAATTAATTAAATAAATAATTTATTAATTTGTTAATTAATTGATTACAAAAATAAAATTATTATTATAAAAAATATCTACCTGTAGTGCAGCTGGATAACACGTCAGACTCCGACTCTGGAGACCCGCGGTTCGAATCCGCGCAGGTAGACCACCATAGCCCCGATAGAAATCGGGGCTTAAATTATGTCAACCCGCGCGTCGGGGCGAAATGACGTGACGCCGTCGGCGCGCAGCGCAGCGACGGCTATTCCGTCGCATGCAAGTCACGGCCTTGCAGCTCCTTACGAATCCGCGCAGGTAGACCATAATTCACAAAAATGCCCGTCTTGCGCGACGGGCATTTTTCGTGAGTGTAGGGGCGCTGCCCCTCTTTGCGCAATTTGTGTAAGCCCGCAAATTATATAATTGCGCAAATTCACCCCGCTAAGGCGCAGGCGTGCGCAAATTTGAACTTTGAGACGCGCAAAATATTTCAATGTGAGCAAAAGTGTCGTGTTTTTTTCAGGAGGAAATGATATAATAATTAACGATATAAAAAATTAATCGAAAAATTCGATGCACACAAAGCGCAGACTAATAAAAATTTTAAATAAAGATTAAAAATAAATAATTAATTTAATTAAAATAAAAATTAAAAATAAATTAATTTTATTATTAAGGCAATTTTTATGGAACTTTCGGAAAAGCTTGTAAAATTGAGAAAACAGAGCGGCATGACTCAGGAAGAACTTGCGGCAAAAATCTATGTCACCCGCACAGCCGTTTCAAAGTGGGAAAACGGCAAGGGATACCCCGCCATAGACAGCCTCAAGCTGCTTTCGTCCGTTTACGGCGTGAGCCTTGACGAGCTTGTTTCCGACGGCGACGTCGAGGAGATGCGCAGTGCCAGAAAAAAGCGTTCGCGCATATTCTATTGGTGCGCGGTCGGTTGCCTTATCTTCGCCGCGGCGTTTGCCGTTGTATGCGCAGTCGTTAAAATCGCGTGGTTTATAATCCCTTCCGCGCTCGGAGTGGCGGGATACGTCGTGTTCAGCTTTCTTTCAAAGCCCTTGCAAAGCGGCATGACCCGCGCCGATTTTATGCGCTATATCGCCTGCCGCGCCATAGTGCTTTTAATAGTGGTAGCCGCCCTCGTAACTACGTTTGCGGGCATTTTCGGTTAAATTTGCTTTGTTTTGCAATAAAGTTTGCAAAACGCATTCAAGGTGCGAGAATATGCCGCAATCCGGCATTTTTTAAGCCCTGTATTGCCGACTCTTATAGGGTCGAATTATAAGCTGTGCTTTTTACTGAAGGCTAAATTTACCTTATACGGGTATAAAAAATAATTAAGGTTTTGCCCTGTCGTATCATTTGACAGCCGCAAAACTTTGTCGTAAAATAACGCTGATAAGTAAGGGGAAAAATGCGTCCGCCGCGTGTGAAAAGCGGCAGGCAACAGATGAGAGCGACGTCATGGATTATGCGGTCAGACCGCATCGTTTTTTGAGTCGGCGCTTATTGTCCGTACGCAGAAAAACGTCGCTTGCAGGCTGTGCCGTGCAGGGGCGTTATTTTTTTGCACCGCATGCAATGCGGAATTTTTTGCTCATTATAGTTGCGGCCGCAACAATATAAAATGTGACGCCGTGCAGCGCATAGCCATTCTGAATGCGCAAAAAAATTGAGCAAAAGGGCGTTCGTAAAGCTAAAGGTTTGGGGTTTTTACGTTGTTGACCCCATGATATGCCCCGTTCAACGCATTTTAAACTGACAATCACGGCGAAAGCCGAAAATTCTGGTGGTACAATGAAAACTGTAAAAAAACCGCTGAATAAAAAGTACATATGGGTAGCGGCGATATTCCTTGTGCTCGTCGTTTTGCTTGTCGTCTCCTTTATAATAGGCGCCAAGCCCCGTTCGGGCGACATCTCCGAGGAACTCACCGACGCCGTTCTGCACGAAGAGAAGAAGATAAGCCTCTTCGGATGGGCAGTCAATCCCGCGGCGATATCCGCCATTACGGTGACGATAATACTTCTTGTTTTTGCCGCCTGCGTGCGCATATTTGCCATTCCCCGCTTCAAAGAAGTGCCCGGCAAATTCCAGCTTCTCATAGAAAAGCTTGTAGGCTTCTTCGATAACATGGCAGGCACGAACAGCCCCGCAAGGAATAATTTCCTCGGCTGCTACATATTCAGCGCAGGCTGCTACATCTGCATAGGCACGCTTTTCGAGCTTCTCGGTCTGCAGTGGACTTCCACAGAGGGCTTTTCGGTATCGCTCCCCGCGCCGCTTTCGGACATTAACGCCGCAATCGCTATGGGCTTTTTAAGCTACTTCGTAATACTCGGCGGCGGCATTATTTCCAACGGTCTGCGCGGCATGGGCAGGGTGCTCAAAGATTTCTCCCTTCCCGTATCCATGAGCTTCCGTCTTTTCGGCGCGCTGCTTTCCGGACTTCTCGTAACCGAGCTCGTCTACTATACCATATCGCTGAGCATAGTTCTTCCCGTCATTGTAGGCGTGCTGTTCACGCTCATACACGCGCTCATACAGACGTTCGTGCTCATAACGCTTGTATCCACCTTCTACGGCGAGGCTACCGAACCGCCCGTGAAGAAGGAAAAGGCAAAGCGCAAGGCGAAGGCAAAGGCCGCGGCTTAAACATTTACGCAATCCGCAGCTTAACCATTTAATCATTTACATATTTAAATAAGAAAAAAACGCCGGAGGCAACCAGCCTTGCGGCTGCATGAAAAGAGGTAAAGCGCGCCGCCGCCGGCGGATAAGCTGCAACGCGACGCTTTATATATAAAAAAGAAAATCAATAAAGTTTTATTCCGGAGGATATTATGAAACTTGTTAAAAGATTTACGGCTGTAGCCGTAGCCGCACTTCTCGCGGTTGTAGTGCTTTCCGTTATTTCGGTATTTGCTCTTCCCGCATCTGCCGAGACAGCTGAACCCGAGTACGGCATCGAAACTTATGCCGAAGAAGAAAACCAGCCCGCAGCAGCTGCAGACGAAGCGACCAGCAAAGAGGCAGCAGAAGCTCAGGTAACTTCCAGCAAGGCAATCGCAGCCGCAGTAGCTATCGGCGTATCCGCGATTGCAGGCGCAATCGCAATGGGCCTTTCCATCGCAAAGGCTATGGACGGCATTTCCCGTCAGCCCGAAGCAGCAGGCAACATCCGTTCTACCATGATGCTCGGCCTTGTATTCGTCGAGACCGTCGTTATTTACGCGTTGATAGTATCGGTACTGCTCATCTTCGTATTGTAAGGCACAGAATATAAAAAACAGCGGCGATTGCCGCAACGACGAGTGCGGGCGGAGCGAGTGCGCTGAATTTTTAGCACAAAGCTTTTCCCGCCTCGGTTTTCCTTAAATTCAAACGTATTTTCCGCGCACAAGGCGCGGCGGAGGTTAATTTATGCCTTTGAATATAGACTGGCAACAGATACTGTTGCATGCGTTCAATTTTATAATTCTCGCCGTCGGCCTTACATATCTTCTTTTTAAGCCCGTGCGCAAGTTCATGCACGACCGCCAGGAGAAGTACAGGGCCATAGCTGAAGAGCACGCGAAAAAGAAGGCCGAACTTGTTGAGCTTGACGAGGAAAAGAATTCAAAGATAGCTTCCATGGACAGCGAGCTGGAAAAGCACAGAAAGGAATATCTGGCTGACACCGAATCCCGCAACAGACGCATGATAGCCGAAGCGCAGACGCAGGCACAGAACATTCTCACAGAAGGCAGGCGCAAGGCCGAAGAGGAGAAGGCGGCTTACTTCAGCGGCGCGGAGCGCGAAATAGCAGACATGGTAATAAGTTCTGCCGAAAAGCTGCTCGCCGTGAACAGCTCGCCCGAGAGCGACGGCGCACTTTACGACAGCTATCTTAAGACGGCTTCTCAGGACATAACGATAGAAGGCATTTCCCGCGAGGCGAGGGAGACCCTTGCCGACAGACTTGCCCGCATTTCCGTGCGCGGCGAAGCCGAGCGCAAGAGCGAAGTATCCAGGGCTGATCTTGCCGAAATGGTCGGCGGAGCGGCAATAGACGCCATCACGCGCGAGAGTTCGCCCGAAGGCGACAGCGCCATTTACGACGAATTCTTAAAAACTGTAAATCAAGGCGGTAAAAATGACTGATAAGAATAAGAAAGACGCGTTTTTCGACGTGCAGAAGGAAAAGACGCAGGCAACGCTGTACTGCGTGAATCCACCTACCGATGAACAGAAAAAGGGCATAGCCGCATTCCTTGAAAAGACGTACGGCGTCCGTCCCGAAATAAATATAGTGACGGATAAATCGCTTGTCAGCGGTTTCCGCCTCGAGTTCGGCGACAATGTTTTCGACTGGTCGGCGCAGGGCAGGGTAAACAAGCTCAAAGAGGACATAAGAAAATCCTCCTTATCTACTGGCGGCGTGACGCCGCTTATAAAAGAGGCCGTCGAAAATCTTAAAAGCGCGATAGAAAACTGGGCAATGCCCCTCGGCGCGCACGAGACCGGCAGAGTTATTTCCGTAGGCGACGGCATTGCGCGCATAGACGGGCTCGACCTCGTCGAATACGGCGAAATAGTAACTTTCGAAAACGGCATAAAGGGCATGGTTCAGGAGCTCGGCGAAGGCGAAGTAGGCGCCGTTCTCTTCGGCAACGACAGAGAAGTCGAAGAGGGCAGCAAGGTTTACCGTACGGGCAAAACGGCGGGTGTTCCCGCAGGCGACGGACTCGTGGGCAGAATAGTCGACGCGCTCGGCTCGCCCATAGACGGCGCGGGCGAAATCGAAGCCGAAGCATACATGCCCATAGAGGCGGCAGCGCCCGGCATAGTAGACAGACAGCCCGTAAACAGACCGCTTGAAACGGGCATACTCGCCATCGACTCCATGTTCCCCATAGGCAGGGGTCAGCGTGAACTTATAATAGGCGACAGGCAGACGGGCAAGACTACCATTGCCACCGATACCATTCTTAACCAGAAGGGCAAGGACGTCATCTGCGTATACGTAGCCATAGGTCAGAAGGCAAGCTCCGTTGCGCGCCTTGCAGAAATGCTCAGAAAGCGCGGCGCGATGGACTATACCATAATAGTAAGCTCGTTCGCAAGCGACAGCGCTTCGCTGCAGTACATAGCGCCTTACTCGGGCTGCGCAATGGCGGAGTACTTCATGAACAAGGGCAAGGACGTGCTTATAATTTACGACGACCTTTCAAAGCATGCGGTTGCATACCGTGCACTTTCCCTTCTTCTCGGCAGGTCTCCCGGCCGTGAAGCATACCCCGGCGACGTATTCTATCTGCATTCCCGCCTTCTCGAGCGCGCGGCACACCTTTCAGACGAAAGGGGCGGCGGTTCGATAACGGCTCTGCCCATAGTTGAAACGCAGGCGGGCGATATATCGGCATATATCCCCACCAACATAATATCCATAACCGACGGACAGATCTTCCTTGCGAACGATTTGTTCTTCTCCGGCCAGCGCCCCGCGGTCAACGTCGGCATATCCGTCTCGCGTGTAGGCGGCGACGCCCAGACCAAGGCGATGAAGTCGACTGCAGGTCCTCTTCGTCTCGACCTTGCGCAGTACAGGGAAATGGAAGTGTTCATGCAGTTCTCTTCCGACCTCGACGACGCAACGAAGAAGCTCCTGTTCTACGGCAAGAGCCTCATGATGCTCCTCCGCCAGCCCCAGGCAAGCCCCCTTGCGATGTACCAGCAGGTAATACTGCTCGCGTCCGCGCTCGGTCACGGCATGACGGCGGTGGACGTAGGCGACATCCCCGACTTCAAGGGCAAGCTGCTCGAGTATTACGACGAGAAACAGCCCGAAATATGCGCGGAGGTAAAGAAAGGCGAAAAGCTTTCCGCAGAGCTCAAAAAGCAGATTGCGGAAGTTACCAAAGCATTTGCCGAAAAGTACGCCGCTGCAAAGCACAGCGCCTGAAAACCGTGCGCGCCTGCCGCAATTTAAAGGCGGGCGCAAAATAAATAAAAGCCGCGCCGCATAAGCGTCCGGCAAGCCTGCGCAAAAGTGCGCAGCGAGGGGCGCGCCCCGGAATATCGCGCGGGTTCGCCGCACGGCGGAAATTCCGCGAGAGGTGTTTATGCCTAATATACAGGGAATAAAAAAGAGAATAGACAGCATAAAGGAAACGCGCAAAATAACCAACGCGATGTACCTTATATCGTCCACCAAGATGCGCAAGGCAAAAAACGACCTTGACAGCACGCGCCCCTATTTCGAGGCGCTGCGCGTGGAGATAAAGCGTATATTCCGCCAGGGTGAAATGCCTGCGGATAACCGCTATTTTTACCCCGTCGACGTCAACGAAAAGCTTACGGGCACTTTTGCCTGCCTGCTCATAACGGGCGATAAAGGCCTTGCGGGCTCTTACAACTACAACGTAATAAAGCAGGCGATGACGCTTATGGATTACGGCTGCGAAATAAAGTGGTACGTCGTGGGCGAATACGGCCGTCAGCTTTTAAAGCAGCGCGGCATCCCCGTTGAAAAAAGCTTTTTATACACCGCGCAGAATCCTACGATGCACCGCGCGAGGGAGATATCCGACATACTTCTGGAAGAGTTCAACAAAGGCTCGTTCACCAAGATATATGTGGCATATACCGATATGCGCGGCATGTCCGACCAGGCGCTTTTAACCCGTCTTCTGCCCTTCCACCGCAAGGAGTTCGTTACCTCCACCGTGGAAGAGCCCGTGCTCTCGCCTTTCGAGTACACGCCTTCGGTAGAAGTCGTGCTCGACAATATCATGAGCAGCTACATAGCGGGCTTTATATACAGCGCGCTCGTGGACAGTTTCTGCTCCGAACAGCACGCCCGAATGACGGCGATGAAATCGGCAAACGACAACGCCGAAAAGCTCATATCCGAGCTTTCGGTACAGTATAACAGAATGAGGCAGGCGGCTATCACCCAGGAGATAACCGAAGTTGCCGCGGGCGCCCGCGCCCAGCTTGAACATAAGGAGAGTCTTTAAGTGAAAAAGGGAAGAATAGTCCATATAGCAGGACCTGTAACCGACGTTAAATTCGAAGGCGAACTGCCTAAAATAAAGGACGCCCTTTACGTGGAAAAGGACGGCAAAAAACTCGTCATGGAAGTAGCCAGGCAGACGGGCAACGATACCGTGCGCTGCATAATGCTCGGCGCGTGCGAAGGTCTTTCGCGCGGCACCGAAGTTTACGCCACGGGCGACGTAATAAACGTGCCTGTTGGCACCTGCACGCTCGGCAGGATGTTCAACGTGTTAGGCGAGCCTATAGACGGCAAGCCCGCGCCCGAGGCTGAAGAGCGCTGGCCCATACACCGCAGCGCGCCCGCGTTCGAAGACCAGAGCCCCGTCGCCGAAGTGCTTGAAACGGGCATAAAGGTCATCGACCTTATGGAGCCGTACGCAAAGGGCGGCAAGATAGGTCTGTTCGGCGGCGCAGGCGTCGGCAAGACGGTGCTTATTCAGGAACTCATACATAACGTAGCCATGGAACACGGCGGTTACTCGGTATTCACCGGCGTCGGCGAACGTTCGCGCGAAGGCAACGACCTCTGGCGCGAGATGGGCGCAAGCGGCGTTGGCGACAAAACTGCGCTCGTGTTCGGTCAGATGAACGAAGCGCCCGGCGTACGTATGCGCGTGGCGCTCACCGGACTTACCATGGCGGAGTACTTCCGCGACAAAGAGCATAAAGACGTGCTTTTATTCATAGACAACATATTCCGTTTCGTGCAGGCAGGCAGCGAAGTTTCCACCCTTCTCGGCCGCATGCCTTCGGCGGTAGGCTACCAGCCCACGCTCGCAAACGACATGGGCGAACTTCAGGAAAGGATAGCCTCCACCAAGAACGGTTCGGTAACCTCCGTCCAGGCGGTATACGTGCCTGCGGACGACCTTACCGACCCCGCACCCGCAACCACGTTCGCGCACCTCGACGCGACCACCGTCTTAAGCCGTAAGATAGCCGAGCAGGGCATTTACCCCGCCGTTGACCCTCTTGAATCGACTTCGCGTATCCTCGAGCCCGACATCGTCGGCAAAGAGCATTACGAGACGGCGCGCAAAGTGCAGGAAACGCTTGAAAAGTACAACGAACTTCAGGATATCATAGCCATACTCGGCATGGACGA
Source organism: uncultured Clostridia bacterium (assembly GCA_944368065.1). GTDB lineage: Bacteria > Bacillota > Clostridia > Christensenellales > Borkfalkiaceae > Coproplasma. Next base: position 12,599 of record CALVWV010000014.1, on the reverse strand, counting down.
ACTTTCCGAAGACGATAAACTCACCGTTTACCGCGCGCGCAAAATGCAGAGGTTTTTGTCCCAGCCCTTCCACGTGGCTGAAAAGTTCACGGGCATAAAGGGCGCATATGTTCCCCTCAAAGAGACAATCCGCGGCTTCAAAGCCATAATAAACGGCGAGATGGACGAATATCCCGAAGCGGCGTTCTACAACGTAGGCACCATAGAAGACGTAATAAAGAAAGCCGAACAGTTAAAAAGCGAAGGCTGATTGAAATAATCGGCTGAAATATCTGCGCACGATTTGCGGCTGCGCAAAAACATTTGCGCGGCGCGCGTGCCGCCGTAAAAGGCAGGTAATTTTTATGAATACTTTCAAAGTGCATATTTTAAGCGCGCACCGCACCTTTTACGAAGGCGAGTGCGAAAGCCTTATAATACCCGCGGTAGACGGGCAGTACGGCGTGCTTGCCGGTCACAGCAACACGATAACGGCGCTCGTACCCGGCAAACTTACCTACCGCGCGCCCGGTCGGGAGCCCGTAGAGGCGGCAGTATCTTCCGGAATAATGAAGATAGAAAATAACGACGTGCTGGTGCTCGCCGACTCCGTGCTCCGCCCCGAAGAGATAGACGAAGAGCGCGCCGAGCGCGAAGCCGCAAAGGCGAAAGAGGCAATGCTGCAGAAACTCAGCATACAGGAGTACTATTCTGCGCAGGCACAGCTTGCAAGGGCGGTAAGCAAACTCAAGATAAGGCGCAGCTATCTGCGCGGCGGCCGTCAGGGCAAGTAAACAATATCCTCCGCGCGCGCCGAAAGTGCGCGCCGTACCTTAAAAAAATATTTTTATAAGTAGCCGCGGCGGCATGTCTTTCCGATATGCCGCCGCGGCACTTTTTTGCATATTCTGCAATAAACGGCGCACTTCCGGCATATTTTTTATTTGCGGGCATAGCCGCCGCCGCGGGCGCGCCCGCGGCGGCGGCGCGCGCAGAGTGCGCGTTGGTTAAGGCATATTGCCCGCCCTTTTTGTTTTCCGCCTTGCCGGGCCGCCGTTTTTGCAACTGAAAGGCGCATATGTGCGCCCCTTTCGCGCCCTTCGCGCAAAAATTTGGGTATTGATTTTTGCAAAGTTATACTGTATAATTAAATTACGCGCGGCATTATACCGCAAAGCGCGGCGCAGATCAGGGCGTCAATTTATGATAAGGGACTAAAAAATATGAGTATCAAGGCTAAAAACATTCACAACATTGCTATCATCGGGCACAGCGGCGAGGGCAAAACCACCTTGTGCGAGGCCATTATGTTCAACGGCCGCTCCATAGACCGTATGGGAAGGGTAGATGCGGGCACAACCGTAAGCGACTACGACGAGCAGGAAATTGCACGCAAAATGTCTGTTTCGCTCTCCGTATGCTACACTATCTGGAGGGAAACAAAGTTAAACCTTCTCGATGTCCCCGGTTTTTACGATTTTGAAGGCGAATTCAACGAAGCTATGCGCGCCTGCGGCGGCGCACTCGTAGTCATGGGTGCGAACGGCACGGTTACCGTCGGCGCGGAAAAGGCAATAAACGCCTGCCTCAAGGCAAAAAAGCCGATGGTAATTTTCATCAACGGCATGGATAAGGAAAACGCCGACTACAACGGCACGGTAGCCGCCCTCGAAGCAAAGTATCACGGCAAAATAGCGCCCATTCAGATACCTATAATGGAAGGCAACAAGATGGCGGGCTTTGTCAACGCCCTCACGGAAAAGGCGTACCACTTCACGGGCGTAGGCCCCGAGGAAATACCCGTTCCCGAAGATAAGAAGGAAGAGCTCGCGGCAATGCAGCTTTCGCTTACCGAGACGGCGGCGGAAAACGACGACGTCCTGCTCGAAAAATACTTCGAAACGGGCGCGCTCGACCGCGAAGAAATAATTCACGGCATCCGCAAGGGCATACACAACATAAACACCGTTCCCGTAATGGCGGGCAGCGCGCTCAACAACCGCGGCGTCATCAACCTTATGAACGAAATAGTAAAGTATATGCCCGACGCTTCCGAGCGCGGCGATATGCTCGCTACCGACCTAAAGAAGGACGAAGTCATTCAGATAGAATGCGACGACGAACAGCCCTTCGCCGCACAGGTGTTCAAAACGGCGGTGGACTCCTTCGTCGGCAAAATGAATTACATGAGGGTGTGCCGCGGCGTGCTTAAAACGGGCATGACCGTTCTCAACTCCACCACAGGCCAGACGGAGCGCATAAACGCCATTTACCTTCTCAAAGGCAAAAAGCAGGAGCCCGTTTCAGAGCTCACTGCGGGCGACATAGGCGCCGTTTCCAAGCTCTCCAACACCAACACGGGCGACACGCTCTGCGACGAGTCCGCGCCCGTAAAGTTCGACCCCATACTTTTCCCCCGTCCCGTGCTTTTCATGGCGGTATATGCCAAGGTCAAGGGCACGGAAGACAAGGTATTTTCCGGTCTTGCGCGCCTTGAGGAGGAGGATAAGTCCTTCGGCGTGCGCAAAATTGCCGACACGGGCGAAACGCTTATCGGCGGTCAGGGCGAAGTTCATCTCGACATAATAAACAAAAAACTCAAGGCAAAGTTCGGCGCGGACGCAGATTTGCGCACCCCCGCCATAAACTATAAAGAGACGATTTTAGGCACGGCGCTTGCAGAGGGCAAGTATAAAAAACAGTCGGGCGGACACGGCCAGTACGGTCACTGCAAAATCCGCTTCGAGCCCTGCGACAACGACTTCGAGTTCGCCGAAGAGGTAGTCGGCGGCGCAGTACCCAAGCAGTATATACCCGCCGTCGAAAAGGGACTTCTTGAATGCCTTCCCCACGGCGTGCTTGCGGGCTACCCCGTAATCCGCATGAGGGCGGTGCTCACGGACGGCAGCTATCACGAGGTGGACAGCTCCGAGGCGGCGTTCAAGGCGGCTGCGGAAATAGCTTTCAAAGAGGGCATGAAGGCGGCGAAACCCGCTATTTTAGAGCCCTACTCCAAATTAAGGATAGGCGTGCCCGAGCAGTACCTCGGCGACGTCCTCGGCGACCTCAATAAGCGCCGCGGCAGAATAATAGGCATGGACGCGCAGGACGATATTCAGGTAATAACGGCGGAAGCGCCCAAGGCAGAGCTTCTGACTTACGCCACCGCGCTGCGTTCGCTCACCCAGGGCAGGGGCAAATTCATAGAAACGTTCGAAAGGTTCGAGCTCGCGCCCGAAAACGTTGTTCAGGGACTTGTCAAGTAAAAAAAGCCGCCGCGCGCAGAAGCAAAGCGCGCGGCGGCGTAAAAACAAAATTGCGCGCAAATGGGCATAATGGTTTTTTATGCGTGGCTTTTTTTCTTCCGTGCTTGACATTGCGCGCCGATTTGGTATAATTTTTATAAGAAGGGGCGGAAAAATCCGCCTTTGCCATCAATCTGAAAGGAGGATTTAACGTGAACCTTTTAATCGCAATTACAGATAAGTATGCCGGACTCCCGCTGTGGGCGTGGATAGTAATCGCGGCGGTAGTGCTTATCGCAATAATAATCATAGCCGTAGTTGCGGCAAAAATCGCAAGGGCAAAAAAGCAGAACGCGACGTACGAAGAGGAGGATGAGGAAGAATTTTCCGCTCCCGCTGACGACGCGACTCCCGTAGAGCAAACCGTTGCGGCGAAACCCGCACAGGAAGCGCCCGCACCTCAGCCCAAGGAGAAGGCAGAGCCCGAAAAACCCGCTCCCGTTACCGCTCAGAAGGCAGCTCCCGCTCCCGCGGCAAAGCCCGCTCAGCCCGCGGCAAAACCTGCCGCAGCTCCCGCTCCCGCAGCAAGACCCGCCCAGCCCGCGGCAAAAACCGCCGCAAAGAGCGAGCCTGTAAGACCCGCTGCGGAGACGGAAGAAGAGAAGCAGATTGAAGAGATTGCAAAGACGAGCGGTCCTAAAGTGTATCATATAACCAAGCGTCTGTCTGACGGAAAGTGGCAGATAAAGTTCAACAAGGGCAAAAAGGCAATAAAGCTTTTCGATACCCAGGTTCAGGCGATAGAGTATGCCAAAGCGCTTGCGCAGAACCAGGAAGGCAGCATAATGATACATAAGGAGGACGGCACTTTCAGAAAGCTCCGTTACGACAAACCCAACAAATAAACATAAAAGCATAAAGCCCGCAGATTTCTGCGGGCTTTTTTGTAACCTTTTTCAAAGCGAAAATATAATTCGCTGCGGCATATTGTGGGGGCAATTCATTATTTGCATATTTTTTTCAACCGTTTTTTTGTGCGCGCGGAGATACGGTGCGGGGAATATATTTTTATTGTAAAATTTTGTGCTTTGTTATTACATCGGAATATTTTTTTTAATGCGCGCACAAATGACAAAAGGTTTGCCGCTCGTTAAGTTGCCTTTTGTATTTGTATATGTTAAACTATATGCGTATTGTGTGAAAGGTAAGTGAAAACTTTTTTTTTGCACATGCGAAAAAAATTCCTGATATTTTTACAACGGAGGTTTTTTATGTCTGATCAGACGCAGACTACTGCGGAGCAGTCCGCGGCAGCCGAAGTCGCCGAGCAGCCTACGCCCTCCCCCGAACCCAAAAAAGGTTTCTGGGGCAAAGTGGATAACTGGTTCGGCATCACGAAGAGCGGCTCCAACTATCGCACGGAAATAGTCGCAGGTCTTACCACGTTCATGGCTATGGTATACATACTCATGGTCAATGCGGGCATGTTTGCGAGCGTTATTCCCGACAGTACCTATGGATACGGCGCGGCTTACATTGCTACGGCAATAGGCGCAATAGTGGGCACTCTTCTTATGGCATTCTTTGCAAAGATGCCTCTTGCTCAGGCTTCGGGCATGGGTATAAACGCATTCATAGTTTACACCTTGCTTGCCGAGGCTACCGGTCTTACCTATGCAAACTGCATGGTATTCGTACTCCTCGACGGCGTTATTTTCCTTCTTCTCACCGTAACCGGCTTAAGGAGAAAGATATTCGAAGCTATCCCCGCGGCGGTACGCCATGCCGTTCCCGTAGGCATAGGCATGTTCATTGCATTCATAGGCATGCAGCAGGCAGGCGTAATAGTTGATTCCAGCACGCTTACAGGCTTTGTATCCCTGAATGTTCTCGGCAGTCCTTTCATGACTTACGAGGCAGGCACGGTAGGCGGCATGCTTCCCGCAATCGTTGCAATTCTCGGCGTAATAGCTATCGCAATTCTTTCCAAAAAGAACGTTAAGGGCGCAATACTCTGGGGTCTTGTAGGTTCCGCAGTGCTCTACTACGTACTTGCTGGCATTGCTTACGGTGCAAACGTTGCTGCAGCGGCAACCATGTTTGAGGAAATCTCTATCGAAAGTCCCTTCAAGGCATTCGCAGCCTGGGGCAAGGATTCCGTAGGCGCTGTCTTCTATGAGGGCTTCGACTTCTCCAAGTACCTCGGAACGGAAGGCAACAATGCGGGCACGCTCGTAGTAGTTTTATTAACCTCCGCACTTTCGCTGTGCATGATAGATATGTTCGATACAATAGGTACCCTTTACGGCGCATGCTCAAAGGGCAACCTGCTCGATGAAAACGGCACGCCTATCCGCATGGAAAAGATGATGATTGCAGACGCAATCGCAACCTGCACTGGCGCTATCGCAGGTACTTCCACGGTTACCACGTTCGTTGAATCTTCTTCGGGCGTTGCGGCAGGCGGCAGAACGGGCTTCACCGCTCTCGTTACAGGCCTTTGCTTCATCGTAGCAATGTTCTTGAGCCCCATAGCACAGCTCATTCCCCGCTGCGCAACGGCTACGGCTCTTATCTGGGTCGGCGTGCTCATGATGACTTCCGTCACCAAGATTGACTGGTCCGACGCAGCCGAAGCTATAGTAGGCTTCATGACCTTCATGGTAATGCTCCTCGGCTACTCCATATCCAAGGGCATCGGCATGGGCATAATCACCTTCATCCTTGTAAAGCTCTTCACCGGCAAGGTAAAGGAAGTTTCCATAGCTACCTGGGTTATCGGTGCGCTCTTCCTCGCAACGTTCCTCGTAAGCTCGATGTAAAAGGTTAATGCTTAATTTATAAGGTATAAAATCGGCGCCCGCGCAGAACTCTGCGCGGGCGCTTTTTTAGTTATATCGCGTAGTTTTCAAAAAGCGGCGGAGGGCTGAACCCGCCGCTCAGTTTTTTTCTCTTTTTAAAGCGCGGTTTTTTCGCGGCTTTTTTGAGTTTTTTATATTGCGCGCATCTGTCACGCCGCGCCCGCTCGTTGTCGCGCTCGCCGTGCGTTGCCGCCTGCCCGCCGCGCCCGCTCTGTAAGCCAGCCGACTTAATTTGCGCTTATTTTTAAAAAGGGGTATTGTATTTATCCGTGCGGTGTGGTATAATTTAAATAAGGTCGCAAAAAGCGGCCTGATAAAGGAGAAAATTTGAAATGAAAATGGAAGACTTCAGGCTCGACGGCAAAGTCGCGCTTATCACGGGCGGCACCTACGGCATAGGCTACGCCATCGCAAAGGGACTCGCAGCGGCGGGCGCAACCATCACGTTCTGCGACATCAAGCAGGAACTTGTCGATAAGGGCACCGCTTCTTACAAGGCGGACGGCATAAAGGCGTTCGGCTACGTATGCAATGTCTGCGACGAACCCGCCGTACAGGCAATGGTTAAAAAGATAGAGGAAGAAGTAGGCGTCATAGATATTCTCGTAAACAACGCGGGCATCATAAAGCGCATACCCATGCTGGAAATGAGCGCCGCCGACTTCAGACAGGTTATAGACGTAGACCTCAACGCGCCTTTCATTGTAGCCAAGGCAGTTCTTCCTTCCATGATAAAGAAGGGTCACGGCAAGATTATCAACATCTGCTCCATGATGAGCGAACTCGGCCGCGAGACGGTATCCGCGTATGCGGCGGCAAAGGGCGGACTTAAAATGCTTACCCGCAACATATGCTCGGAATACGGCGGTTACAACATTCAGTGCAACGCCATAGGCCCCGGCTATATCGCAACCCCTCAGACCGCACCTCTTCGCGAGCGTCAGCCCGACGGTTCGCGTCACCCCTTCGACAGCTTTATCTGCGCCAAGACCCCCGCTGGCCGCTGGCTTGAAGCGGACGAGCTTGCAGGTCCCGCCGTGTTCCTCGCTTCCGACGCGTCCAACGCCGTAAACGGACACATACTTTATGTTGACGGCGGTATCCTCGCATATATCGGCAAACAGCCCCAGTGACGCGCTGATTGCGGCATAGTACGCCGCCTGTATTAAATTTTATTGCAACAAAGCGGCGCCCGCGCGCAGATTTTGCGCGCGGGCGCCTTAAAATTACCCGCAAAATTTTTAAAAAGTCTGCATTAATCGGAATAAACAGGGGGATGGCATTTCATGCAACAATTCGGCTGGGCATTTTTAGGCTGCGGCGGCATAGCGCACACCGCGGCCCGTCAGCTTGCCGGTGACGGCAAAATGAAAATAGTTTCCTGCTGGAACCGCACGGCGGAGCGCGCCGCAAAATTTGCAAAAAAGTACGGCGCCGCGGCGTACCCTTCTGCAGAGGAGGCGATTTCGACAGAGGACGTAAACGCGGCATACATAGCCGTCACCGCCAACAAACATTACGACCTCGCAAGGCTTTGCATAGAGCGCGGCGTGCCCGTGCTTCTGGAAAAACCGTTCACCGTAAACTTTGCCCAGGCGGAAAAACTTTTCGCGCTTGCGCGCGAAAGGGGCGTATATATAGCCGAAGCAATGTGGACGTGGTACAATTCTCCCGCTTTAAAAGTGCGCGAATGGCTGCGTGCGGGAATGGTGGGGGAGGTGCAGTCGGTGTCCGCCGCATACGCGCTTCCCGTGTTCCGCCTTACAGAAAATCCCCGCCATACCTCGCCCGAACTCATAGGCGGCGCGCTTATGGACGTAGGAATTTATCCGATAAGGTACGCTTACGAACTCTTCGGCATGCCAGAAAAAATAAGCTGCCGCGGCACGCTTGAAGGCGGCGTCGACTTTACCGAAAACGTGCGCATGGAATATGAAAATTTTGCGGCGGACATTTTCGTATCCCGCAGAAAGATTGCCGGCGAACGCTTTGTGATATGCGGCACGAAGGGAAAGATAGTCGTTCCGTACTTTCATATGGCAAGCCGCGCCCTTTTAAAGGGGGACAGGCGCGAAAGACTATGCGACCGCACGCCCAAATACCTGAACGAATTCCGCCGCGTCGCCGAAGAAATTTCGGCGGGCCGAACTGAGAGCTGTTATTGCCCCGCGCAGTCTACGCTCGACACAATGAAGCTTCTCGACCTCTGCCGCCGCGACCTCGGACTTGTATACCCTTGCGAAAGGAGCGGGGAAAACGATTGAAAGCTTTATGTAAAGAAGTAAAAAGCGCCCGCGCGCAAATTCTTGCGCGCGGGCGCTTTTTATGACTGCTGCTTAATTTATTGCGGTTGCCCCGCATATATATGCGGATTATTTAAGGAATAAGCCGTCCTCTGCGGCGTCAAGCACAAGCTTGCTGCCCGCTTCGGGGTTCTTTTCGATAATGTATTTAGCGATAGGCGTTTCGGCGTACTTCTGGATAAATCTCTTCAAAGGACGCGCGCCGTAAACGTTGTCGTAGCCGTTGTCTGCGATATATTCGCGGGCCTTCTGCGTGATTTCAAGCTCAAGATTTTCTGCCTTAAGCCTCTCTTCAAGGCGCTTAAGCTGAATGTTCACGATGCCGCCGATGTTTTCGCGGGTGAGCGGTCTGAACATTATTATCTCGTCCAGCCTGTTTAAAAATTCGGGGCGGAAGGACTGCTTGAGTATGGCGTTTACCCTGTCGCGCGCGGCTTTGGAAATTTCGCCGCCCTCTATGCCCTCGATTATATCCGTTGCGCCGAGGTTGGAGGTAAGGATTATTATCGTGTTCTTGAAGTCCACCGTGCGCCCCTGCGAGTCGGTAATTCTGCCGTCATCGAGTATCTGCAGCAGAATGTTGAACACGTCGGGGTGCGCCTTTTCTATTTCATCGAAGAGGACTATCGAGTAAGGCTTTCTGCGCACAGCCTCGGTGAGTGTGCCGCCTTCCTCGTAGCCCACGTATCCGGGAGGCGCGCCTACAAGGCGGGATACCGAGAATTTTTCCATATACTCGGACATATCTATGCGCACGATGTTCTTTTCGTCGTCGAACAGGTTTTCGGCGAGAGCTTTGGCAAGCTCTGTCTTGCCCACGCCGGTAGGTCCCAAGAAGAGGAATGAGCCTATAGGTCTGTTGGGGTCGGAAATGCCCGCGCGCGAACGGAGGATTGCGTCGGAAACTTTGCTTACCGCCTCGTCCTGGCCTACCACGCGTTTGTGCAGATCGTCCGCAAGGTGCAGTATCTTTTCCCGTTCGCCCTCTTTAAGGCGCGCAACGGGTATGCCCGTCCAGCGCGAAATTATCTGGTTAATCTGCTCTTCGGTGACTTCGTCCTGCAAAAGGTCGCCCTTTCTGCCAGCGTTCTGCGCCTTGGCGTCGGCAAGCTTTTTTTCGAGTGCGGGCAGTTCGCCGTACCTTAAACGCGCCGCCTTTTCCAGATCGCCGCTGTTGGTCGCCGAATCTATCTCGGCTTTCAGCGTGTCGACCTGCTCTTTAAGCTCCTTTTCGGACTGAATTGCGTGCTTTTCGTCCTGCCATTTGGCCTTCATTTCGTTGAAGCGCGACTTGTATTCGGCAAGCTCTTTTTTAAGCGCTTCAAGCCTTGCCGCGGAAATGTTGTCCTTTTCCTTGGAAAGCGCCTTTTCTTCAACTTCGAGCTGAAGTATCTTTCTGTTTAAATCGTCCATGTCGGAGGGCATGGAGTCTATCTCCGTACGTATCATTGCCGCCGCTTCGTCGACGAGGTCAATGGCCTTATCGGGCAGGAAACGGTCGGTGATATAGCGGTTTGAAAGCGTAGCCGCGGCGACTAACGCGTCGTCGTGAATGCGCACGCCGTGGAAAATTTCAAAGCGCTCTTTAAGTCCGCGGAGAATGGATATTGTGTCTTCAACCGTAGGCTCGTCTACCATTACGGGCTGGAAACGCCTTGCAAGCGCGGCGTCTTTTTCGATATATTTTCTGTATTCGTCGAGCGTGGTCGCGCCTATGCAGTGCAGTTCGCCGCGCGCAAGCAAAGGTTTCAAAAGGTTGCCTGCGTCCATCGCGCCGTCCGTCTTGCCCGCGCCTACCACGGTGTGCAGTTCATCGATGAAAAGAAGGGTGCGGCCTTCCGACTTGGTGACTTCCTGCAGAACGGCTTTCAGCCTTTCCTCGAACTCGCCGCGGTACTTCGCGCCCGCAATGAGCGCGCCCATATCCAGCGAGAAGAGGGTTTTGTCTTTAAGTCCTTCGGGCACGTCGCCCTTTACTATACGCTGGGCAAGTCCTTCGGCAATCGCCGTCTTGCCTACGCCGGGCTCGCCTATGAGCACGGGGTTGTTCTTGGTCTTTCTTGAAAGTATGCGGATTACGTTCCTTATTTCCTCGTCGCGGCCTATTACCGGTTCAAGCTTGTGCCTGCGCGCCGCCGCGGTGAGGTCGGTGCCGTACTTTTCCAGAGCTTCGTAAGTGTCTTCGGGATTATCCGTTTTGACGTTCGTGTTGCCGCGCACCGACTTTAGGCCCTGCAAAAACGCGCTCTTTGTGACGCCGAACGTCTTGAAAAGTTTTGCGCAGGTCTGGTCGTTTTCGTCAAGCAGGGCAAGGAAGAGGTGCTCTACCGAGATGTAGTCGTCCTTCATGTTGCCTGCAAGCGTTTCCGCGTTGTTGAAAATTCTGTTGGCCGCGGGCGATAAGAACACGTTGCCGTGAGAAGAACTTCTCGGCAATTTTTCTATCTCGTCCTTTGCAGCGCGCGCAAGCCCTGCCGCATCTGTGCCGAGGCGCGAGATAATGCGGTATATGAGCCCTTCGCTGTCCAAAAGCGCGTAGAGTATGTGCACCGGCATTATTTCGGTGTTGCCGTACTCTTCAGCAACTTTCTGGCAGTTGTTTATTGTCTGTATGCTGTTCTGAGTGAAGCGGTTGCTGTTCATAAAAATTTAACCTCCTTATGGGGGAATAAGCCTTGAATTTGTGGCGCGCAAGGTTTCAAAGCCAGGCGCGGGTATTTTTATCTTCCGCCGCGCAAGGTTTTCAAAGCCCGCCGCGGTGTCGGATTATTCTTACCGCGGAGCGCTTTTTTAAAAGTCCGCCGCGGTGTGGTTGCGCTTTCAATTATGCGTAAAATCTTTTTACGGTTATCTTATAACGCAGTTTGCGCCCGTTTAAACAGATATTTTTTTCTCCCGCAAAGGAGGGGTGCGGAATTTTTCCGCAGCGGTTCAATATGCTCCGGGCGCGCATGCGCATGCAGTTTTGCGCGCTTTCGGCGCGCGCATACAATCTAACGCGCTTGCGGCGCAGTTCATACGGTCTTGCGCGCTTTCGCCGCGCGTGCGCGCATATTGCGCGCACGCGTACATAATTATTATCCGCGCGCAGTATTTAATAAATTTTTTCAAAAATGCAGGCGTTATGAGTACAAAATTATCGGTTTGAAAAAATTTTTTTATACGCTTTACAAGCCGTCCGCGCGGTGATATAATTCGCACTGAAAAGATTAGCATCAGTTTTGCGCCGCGTAACAGCGGCGCGTATTTTTCAGAATGGAGCACTTGCGCTCAAGGCGAGGAGAGGATTTTTTATGAACACCGATTTAACGAGAGGGAAGCCGTTCAAGGTGCTTCTGATTTACATACTGCCCCTTTTCGGCAGTGCGGTATTTCAGCAGCTTTACACCCTTGCGGACACGATTATTGCGGGCAAATTCGCAGGGGCCACGGCGCTTACCGCGATAGGCGCGTCCAACTCTATAGTCAACATCCTTATGGCGATAGCCCTCGGCGCAAACGCGGGCTGTGCGGTGCTTGTATCAAGGCTGTTCGGCGCAAAGAACAATTCTGGCGTAAAGACGGCGATATTCACCGCGCTTATATCCTTCACCGTGCTCGCGGTAGTTCTGCTCGTCGTCGGCGTTGTAAGCTGCGAACCGCTGCTTGCCGCGCTCAAAACCCCGCAGGAAGCCATGGAAGAGAGCGTGGCTTACCTCAACATCTACTATTTCGGTCTGCCGTTCCTCATTTTATACAACCTCGGCACAGGTATTTTCTCCGCCCTCGGCGACAGCCGCACGCCGTTCATATTCCTTGTAATATCCTCGGTCAGCAACATCGTGCTCGACATAGTCATGGTCCGCCCCTGGGGCGTTGAGGGCGTTGCGTGGGCAACGTTCATAGCTCAGGGCGCGTCCTGCGTACTCACCATAATTTTCGTGTTCTTAAGGTTCAAAAAGATGCCTTCGGACGAAAGGCCGCACATCTTCGTGCCCTCCGTTCTGAAGACGCTTTTAATCCTCGCTCTTCCCGTAGTTCTGCAGAACAGCTTCGTTTCCGTAGGCAACCTTGTGATACAGATAAGAATAAACGAACTTGCAAACGAACAGGGTCTCGGCATAACAGACGGCTTTACAGCCGGCATAAAGCTGCTCGTATTCTGCACCACCTGCTTCTGCACGTGCGGTACGGGACTTACCAACTTCGTTTCGCAGTGCTACGGCGCGGGC
>CALVWV010000013.1 GCA_944368065.1 uncultured Clostridia bacterium | reverse complement strand
TTCTGCCTTATGGTTCTTGCCGCCGTGCGCTCTTTTTACCTTGCCGGTGGAAGTGAGCCAGAAACGCTTTTTAGTGCCGCTGTGTGATTTCTGCTTAGGCATATTTATAACCTCCGATGAATGTTTTAAAATTTAAAATGCGGGTAACTTAAGCCTTTGCGGGAGAAAGCATCATTATGATGTTTCTTCCTTCGGTAGTGGGTTTTTTATCCATTACCGCCTTTCCGCTTAAGCCGCCGAAGAAGTCTTCCATTACCTTGACGCCCTGATAAGAACGGGAATTTTCCCTGCCCTTCATTCTGATGGAGACCTTTACCTTGTTGCCTGCTTCAAGAAACTTGAGGCACTGCTTGGTTTTTACGGCAATGTCGCCTACGTCTATGGTCATGGAAAGCCTTATTTCTTTAAGCTCTATAACGGTCTGGTTTTTGCGGTTTTCCTTATCCTTTTTTGCCTGCTCGTACTTGAACTTGGAATAGTCCATTATTTTGCATACGGGCGGAACTGCCGTGGGAGAAATTTTAACAAGGTCGAGCTCCTGCTCGTAAGCAAGCCTGAGTGCCTGCGAAGCGGGCATTACGCCGAGCATCTGTCCGTCAGACGCTATAACCCTTACTTCCCTGTCACGGATATCTTCGTTGATAGAATAAGTGTCTTTAATAAGTCATATACCTCTCATTTTATTTGACCCGCATAGAAAAAGCGGATTGCAAAAGCAACCCGCCATAATGACAACTTCAGGCGCAGACAACCGCGCGATAAAATCATTATTTGCCTGTACAGACCATCCGTACGGCGAAAGGTTTTGCCTTTGCTTACTCAAAAATAATACTATAAAATATTTGCCGTGTCAAATGATTTTGATAATTATTTGTAAATATTTGTATATTTTGCGCCCGCCGCGGCCGGAACAAATCCAAAGCGGCGATATAAGCGCATATTTTAAGCCGCGCCCGCAAATTTTTGCGGGCGCGGCGATTAAAAAGCTTATCAGAAAATTACTTTGCGCTTGTCTTCATCGGCAACTTTTGCCACAAACTCGTCCAAAGGCATCGTAACTTTTTCTTCCTTGCCGCGGGTATTTACGTTTACCGTGCCGTCGCGCTCCTCCGCGTCGCCCACGACGAGTACGTAAGGCACTTTTTCAAGCTTTGCTTCGCGGATTTTATAGCCGATTTTTTCATTCCTCGAATCGACTTCTGCGCGCAGACCCTGAGCGCGGAGTTTATCTGCAACGCTGTTGGCATAGCTTAAAGTCCTGTCTGTGATGGGCAGAACCTTGACCTGCGTGGGGCACATCCACAGAGGGAAAGCGCCCGCATACTTTTCGATAAGTATTGCAAGGGTGCGCTCGTAGCAGCCGATAGAGCTGCGGTGAATTACGAAAGGATGCTGACGCACGCCGTTTTCGTCGATATAAACCATGTTGAAGCTTTCGCCAGCGGCGAAGTCTATCTGTATGGTTATGAGCGTATCTTCCTTGCCGTAAACGTTCTTTATCTGCACGTCGAGCTTGGGTCCGTAGAACGCCGCTTCATCATCTGCCTCGACATAGTCGAGCTTGAGGTCGTCGAGAATTTTCTTCATCATCGCCTCGGTGCTCTTCCACGCCTCGTCATTGTCTATATACTTGTCTGACTTTGAGCTGCCGCGCTTGGAGAAACGGAAAGTAATATCGTTGCGCAGTCCGAGGCAATCGAGGAAGTAATACGAAAGGTCAAGGCAGCGCTTGAATTCGCCCTCTATCTGGTCTTTGGCGCAGATGATGTGACCGTCGGAAAGGGTGAACTGCCTTATGCGGATAAGTCCGTGCATTTCGCCCGATGCTTCCTTCCTGTACTCGTACGCAGTTTCGGAATACCTGCAGGGCAGATCCCTGTAAGACTTGAGTCCGTTTTTATAAATCTGGTACTGGAACGGGCAGGTCATGGGACGGAGCGCCATAATCTCTTCACCCGTAGGCGATTCGCCGTTTTCGTCTATGTCGCCGAGTATGAACATCTTGTCGCGGTAGTGATCCCAGTGACCTGAAATTTTGTAAAGGTCAGACTTTGCCATGTTGGGCGTCTTGGTTATCATGAAGCCGCGCTTTTCTTCTTCGTCTTCAACGAAGCGAGTAAGAATCTGGAGCATCTTCGCGCCCTTGGGCATGAGAATGGGAAGACCCTGACCTATAACGTCGCTCGTCATGAAAATGCCGAGTTCCCTGCCGAGTTTGTTGTGGTCGCGCTTTTTGGCCTCTTCCACCGCTGCGAGATATTCGTCGAGCTGGCTCTTCTTTTCGAATGCCGTGCCGTAAATGCGGGTAAGCATTTTGTTCTTTTCGTTGCCGCGCCAGTAAGCGCCGGTAAGCGATGTAAGCTTGAACGCCTTGATTCTGCCTGTCGAAGGAAGGTGAGGTCCGCGGCAGAGGTCGGTGAATGCGCCCTGTTTATAGAAAGAAATAACGGCGTCTTCGGGAAGTTCGTTGATTATCTCAACCTTGTACTTCTCCTTGTAGCCGGTCATAAGCTCTATGGCCTCTTTGCGCGAAAGTTCGAAGCGCTCTATAGGGCTGTTCGCCTTAATTATCTTCTGCATTTCGGCTTCAATCTTTTCAAAATCTTCCTGGGTTATGGGAGTGTTGAAGTCGATATCGTAATAGAAACCGTTTTCAACCACGGGACCTATCGCAAGGTTGCATGTAGGGTATATGGTTTTGACCGCCTGAGCGAGCACGTGCGCGCAGGTGTGGCGGTAAACTTCAAGCCCCTCCTTATCCTTGAGCGTAACAAATTCTACCTTATCGCCCTGCGAAAGAGGCGCGGAAAGGTCGGTAAGTTTGCCGTTGATTTTTGCCGCTACCGCATTCCTTGCAAGCGATTCGCTTACTGCTTTTGCAGCGTCAGAACATCTTGCCCCGTCTTCAAGGGAGAGTTCGTCGCTGTTTTTAAGAAATATCTGCATGGTTTTTCTCCTCATTTATTTGCCTTATTTGTAATCCGAATAAAAAAAAGCGCCTTAAAAATTGCCATACGGCAATATTTAAGGACGCAAAAATTTTTATCTTGCGCGGTTCCACCTTAATTGTCATGAAAGACCGCTTTTTTAATTGTCGCCAAATGTCAGCGAAGCTGGTTTCCCGCAACCCGCACAGCCTGCAGAACTTACAGCCAGGATTCCGCTCTCTTGAAAAGCGCACGGACGGTACTCGTCTTCTTATTCGGTATCCATATTCTATTCTTTTTTGCGGCGTTTGTCAACAACTTTAATGCATTATATCTGTTGAAAATATTTGCTAAAAAGCTCCGCCGTGATGTATAATGATAAAAATCAATCAGGTTAAACAGGAAACGCATTATGGCTTATACAAATTTCAACGAAGTAGAAAAAAAATGGATAGAATACTGGGATAAGCACGGCACATTTCATACCGACCTGCACGACTTTTCAAAACCCAAGTATTACGTGCTGGATATGTTCCCCTATCCTTCCGGCGCGGGACTTCACGTCGGGCATCCCGAAGGCTACACCGCGACAGATATCATCGCCCGCATGAAAAGAATGCAGGGTTACAACGTTCTTCACCCCATCGGATTCGACTCCTTCGGCCTGCCCGCGGAGCAGTATGCCATCAATACCGGTAACAACCCCGCCGACTTCACGCAGAAAAATATTGCCACCTTTACGTCTCAGCTTAAAATGCTCGGACTTTCCTACGACTATACCCAGACAGTTTCGACCTGCGACCCTTCCTACTATAAATGGACGCAGTGGATATTCAAGCAGCTTTACGAAGCAGGGCTTGCAAGATACGCCGACGTGCCCGTAAACTGGTGCGAAGAGCTCGGAACGGTTCTCGCAAACGACGAAATCATTGACGGCAAGAGCGAGCGCGGCTGCTTCCCCGTAGTTCGCAAAAACATGAAGCAGTGGGTAATCGACATAAATAAGTATGCCGAGCGCCTTTTAGAAGGACTGGACGAGCTCGACTGGCCCGAAGCTTCAAAGACGGCTCAGCGCAACTGGATAGGCAAATCAGTCGGCGCGAACGTGGACTTTAAAGTTGACGGCACGGACGAAAAATTCACAGTTTTCACCACCCGCTGCGATACGCTTTACGGCGCGACCTACTGCGTTCTTGCGCCCGAGCACGCGCTTGTCGAAAAAATCACTGCTCCCGACAAATGCTGCGAAGTTGCCGCATACAAAAAAACATGCGCCTGCAAGTCGGAAATGGAAAGGACTGAACTCAACAAGGATAAGACGGGCGTATTTATCGGCGCATACGCCATAAACCCCGTAAACGGAGCAAAACTGCCCATTTATATAAGCGATTACGTGCTCACTTCCTACGGCACCGGCGCGATAATGGCTGTTCCCGCGCACGATACGCGCGACTACGAATTCGCAAAAAAATTCAATATTCCCATCATTCAGGTTCTCGAAGGCGGGGATATTTCCAAAGAAGCTTACACAGGCGACGGACTGCACATCAATTCGGGATTTTTAAACGGGCTCAACAAACAGGACGCCATAGACAAAATGGCTGCCTGGCTTGAAGAGCATCATTGCGGCAAAAAAGCCGTGTCGTATAAACTGCGCGAATGGATTTTTGCCCGCCAGCGCTATTGGGGCGAACCCGTGCCCGTAATACATCTCGAAGACGGCAGGGACGTAGTTCTTAAAGACGAGGAACTCCCCCTCACTCTTCCCCTCATGAAAGATTACAAGGCGCGCGGCGGCAAAGCTCCGCTCGACAACGCCACCGACTGGGTAAACGTCACCGTCGACGGCGTGAAAGGCAAGCGCGAAACGGCAACGATGCCCGGCTCGGCAGGGTCTTCATGGTACTTCCTCCGCTACTGCGACCCTCATAACGACAAAGCGTTCGCCGATTATGAACTCCTTAAGCACTGGATGCCCGTTGACTTCTACTGCGGCGGCAAGGAGCACCTTGTAGGGCACCTGCTCTATTCAAGGTTCTGGAATAACTTCCTCTACGACAAAGGTTTCGTGCCTTATAAGGAGCCGTTCAAGAAGCTCTTCCATCAGGGCATGATTTTAGGCGAAGACGGCGAAAAAATGTCCAAGTCCAAGGGCAATGTCATAAATCCCAACGACGTTGTGCGCGACTACGGCGCAGACGTTCTGAGAATGTACGAAATGTTCATGGGACCCGTAGCCGACACCAAACCCTGGAACACCTCGAACATCGAAGGCGTAAAGAAGTTCATAGACAGAATTTACAGGCTCTACACCGAAATGGACGTCATAACCGACGCGCCCAATAAAAATCTTGAAAAGATTTACAACCAGACGGTTAAGAAGGTCGGCGAAGATTATATGGCGCTTAAAGTCAACACCGCCATTTCGCAGATGATGGTATTCATCAATGCCGTGTACAAGGAAACTGCCGAAGGCAGAAACTTCCCGCTTGAATATGCCGAAGGCTTCATTAAGCTCGTTAACCCCGTAATCCCTTTCATCACCGAAGAAATCTGGCACGCCGTATTCAATCACGAAGATACAATATCTTACGAAAAATGGCCTGAATACGACGAGTCCAAGTGCGGAGAAGATACTTTTGAGTATGCCGTTCAGGTAAACAGCAAGATCAAAGCCAAGATAAATATTCCCGTCGACATGCCCAATGCAGAGATTGAACAGCTTGTAAAATCCAATGCCGAAATAGTTCCGCTTATCGAAGGCAAGACTGTTAAAAAATTTATCATAGTACCCAAGAGGCTGATTAATATTATAGTCTGAAATTTAAATCAAAGCTGAAGGCGGCGCGCAAATGCTTGCGCGCCGCCTTTTTTTGTGCAAACAAACTGCATTCTTTGCAACAAAACAATATAATCGGTATTGCCTGAAATTCAGCCGAATGAAACTTATCTTTTGCGGCTGCAGTACTTTTGCCCGCTTTATGCTTACAAGAGCAAAGCGTGCGCGGCTTTCTGCCGCGCACGCTTTGCATAAAAACTAAAGGCAACGGCATTTATGCCGTTGCCTTTGAATTTAAGATTAAAATTTAATGTCCGGGAAATTAAAGACTCTCAAGAACTTTAGCGATATCGCCTACGGTTTTGATTTCGGAAACTTTGTCTTCGGGAATAGTTTTACCCGTCTTTTCTTCAAGTCCCATCAGGAGTTCGACTACGTCGAGCGAATCAGCGCCGAGATCTTTGATTATATCCGTATCAGCCGTAATGGTTGCAGGGTCTACGTCAAGCTGCTCCCCGAGCATTTTCGCTATTTCTTCCAACATAAATTGTATCCTCCGATTGATTTGTTAGCATATAAATTTTACAATAACTGTTGCATATTGTCAAGTTAATTTGTTAATTTTTTTACTTGCTTGAGCGACAGTCCTATGCGCTGTTTCTTCACATCAACGCTGATTACGACGGCCTTTACCTGCTGACCTACTTTGAGCACGTCTGAGGGGTGCTTTATGTAACGGTCGCATATTTCCGAAATATGCACAAGTCCGTCCTGATGCACGCCGATATCGATGAATGCGCCGAAGTCAATGACGTTGCGCACGGTTCCGTCCACCACCATGCCGACCTGCAGGTCTTCTATTCCCATTATATCCTTGCGGAGCTTGGGTGCGGGAAGCGAATCCCTTATATCTCTGCCGGGACGGAGAAGTTCCGTTATTATATCGCGCAGAGTAGCTACGTCAAGTTCGGCATACTCAGCCGCCTTCTGCTCGCCGAAAGCCTTTACCTTCTGGGGAAGTTCTGCAAGTCCGCCCGCCTTTACGTCCTCTTCGCTGTACCCGAAAAATTTTAAAAGCTTTTCAGCTTTTTTGTAAGATTCGGGGTGCACGGCGGTGTTATCGAAAATATTGTTGCCGCCGGGTATGCGCAGGAAGCCCGCGCACTGTTCGTAAGCCTTTTCGCCCAGTCTTTTTACATTCAGAAGCTGCGAACGGCTGGTAAATTTACCGTTGCTTTCGCGGTAAGCGACTATATTTTTCGCAATGCCCGAATTGAGTCCTGCAACGTGCTCCAGAAGCGAAGCGCTCGCGGTATTGAGGTCAACGCCGACGCTGTTAACGCAGTCTTCTACTACTCCGCCGAGCGCCGTATCGAGCCTCTTCTGGTCGACGTCGTGCTGATACTGCCCTACGCCTATCGACTTGGGGTCTATCTTGATAAGTTCTGCAAGCGGATCCTGCAATCTGCGCGCGATTGATATGGCAGAACGCACGTTGAGGTCGTATTCGGGGAATTCTTCCGCCGCGAGAGGGCTTGCCGAATATACGCTTGCGCCCGCCTCGTTTACGACCATATAGCTTACATCGCGGTCAACTTCCTTAAGAAGGTCGGCGACAAAAATTTCCGTCTCCTTGCTCGCCGTGCCGTTGCCTATGGCTATGATATCAACGCCGTACTTATTTATAAAGTTTTTGACTATCTTTTTGGCTTCTTCAATTTTATTGAAAGGCGGAACGGGATAAATTACTGAAGTTTCAAGTACTTTGCCCGTTTCGTCCACTACAGCCACTTTGCAGCCCATTCTGTAACCGGGGTCGAGCCCGAGCGCAACTTTTCCCTTTACGGGAGGCTGTAATAAAAGCGGACGGAGATTAACTTCGAACATCTTTATAGCCTGTTCGCCTGCTCGCTCAGACAAAGAAGCGCGGACCTCGCGCTCTATGGAGGGCTCTATAAGTCTGTCGTAACCGTCGTCTGCGGCTTCGTTTATAAGATCGGCGCAAGCGCCTTTGGAATGCACGTATTTAGCCGAGCAAACGCGCTTTGCAAGGTCGGGATTGAAATAGAGCCTGACTTTGAGGCAGCCCTCCTTTTCGCCCCTGTTTACTGCAAGAACGCGGTGATTTTTAATTTCGGGGACGAGCTCGGCATAGTCTGCATACATGGCGTAAGTGCCCTTGCCGTCGTCGTTAACCATTTTGGACTGAAGCTCGCCATGGTTTTCAAAAAGTTCCCTGAGCTTCTTTCTGAGTTCGGCATTGTCTGAAATAATTTCTGCAATTATATCCTTTGCGCCATTTATGGCCGACTGTCTGTCGGGAACGCCCTTTTCTTCATCTATATACTTGTCCGCCTCGGCATAAGGGTCGCCTTCCTGAGCCAGTATGAAATCGGCGAGTCCCTGCAAACCGCGTTCGATGGCAACGGAAGCCCTCGTCTTTTTCTTCTGCTTGAACGGACGGTAAACATCCTCGATTTCGGTAAGAGTCGTGCAGGCTGAAATGGCGGCTTCAATTTCTTCAGTCATTTTACCCTGCTCAGTTATCGACTTGCGCACTTCATCCTTGCGCTTTTCAAGGTTTGTAAGATATTCGTACCTGTCTACGAACTGCCTTAAAACCTGGTCGTCAATGGCGCCCGTCATTTCCTTTCTGTAACGCGCTATAAAAGGTATGGTATTTCCTTCGTCGAGAAGTGTTACTATGTTTTTTGCGTGTTCGGGTTTAAGTTTGAATTCTTCGGTAAGTTGCTCAATAATATCCATATAAAATTATCCCGTAAAACTTTTTTCACATTTTCCCGCACTGTCTTTAAAAGGCAATCCCCTTATCAATCGTCGCGGCAAAAGTTTTTACTTTTGTTATTTTAATTAAAAAAGGCAATTAAGTCAATACTTTTTTCAAATTTTTACTTATAAGCAAATTTTATTGCGCAAACTCCGCCAAGGGCTTTTTCAATTATGCAAATATAAAATCGCCAAAGCGTCAATCAGCCTTGCCACATAATCTTAAAGTTTTCTTTTGCGTTGTAGGCATTCCTCTCTGCTACTTGATTGAATCGCATTGATACATAAAATTTATAGATAAATACACAGTGCAAAACTATATTTGCACAAGATAATGTGACTTGCACGGCATAATAATATAAGAATGCCATATATAGATACATACAATGGGCATTTCATAAATTATTTGCTGTTACCAAATTTGTTGCATTAATTTGTAATTATCGCATTGACAAATTACGGATTTAACCTTTAACTCTTAAAGATTTTAAATGCTTTTTCTGTTCAGCGGTAACACGAAAGCTGTCGCACGCCTTGGAAATAGCCTTATTTCTGACATTTATATCACACATAGTACTTTGCAAAAAGTCTAAACCGCGGTTATAATGCTTTATAAGCACCTCGGCAAGTAGCCACGCCGCCGCCATCATCACATAATATTTGTCAGGCTTGCAGATTTGGATGCAGTAAAATATCAGATCGAGAAATTTTTCTTCGACATAAAAATGAAGAAGCGTTGTAAGCGCGAAGCGGCGGACATACTCCCCACCGTTATAACCGTCCACGCAAGAAAGATATTTTTTGATAAAGGGAACAAAATTTTCTTTATGACTTTTAATGCACGACGGGGCAAAACAATCGCACAGCGCCCAGTCGGTTATGCTTTTCGCGCAACTGTCGCAGACAGACGCAAATTCTTCATAGGGGAGCATTGCGGCAACGGAGAGTTTGATGAAAACTATTTCATAATACCTTTCTTCAAGGGTTGAAAA
Source organism: uncultured Clostridia bacterium (assembly GCA_944368065.1). GTDB lineage: Bacteria > Bacillota > Clostridia > Christensenellales > Borkfalkiaceae > Coproplasma. The sequence continues at coordinate 13,782 of CALVWV010000013.1, read as the reverse complement.
TGCTGCATACTCTCCTTTATATTTTTTTGCAAGTCTTCGCATATCGGGCGTGCGCACCCCTATGATTTCAAGTTTTTTATCCTGTATTATCCTGCGCTGAAAATCGGCAAATTTATCATCGGCAAGACTTTTGAGTTCTTCGATAACTTCTTCGTACGTAACCATATTCAACCGTAAATTATGATATCCTATAATAACTAACGCGCAAAACTTGCACAAAAATTAATACACCAAACCAAAGTACACGGAACGCGCCTGTGTGTGCCTTAATGTTCAAGACAGTCACGCTGTAATAACGCTGTGCAACAGATATGCTGCAATCAACTTAATAATACAGCAGCTATTTGTGCAATCAATTTATAAACACAACCAACTTATAAATTTTATCAGTGAAATGCATACTTTAAAATCAGATATCAAAACTGCATTAAACTTTATATAAATGACCTTATGTTAATTGCATTTGCGCCGCCGAAAACTTTTGAAAGCGCATCATACCACAATGCAGTACCGTCGCGCGTGTTAGCGGGGCTTGTTGACGGCAGTTTTACCCAAGGCACTGCGATATCGGGGTAATATTTTTTAAAAATTTCAAAAGCTTTGCCGCCGTTTAAAATTATAAGTTCTACCGGAGAAACAGAAAGCACGCTTTCAAGGCGCGCTACCTTATAATTTTTTATAGACGAGTCGCTTGACCCGTCTATTTCGCATTCGGTAACCATATCCCACAGCGCTACGCGCTTTTCCAGCAAAAATGCACGTTTTTCCTCAGTGCTCTCAGGAACGGCTTCGCCGAAAAAGCCGCACAGCGTTTTCCAGAACCTGTTGAGCTTGTTACCGTAGTAAAATTCTATCTGACGGCTTTTGACCGACGGAAAACTGCCGAGTATAAGAACGCGGCTGTTTTGATCAAAAACGGGATTAAAACCGTATTTTATATCTGACATAGTTTAAATTTCAAGCGGTTTTTTTATTTTTCCGACAACTGCGGCAGCCATGCGGGAGCTGTCGAACGCGCCGTCGATGACCTCGTAAACGTCGTCCATTGTCACGGCGTTCACGCTTGCAATACGCTCGTCAAAGTCGTAAAGTTTGCCGCTGTACATAAGCTCCTTGGCGTATAAAAGCATCTGGGAACTGGTGCTCTCCTGAGCAAAAATCGAAGAAGCTTTAAGCTGTTCCTTGCCGCGGTTGAACTCGTCCGCGCTTATATCCTTGCGCTTTATGCCTTCAATGCACTTATATACGGCGTCAACAGACTTCATATAATTTTCTGCATTGACGCCCGCATAAACGACAAGCGAACCTGTATCGGAATAAGAAGTTATATATGAATAAACGGTATACGCAAGTCCGAGCTTTTCGCGCACGCTCTGAAAGAGGCGTGAACTCATGCTTCCGCCAAGAACGGAATTCATTACCTGCGCCGCGTCGAAAAGTCTGTCGTAACGCTTTACGGAAGGAAAACCGACGGCAAAATGCACCTGCTCGATATCCTTATATTTTACAAGCGAGGAATGCTGCAAATTTACGGGAACGGTACGCTCGTCCTTTTTTGTGGGCGCAAGGGAAGAAAAATATTTCTGTGCAAGCTCTTCGGCGAGGTTTATATCTATGTTGCCTGCCATTGAAATTACGATATTATCCGTAGTGTAGCGGCAACCCATATATTTTTTTACATCGTCTTTTGTAAAGCCGTTGACATTTCTGCGCGGACCTAAAATATTTCTGCCGTAGCCGTCCCTGCCATAGAACGCTTCGCCGAGAAGGTCGAGGCATAAATCATCGGGAGTATCCTCATTCATGGAAATCTCCTCTATAATTACGCCCTTTTCGCGCACCATCTCATCTTCGGGGAACGTACTGTTCAGAAAGAGGTCGGCGAGAATTTCAAAGGCTTTTTCTGCGTTTTCCGTAGTGGATTTTGCGTAATAACAGGTTATATCCTTGCCCGTGAACGCATTCATCTGCGCGCCTATTCTGTCCATCTCGTCTGAAATGGCGAAAGCCGAACGCTTCTTTGTGCCCTTGAACATCATGTGCTCTATGAAATGAGAAATGCCGTCCTCGCCGTCCGTTTCAACTTTTGCGCCGGTACCGACGAGCACGCCCATGCTTACAGACATAAGTCCTTCCATGCGCTTTACAACAAGCCTTATTCCGTTATCCAGTGTTTTAAAATGTACCATTTATTCTCCTAAACTGTGCGAAACCGTACAGGCGGTCATGCCGCTGTTTCTTATGTAACCAAGAATTCTCGGCAGGGCTTTTACCGTACTTCTTGTAGGGTGCATGAGTATAAAATCCCCCGCCTGCAAGTTCTGTGTAGCGCGCGAAAATATAAGATTCTGATCGCTGTCGCGCCAGTCGATCGTGTCTTTGCTCCACATTATAACCTTTAACCCGAGACTTGCGCAAGCATTTACGGTATAATCGTTGAACGCGCCCGAAGGCGGCGCAAAAAGCCGTATTTTTGTATTGCAAATCATATTGATAAGCTTTACGCTCGGCGCTATTTCCTCCATATTTCCGTCGTGAGAAAGCTGTGAATGGTCCTTATGGAAATAGCCGTGGCTGGCAACTTCCTGTCCGCGCGTAAATATTTCGCGCACGCAGTCCACGTTGTCGTCCGCCCAGCTCCCGCCGATAAAAAATGTGGCTTTGGCGCCGTATTCGTCCAGAACGTCCAGAATCTCGTAAACCTCGTCTGTATTCTGATATACGTTGAACATAAGGCACACTTCGTCTTCCGCTCCGGAACGGTAATACACGTTCTGGTCGTTATCCGAAACAGTGACCGCGCCAGCGCCCAAAAAACCGACGAGCGCCGTCACCGTTATTACGGCACAGATGATAAGGTTGGTTACAATGGCAATTATCTTGTTCTTCAACAGTTTACCCCTAAAAAGCAAATACTATTTATATAATATTAGCCCGAAGGTAAATTATTGACTTTTTTTGATTGCAGTCTTAAATTTCAGCGTTTGTGACGCGCTTACTTAAGCTTTATGAATGTTACTCCCGTCTCCCCCTCGCCGTATTTGCCGAGACGGAAACTTTCCACGTTTTTATGCCGCTTAAGGTGCTCAGCTATGGCTTTTCGCAGCTTGCCCGTACCGACGCCGTGTATTACTTTTATCTCCTCGAGATTATCGGTCACCGCTTTATCGATAAAATTATCGACTTCGTACAGCGCCTCTTCAACGGTCATGCCCAAAACGTTAATTTCAAGCACGGGCTTTGAGGGAGCTATTTTGCGCACAACGCGGACATTATCTGCTTTTGCGGGAGCGATCGGTCTGCCTATTATCAAAAGTTCAGAAAGTTTGCACCTTAATTTCATGCTGCCGCAGGCAACTTCCGCTTCACCCTTGTTAGGCGAATACGAGAGCACTTCGCCTTCCGTCTGCATGGGCTTTACAAAAACCCTGTCGCCTGCGTGAATGTTATTTTTATCTGCCGGTGCGTACGGCGTCTGCCTCTGTTGCGAGGTCTCTTCCTTAAACGCCGCGTCTTTTATTTTATTTTTAAGCGTGCGCGCTTTTATGAGGTCTGTTTCGGAAATCTCTTCCTTTTTGAAAATGTCTTCTATTTCTGCAAGCATTTCCTCAGCTTCGGCGGCGCGCTCATTTACAATTCTTCTGCTCTCCGCTCTGGCATTATTGAAAAGCTTTGTGCGCTCGTTGTCGAGCGCCTGAGCTTTTGCATCAGCTTCGGCTATTTTCCGTTTGAGCTCGGCTTTGAGAGCTTCATTTTCGGATGCAAGCTGTTCAGCCTTAACCCTGCTGTCTTCGGCGCTTCTGACTATATTTTCAAACGCTCTTCCTCCCTCGGAAAGATAAGATATTGCTTTTTCGAGCACGTCTTCGTCAAGTCCCATCCGTCTGCATATCGCCAGCGCGTTGCTCGAACCGGGCATGCCGATTTTTATGCGGTAAAGCGGCTTTAACGTAGCTGAATCAAACTCCATGCTGGCATTTTCTATGCCTTTCGCGCCGAAAGCAAATTCCTTAAGCGCGGTAAAATGCGTCGTTACTATTCCTTTGCACCCAACTCCGAGCAGCTTTTCAACCACCGCGCGCGCCAGGGCCTGACCTTCGTCGGGGTTGGTGCCGCCGCCGAGCTCGTCTATGAGCACGAGACTGTCGGCATTGACCTCTTTTACAATCTCTATTACCGTTTTTATATGCGAAGAAAAAGTCGAAAGGCTCTCTTCTATGCTCTGACTGTCTCCGAGGTCGCAGAAAACGTTGTCAAACACGCCTACGGAGCTGCCCTCCGCGGCGGGGACAAACAGCCCGCACGCAGCCATAAGGCAGAAAAGACCTGTCATTTTGAGCGTAACAGTTTTGCCGCCCGTATTTGCGCCGCTCAAAAGCAGAAAATTGTAGCTGCCGCCGAGTTCAACGCTTACCGGCACTATTCTGGTTTTATCTATGAGCGGGTGCCTGCCTTTGATTATGTTTATATACCCGCGCCTGTTGACTTCGGGTTTTACGGCTTTGAGCGAATAAGCATACTGCGCGCGGGCGTAACTTGCGTCGAGCGAGGCGAGAACTTCCATATCCGTTCTCAGTTTTTCCGAAAGCGCGCCGAAGCGTTTGGAAAAACTTTTCAATATGCGCTCAACCTCTTCGCGCTCATCTATCGTAAGCGCAATGAGCTCGTTGTTCATTTCAAGCACGTATTCGGGCTCGATAAAAAACGTCGCGCCTGTCTGAGAACGGTCGTGCACGAAGCCGCGTATCCTGTTCTTATACTCGGCTTTTACAGGTATGACAAAGCGGTCGTTGCGCATCGTGACGGAAGCGTCCTGCAGAAAGGAAGCCGTGGGACCGGTTATATATTCCGAAAGTTTGCTCCTTATCCTTGCGTTGAGCGATTTTATTTTTGTGCGGATATCGGCAAGCTTTTCGCTGGCGTGGTCGTTGACCTCGCTGTCTGAAATAATTGCAAAATTTATATCATCCTCAAGCGGCTGGTCAAAATACAGGCGCGCACAGTCGGACTTAAGAAGATTTATGGCTTCATCCGCGACAGACGTTACGGAAGAATGAGCAATGCGCGCCGCACGGTTGAGAGCGTTTACCTGCATAAGTTCCCCGCAGGAAAGAGTGCTTCCCTTTTCCGCTCTGGAAAGAAGGTCGGTGACGTCTTCAAAGTACTCCACGCCCGAAACGCCGTACCTGTACAGAAGAAGTTCAGCCTCCTCCGTGCGCGAAAGACGCGCGCGCACTTCGGCTATATCCGAAGAAGGCTGACTTTCGCATATGAGCCGTTTTGCCCCCGAAAGAGCGGCAAATTCCGCGCAACGCGTAAGCACCTTATTAAGTTCAAGTTTTTCAAAAAATTGTATGTTCATATTCTTCCGTCGCCTTTGCATGCCTGAGCAATTGAGCGCTCATTTTTTATTTGATTGCAAGGCTGTATTTTATGCCAAAATTTTCAAAGAACGGGCGACTGACCGTGTCCGCGCGTTACTTTGTTGAGCTTTGCCTTAAGCGCCGCCTCGTCGCCGAGCAATAACGAAAGTTCTGCAGGATTGCGCATAACAGTAAAATCGGCAAGCGCGCCGAAGTTTCCGCAAGGCGTGAGCAGATTTGCGCAGTTGTAAAGTTCAAAACGGCAGAGAGACGTTTCGTACCGCCTTAAGGGAAATTCCCTGCCCGCGTCATCGGTAAGAGTGTATATTCCCCGCTTGTCGCACGACGAGCACGTGCGGCCGAACGGACAATAAATAAGGTCCATAACCTTGATTCCGCCCGCACAAAGCGCGAATGCGTTGTCGGCGCATAAAGGCGAACTTTCGCTTAAAGTGAGTTCCTTTGACGCACAGAAATATTTAGCGTTATTTTTAAGGTATTCCGCCGCAAAAGTATTGCCGGTGTTGAACCCGCTACCCGCAAAAAGCGGCTTTTTCAGCTCGCGCGCGAGCATTACTCCGTAAAAGCCGTCGCAATAAACACCGTCGAAAAAGACGGCAACGCTTTTGATTTTTTCAACCTCGTCCCCGCTTAAATACGGCGGCAGATAAAGGAATTTTTCTCCCGCAAAGCCATTGAAAAGCGCGGAAAAATCTTCGCCGTAACTTTGCGGTTTAAGTATGCCGATATCTGCGCGCACGCCGCTTAAATCTGTACTTATAACCGCCGTTTTTTTATCAGCTGAACAAAATGCCGCAGGAATTTGAACCTCTGCCGCGCAATCGTCTCTTACTTTTTCGGTCAGAGAATTTACATATTTATCGTATGCAGCGCGCCTGAACGCATTGAGCGCCGCCATGCCGAGATAAGGTCTGCCGCTGACGGAAATTTCGCCGAACTGCACTTCAAACGGCAGATTTCCTACTTTTTTAAAGCATGAGATTATATCCTCTTCCGAAAGCGGACGGTTATCAGCTGCAGGCAACTTTTCTTCGCCCGCATACTCGACGCCGCCTATGCTTGCGCGCGGGGGCTGACCTTCTTCAAACCAGGCGCAGACAACTGGCTTTATGACGCGTTTTTTTGCGGAAAGCCTTGAATTGAGCACGGTATCCGTTGTAACAAAAACCTTATCCCCGTTTTTAAGCCTTTTTGATGAACTTATAAAAAATCCGCCCTTTCCGTCGCCGTCAAAAACCCCGCCGCACAGCTCCGTGCCCGAACGCAGAATTTTAAAGCCGTCGCCTTTATTGAATTTCTGCGCGCTTTCGCAGAAAAATCTGCCGCCCGCAACCTTCACTGTACCTACATATTCGCCGATATGCCCCTGCACCGCCGCGGATAAGAAAGATTTATCCTGTCCGAATGCAAGTCCGCGCGTGTAATTGCCGCGGTTGTAAGTGCGCTTGAGCGCAGAGAGGTCGCCCGACGTCGCGCCGCTGTCGCCGTCTATTATGTCCCTGTAATAGGTAACCGCCGCCGAAACGTATTCGGGACGGCGCATTCTCCCTTCTATTTTAAAAGAATAAACGCCGGCATCTTTGAGCTTGAGAATATTTTCTCCCACGCACAGGTCGGACAAAGATATTCTGTAAGCCTTATCTTCAAAGCCCTTTCTGTCTATCGAATAAAGTTTACGGCAGGGCTGTTTGCACCTTCCGCGGTTGCCGCTGTTGCCGCCGGCAAAAGACGAAAGGTAGCACTGACCGGAAAAGCATGTGCAAAGCGCGCCTTGCACAAAAACTTCGGTCTCTATTATTTTTGCAATCTTTTCTATATCCTTAAACTGCGTTTCACGCGCCAGAATTACGCGTGAAAAACCGCACTCTTTGGCAAAAGCCGCGCCGTATTCGTTACACACGCCCGCCTGGGTAGAGAGGTGAAGCACAATTTCGGGGCAAGCCTTTTTAAGCGCCCGCCCGAGAAAAATATCCTGCATTATTATAGCGTCTGCGCCTGCCCGCCACACTGCTTTTGCACAGTTTATAAAATCTTCCGCCTCGCTCTGCTTTACCAGCGTATTCATTGCGACGTGCACCCTTACGCCGAAAAGCGCGGCGTAATTTATAATTTCCTTAAGTTCTTCAAGCCCGAAATTATCCGCAGAAGAGCGCGCCGAAAATTGTTTTAAGCCTAAATAAATCGCATCCGCACCGCTGTTTATTGCCGCTAAAGCGCTATTTTTATCGCCCGCAGGCGCTAATATCTCACACATAGTATTACGCAAGACCGTATTTTCTTATAACTTCGGCAACTCCGCCATCGTCGCACGAGGCGCAGACATCGTCCGCAAAGACTTTGAACTCGTCGACTGCATTGGCTACGGCTACTCCAGTGCCCGCCGCCTTAATCATGGGGAGGTCGTTGAGGTTATCCCCTACCGCCACCGTTTTTTCAATGGGTATGCCGTAGTGCGCGGCAATGAATTTAAGCGCCGCGCCTTTATCGTCGCCTTTCGGAGAAACTTCCACAAGAACAGCGGCGCTGTATGTTACTTCGTATTTATTTCCGAGTTCGGAAGAAAGGTATTCGTAAAGCCCGCGCTTTTTATCGGGTGTAACAACGCTTACGATTTTCTGGCAGTAAAGATTGTTTTCTTTCACAAAGTCAGACATCTTGCCGTTGACGTGCTTCGCATAGACACCTGTGATTTTTTCATAATTGACAAGCAGCACATCATCTTCTGGCAACGTGGTATACAAAACTTCGTCGGCATAGGCATTTATCGCCTCACCGCGCGCCTCTATGACTTTGCATATTTCTGTCGCCTGTGAAAGTTCAAATCCGCCGTTTCTTATCACTTTGCCGCTTTCTATATCGGCAATAACCGTACCCTGATATGCCGCAACAAGCCCTTTGAGCCCGAGCGAGCGCACACGCGGCAGAATTGAAGTAAGCATTCTGCCAGTACATACGGCAAATATGCCGCCCGCTGCAATATATTCATCGATGGCTGTCTTTACTTTTTCGGGTACAGTCTGACTGTTTGAAAGCAATGTACGGTCGAAATCTGAAACTATAAGTCCGCAATTAATCTTATTCATAACTTTTCTTCAAAATATTCTTTTATATTTCTGGCAAGCGCCGGACCTATGCCATCGGTTTCGGCAAGTTCCTCTTCGCTTGCGCCCATAATTTTATCTATCGTTCCGAACTTCTCCAAAAGCGCAAGCCGCTTCTTTTTTCCGACGCCTTCTATTTCCGAAAGAACGCTTTCAAGATTGCGCTTGGAATGAAGATTGCGGAAATATGTTATGGCAAAACGGTGCGCCTCGTCCCTTATCCTTTGGAGCATTTTAAGAGCAAAGTCGCGGTGATCTATTCTGATGCTGTCTTCGCGGTTGCAGGTAAAGACTTCTTCCTCGCGCTTGGCAAGTGAAATAAGCTCTATTCCGCTTATTCCCATATTGTCAAATATCTGTTTGACCGCCGAAAGCTGACCTTTGCCGCCATCAATAATAATCAAATCTGGCTTAGGGAAGCGCTCTTCTTCAGGCGTGCCTAATTTGGAAAGTCTGCGGGTCAACACTTCCTGCAAAGATGCAAAGTCGTTTGCCCCTTCAACAGTCTTTATGCGGAATCTTCTGTAGCTGCTGCGCTCCGCCTCGCCGTCAACGAACACTACCATGGAGCCTACTTTATCCACGCCGCTGATGTTGGAAATATCGTAGCATTCCATTCTGCGGGGATATGTCTCAAGCGAAAGAAGGTTCTGCAAGCGCCTGCACGCGTTTACGGTCATATCGTCTTTATGCTTTATTCTGTCTATCGATTTTTCAAGGTACTCGCGCGCGTTGTCCTGCGCCATCTGAAGAAGCTGAGCTTTTACGCCCTGTTTCGCAAATGTTATTTTAACGCTCTTTTCGTACTTTTCCCTGAAGAACGTTTCCAGAAGTTCCCTCTCATCCTCAAGACAGCTTTCGGTAATGATTTCCGAAGGAGGCAACCTGTCCGCATAATACTGCGAAATGAACTGCGAAAGAGCTTCCGCATCAGACAAGTTTGCATCTTCCAAAGCGTAGCTTGTACCGCCCTGCATTATGCCTTTGCGCGTTATAAGCACGTTTATTGCAGAATAAAGATTGTTTGTAGTGTAGGCGATTATATCCGCGTCGAGGAAATTGGAAAGCGAAGTTATTCTGCGCGCTTCAAGTTTGGAAAGCATTTCAATCTTATTGCGGTAGTCAAGCGCAAGCTCAAAATTTTCGCCTGCCGCCGCAGACATCATCTTTTCCTTTAAAAGCGCTTCTGCGTCCTTGTAGTTGCCCTCCAAGAAGTTTACGGCTTTTTTTACGCACGCGGCGTAATCCTGTTTAGTGCACTTATGCGCACACGGGGCAAGACACCTGCCTATATGGTAGTTGAGGCACTCGCGCTTGGGCTTTTGTCCTATCGCCGTATGGCACAGGCGCACTCTGAATGTAAGCTGTATTATTTCAAGTATTTCCTTATAGCTGACGCCGCCCATATAAGGACCGTAATAGCGCGCTCCGTCCTTTTTTACTTTTCGCGCTACGTAAAACGCGGGAAATTCGTCGTGCAGGTCAACCTTTATATACGGGTAAGTTTTATCGTCTTTTAAAAGTATGTTGTATTTCGGTTTATACTTTTTTATAAGGTTATTTTCAAGCGCCAGAGCGTCGCGCTCCGTTTTGGTGATTATATAGTTGAAGTCTGCTATATTTTCCACCATGCGCATCACCTTGTCGGGCTTTGGCGAGGAATGAAAATACTGACGCACGCGGTTTTTAAGTATGCGCGCCTTGCCGACGTAAATTATGTTGGAATATTTGTCCAGCATTATATATACGCCGGGATTATCAGGCAGAAGTTTGAGTTTTTCCCTAATGATATCCATAAAAACAAAACTTAAAATATTCTTTGATTATTATAACACAACGGACTGCATTTTTGCAATATTAAAGCCGATATGCACATAAAAAAAGCGCGGGTTTTTGCCCGCGCTTTTCAGCATCCGAGGAATTCTACGCCTTTGAGCATGACATCGTTTACGGTGTCGTTCACAAGGCTGTAGAAAATTATTTTTCCGTGCCGCTCGCATTTTACTATGCCCAGATTTTTAAGCAGCCTGAGCTGGTGCGATACCGTGGTCTGATTTATTTCCAGCACGCGCGAAAGGTCAGTCACGCACATTTCCGAAATAGCCAGAGCCGAAAGCATACGCACGCGCGTTGCATCGGCAAACACCGAAAAAAAGCATACAATGCTGCCCAAAACCTCGCCTTCAGGCACATATTCTTTAATAAGTTCTTTTGTACGTCTGTCAAGAAGCATAGTATCCTGCGCCAGTTCCTGCATACTCCGACCTCCGTTCATCTTTGCTATAATTATAATGCCTCGTATGCAGATATGTCAAAATGTATTATTGGCGCATTAAGTCATAAATTATATAACTTTGTCACTTGACCTCAATGCCCGTGACAGTGTAGCCCGCATCGGTTACGGCTTTTTTGATTTCCTCTTCGGAAAGCTGTTCGCGGCTGCGTAGCACGGCAAGATTCTTTTTAAGTTTAACGTCTGCGTTTACAACGCCGTGTACAACGGAGAGAGCATTTTCAACGCGCTTTGCGCAGTGTTCGCAGCACATTCCTTCTATATTAACTATGGTTTTCAAAGTATTATCCTCCTCTTTGCCGCCTTCCCCGTCATTTGTCTGAGGTACGGCTTTATTGCTTCTTTTATGCCTTTTATTTTTAAACCTGAGCAGTCTTAGCGCGTTGAATACGACGAAGAGCGAGCTTAAGCACATGCACGCCGCCGCAATCATGGGGTTAAACGTAAAGTTTGCCCACGCAAACACACCCGCCGCAACGGGAATCATGACTACATTGTAAATGAATGCCCAGAAAAGATTTTCCTTTATGTTGCGCACGGTAGCCTTTGAAAGCTCGAACATATCATCCAACGTGCGCAGGTCCTCGCTCACGAGCACTACATCTGCGGAGTCTATGGCGACGTCCGTGCCGCTGCCTATGGCAATGCCTACGTCCGCCTGCTTCAACGCGGGAGAATCGTTGATGCCGTCGCCGACCATGGCTACAAAACCGCCGACCTGCTGAAGATTTGTAACCGCGCGGAGCTTATCTTCCGGCATGACGTCTGACATGAAATCCTCAATGCCGACGCTCTTCGCTATAGCCGCAGCGGTATTCTTTTCATCGCCGGTAAGCATGGCTACGCGGACTTTTCTTTCTTTAAGGAGTTCAACGGCTTCTTTGCTGCCCTCTTTAAGAGTATCGGCTACGGCAATAAGCGCAACCACTTTATCTTCGTCCGCAAGGTAAATAACAGTTTTGCCCTGTTTTGAAAGCTGCGCAGCCTCGCGCCTGACGTCCCCGCCCAATTTTACGGCGGAAACAAGCTTTTCATTGCCTAAAAGATATCTTACGCCTTCAACTTCAGCTTCGGCGCCTTTGCCTACGTGATAGGTAAAAGTCTGCGTCTTAGCTCCGCCGCCAGCATAGTCGGTTATGCACTTTGCAAGCGGGTGATTGGAATTCTTTTCTATTCCGCCCGCAATGTGAAGCGCCTTTTCCTTTGCCATGCCGAACGTTACTACGTCCGTCACGCGCGGCTTGCCTTCTGTAAGCGTAGCCGTCTTGTCTAACAGCACGGCATTCACGTCGCAGACCTTTTGCAGACTTTCGGCGTCTTTATACAATATGCCGAGCGAAGCCGCCTTGCCCGTTGCCGTCATAATGGCGACAGGCGTTGCGAGCCCGAGCGCGCAGGGGCAGGAAACCACAAGCACGCTTATTGCATAAGTGACGCAGTGTTCGGGCACAAACGCGCCGTCGATTATAAGCCATACGGCAAAGGTTATGAGCGCTACAGCCGTAACCACGGGCACGAACACGCCCGCAACTTTATCGGCAAATTTCTGTATGGGCGGTTTGGACGCGCCCGCCTCGCGCACCATCTTTACTATTTTTGAAAGAGTTGTATCTGCGCCTATCTTCTGCGCGCGGATCTTTATCACGCCGCTTTTGTTGAGCGCCGCGGAAGTGACGACATCGCCGATCGTAACTTCTACAGGAAGGCTTTCGCCCGTGACCGCCGATTTGTCCACAAACGAACTGCCCTCTGTTATGACGCCGTCGACAGGGATATATTCGCCCTGCTTTACCACTATTATATCGCCGACCGCAACCTGCGATACAGGCACTATTATCTGCTCGCCGTCAACCTCTTTGGTTACTTTGTCGGGCGCAAGTTTCAAAAGTTTTTCAATTTCGCTGCCCGTGCGGCGTTTGGACTTCTCCTCAAGCCATTTTCCCACCGTCACAAGCGTAAGAATTGTAGCCGCCGACTCAAAGTAAAGGTTCATAGCATATTCATGCGCTGCCGCTTCGCCTGAACGGACGAATATCAGCACAGTCATTATGAGCGAATAAATGAAGGAAACACCCGCGCCAAGCGATACCAGCGTATCCATGTTGGGCACTTTTTTTATGAGCGCCTTGACTCCGCTTGTAAAGAATTTATAGTTGACACCTATTACCGCCGCCGTAAGTATGCATTGGTAAAGCGCAAACCACTGGGGATAAAACTCGGGATTGATAAATTTCGGGAGCGGCAGCGATACCATATGCCCCATCGAAACATACAAAAGAGGCACGAGTATGCAAAGCGATATGATAAACCTTACAAAAAGCTGCTTATCCTGCGCCTTCTCTTTTCCCTGTGGTTGTTCGCCTTCGTGATAAATTCCGTAGCCGAGGGACTTTACAGCATCAAATACAGCCTGTTCTGAAACAATGCTTTCATCAAAATCCACAGTCATGCACTTGCCCATAAGGCTGACTTCGACTTTGCTCACTCCCTCCATTTTTCCGACGACGCGTTCGATGCCCGAAGAACACGCCGAACACGTCATGCCGGTTATGACATATGTTTTGTTCACACTTACCTCTGCATAATTCCTATCTTTTTAGTATGATTTAATTATACCCCCGCAAGATTTTTTTGTCAACATGTTGAACGGCAAATTCGGCACAAAATTAAACATGGTAAATATTATGAAAACAGAAAACTAAAAATTTCAATGTGCCGCCGCAGGCATAAACATAGACAGTCTGTAGTTTATAGATTGCTCAGAATATGCAGCGCGGAAAAAAATAAGGCGTCCGCAAAATAAATTTGCGAACGCCAAAGCGGGCTGCCTTTAAAAAGCAGCCCGCCGTAAAGTACGAACTATAAAATGCTTAGTTTTTCTTTACCTTTTCGGCTACGACTTCAGTCTTATCATAGTAACCGCAGTTGCCGCAAACCCTGTGCGCCTGCATCATGGAATGGCAATGAGGGCACTCCACAAGCGTGGGAGCCGTTGCCTTATAGT